>JACDZG010000064.1 GCA_013426805.1 Chromatiaceae bacterium
GCGGGTTGGACGCTGAGGAGCGTTTGCGTGGGCTGGACACTGAGGAGCGTTTGCGCGGGTTGGACGCTGAGGAGCGTTTGCGTGGGCTGGACACTGAGGAGCGTTTGCGTGGGCTGGACACTGAGGAGATCTTGCGCAGGTTAGACCCGCAGGAGCGTTTACGCGGGTTGGACGCCGAGGAGCGTTTACGCGGGTTGGACCCCGAACAGGTCAAAGCCTGGCTTAAGCGTACGGGGCATTAGGGGATTTCCGAGGAAATCTATACCCCATCCAGTTGTTGTGCTACCCGCCGTACTATAGGAAATATAACGCGGTCGAACGTTGCTGGGGCATTCTGGAAAAGAGGTCGGACTCGGACTCGGACTCGGGCCCGGGCTCGGGCATGGAGCAACCTCACCCCTTTATTTGGGCAAGCGCTGTCGTACCCATGTGGGATTCCTTCGGCAGTCGATCACTGCATAGACGCGATAGCCTTCAACCAGATCATCCGTGGCCGAGCGAAGAATCTTGACTTTCATGCAATCCGCTCGCGGATCACTCGCTTCGCCTCCTCCCAATCCAACAATGCGTCTGAGCCAGCCTGAAAACTCCGCTCGCGCTCCTCCAGGATACCGCGATGCCAATCCAGCGGCTCCAGCGACGGATGCAGGCGGCAGAGATCATCCCATCGGGCCTCCATCTAACGATTCGACCGATTGCTGGTCGCGCAGGCGATCACCGAACCGCTGCGGCTGCTCACCCATGATCCCCTCGTGCTCCGCTACGGCGAGGTCGCGATTGCCGTCTGACAGAAGCCGACTACCGCGCCGCCATGCGGGAGATATCCCAGTGCTTCGACAGCGAACCGGAACCCACCACGCCCGAGGGAGAACGGTTTGAGATTCTGCTCACCCTCGCCCAAGCCTATGAAGCCAGCTACTTCCCGGTAGCAGTGCCGGACCCGGTTGATGCGATCCGCTTCCGAGAGGCTCCCGTCCCGCCTGAAAGGACTCGAACTGCCGCGTGATCGTCGTTCTGAATGCGTTAATATTGACGTGCGTCAAAATTGACGCAATACTATCGCCATCCTTTATCAAAGGGGCTGCAGCGATGTCGATAGCACTGGGTAACAAAGCGGAGGGGGATGCCTTCTTCGACCGGGAGAGCGAGCGGCAAGATCTCCGGCGCTATCTGGAGGGGGACCACATCGTGCTCAGCGGCCCGCGGCGTCTGGGCAAGTCCTCGCTGTTGCAGCGGCTGGCGGACGAGGCCGCCGGACAGGGGTTGCTTGCTAGGCTCGTGGACCTGGGCGGGGTCGACACATCCGCGGGCTTTATCGATGCCCTGGACCGCGCCTTTCCCGATCCGACCATCGCGGGGCATCTGCGTGGCGCGGGCGAGGCGGTCGGTCGCTGGAAGTCCCGGCTGCGCAAGGTCGATATGACGCTTCCCGGTGGCCTGGGCGGCAGCATCGAGCTGGAGCCGGACCCGGACCGGCGCGCGGCCCGGCTCGATCAGGCCATGCTTGGTCTGGAGGAAGACGGCTACTTGGACGCCTCCGGTGAGCATATCCAATTCCCTTCCTTCATCCTGCGCGACTACTGGCGCCGCAACCATGGCCGTTGACGCCGTCCCGCTCAGAACGGCCATCGCCGCAGGGGTCGCACTCAACGCCACCGTCAAGTACAACCCCCACCTGTGGGGGCCGGACGAGCTGCGGTCCATTTTCGTGGTCCGCACCCGTGAGCTTCAGGGTCTGCTGGATCGGCTGCGCGCCACTCCGGACGGGCGCGTTCCCCAGCACGTCCTGGTCACCGGCTCACGGGGGATGGGCAAGACCACACTGCTGCGCCGCCTGGCGCTCGCCGTGGAGGATGATGCGGAGCTTTCAAAACGCTGGGTCCCGGTCACCTTCCCGGAAGAGCAATACACCGTCAGCACCCTGGCCGAACTGTGGCGCAATGTGCTTGATGCCCTGGCCGATACCAGGGAGCGCCAGGGTGCGTCGACCGATGAACTGGCCCGGCTGGATGGCGAGATCCGCCGTATCGGCGAGCTGCCGGCGGACGCGCAGGAGTCCGCCGCCTTGGAGAGCCTGGCGGACTGGATGCGATCCAACGGCCGGCGCCTGCTGCTGCTCATCGACAGCACCGACCTGCTCCTGTCCAACCTGGCCGGGACCGCCGACCCCGGCGCGCCCAAGGCTGCCAAGGGCAAGAAGGCCGGGCCAGGGGCCAGGGCCGCCAAGGTCGACGGCGGTGCGACGCCCCTGTGGCGGCTGCGCGGCACGCTCTCCCACGATCCCGGCATCTTCTGGCTCGGCGCCAGCTATCAGTCGCTGGAGACCGATCACGCCTACCAGGACGCCTTCTGGGACTTCTTTGAACTGGTGGAGTTGCGCCCCCTCCAGGTCGCCGAGATGCGTCAGGCCATGCTGGCGCTCGCCCGGACCTTCGGTGCGGGGCGCGGACTGACGGGCGCAGACGCCGAGCGCGAGATGGCCCGCAACCTCGACGCCCGCCCCGAGCGGCTCAAGGCCCTGCGTGCCATCACCGGGGGCAACCCGCGCACCACCGTCATGCTCTACGAGCTTTTCGCGGCCGGCGGGGCAGACGACGTCCACAGCGATCTGCGGCGTCTCCTGGACACCATGACCCCGCTCTACAAGGCACGCATGGAGGCACTCTCCGACCAGGCCCGCAAGCTGCTCGCCCACCTGATGGAGCATTGGGCGCCGATCTCGGCGCGGGACCTGGGGCTGGTATCCGGCATCGCCACCAACACCGTCAGCGGCCAGTTGGGCCGGCTGGAGGCCGAGGGGCTGGTGGAGAAGGCGGCGCTGGCGGGCACCAAGCGCGCCGGCTACCAGGCCAGCGAGCGCCTGTTCAACGTCTGGTACCTGATGCGCTATGCCTCGCGGCGGCTGCGCCAGCGCCTCACCTGGCTGGTGGAATTCATGCGGCTCTGGTACAGCGGGGACGAGCTGACGGTGCTGGCCCGCCAACGGGCGAGCCAGCACGGGCAGGGCCGCTTGTGCCGCGGCGAACAGTTCGAGTTCTCCCGGGCCTTGAGCTTCGCCTTGCCCGATGGTCATGCCGACCACTATCGCCTGGACTGGGCCGTCTTCCGCGCCGCCCGCCGGACGGCTGACCGCACCCGTGCGGACCTTGGCGAGCTTTTCGAGCTGGACGGGGAGGACCGGGAGTTCACCACCGCCGAGGACTACCTGACCCGGTTTGAGGCCCTCGACGCCCGCCTTGCCTTATGCCCCCATCTGACGGAAGACACCTGTGGGCTTTGGATCGCCGCGGTGAAGTCCAGTCTGTCGCTGACACTCCCGGAGAAGGAGCAAATCGCGGATGCGGCCAAGGCATTCACCGAGTCGGAATACCGCAACCTACTTGGGCTACTGCACGACGAGCATGACCGGTGGGAGCAAGACTACGAAGGGGCTGCCGCCAGCGTCGTGCGGGATGCCGTGTTGGCCGGCCACTTCTTTCCGGACTGCCCGGACTCCAGGCTGGCCCATACCCAGATCATCGGGTGCTTTGGCAAGGACTTCCGGGCTATCGCGCTCGCCTTGGACCTGTTTGCACAACATCACCGCGACGCCTGGCTGGAGATGGTCGTGCGGCGTGCTTTGGACCTAGCCCCGCGGGTCGCCAGCTCATGGAGTAACCTCGGCCACTTGCTGAGCCAGCAGCCCGGCCGCGCGGACGAGGCGGAGGCCGCCTACCGCCGCGCCGCCGAGCTCGACCCGAAGGACGCCCAGTCCTGGAATAACCTCGGCGTCTTGCTGAGCGAGCAGCCCGGCCGCACGGACGAGGCGGAGGCGGCCTACCGCCGCGCCGCCGAGTTGGACCCTTCGGACCCCTATCCAGTGGTTAACCTAGCACGCCTGCTGGCGGCCCTAGGACGACACTCGGAGGCGAGCACGGCCTACCGCCAGACCGTCGCGCTGGCCCAAGCCGCGGATAGGCAGGACGCCGGGACCGAGACTCCGCCCGTGAACCAGGGCTTCGGGCATGCCCACCTGCTGCTCCAGGCCCACCTGTGGCTCGGCAACCGCGACCTGGCGCTGCAAGCACTTGATCGCCTGACTCAGGCCGCCGCCGCAGGGGATCGGAATGCCTTCTACCGGCTCAAGGAGCAGGCCCGCGAGTGCCGACACATCGGCCTGGGGTCGTCTCTGAGGGATCTGATGGGGGCGGGCACCTGGGCGGACTTCCTGCAACCCTTCGCCCTCGCGTTGGGCGCCGCCGCGGCGGATGAGCCCGCGGACGCCCTCGCCGGTGCCCCCCCGGAGCTGCGCACCCTGGCAGAGGAGATCCTGGCGGAGCTGCGGCCTGGCGCCGGCACAGCCGCGGGTCAGTCGGCTCAGTTTGGGCCACGGGGTTGACGACCTGGAACAGCCCGCGTTGGGCGGAACGCGATAGCGGTTCCGCCATCCTGCGGACTGGGAAGAACGATGGTTCCAGCCCGTTAAACCGTCCAGCTCAGAGTGTTGCACTGCGAAAGACCCATTCCGTCGACAGGCGCCCAGGCGGCAGCGCGTCTCCTCCGGATTGGCACCGGTCAGAGTTCGTCCGGTGACACCTGAATGGTTGCTATGGTGTCCCCGTTCTTGTCCCGATAGAGGAAGCTCAACCCGACGTGCAGCTCGCGGAACCGGGCCAAGTCAGGGTTGGACCTGTAATCGACGACGGCCTGTTCTTTTTGGGTGACCGCGAATTGATCCAAGTCCGATTGACTGAGGTCGGCGACGGCGAGATTCACCAACGTCAAGACGAAGCTCATACCCCTGCCGGGGCCTGGGGCTGTGCTGTCCAGGCGCAGTTCGTCATTGAGGACTGTCGGCAGCGAGCGGTTTATCTCCATTGAGGTGTTGGCCAGGAACTCATTTACGGACTGTTGGTGATCCAGGGTCGCCGCGGGATCGAGGTTAACCGCGTCGCCCAGCCAATAACCGAGCCCCAGAACAGCGGGCGAGCCGACGAGCAGCGCCAGAGCGATTGGTCGCCAATTGCGGTAATTCCCCCGCGGTGCCTGGACTCCCGCCGCCGCGACGAGCGTCGGGAGTTCTCGCTGGGCACTCTTCACGTAGTGGCGTCCGACGAAGTACGTTGCAACCACGACGCCGCTCACGCTCAGGCCGATATAGGCTCCCCACTGACGGGCCCGCGGCGTGAGGGTAGCCGATTGAATCGGCATCAATAACATGATACCAATGAGCGAAACCACCACTATGACGTTCCAGAGAGGCAGAAATAGCGCGGTCGTCTGGCTGACATCGTGCACATGGTTGCGGCGAAGCTGTTTCAGAAACCGGGCATACGCGAACACGGAAAACGCAGAGACAGTGAGCCCGATCCATATCTGCGCCGCGGAGAGCAAAAACGCCAGGTTTGGGATCAGGTCCGGACCCAAGGCGCTGATCTGGCGATGTGTCTGCCTCAGACCGACGCCACCGAGGGGCAAGCACGCCAGGGTCAGGACGAGATAGCTGCGGACGACGTTGCGGAGGCGGCGCAGGGCCGGGACCCGCACCAGTGCCTTTTCGTTGCGGGCGGCATCCAATTGCCGCTCGAGGTCATCGATAACGCTGGAGACCGGGGCCTGATGAGGGGTGTCATTCATGGTCTTGATCTCGTTCTTGGGTGTCACGGGGTGCGGCTGTCAATGGTCTTCCAGAACAGCTTCTGCATGCGGACCTTGCCGATCGAGTGAAGGAGTCTGAGCGCGATCCAGAGCGATACGGGGTTCAGGGCCGCGGGCGCGACGAACACCAGGGTCCAGGCCGCGACCTTGGTCCAGGTGAGGCGTCCCTGGTCGCCGGCCGCCGCCATGATCGCGAAGAGTGCCGCGATCAGATGCAGCAGGAGCAGGGTGGCTACTGCTCCAGCGAAGATGACCCAGAATATGAGCCCCCCTGTCGCGCCCAGGAAGGAGGCAGTCAGCGCAACGCCGAGGGTCCACAAGGGCGGCATCCAACAACCGTCGAGTGCCTGCTTGCGCAGTCGCCGCACATACAGGTTACGCGCCGGGTCGGACTCGGCCCAGGCAGCTTCCAGTGCCTGACCGAGATCGGGTGCACCGGTGGACCCCGGGTCAGCCGAGTCTTTGAGTCTCTGCAGGTAAATGGAAGCGAAGTTGAGGTCTTGGGTCTTGATTCCGGTCTCGACCAGTAACCGGCGAACGCCGGCGAGCAATGGACCGGCGCCGGTGGCCGTTCGGTCGTGGGTCAGGGCATCCACCAACAGACCCTCGATCTCGGCGAGCCGCATCAATCGCCAATCGTCGGTGTGTTGATTGCCGGTCGCGCCAAAATCGCGCCAAAGTTCCTGCGCGCGTCCGACCAACTCCTGGGCAGCAGCGATCTCCTCCTGATGCTGGCGTTCGATCTGCTGACTGCGTTCACGCTCCGCCCTGGCCTCGGCCAGTGCCCGGGCCGTTTCCGCCTCCTGCAGCAGCCGTTGGTTCTCGTGCTCACGCTCCAAGGCGCTCTGCTGCCGGGCGGCCTCGAGCGCGCGCTCCTCCCGGCAGGCGTACAGAAACCGGGTGGCCTGCTCATTGAGCGACAGGCTGGACCTGCCGAGGGCATAGTCCGCACTATCGAGTTGTGCACCACGCCAGAGGAAATCCGGACGCTGCCCAAGCTCTGCGGCGTCCCATTCACTTGCAGCGATCTCAATGCGATCCTTCTGACGTTTCTCGTCGCGGCATTCGTCGATCCAGCCATGCAGACGTTTCCAGCCGGTGATCAGTGTCTCATGGGCGACCTCCACCTGTACCTGACCGGCTCCCTGATCGGTGACGACCAGATGCGCACTGGCCAACTCCGCGATGAAGGGGTGGATGGTGTTGACGTCGCCATACGCGAGTTGACTGAGCGGCCTGCGTCGCTTGGTGTCGGCGGCGCCTTCGCCGAGTTGGATGAGGTCGAGCAGAATGGTGCGCAGGAGCCGCTGCCGATCTTCCGACAGGCTGCCGTAAAAGGCCTCGGAGTGGGCGTCCAGCGCGCCTTCCAGGCTCCCCATGATGCGGTAGGCCGCGGCGGTGAGCCGGCGACCGTCGCGGGCCTCCCAGAGTTTGAATAGTGTGTGCTGGAGAAACGGCAGTGCACCGGGCTGATGTTCCATATCGTCCAGCAGGCGGTCGACCAGCGCGGGCTCCACTTCGCAGCCGCAGAGCAGAGCGGGGCCCTCGATCGACTCGCGCAGCTCGGTCGGGGTCATTGGGCCGATGAGGCACTGGTTCTCTGAAACCGCCTCGCGCAGCCCGGCATGGGCGGCACAGTGACCGAAGAAGTCGGCGCGCATCGTCAGGACGACCAGCACGCGGCTGCCGGGGACCGTGGCGGGGTAGAGCAGATTGTCCAGGAAGCGTTGGCGACTCAGGGCGCGCTGACCATCCGGATCTTGTTTGGGCGGCTCAAGGGCAAAAAATTCCTCGAATTGGTCGAGGAACAGGATCAATCGGTGCGTGTCCGGTCGGTCGTGCAGGGCCAGGCGGGCCAGCAGGTGCAGGCGCAGCCCTTCCTGCGCCGGGGTAATGACCAGAGCGTTGAGAGCCGCCAGGTGCGGGGCGAGCTGCGGGTGATTGCCCAGTGCCACCCAGAGGCTCTCCCAGGGGTTTGCCCCGGGACGGCATTGTACGCAGAGCCAGTGCGTGCTGTCGGGCAGAGCGCCCCACTCGAACACGGCCGGCAGTAGCCCGGCTGCCGCGAGTGACGACTTCCCGCTGCCTGAGGCACCGATCAGTGCCAGGAAGCGTCGTTCGCGCGGGGTCCCGAAGCCGTCCGCCAGGCGCGTGAGGACCTGTTGCAGGAGCGCGTCACGGCCGAAGAAGAGCCGGGCATCGCTCTGTCGGAAGGTCTTGAGGCCGACATAGGGGCAGCGTCCGGGAAACGGTGCGCCGCCTGGCCCGTAGCCAGGCGGCTGGCCGAGGATGCCGCACTTGAGGCGATGGAACGCGTCCGCGTCGTCGAGTGTTTGCTGGAACAGGACCCAAGTGTGGCCCTGGAGGAACGGCGGTAGCTGGCTCTCGGCGGTGCGCTGTCCGCCTGGCAGGATCACCGGCAGGACGCGCAGGCGGTGAAGCGGGTCAGTGACCCGGCGGCGGATGGCGAGTCGCATCTCCTCATGGTGCCAGGGGCCAAGTCCGCTGGGGCCGAAGAAGACGCAGCAGACAGCGCAAGAACCGAGGGCGTCTTCAAGGGCCAGGTCCCAGGGATCGCCCGGTATCAGGTTCCATTGATCGAGCCAGCACGAGATACCGGCGGCCTCCAGGCGCCGTGCAAGCTCTGCCACCGCAGCCTTGTCGGCGCTGTTGTGCGACAGAAATGCGCGGTGCCCGGGCTGGGGCACGGGACTCGCGGCCAGTGGGCTCGCGCGCGCGTCGGGATCGGACTCAATTGCCAATCGTTTCATCGATCAAGCGTCCCCCTGTGTCCTCGTGCCGTCTCATCGCGGCCGGCACCCATCTTAGCGGGTTTCAGAGTCAGCGGGGAGTCTGGCGGGATCAGTTCGAGAACGGCGAGTTCGATGGCCCGGCGTTCGCGGTCGGTCAGTGGGATGACCTCGCGGCAACCGCGACCTGGCGCTGCAAGCACTTGATCGCCTGACTCAGGCCGCCGCCGCAGGGGATCGGAATGCCTTCTACCGGCTCAAGGAGCAGGCCCGCGAGTGCCGACATATCGGCCTGGGGTCGGCTCTGAAGGATCTGATGGGGGCGGGCACTTGGGCGGACTTCCTGCAACCTTTCGCCCTCGCGTTGGGCGCCGCCGCGGCGGATGACCCGGCGGACGCCCTCGCCGGTGCCCCCCGGAGCTGCGCACCCTGGCCGAGGAGATCCTGGCGGATCTCAGGTGATTTTCGGGAAACGATGTACCAACGTGTAGGGGCGACGTGTAGAGGCGACTTCAGTCGCCCCTAAAGCCGCCTACAGCCTCCTGCGGATCGTGCCGCACCCGCACAACAGACAGGAGGTCGAGGTTTCAGCCGAACGCGCCGCCGCCCGCTAGAGCGTCGACCTCCGGTCGCGTCGCCCCGGTCACCGGAGGTTGAGCACGCGTGGTACAAATATAGATCGCCCATGCGCGCCGGACCGCATCGGTCAGCCAGCCATACCCGCTAATTCCGCCGCGAGCCCTCTGAGCCCAATCGCCTCAATGCCTTGGCCCTTTGGATAGCGCTCATCCCCGGAGTAGACCAGAAAGGCGCATTCCGGCCGGAGGTCGTCCAAGGCTTGGCGCAGACCCGGCTCGACTTTCGGGGCCAGGCCGCGCTTGATCTCGATGGCCCAGCGCCGGTTGCCCGGCAGTTCCAATACCAGATCGACCTCGACGCCGGTGGCGGTGCGGTAGAAACTCGCCTGGGTGCGCTCGGGGGCGGCGCGCAAGAGCGTCTCGATGACGAACCCTTCCCAACTCGCGCCGGCCACCGGGTGCCCGAGCAGATCGTCCAGATCGTCCAGACGCAGCAGGGTGTGGATCAGGCCGCTGTCGCGCACATAAACCTTGGGCGACTTGACCAGCCGCTTGCGCACATTGGCAAAATAGGGCGGCAGGCGGCGCACCAGGAGCAGGTCGACCATCAGGTCCAGATAACGGGCGACAGTTTTGCCATCGACGGCAAGTGCCCGCGCCAGTTCCGCGGCATTGTGCAGTCCGCCCTGGGCGTGGGCGAGCATGGTCCAGAAGCGACGGAGTGTCTCGGCCGGGATGCGCGGCCCAAGCTGGGGGATGTCCCGCTCCAGATAGGTGCGGATGAATCCCTCGCGCCAGATCACACTGTCGCCGTCGGTCGCGGCGAGGAAACTGCGCGGGAAGCCGCCGCGCGTCCATAGCCGCGTTTGGTCCGGTGGATCGATCTCCAGCAGGTCGAAGGGTGCCAATTCCAAATAGGCGATGCGTCCGGCGAGGCTTTCGCTCGATTGTTGCAGCAGGTCCAGCGAGGCGGACCCGAGCAGCAGAAACTGGCCGGCCGGTTCGCCCGCCAGGACGCGCTCGTCGATGAGTCCCCGCAGCACCTGGAAGAGCCGCGGGGCGCGCTGCACCTCGTCAATGATCGTGAGCCGGCCGCGGTGGGCGTCCAGATAGCCGCGTGCATCCGACAGTTTCTCAAGATCCGCCGGGTTTTCCAGGTCCAGGTACAGGGCACCCGCCGCGGTCGGACAGGTGCGGGCCAGCGTGGTCTTGCCCACCTGGCGGGGGCCAAGCAGGGCCACGGCCGGGAACTGGCGGAGGCGACGCTCCAGGAGGGGCTGGATTTGCCGGGTGATCATGGTTGCAATTGTGGCGTAGCGTGCCGGATTTGCAACCTTTCACGATCTTGGTGTTCGGTGGAGACTGGAGAACTTTAGCCGTGGCGATGCCGCCCGCTAAAGCGTCGGCCTCCGGTTGCGCCGCGGCGGTCGCCGGGGAGAGCGAGTCAACGTGGTAGGAAGTGCTTCGGAAATCGCCTTAGGGTTGCCGTGGCGCGAAGCCCGCCGAGGCGGCGGGTTTGCGCACGGCGGCGGCGGATGTCTCAGCCGATTTCGTCGGCGCCGATGAGCTGCATCAGGCCGAAACTCTTGACGAAGGGATTGGCCATGCGCGGGTCCTTGATCATGCCCTTGTAGTCGCCGACCTTGAACTTGAGTTTGCCGGTGGCGAAGGCGATGCCCATGCCGGCCATGCCGATGCCGTTCTCGACCCACTTGAGCCAGTCCTTGAGATCAGCGCGCATGTCCCAGTTGGCTTCCGGGTCGCCCGCGGTCCAGGCGCCGGCACGCACGCAGATGCCCTTTTCGACCACGAAGATGCCACGGGGATTGTCTTCGTTCTTGAAGCCACAGTAGATCACGGAGTCGAAGCCGATCTCGGCCAGCTTCTCGCACACTTCGGGTTCGTTGTTCCAGGCATCCTTGAGTTCGTTCATCCAGTCGGCGGAAAAGAGTTGGGCCATCGAAGTTGTCCTCCAGGTTAGGGTCGAGGCCGCCGGGACCGGGTTTGATCCGGCGGGTTAGGCAGTTTGCGGGGGCGTGCGCGGAACGGTATCCACGAGGCTCGCGAATTCTAGCAGGATGGGAGCAAAAGGGTATCTCAGTCGGTCGCCGCCGCCTTGCCGGCTGCGGCGGTTTCGGTCTTCGACTTGGTGTCCGGACTGATCTTGATCCGTTTCTCGACGCGGCCGCCGCAGGTGATGAAGCAGTCCTCGTATTGCCGGTCACAAATGCGCATATCCGCCCCCAGGCAGGTTTGAGCCGATCGGCATTTTCCCGCCCCACCGCCGCGGCACAGGTCGTAGTCCTCCTTGGCCTGCTTGTACCAGTCCTGGCAGGCGCGCTCGCGGGTCTCCTGGCGCTGGCGGCACTGGGTCTTGAGCAATTCACACCGGTTTTGACAGGACTGACCCTGCGACGCGTCGGGCTCGATCAACCGTTTTTCGTAGAGCCCCTGGCTGCAGCCGACCACGAGCGCGAGTAGCGCGACCGACCCGATGAGGCGGGCTTTGAGATAAAGGGCGCGAACGGTGTGCGGCAAGGTCATCAGGGGTCTCCGTGTCTGTATCGATCGCTGGGTCGCGACTTTACCATAGTCGGGGCCGGACCCCCCGCCGCCGTGCTGCGCCCTGTTGCGCCTGGTCTTCGCAGCGCCGCACTTGCCGAGCCTGCTCGCCCATGGCGCTGGATCCCCGCATCCTGCCGCACTGACGGCCACTTCAGGTGATTTCCGGAACACCGGAGACCACCGACCATCGGCTCGGACGCAGGTGCGACTGAAGTCGCATCGACACTGACCGGTATCCAAATTGTCGGAAATCGCCTCAGGTGACGCGAAGCGGCGGGGCGCCCGCGGCGCCGGGTGGAAAGACCACCAGGTGCGTGGCCTCCAGACGGATACCGATGTTGTCGCCGATGGCGTGCTGGTGGTGACTGGGGACCAGACACAGACATTGGGTCCCGCTTTCCAGGCGCAGGGTGTAGAGATACTCGGCGCCGCGGAAGGCGCGGGCGACGACGGTGGCGCGGCGCGGGCTGGACTCGTCGTAGATCAGGTCATCGGGGCGGATCAGGACTTCGGCCGCATCACCGGCTTGCAGCCCATGGGTGTGCGCCCCGGCCACCCGCCCGAGTTCGGTCCGCACCCGCAGTGCATCGACGACCTCAGCGGGGAGGATGACGCCCTGGCCGATGAAGTCCGCCACGAAGCGGTCGGCCGGTTCATGGTAGAGATCGAATCCGGTCCCCCATTGATGGATCCGGCCTTGACCCAGGACGCCGATCTGATCGGCCATGGCGAAGGCCTCGAACTGGTCGTGGGTGACCAGGACCGCGGTGACCCCGTCACGCCGCAGCACCTCACCCACCTCGCGCGCCAGTTGCTCGCGCAAGTCCGCGTCCATGCTCGAGAAGGGCTCGTCCAGCAGCAGGATGTCCGGGCGTGGGGCCATGGCGCGGGCCAGGGCCACCCGCTGCTGCATCCCGCCCGAAAGCTGGTGGGGATACTGCTGGGCGGCCGGTTGCATGCCGACCAACTCCAACAGCGCGTCGACCCGCTCGGCGCGCGCCCGCCGGGGCAGGGCGCGCAGGCCGAAGCCGACGTTGCGTGCCACCGTGAGGTGCGGGAACAGGGCGAAGTCCTGAAACACCATGCCGATGCGGCGCGCCTCCGGCGCCAGGGTGCGGTCCGGCCCCGAGACTTCCCGGCCGCGGATCAGGATCGCGCCGCGGGTCACCGGCTCGAAACCGGCGATGGCCCGCAGCACCGTGGTCTTGCCGCAGCCGCTGGGGCCGAGCAGGCAGCCGATGGCGCCGGCCTCGAGCTCGAATGACACCGCGCGCACAATCGCGCGTCCGCCATAGGCGACGGTCACGTCGCGGACTTCAAGTTGAATGGGCATCGCGGGACCGGGTAATGGAACGGCTCAGGAGGATGACCGGAATCAGCCCGGCCAGGACGATGGTCAGCGCGGCCGGGGCTGAATCGGCCAGCCGCTCGTCGCTGGCGAGTTCAAAGGCGCGCACTGCCAGCGTGTTGAAATTGAACGGCCGCAGGATCAGGGTCGCCGGCAGTTCCTTGAGCACATCGACGAAGACCAGCAGCAGGGCGGTGATCAGGCTGCCTTTGAGCATCGGCAGATGGACGCGCCGCAGCACCTGGCCGGGGCGCAGGGCCATGGAGCGGGCGGCCTCGTCCATGGAAGGCCGAATCTTGCCGAGTCCGGCCTCGACCGTTTGCAGCGCGACCGCCAGGAAGCGCACCAGATAGGCGAACAGCAGCGCGGCCAGGGTACCGCTCAGCAGCAGCCCGGTGGACACCTGGAAGGTGGCGCGCAGCCAGGCATCCAGGGTGTTGTCGAGCCAGGCGAAGGGGATGATCACGCCGATGGCGATCACGGTACCGGGGACGGCGTAACCCAGCCCGGCGAGCCGCACGGCCGTGCGCACCGGCGGCGACGGCTGCAGCCGTTTGCCGTAGGCGAGCAGTACGGCGAAGACCAGTGCGGCGAGTGCGGCCAATGCTGCCAATCCCAGGCTGTGGAGGACCAGACTCAGGAACTGCGCATCATAGACAGTGTGGGCGATGGTCGCCGCCCAGACCGCGAGTTGCCCCGCGGGGATCAGGAAGCCGAACAGCAGGGGCAGCGCCGAAAAGGCGACAGCCGCCGCGGCCCGCCAGCCGCGCAGGCGGTGGCGGCGGATCGACTGGTGACGCTGACTCGTCTGGTGATAGCGTGAATGGCGGCGGGAGCTGTGCTCCAACGCGATCAGCACCAGCACGAAGCTCAGCAGCAGGGCCGAGAGCTGGGCCGCCCCGGCCGGGTCGCCCAGCCCGTACCAGGTGCGAAAGATCCCGGTGGTGAAGGTCTGAACACCGAAATACTGCACGGTGCCGTAATCCGCCAGGGTCTCCATCAGGGCCAATGACAGGCCGGCCGCAATCGCCGGCCGGGCCAGCGGCAGCGCGACGCGCCAAAAGGTCTGCCAGGGTCCGTTGCCCAGGGTGCGGCTGACCTCGAGCACGCACAGCGACTGGCTCAGAAAGGCCGCCCGGGTGAGTAGATACACATAGGGATAGAGGACCAGCGACAGCATCAGTGCCGCCCCGCCCAAGGAGCGCACCTCCGGGAACCAATAGTCCCCGTGGCCCCAGCCGGTGAGGCCCCGCAGGCTGGTTTGCACCGGTCCGGCGAAGTCGAGCATCCCCGTATAGGTGTAGGCGATGATATAGGCCGGCATCGCCATCGGCAGCAGCAAGGCCCACTCGAAGAGCCCGCGACCGGGGAACTGGCACATGCTGGTGAGCCAGGCGGTGCCGACCCCGCCGATCAGGGTGCCGACCGTGACCCCCAGCATCAACAGCAGCGAGTTGGTCACATAGTCCGGCAGGACCGTGGCCGCCAGATGGCGCCAGGTGTCGCCCGCCGGGACGAACACAAAGCCGGCGATCACCAGCACCGGCAGGGCCAGCACCAGGGCGACGCTGACGATGCCGGCGGACCAGAGCCGCGAGGCGGAGTTGGTATTCAACCGGTGTCTTCGGCTATTTCCAGCCCGCCCGGTCCATCAACTTGACCGCCGGGGCATTGAGTTCGCCGAGCCGCGCCAGATTCAGTGAATCGGCTTTGAATGGACCCCAGGCGGTCAGCGTGGCGCTGACGGCCACGCCATCACGCACCGGGTACTCGCCGTTTTCCTGCGCATACCACTGCTGGGACTCGGGGCTTGCCAGAAATTCCACCAATTGGACCGCCGCGTCCTTGTGCTTGGCGGCAGCGGTCAGCGCCGCCCCGCTGACGTTGACATGGGTGCCGCGCCCGTCCTGATTGGGCCAGAAGACCGCCACGGATTCAGCGGCAGTCCGATCGGCCGCGTCCTTGCCGGTCAGCATCCCGGCCAGATAGTAGGTGTTGGCGACGGCGATGTCGCACTCACCGGCGGCCGCGGCCTTGATCTGATCCCGATCCCCGCCCTTGGGCGGACGCGCCAGATTGGCGACCAGCCCCCGCGCCCAGGTCTCGGTCGCCGCTTCCCCGTTCGCGGCGATCAGCGACGCGACCAGTGACTGGTTGTAGATGTTGTCGGACGAGCGGATACAGATGCGTCCCTTGAAATCCGGGCCGGCCAGCGCCTCATAGGTGGACAGCGTCGCCGGGTCGACCTTGCCCTTGACGTACAGGATCGGCCGGGCGCGCATTGTGAGCCCCACCCAATGGCCCTCCGGGTCGCGGAAGACGGCCGGAATCGCCGTAGTCAGGGCATCCGAGACCAGGGGTTGGGTCACCCCGGCCGCCTTGGCGCGGTGCAGGTTGCCCGCATCCGTGGTGACCAGCAGGTCGGCGGGTGAGTTGGCTCCTTCGCTCTTGAGCCGCTGGAGCAGCGCATCCTCCTTGCCGGTCACCAGATTGACCGCAATCCCGGTTTGGGCGGTGAAGCGATCCAGCAGCGGCTTGATCAGCTCCTCTTTGCGCGACGAGTAGACGTTGACTTCATCGGCGGCGACGGTCGCGGCGCTCGGCAGGCTCAGGGTCAATGCCGCGGCAACGGCGAGAGTACGGAAGACAGCATTCACGGGGTTGGGCTCCTTGAGCGGGAACAGATTTCAGGCGACGGGGCGTACGGCAAACGCACACTAAATCGGATATTAATGCGAACCGTTCGTATTATCAAGTCCAGCGCTGCGCAAACCAGTGAAATCCCGTCGGACAGGTACAGGGTTGCGAGGTGGAGTGATGACGCCAGCGGCGCTTTACGAAGACTCGGGTGAACGAGAGCCCCAGGCGCTACCGGAACAATCTCATCCTCCTGCCTGCCGAGAGTATCCGCGTCGACGGTCGCTATGGCCACGGTGCAGGCATTGATCGCCTGGGAGTGGGTCCACAAGGACCACATAGTCGCCATGAGTTGTCCGCGATTCTAGATCGATGCTATAATATACGGAGTTTAGAATTGGTTCCGTCGAATAACACAAAGTTAGGGACAGCATTCTACAATATCAGCGACTAGTGCTAACGGCCGATGTGCAAGCTTCCGCACGAAGCTGCCGGGCTGGGCAGCAATTCCAAATTTCGGTCGCCTCATGTCGATTCCGCGCCGGGGGATCCGGGAGGGGGCGTAGTCGCGAGACGTCGCCGAGCGTCGGACTACCCACGGCAACATCGTTGGTCAGATCGATGGAATACAGAGATGAGACGCAGAGACTCTTTTCTGACCTTCGGGAAGCCTCAATTGGGAGACGAGGAAGTGGCGGAAGTGCTGGATACGCTGGCTTCCGGTTGGCTTGGAACCGGGCCTCGCGTGGGTCGTTTTGAAGACGCTTTCAGCCGATATAAAGAGGCCGAGTACGTCGCTGCGGTCAACTCCTGCACTGCCGCGCTACATCTGAGTATGGTAGCCATCGATATCGCGCCCGGTGACGAGGTCATCACGACGGCACTGACCTTCTGCGCCACCGTCAATGCGATCATTCACGCCAAGGGAACTCCGGTCTTGGCGGACGTCGATCCGGACACGATGAACATCGACCCGAGCGACCTCGATCAGCGCATCACGCCACGTACGCGCGCCATCATTCCGGTTCACTTCGGAGGCCGCCCTTGCGAGATGGGCCGCATCATGGCGATCGCTCGCCGACACGGCCTGATCGTCATCGAGGATTGCGCACACGCGATCGAAACGGAACTCGATGGGACGAAAGCGGGAACCTTCGGCGATTTCGGTTGTTTTTCATTCTATACCACCAAGAACGTCGTCACCGGAGAGGGCGGCATGGTGATCGCTCGCGAGGCCAAAGACATCGCCCGGATCAAGGTGCTCGCATTACACGGACTATCGGCGGATGCCTGGCGTCGTTATGGCGACATTGGGCATAAGCACTATTTCGTCACCGACTGCGGCTTCAAATACAACATGACCGATCTTCAGGCTGCCATCGGCATCCATCAGCTTGCGCGGGTAGACCGGAACTGGCTTCGCCGTCAAGCGATTTGGCGGCGCTACCAAGCCGCTTTTCGGTGTTTACCGATTCAGTGCCCGAACGAACCCGCGGCAGGCAGTCGTCATGCCTATCACCTTTATACCATTCGGGTCAATGAAGCGGAATCCGGTATCTCGCGGGATCGATTCCTGTCGGAAATGATTGATCGGAACATCGGCGTCGGCGTTCATTATCTGTCGATCCCCGAGCATCCCTATTACGCTGAAACCTTTCGTTGGCAAGTCGACGCCTATCCCAATGCCCGTGAAATCGGCCGCACAACCGTGAGTCTTCCCCTTTCCGCGGCGCTCTCGAACCTGGACGTCGAGGATGTTGTTTCAGCGGTCGCCGATATATTGTCGGGCAGTGCCGGTGCGCGACGTCACCCCACCAACCGAGTTGCGGCCTTGACCCACGCTTCCCGCGACGATACGGATTGCACCTGACTATGGAACAGGATCTTTGTTCATGACTTACCCTTTGCGCGTTGCGTCGGTCACCCGACGGCTGACTATCGCCGGAGACGAAACGAGACTTCTCAATACGGCAGTCGCCTACGATCCGCTCCGGATCGAGCATGTCGTAATCGTGATCTCGCCGACAGATGACGCGCAGGATCAACAGGTCGGTTCGATGCGTGATCGGTATCGTGCGCATGGCATCGAGGTCGTCGAGTTGGGATTGTCGTTCGCAGGACCCGGTCGCCTTTTGAACCAGTTCAGGGCAGTCAGCCGACTCGCACGCGAGTTTAGGCGCAGTCGAATCGACGTGGTCGATGCGAGATTGGGGACGCCGACCGCTTTGGGCATAGTGGCCGCGAAGCTCGCCAAGGTCCCAGTGGTCGTGTCCACGGCCTACTACACAAGTTTCTGGAACCTTCCGATCAAGTATTTCGTCGGGCAGGCGTGCATGGCCGGGGTCGACGCACTGATCAGCGATGCGCAAGCAACGCTGGACGATTTCCGAAAATGGCGTTGGAGCCAAAAGGCGGAGCTGGTCTTGATACAAAACGGTGTTCCCCCGGCGCTGAGTAGCTTGACACGCGGCGAAGCACGGCGGGCCCTCGGTTTGCCGGACGACCCGGCGATCAAAGTGATCGGTCAGATCTCGCGGATCATTCCCCGCAAGGGTTACGAGATCTTCCTTGAGGCAGCCCGTTCGGTGCTTGATCAGCAACCGGATGTGTTCTTCGTCGGAGTCGGGTTCGTTGCCGAGGATCCGGGGTATCTCAATGCCCTACGCCGTATGGCGCAGGCGCTGCACATCGAGGATCGCGTCAGACTCTTGAGCTATCCAGGCCCGATCGGCGATGTCTACAAGGCCGTCGACGTCTTCGCGCATCTGAGCACCTTGGATTCTTCGCCGACAGCCATTCACGAGAGCATGTCCGTTGGATTGCCCGCGGTGATTACCGCGCTTCCGGGCAATCTGGAGATCGTCGAAGACGGCATCACGGCGCTTCTGGTTCCGCCGGGAGATCCCGAACGCGCAGCGCAAGCGATGCAGAGGCTACTCCATAACCAGCCTTTGGCCGATCGATTGGGACAAGCCGCGCGGCAGCGATACGGCGAGCGGCACCGCCCGGAGATCATGGCGGCAGCGCATGATGCGCTGTTTCGCCGTCTCTTCGACGCGCATCGTCGGACAGCCTGACGGTCGATTCCGGAGGTATGGACGTGCGACGACGATTTCTCCAGACTAAACCGTGTGGCCACTGTGCTGATCGGGTTGATGCTGCATCGGGCAGGCCGCGCCGGTCCGCATCGGATCCGCTCCGATCTGAGTCCGGGTCGCAGGCCGCACCCGTTGACCCGGCTCAGCCGATTGCGGACCACCCATGAGCGTCGCCGGACTGATCGTCGCCGGCGGCTCGGGGGAGCGGATGCAGCGCTCGGGAGCCTTACATCCGAAGCCCTTGGTGCCCATCCGGGGGGTCGCTCTCCTGGAGCGGAATCTGATCGCACTCCTCCGCGCCGGGATCATGGACATCCATATCGCGGTTTCGTCACGCGCCGACGGGGTTGGTGACTTCGCACGATCGCGTTGTCGCAAGGTCGCGGAGACCTTGGGCGCGAAGCTGGCGGTCATCACCGAGCCCCACCCCCTCGGCTCGATCGGCGCTTTGGCCTATCTCGGCGACCGAGCGGAGGTCGTGGTCGTCAACGCCGACAACCTCACCAGCTTGGATCTCAGGTCGATTCTCGCCAAGCATCGCGAAGCCGCAGCGACGCTCACCTTGGCTGTGCATGACGAGCCCTTTTCCATCCCATTCGGCGAGATCTGCATGGACGGGGACCAGGTGACCGCCTATCGAGAGAAGCCAAGCTTCAGGGTGCGCGTCTGCAGTGCGATCTCCGTGCTGAGCCCGAACGCCCTGACCGTATTCGACCCCGGCGAGACGATCGGGCTACCCGCCCTGGCGAACCGTCTCCTGAGCCGCAACGCTGCGGTATTTGGCTTCTTTCACGATGCACCTTGGATCGACGTCAACGACATGAGTTCGATCGACCGGGCAGAGGAGCTGGTCCGACACAACGCACAAGACTTCGAGCATTGGTCGACATCACCCGACGACCAGGTCGTCGCGCTGCTCTGTTGCAGTCATCGGGGCGTCGCCTTGGTGCGAAGCCCGGAAGGTATGTTGCGGCTCCCCACCGTTGCGGCCGACACCGACGGCATGCCGATTTCCTCCATCCTGCCGGCCCTCGGCGCGGGTCATCGGCCCTCGGTGAGCGACATCGTGCCGATTGCGCTCTTCGACGATATCGACACCGACGCGAGACGGATCATCCGCACGCGGTTGTTGTTGGCTGAGATCGGCGATGACCTGCTCGCAGACGACATCCAGTGGGTGCGTGAAGAAGACATCGCAGCGCTCGACGATATCGCACCCATGGTCGCGCGAGCCTTGGCCGCCAAGGCACGGCCGGAAGCCGAGGGTTGGGCACGCCGCGGCGACCGAACCGCCGAAGCGTGACCCTATGACCAACATGACGATTGCGGTCACGGGTGGTGGCGGCTTCATCGGCTCGTACCTAGTCCGCGCCCTTGCCGATGGGAAGAACCCCGTTCGCACCTTGCTGGGCCCCAAAGGGGCGCCGGTCGTGTTGCCGCCCGAGGGCGTCGAGAACTGCTGCGGCGACATCTGGGACGCTGCGATCTTGGCGCGGCTGTTCGAAGATGTGTCGGCAGTCGTGCATCTGGCAGGGCCGCCTTCGGTCGCCGCCTCCTTCCGGGCGTCGGTTGAGTACGCGCGCGCCCACGTCAGCGGCACGGCGGCCGTGGTCGATGCCTGTATCCGTGTCGGTGTGCCGCGCCTGGTCTATGTGTCCTCCGCGGAGGTTTACGGGCAGCCGTTGCGCAATCCGGTCGATGAAGACGCACCGCAAGCACCGCGTTCCCCCTATGCGGCCGCCAAGATCGGAGCGGAGGCATTCGTTCGTGCCGGTGCCCGGTCTGCTGGTCTCGAGGCCGTGATTGGCCGCCCCTTTCTCGTCTACGGCCCCGGGATGCCTGCGACCTCCTTGGTCGGATCGCTCGTTCGCCAAGCGAGGCAGGGTAACCTGATCGAGCTGTTCGACCCGCGCCCGATCCGTGACTACTGCTTTGTCGCAGATCTGACGGATGCTCTGATCGCGTGCTGCCGCGCAGCATTGCCTGCGCCGGTCCGTGTCTTCAACCTCGGCAGCGGGCAAGGTCTTTCGGTCGCCGATCTCGCCCGCCGCGTCCTGGCGCTCTCGGGCGGTGAGGGAGAGATACGGATTGCCGAGTCGCCGGACCGACCCCCCGGCGCAGCAATCCTCGAGTTGGTCAGCGATCCGAGCCGAGCGGCGCGAGAGTTGGGCTGGCGCGCGAGCACTACAATCGAGAGCGGCATCGCGGAGATGCTGCGGATGCCTTTGGAGGACAACGCATGATCCGAAACCACTTGAAGGTGCTGATCACCGGTGCGCAAGGGTTTCTCGGGCGCTATCTGGTCGCGGATTGGCTCGCCGCGGACCCCGTGGTCTCGATTATCGGCGTTGGTCGCTCCGCGAGGCTGGATAACCACTTCACCCATAGCGTGCATTGGGGTGAGATTCGAGTTCCGGCGCCGATGCCGCCAACGCTCGTGAACGGCCTCCGCAACTCACGTTACGCCTATCGCACGCTCGATGTGACGGACACCGCGGCACTCAGGCAGCTCGTGGCGGAACACCGGCCGGACCTCGTCGTGCACCTGGCCGCCGCGCTTCGCGATGACCCGCCGTCCGAGCTCGTTGCAGCAAACATCGGCGGCGTGGTCTCCGTTTTGGAGTCACTTGCCTGTCTCGGGGCCTCCGCACCGCCCGTCCTGTTCGGATCGTCGGGCTCGATCTACGGGTCCGTTCCGGACCAACATCTCCCGTTGAGCGAAGACAGGGTCTGCGCACCCATTGATCCCTATTCAGCGACCAAGCGAGCCGCCGAGGAGCTCGGACGCATTCTGGCGAATCAATTCGGGGTGCCGGCCTTGTGGGCGCGCATCTTCAACCCCGTTGGCCCGGGTCAAGACGAGCGCCACCTCTGCGGATGGCTCGGCCGGCAGGTCGCGGCAATCGCAGGGGGCGCTCGCGCCCCCCTGATCTCGGTCGGCCCGCTTCACACCACCCGTGATTTTATCGACGTCCGCGACACCGCCCGCGCCCTGCGACTGATCGCCACGCGCGGCGAGCCTGGTCTCGCCTACAACGTTGCCGCGGGTCGAGAGACCAGCGGCCGCCAAATTCTTGAGACCCTACTGCGTGTCGCGGGCCTCGCGGATCGGGTCACACTCGAGATCCGCCCCGGCCGGTCTGCCGACATTGACCGGGTCTATGCCGACCGAACGCGCCTGGATGCGCTGGGCGATCGACCATGTTACGCTATCGAAGAAAGCTTGGCTGCGGTCCTTGCCTATTACGCAGACTTCGTAGCCCCGTCCTGCCCGGACGAGCAGCACTGCACAGAACCCAGGTGCAATACCCCAGCGAACAGTCTCGACGTGCTTCTCGATGAGCGCGTCACGCATTTTCGTGAGCTGTTGTAGAGTCCCCATGCCGCCCCGAAACACCCTCGACCAGTCCGGAAGGCCGGACGCTGCAGAACCCGTGACGGAGTGCGCGTACCGGTGCGCGGTCGTCCGGCATGTGCAACAAGACGTCGAGTTCTCGGATGCGGTGCTCGCCCGGGCGCTTCGCTCGCTAAAGCACTGGACGGAAGGCAGAAACTGCCTGATCGTAACGACGCCCACCGTCAACCGTCTCTATCGCGAGGTGATTGTCGGCGCCGTATCGGAGAGCGCAGAAATCCTTGTGCTCGACTGCGACGAGTCCCGTAAGGATCTAGCCCAAGTGGAGCGCATCTGCAGCCACGCGTCCTCCGTACCGATCAATCGCGGGGATCTACTGGTCGGAATCGGCGGCGGTGTCTGTACCGACATCACCGCTGTCGCCGCCGCCTGGATCCGGCGCGGGATTGATCACGTCCGCGTCCCGACCACCTTAGTGGGACAGGTCGACGCGGGTATCGGGTATAAGTGTGCGATCAACTTTCGCGGCTACAAGAGTTACCTTGGATCCTTTCACGGCCCACGTCATGTCCTGATTGCCCCGAAGTTCCTCCAGAGTCTCTCGCCCAAGCAACTGCGCGAAGGTTTTGCCGAGATTGTCAAGATCGCAATTGTATGCGATCCCGAGCTCTTCGATTTCGTCGAGCAGTACGCCGAGACGTTGGTCCGGACCGGATTTCGGAGTCCACAAAGCCAAGGAACGGAGATCGTATGGCGGGCCGCCACCCGCATGCTGGAAGAACTGGAGGACAATCCGTTCGAGGACCGCGGATTCGGGCGTCCGGTCGATCTCGGGCACACCTTTAGTCCGTTGCTTGAGTCGGTATCCGGGTACCGACTGTCCCATGGCGAAGCCGTGGCGATCGATATGGCTCTCACCATGGCGATCTCTACGACACTCGGGCTGACCGAGTCGATATTCGAGGACCGCGTACTCGCTCTCCTGACGGCGCTGGGGCTACCCATCTACTGCCCCTTGCTCAGTCCGGAGTTGTGCGATGACGCGCTGCAACAGGCTGCCCGGCACAGGGGTGGACGAGCGCACCTGGTCTTGCCGACCAAGATCGGAGCCACACGGTTCCTGGAATCGGCCGAGGACCTGGACCGGACGGTGCTCGCCATCGCGATCAATCGGCTTGCTGAACGAATCGATGCAACGACCGGCGAGCAGCTCGACGTTTCCGAGTCGCCGGCGCCAGCGGACCCTCGCTGAGCCGAACGACAGCAGGACGACCTCACGGTATGGACGAACCCCGGATCCTCGTCTTCGACATCGGCGGCACATGCTCGCGGGCCGGCGTTTACGATGTCGGCTCCGGTCGCGTGGTGCGCTCCGCGCGCTTGGAGACTCCGTCATTTCATCGGTTTCCGCGAGCCTCTGCGGACGAACTTCGTTCGATGCTCTACGCGAGTGTGCGTGTTCTTGCCGAACGCCTGGGTGACCCAAGCCCGCGGTTGGTCTCGCTTGGCTTTCCGGGACCGGTCAACGCGCAGGGGATTGCCTTGCGTGCCCCGACGCTTTGGGGTCGAGACGATCGACCGGAGCCGGTGGCGGCAAGCCTCCGGCAGTTGTGGCCGACGGCAAGCATTCTGGTTTCGAACGATCTCAGTGCCGCGGGACATTGCTTCCTGCGACACGACGAGGAGGACCTGTGCGTGATCACCGTCAGCTCCGGCATCGGCCACAAGGTCTTTCTGAATGGTCGGCCAGTCGTCGGAGAGGCTGGTCGCGGGGGCGAGATCGGACATCTCCGCGTTGATTTTTCCGCGGATGCACCTGTCTGTGACTGCGGAGACAAAGGTCACCTCGGAGCAGTCTCCTCAGGTCGAGCTTTGCGCCACCAGGCATTGCGCCTCGCCCGCTTGCACCCCGCGGCCTTTGTCGATTCGTCCCTCGGCCACATCCTCCGCGGCGATCCATCGCAACTCGACAATGCCCTGATCGCAGAGGCGTTCCGCGCAGGCGACCCCTGGGCAAGCCGTGTGGTCGACCGCGTGGCCGAACCGCTGGGACCGGTCCTCGCCGGCATCCACTGCGTCGTGGGTGTCGAACGTTTCGTCGTCATGGGAGGGCTCGCCCATGCCCTGGGGGAGCGTTACCTCGAGAAGGTCGCGACAGCAGCCGCTCGAAGCGAATGGGCGCTTGGCCAGGATTGGTACCGGATGCTGGAGCTTGGGGAGATGGGCGACGACGCGGGTTTGGTAGGCGCCGGACGCTTGATGAGCCGGGCGGCACGCTTCGACCGGGTGGCTGAGCCCGCCGATCAATTGGATCTCACATCCTGAGCGGGGATCCAACAGGAGCATTTTCCGAACCCTGGAGGACAAGGTGAAAAGCAAGCTCGCCGTCGTCGGCGGCAGCACCCCATTTACCGCCGCCCTGGTCGACGCCATCGAAGCGCGCGCGGAGGCAATACCGCCACACGTCTTGATGCTCAACGGGCAGAATCCCGAGAGTCTTGACAGCGTCGCCCGGTACGCTTGGAACCGGCTTTCCAACCTGAACTGGAGCATCGACTGGACGATCGACATGGGCCGCGCCGTGCGCGGCTCCCGCATCGTGCTTCACCAGGCGCGATACGGCGGCAACGAGGGGCGTCGGTTCGACGAAGAGGTTGCGCTCGCATGCGGCATCGCGCCGGATGAAACGCTTGGTCCGGCAGCGCTTCAATGCGCTTTACGCATCTCGCCCATGCTTGAGAGCACCTGTCGTGTTTTAATCGATGCGTGCCCCGATGCCTGGGTTCTCAACCTGACGAATCCACTGAGCATCACCACGGCGCGCATGATACGAGCCGGCGTGCAGCGAACCGTCGGGTTGTGCGAGCTTCCCCGGGTAACCGTCCGAACGGCCGCGGCCATCTTAGGTCAAGACCCGCTGCAAGCCGACTGGGCCTACACCGGGCTGAACCACCGCGGGTTCATCGTCGCGCTGAGCTGGGAAGGCAGAGATTACATTCGCGACCTTCCTGCCAGGCTTTGCAATACCACCCTTGACGGCGTCTGCGCCGATGAGATCGCAGCGCTTGGGGCCATACCAACCAAGTACTTTCGTTTGCTCCGAGGCGACGTCGTCAACCCGCAGGGCGGCCGCGCCCTGTTTCTCGCCGAACTGCGTCAGCGCATCCTCGAAGAGCTGCGCGCCGACCCCACGCAATCCCCGCCAAGTCTGCGGCAACGCTATCACGCCTGGTATTCGGAATCCGTGGTCCCTTTCATCGAAGCACTCTCGAATCCGAAACCGATGCTCCTCGAGATGAACGCCATGACTCACCGCGGCATTGTCGAGGAGGGTCGCGCCCTCGTCAGCACGCAAGGGATCGGCCCGATGATCGGGCCGACGACCCCGGCAGCGATCGACCCCTGGCTCGCACGTTTCGTCAACCATGAGCAACTTCTGCTCGCAGCCGTCGCCGACCCGTCGCACACCGCGATCTCTGGCGCGCTTGCAGCAGACCCGCTGGTTCGGGCTTCTTCCGTGGCGGATTGCGCTGCCCTCATCTGCCGAAACCTCGGCTACGCCGTTCCGGCCTGACGGCGATCTACCCAAGCCGGCCATGCATCGGGGATCATGCCCTCGCCAAGGCTTGCCGATACACCTGCTCCGTCAGTGCAGCGGCATCGTCCCAGTTATAATGTTCGAGGATTCGCTCACGATTGCGTCGCGCGGCCTGCCGCGCCCCGTCCAGATCACCGAGCGTGTCTTCGATCGCGCGCGCCAGAGCCAACCGATCTCCGGCCGCCACCAAGAGATGGCCGACCTCGGATCGCCCCAAGGCCTCGGCATGGGCCGGAATATTGGTGGCGATGACCGGCACGCCATAGCCGACCGCTGTCAACAGTGTCAGAGGCATGCCCTCGACGAAGGATGCCGTTAGGAACAATGCCGTATTCGAGAAGAGCTCGGCCAACTCATCCCCGTAGACGAAACCGGTAAGCACCACACGGCGATCACGCTCCGCAAGGCGCCGCACACGGCGGACGTAAGCATTGCTGTAGGTCGAATCACCGACGACAACCAGCTTGAAATCGGTCTTCAGACCCGAAAAGGCGTACAGCAAGGTCTCGACACCCTTTTCTGGTACAAAGCGCGCGACGAAGAGTAAGTAGCGCCCGGGATCCAGTTTGAGATCTCGACTAAAAGAACCCGGTATGCGCGCCATCGTCGCCACAACGCCGTTCGGCACATACCGGAGCGTCTTGCGATACCGGGTCGCATAATAAGCCACGAGCCATCTGGCGTTTGCGATGGTCGCATCCGGAAGATGCGCGCTGACCCAGCAACCGATACTCAAAGCGCGCCTCGCAAACCATCCCCATTTCCCGCGCTCCTGATCCAGGCCATGCACCGTCAGCACGATCACCGCGGATGAAGAGACCTTGGCCAACGGAACCAGCAACCCAGGGCCGATCCCTTGAAAGTGTATGACGTCATACCGCTTACCCCGTGATGCCCATAGGCACAGCGCGGTGTGAACAATCGCATCAAGATGCTTCGTTCCGATCGTAGGTAGATATGCGAGGCGTATCCCCCGATGGGTCGTAGGCCGCTCCGCCGCGTAGTTTCTCCGGACGTAAACCGTTACCTCATGACCCCGGGCAACCAACCGAGCGCCGAGTTCCTCTACATAGCGCTCGACTCCGCCGTGGGTTGCCGGCACCCCTCGTTGCCCGACCATCGCGATGCGCATCCGATTGCTTCCTTAAAGATCTCGCGTGCAACGGCGCTGAATTGCGCTCACGACACCCCGACGCGACCCAGCTTGCCCGTCAATGCGAACCAAGCCAGCTTGGTAAGGTCTTTCGCCAGCCCGGTCGTTACGAAGCAGCCGCTGTTGCAGCTCAGACAAACGCTGCGCGCCCGGTCTTTTCGCGTTGCGACATTGTTTGGATGATAATAAATCTCGTCGAGACTTCTTCCTGACCGTACGTTTCCGATCTTCGGCTCGGAGAGGCAGTAGTAAACATCGCCGAAACTATCGAATACAAAGGCATCGGTCGCGAAGGGACAGGGTGTCGTCCGGAGCTGATCCTGCTTGTAAAGTGCAAGCATGTCGGCCCAGTAATAGGATTTCAGGAATGATTTCGGCTTGCGAAAGTCGCGATCACGCGCCAAACTGCCGAGAAGAGAATACAGATCATCCCGCTCGGTCTTTCCGAAATCCAGTGTGGCGATTTGCGCTAAATTTTGAACGTAGGTCTCATGAAACCCGATCAGTTGGAAGCTGAAACCGATCTCACGGCTCTCACACCAACTTTGGGCATCCCGAATCCGTCGGAGATTCTCACGACATATCAACCCTGCAGCGCCGAATGAAAAGCTGCAGCTTTTCTGGAGAGACTTGAGGGCCAATAACGTGGCCGAGGTTTTCTCAAACGCATGCGGAGTTCCGCGCAATTCATCATGCGTCGACCCCACACCGTCCAATGACACAGTGATTGATAGCATGATCCCGCGAGCCTGACATAGACGCGCAGCCTCTTTCGTGAACGCCAACACGCGGTTAGTATGGAACCCATGCGTCACGAAGCTCAACAGCTGCAGTCGCGGCATCTTCTCGATGTATAAGGCCACCAGCCTTGAGAGATCCGGATGCAGCGTCGGCTCGCCACCCGCTATCGTGAGATGCATGATCTTCCGGAAGATCCGACCTTCGCCGAGAATCGTCTGCCAATCAGTGTAGGTCAATTCGTTTTCGGGACGCATTTTCCAGATGTTGCACATCTTGCATCTTGAATTGCATCGGTAGGTGAGATTAATCAACACCCCACTCGGAGCAAGCACGCGATGGTTGCGCAGCAGATGATAGCTTGCGAATGACGAGAGTAAGCTCAAAAGATTCACACCGGCTCCCTATGCAGTTTGCGCACACGGCCGACGACACTATGAGGTGTGTCACTCGAAGGCTAAGGCGCCACGAGCATTATGTCTGGTTACACCGCGCAAGTCGAGCGGCACACCAGACGGCGGTATAGAGATCTGTTTCAGCGACGTACTGGTCCAGACCCCTCAGATCGGCCTCGATCATCATCCCGGCCGTAGCGCGCAAGGCACGCGTCGTCAGGGCTTCCAGCCCTAACAATATCAGGCCAAGATGGCCTGACTAAGCACTCGGCGAGCCCCCAACTGGCCGGAGTCATGATCGACGCCATCAATTCTGTCATAAGTTATTGATTAGGAGAGTCTTTACGCGTTTGAGCAGAGTGTTCTGGGGTCAAGCTGCGACCTGTCGGGTCCGACAGCCTCCCGGGCACGCGCCGCAACATCCGTGTTACAACCATCCCTGTCGATCCCCGGGCAACAGAACTATAAGGATTCGCTACGTGGACCGACGGCCGCACAGACGACGCGGTGGTCCAGGCTAGACCGAAGGCCACCGGACGGACCGCCGGCCTTGCAATCCGACTAAACGGCACGAAGGTCAAGGCCCCGGGCGCCGCGCACTTCCCCAGTCCGGGCACCGCAGGTCAAAATTTCCGCTTTCATCGCGCAAAGGTGTTGAAACGCGCCCCGCGAGGCGTATATTAAAAACCTAGTAAACCGCTCAGAAATGGGCGCATAGTCGTTATGGAGCCAGGTGCGATGTCCGCAAGCCCAGCCGTCGAAGCCATCGTTGAGTCAGAGTACGAGCACGGATTCATCACCGAGATCGAGTCCGATACCTTCCTGCCGGGTCTGGACGAGGGGGTAGTGCGCGCCATCTCCGCCCGCAAGGGTGAGCCGGAGTTCTTGCTGGAGTACCGGCTCAAGGCGTTTCGCCACTGGCAGACCCTGGCGACTCCCAGGTGGGCGCACGTCCATTACCCGGAGATCGACTACCAGGCGATCTCCTATTTCTCGGCTCCCAAGTCGAAGGACGGCCCCAAGAGTCTGGACGAGATCGACCCGGCGCTGCGCGAGACCTATAACAAGCTCGGCATTCCGATCGAGGAGCAGATGGCGCTGTCCGGCATCGCCGTGGACGCCGTGTTCGACAGCGTGTCGGTGGCGACCACCTTCCGGACCAAGCTGGCCGAAGCGGGCGTCATCTTCTGTGCGATCTCCGAGGCGGTGCACGACTATCCGGACCTGATCAAGCAACATCTCGGGTCCGTCGTCCCGCATACCGACAACTTCTACGCCGCCCTGAATGCCGCGGTGTTCAGCGACGGGACCTTCGTGTATGTCCCCAAGGGGGTGCGCTGTCCGATGGAACTGAGCACCTACTTCCGCATCAACGCCCGCAACACCGGTCAGTTCGAGCGGACGCTCATCGTCGCCGAAGCCGGTAGTCACGTGAGCTATCTGGAAGGCTGTACCGCCCCCATGCGCGACGAGAATCAGCTCCATGCCGCAGTGGTGGAGCTGATCGCCATGGACGACGCCGAGATCAAATATTCGACGGTCCAGAACTGGTATCCGGGTGACGCCCAGGGCCGCGGCGGCATCTACAACTTCGTCACCAAACGCGGCGACTGCCGGGGCGCCCGATCCAAGATTTCATGGACTCAGGTGGAGACCGGTTCGGCCATCACCTGGAAATATCCTAGCTGTCTCTTGCGCGGAGACGACTCGGTCGGTGAGTTCTACTCGGTCGCCGTCACCAAGGGCCGCCAGCAAGCCGATACCGGCACCAAGATGATTCATCTGGGACGCAACACCCGCTCGACCATCGTCTCCAAGGGTATCTCGGCGGGGGAGGGCCAGCAGACCTACCGCGGGCTGGTGCGCATCGCCGCCAAGGCGCAGGGGGCGCGCAATCACACCCAATGCGATTCGCTGCTGATCGGCGATCGGTGCGGCGCCCACACCTTCCCTTACATCGAGGTCAAGAACCCGTCGGCGCAGATGGAACACGAGGCCACCACCTCGAAAATCAGCGACGACCAGTTGTTCTATTGCCGGTCGCGTGGACTCACCACGGAGGATTCGGTCTCCATGATCGTCAACGGGTTCTGCAAACAAGTGTTCAACCAGTTGCCGATGGAGTTCGCGGTGGAAGCGCAAAAACTGCTGTCGATCAGTCTGGAGGGCGCGGTGGGCTGATGCGCATGCAGGCATTGTACGCAAACCAAGTTATTGCGGCATCGTGCTGGCCGCGTTCAGTTTCGGAGAGTTGAGATGCTGTCTGTCAAGGGTTTGAAAGCGAATGTCGGTGACAAGGAGATCCTCAAGGGTCTCGATCTGGAGATCGGCCGCGGTGAAGTGCACGCGATCATGGGCCCTAACGGCTCGGGCAAGAGTACCCTGGCGCATGTGCTGTCCGGTCGGGAAGGCTATACGGTTACCGGCGGCAGCGTCACCTTCGAAGGCCAGGATCTATTGGATCTGGAGCCGGAAGCACGTGCGCATCTGGGGCTTTTTCTCGCCTTCCAATACCCGGTGGAACTGCCGGGAGTCAACAACACCTATTTTCTGAAAGCGGCGCTCAATGCCATTCGCAAGGCGCGCGGCGAGCCGGAACTGGACGCGGTGTCGTTCCTGCGCCTGATGAAGGAAAAGCTGAAGGTGCTGCACCTGGATGACTCATTGCTCAAACGCCCGGTCAACTTCGGCTTTTCGGGCGGCGAGAAAAAGCGCAACGAGATCTTCCAGATGGCTATCCTGGAGCCCAAGCTGGCCATCCTTGATGAGACCGACTCGGGTTTGGATATCGACGCCCTGCGCATCGTTGCCGACGGCGTCAATGCACTGCGCAGTCCGGAGCGCTCGGTGATCCTGGTCACGCATTATCAGCGGCTCCTCGATTACATCCAGCCCGACTATGTGCATGTGCTGGCGAAGGGCCAGATCATCCGCTCGGGCGGCAAAGAACTGGCTTTGGAACTCGAAGACAAGGGCTACGGCTGGCTTGGCGCCGAGGAGGCGGCATGAACGCGACACCCGGCAACGGCTTCGCGCCTTGGCTCGCGGACGACGGACCCGCGGCGGATACCGGACTGGCATGGCTCGACAGTCGCCGCGCCCAGGCCCGTGCCCAGGTCCGCGATCAGGGCATTCCCACCAACAAGCAGGAGGCGTGGCGCTATACCAGCCTGACCCGACTCTTGGAGCAGGGCTTTACCCCGACCGCCAAGGCGGCCACCCCGCTGGAACCGCGGGACCTCGAACCCCTGTTGGTTCCGGGTCTGGAGGCGTATCGGGTGGTGCTGGTCAACGGCCGGTTCGTGCCTGGACTGTCCGACCTGCAGCACCTGCCGGCCGGGCTGCGGGTGGGTGGGCTGGCCCAGATCCTGAAATCCGACCCGGATGCGCTCAAAGACCGGCTCAATGGTGTCGCCGGCGAGGCGCAGCACCTGTTCGCCGCGCTCAATACGGCCGGTTTGGACGACGGCGTGGTGGTTCTGCTGGAGCGCGGTGCCCAAGTGGAACGGCCCATCGAACTGATTCATCTGTCGGTCGGCATGGATGAGCCCCGCGTCGCTCAACCGCGTCATGTCGTCGCGCTGGAGGCCGGCGCCCAGGCCAGCCTGATCGAGCGCTATGTCAGTCTCGGTGAAGCGCTGTACTGCACCAATTCGGTTCTGGAGTTGTCTTTGGGACGGGATGCGGTACTCAAGCACCAGCGCATTCAGACCGAAAGCGCCAATGCCTTCCATATCGCCGGGCTTTATCTCAGTCTGGGGGCCGGCAGCCGCTATCAGTGTGTCAATGTCGGTCTAGGCGCCTCCTGGGCGAGAACCGATCTGAATGTGCGTTTTGCCGGTGAGCATGCCGAGTGCGATCTCCAGGGGCTCTATCTGGCCGGTGACCGTCAATTGATGGATTTTCACCTGGATGTGGATCATCGCCTGCCGCAGTGCAGCAGCCGGGAGAACTTCAAAGGGATTCTCTACGGCAAGGGCCGGGCGGTTTTCGACGGGCGGGTCTATGTCGCCAAAGACGCCCAGCGGACCGATGCCGCCATGTCCAACCGTAACCTGTTGCTGTCGGAAGGGGCGGAGATCGATACCAAGCCCCAGTTGGAGATCAATGCCGACGATGTGAAGTGCAGTCACGGGACGACGGTCGGGCAGATCGAGCCGGAACAGTTGTTCTATCTGCGTTCGCGCGGCATCAGTGCACCGCTGGCCCGGCGCATGCTGTGTCTGGGCTTCGCCGGTGAAATACTGGATTGTCTGACCCCGGAGGCCCTGCGCGATCAGGTCGCGGAACAGGTGGGCAGCCGGTTGGAGCAGGCGCCGATCGATTAGCGGTTTCTCTGCCTGGTTCGAGGTCGTCATGCAAGTCGTAGAGAGGTCTCCAATGAATCGTTTGGCTCGCTTCGCGGGATTCGGCCGGCATCACGCGGTGCCGGATGACACCCGCCACCATGAGGATGTGGCCGTTGAGCGGATGGACGCGGAAGAGTTGCGCGAGCCGATCATCGCCGCGCTGCGCGAGGTCCATGATCCCGAGATCCCGGTCAACATCTATGACCTGGGACTCATCTATAAGATCGCGATCAGTGATCGCGGTGACGTGAATATCGACATGACACTCACCGCCCCGGCCTGCCCGGTGGCCGGGATGATGCCGCTGATGGTCAAAGATGCGGTGGCTTCAGTGGAAGGCGTCGGCGAGGTCCAGGTGGAGCTGGTCTGGGACCCGCCCTGGAACCAGTCCAACATGAGTGACGAGGCCAAGCTGCAGCTGGGGATGCTGTGACGCGTGCGCTTGGTGCGACATCACGCCGGGCCGGGGCTCAGTCTTCCAAGTCAGGGCTGTTGATTCACGGGGTTGTGTTCCGGTTCGGTGGGGGGGGGTGACAACCGGCATTCAGTGGGGTCGAGGCGGGCACCCAGCGCCGGGTTCGTGGCGCACAGCGACTTCAGGATCGCTTGGATGCGGATCGCCTTGTTGAAGTTGTCGATCGGCTTGCAGGTTTGTTGATCCAGGTCGCGCCCCTGATGATGAAGCGCCGCGACGGCGCCGTGCCGATCGAATATAGGGGCACCGGAACTGCCGGGATTCGACCCGCAGTCATGGTAGAGACGGACATCGCCGCTATCCGCGATCCATCCCGGCGCGGGCGTTCGCAGCACCGTGCAGTGATCACTCAGTTGCTTTGGCAAACAGGCCATATGGTGAATCAGGCGCAGCGTGTCGTCGGTTGTTGTCGGCGACCCGGCTGCGACGAGCTGCGCCGGGCGCACCGGCCCGGACCCCGCGAGCGGAGCGATCCGCAGGAGCGCGAAGTCGAGTTCCCGGCTCGTCGCCAGCACCTCGTTACACTGGTACTCTTGGCCGTTCCTATCGCCATCCCATGAGAAATCGATGAGCGTTCGCGCACAGCGATCGGGGTTCCAGAAGAACCGCTTGTCGCGGTCCGGCAAACCGCCACAGTGCCAGTTCGTCAGGAACAGGTCATCAGCGACCGCCACGCCGGTGCAGCACCAGGACTGCCGGTCCTCGCTCGACGTGAGCAGACCGACGGAGTCGCCCAGCCGCTGTGCGGCCTCGGGCCCGTTGGGGTAGAGGGGGCGCGGCGGCGCCTGCGCGTTGATGAGTGAGTAGAACGTCTTTTCACCGCTGCTCGGCATGGCGATGTACTCCGTGACCTCGATTGCGGTGTCCGCGGCGGCGCCGATCAGGTCCAGCATGGCGCGGGAGCCGTCGATGCGGCGCGTCCACAGGGTCGGCGAGCCGCCGAAGTCCGCGGGGCGTATGATTTGCGCGGCGCGGCCGGCACCATCCCGGACCACGAGGTACCAGGGCGCGGCGCCGGCGGCGCGCAGCAGGAACCGGATCCGCAGGTATTTTGCGCCGTCCTCCTCAACCCGCGGCTGCACGCGGATATCTTTTCCGCGCTCCCGTTGTTTTCCGAACTCGGTGCCGCCCACCAGCGCACCGCACTCGGCTGCCGTCGCCCGCGGGTTGAGGTCGGCGGCAAGGACCGCAAGGACCGCAAGGACAGTGAATAACGCGCGTCGGCGCCGACACTGATTCACCGCGGGCACCTTCTGGTGCCGATTGAAATAACGGGGTTACCGATCACGTCAACGATCTCGGCGAGACTGAGGATGACCCCATCCTTGAGTTGCAGGAGGGGCTGATTCACGCCTTTCTCGTCGTCCGGTCCGCGCACCGGTGTCAGTGCGCCGGGGCCGAACAGCTTGAGCCGCCATTCCGCCGGGTCCGGTTCGCCATCGATCCGCTGCTCCGCGCGAAAAAAGAACCAGCCCGCGGCGGCGGAGCCCTCGTTCGCGCGCACGATCCGGCGGACGAACTGGGCGGGTAGAATCGCGTCCGTACTCACCAGATTGCCGGTATCGGTGCGTCCCACCGCCAGGGAGTCGTCGCACCAGCCGACGATCTCCACCGGTTGGTAGCCCTCCTCGCCCCGTCGCCGCAGCCAGATGCGGGATGCATCGAGCAGCGCGACCGCGGGATCGACGATGCCGGTCGCGAGCCTCCCGCTCTGCCCTTCGAAGACCACCGGTCTGGAGGTCAGTTGCAGGCGAGCCTTCACGGCGTCCGGTGATGACAGTGCGCCATGGGTGTCGTTGCTCCAGATCGCGGCGGCCAAGCCCCCGACGAATGCGGCTGCCGGTGACGTACCGCTCATCAGGGTATAGCCGCTGTTGAGGTAAGTCGTCGGCACGTCGCGACCCGGCGCGGCGACATGCACCAGTGTTGCGGAGCGGTTCGCGTTCGCCAGCAGGGTCGCGTCCCCGGTGGTGCATGAATCACAGGCCGTGACCACTAGGACGTGCGGTGCCCGCCCGAGACTCATCGGCCGCCAGGTCAGCGCGGTATCGGTGAGTTCGATCCCCTTCGCGCCGGCCTGGCCGGCGGCCACCACCCAGAGGCTCCGTTGCGTCGCGGCCACCGCCTGGGTCAGTCCGCTCGGGCTGCCCGCATCGTCCGACCAACTGGTCGCGACCACGTAGATCCGGCGCTGAGGTTCGTGCGCTGTTTCGATGATGGTGTCGGAGGTCGGCGTGTCCGCCGTCTCCTGGATGGGCTCCACCCGCGCGGGGGCCGCGGGGAAGACGCCGGTCAAACCCCGTCGGTTCGCCTGGGCGTGAATGATGCCGAGAAGTCCGTTGGCGTGGCCGAGTTGCTGATGATCGCGGGCGAAGCTGCAATCGTCATCGGCAGTCCAGGTGTTTGAGAAGTCGGGGTGGGCGGTCGACGCGTTGTGATCCAAGATGATCACCCGCGGGCAGTCGCCCTGCCGACAGGTCGGCATGTACCAGTCCCGCTCCCCAGGAAAATCAAGCAATCGCCGCAGGTCGCCCTCCTGGCCGTCCGGACAGCATCCGTGATGGGTATTCACATAGTTCTCGAAATCCCGCGGGTGCAGCGCGATCGATGGGGCAGTCTCACCGTCGGTAGGGCTTCCGCGCGTGTCGCAATCGAGCGCGTACGACTTCGCGGGTTCTTGACTCGCATAGCCCACCAGGCGGGCGTTGACGTCGGCGAGTCCCACCAACACCGGATCGCGGGAAAGCGCTCGGGCGTTTTCCTCATCAACCGGGATGCGGACGGCGTAACGGATGAGTTCGATGTTCTCGAGGTAGGTACAGTCGTCGCGTGGCCGCGGCACCGCGACCCAGGGAATACCGAGCTTACCCAAGGCCGCCGCCGCCGTATCGCCGCAGCGGACGGACACCTCGTCTTGTTTCGTTTCCACGGTAATCGCCGGTACCCAGAGGCGTTGATCGATCTGGATTCGCTCGAGATCGACGCCGGGATTCAGCGCCGCGGCGAGCGCCATCAAGCTGTTCGGGCAAGGGGCGGGGCGCTCGGGTGCAATCAGGTGATTGCCGATGCGTTTCAACCAGTTCTCCCGAGGGGGCGGCCACTGCGTCGCGCCGATCAGGATCTGACACACGCGCTCACCCGCCGCGACCACGTGTGGCCGCTTGGGCAGCCAGCCAAGGGCGTTGACCTGACGCAGCGCCTCACCGAGACGCTCGGGACCTTGAACCTCGCGGTTTGTCACACGGATCTCGACGCCACGGAAGACGGCTGGCGCCGCGACTGTCAAGCCCGCGGGTTCGGCTGCCGACGGCTGCGGTGAGTCGATGGGGGCCGCGATACCCGCGGCTCGGAACAGGGTGTACGCGACCAAACAGAGTGTCGGCGTCCACAGGAACCGGTGGCTCATGGCGTTCAATCTCCGTATTTCGCTTGATGCGCTCGAATGTCCGACGGTGTCAGTTGGAACTTGAGATCGCGCTTGCCGCCGCACAGGTAATGCATGACGGAGCGCGAGTCGTATGCGGTGAGTCGGCGCCAGGTCCCGCCCTCGCGGTAACATCCGGGGATGCCCTCGATATGTTCATGACGGTAGCCAAGGATATGACCAAGTTCATGTCGCAAGATGCCGACCGGATCGTAACGGGTGGTGAAGTAGCTCTGATCGATGACCAACACCATGTTCGCGGCCTCGTCGGAGGGAAAAAACGAGGTTGCGAGCAGGCCGCCGCTGCTCACCTTGCGGACGACGAAGTGCATGGGTTTGCGGCGCGGCCGCTGCACGGCATCGTTGAGTCGGAACGACAGTCCGCACGACGGGCACGCATCGATCCAGGCTTTGGCGGCTTTCGCCAGGTTCTCCTGGACGATGGCAGCCTGTCCCGGACCAAACGAGGCGCGGTCGATCGAATAGCTGAGCTTGCGGTTATCCCGCGGCCAGATGTCGTCGCGACCCGCGCTCGTGTTCACGATCAGTTCATTAGACAGGAGCGGTGCGCCGCCGGACGCGGCATTGACCAGATAGTCCCGCAGTTGCTGGTCGGTCAGCAGCAGATCACCTTCCACCACGTAACGATCATCATACCGTGGCAGAGTCGCGGCGAATGCGGCACGGCGTGCGGTATCGTAAGGATCACCGAGTGCCGCGCGCAGCACCCGTTCGGCCTGTGCACGCCCGTCGTCGGGGTCCTCGGTCGCGGCCGGTCCGTTCGGATCAAGCACTAGGAACAGCGAGACCAATCCCCAGCCAAACCTTCGCGCGGTTTTCATTTTCATGCTCCCTCGGCGCTGTGCGTCACCTGCGCTGATTTTATACCCAAGGCGTGCGGATTTTGGGTCTTCCGTGCTCAATGACGGTCTGGGAGCGAATGCATGGTCTGGAACTGCTAGAATCGCGAGCATCATCAGACATCAGCGGTCAATGGTGCCAACCATGGACAGGATTCCCACGTCGGTTTGGGTGGATCGGATCGGGCGCTTTGCCCCCGGCGTGTCGGCGCTCGTGCGCTATCAGCCGCGGGACCTGCCCCACGATCTGATCGCGGGTCTCTCGGTGGCAGCGGTGGCGTTGCCGGTGGGCGTGGCCTACGCGCAGCTCGCCGGATTCGACCCGGTGATCGGGCTCTACTCCAGCATGTTGCCGCTGTTGGCCTATGCCCTGTTCGGCACCTCCCGCCAGTTGGTGGTCGGGCCGGATGCCGCCACCTGCGCCCTGATTGCCGCCAGCGTGGCACCCCTGGCCGGAGCCGATCCGGCCCTCTACCTCTCACTCTCCGCGGCGCTGGCCCTGGTCGCGGGGTTCATATGTATCGCCGCCAGCTTCCTGCGCCTGGGTGCGCTCGCGGATTTTCTCTCCAATCCGATCCTGGTGGGCTTCCTAAATGGCATCGCCCTGCACATCATCCTCGGTCAGATCGGCAAACTCTTCGGCCTGACCCTGTCGGCTCCCGGCATCATTCCGCGCGGCCTGGAGTTCGTCGGCAAGCTCGGGTCAACCCACCTGCCGACCCTGGCGGTGGGGGTGGCCACGGTGGCGGTCCTGGTTCTGACCCCGCGTTGGTGGCCCCGTCTGCCGACGGCCCTGATCGCCATCGTCGCGGCCGCGGCGGCCACCGCACTGTTAGGACTGGATGCCCAGGGGGTGGCAGTGGTCGGGCCGGTTCCGGCGGGTCTGCCGGTGCTGCGGCTGCCCGAGATCCCGCTTGACTTGATCGACGAGGTCCTGGGAGCGGCGGCCGCCATCGCCCTGATCAGCTTCACCAGCACCATGCTGACCGCGCGCAGCTTTGCCGCCAAGAACCGCTACGATATCGACGTCGACCGTGAGTTCACCGCCCTGGGAGCGGCCAATATCGCTTCCGCCCTCTCCCAGGGGTTCGCGATCAGCGGGGCGGATTCGCGGACCGCCATGAGCGATGCCGTCGGCGGACGCACGCAAGTCACCGGCATCGTCTCGGCAGCGGCCATCGCCCTGGTGCTCCTCGTCTTTACCCAGCCGCTGAGCTATGTTCCGATCGCGGCCCTGGGGGCGGTGCTGATCAAGGCGTCGCTGTCACTCATCAATGTGCCGGCGCTCAGACGTTTCTGGCTGCTCGACAAGAAGGAGTTCGGTCTATCGCTGGTGGCAACCCTGGGCGTGGTCTGGGTGGGCGCCATCGACGCGATCCTGATCTGCGTGGCCCTTGCGCTGCTGCGCTTTGTGAAATCCACCGCGCGGCCGCGGGTGGAACTGTTGGGATTGCTCAAGGGGAACGCCGGGTTCCACGCCACCGACTTTGACCCGGCGGTACGGACGACGCCCGGGCTGGTGCTGTGGCGCTTCAATTCGGCCTTGGTGTTTTTCAACGCCAATTACTTCAAACGCGAAGCGGTGAAAGCGATGAACACGGAGGGACCTGATTTGAAGTGGTTTGTCATTGACTTTCTGCCCCTCGGCCGGCTGGACCTGACCGGGCTCGACGCCGTGCAAGAGGTCCGCGAAGAACTGCACCGGCGCGGCGCCCAACTGGTCATCGCCGGCCGCGGCGGGGAGATCGTGCGTGAACTGGATCGGCTCGGACTCCCGCGGAACCTGCTGGGCGACCGCTACTTCCCGACCCTGCGGCAAGCGCTGCGCGCCTATCGAACCGAGGTGATGACCGGCGGCGCGGTTGAGGACCGGTTGCCGTGACGAAAGAGCCCCAACGCCAATCATCGGCGGGCGGCGATGTTGGGGTGCGACGTGAAATCGAGGCTGGGCTGGCGGACAGCGATGAAGGTCGGACCCGACCGGTTGAAGATATGATGCGGTCGTTCGGCATCGCGGAGTGATCTTAGACAGCGCGTGCGGAAGCGCGCCTGCGGCGTATACAGGAATACATTGCGGAAGATAACCCATCCGCCGCGTCGCGCATGATCGAACGTTCTCAAGCGCTCGCTGACGATTGGAATAATGCTCGGACAGATCGCCTTTACTTATTTTGCCACTCTCCTGCGCGTCCCCGAGCAATTAAACGTGGCGTCTTTAAGAGGTAGCCCCGGATGCCACTTGATTTCAAGGTCCATGGTGGTTC
>JACDZG010000065.1 GCA_013426805.1 Chromatiaceae bacterium
CTCCTACGGGTTGGATTTTTCGCGGAAATCACCTTACGTTAGATTGTGGAGCAACGAAAAGCCTTTATATTACAAAATGTTCTTATCCTAGGGGCTAAGTCCGACAGGCTGCTAGGGACATAGACGCCCCACCACAGCAGGGTTCGCAGGACGCCGCCGATTGTTGCCCAAGGGGTCGCGCGGTGCCGCCCAAATTTGGACATCGCTGCGTGGGTTTGTGACTCGGCATACCCTAGTTGCTTGACACAGCTTGCTCAACCTCCTGCCTCAGCATCCGCTCCGGCTCCTCCGCCAGCACCAGGTCACGCCACAGCGGGACCTGCCAGCGGTAGCCGGCCCCGTCGCGGCCGATCAGAAAGGCCAGTTCCAGCCGGGTCAGTGACTCCTTGATGGCCTCCGGCGCGGCCTGGTACCGGAGTCCGCCGAGCAGGTCCAGCACGGCGGCTAAACGGAAGTGCTCCTGCCCGATCAGACCGTAAACGATCAACCGGTCCAGTCGTGCCGCCGCCGGGTCCGCGGTCAGTTCCCCCCAGCCCTCCAGTGCGCTGCGCAGCGACCGGCTGACCAGGGCGCGCTCCAGGTCCGACTCGGTCAACACCCGCTGTTCGAGCCCGAGCCCCTGGAGCATCTGGTCGCAGAGGATGGCGATCAGGTTGGCCCGACCGCCGGTCCGCTCCAGGATGCGCTCGACCATCCCCGCGTCGGCATAGGTCAGCCCCAGGGCCGCCATCGGCTTGATCACCAGGTCCCGGCACGCCTCCGGCTCCAGTGCGCCGATCTGGATGGTCTCGGCGAAGTTCTTGATCGGCGACTGATAGTCGAAGCTGGCGGAGCGGTACAGGCTCCAGAACCCCGCCAGGATGAAGTGACAGCGGCCCTCGTCGCTCAAGGACCGGAAGCCGTTGAGACAGGCATAGCCGCGGGTGCCATCCTCGGCCACAAAGGCGTCCGCCTCGTCCAGCAGCAGCACCCGCCGGGTGCCGGGCGGCACCTGCGCCAACTGCCGCAGCAGGTCCGGCAGGGGCGTCGCCGTCGGCAGCCCCAGGGCGGCGGCGAGCCGGGACTCGATACCCGCCTGGCCCACGGACAGATAGCGGCAGTCGACACCCTTGCGCCCATCAAAGCGGCGTTGCAGGGCCAGCAGCAGGCTCGACTTGCCGAGCTGGCGCCCGCCCACCACCAGATAATTGGCCAGGTCCCCGCGGTTCAGGATGTCCGACAGGATGCGGGTGCGGCCGAAGAAGCCGGACTCCTTGCGCACGCCGAGGCTCGTCTGGTAGGGCGAGATGCGCGCCACTTTCACATAGCGGGCGATCAGGCGGGCGAAGGTGTCCACCGGCTCCGCGGCCAGCAGCAGGGCGGAGACTTCGCCGTCCTGCGGCGCCACCCACCAGGTCTCGGGGGAGCGACAGCGGCGGCTGAGGTCCGCGCACTGGTCCGGGTCGCGGCCGAGCACGAGACAGGGCCGGTCACCGCCGGTGCCCAGCAGCGTCAGCACGTCCTGCGCCGGCCAGTCGGCGGGCGGGAAGGCCACCCGGCAGGCGTTCAGGTTCAGCGGGAAGCGGTCGCCGAGCCTTAACTCGAATTGCTCCATGGCCCCTCCGTCCCCCAGCCCTTCGAGCCGTTGCCAATCGGCCCCCAACCGCTCGGCCAGCCAGCGCACCTGGCCCTCCGGCGACTCGCCGCGGAACCGGATGGCCCGGTCCAGCCAGCGCGGCTGCGCACCGATGGTGGCGAGCACGCTGTCAAGCCGGTGGGTACGCCGCAGCAGCGTACGGGCTTGCTCCAGCTGCGCCAACCCGAGTTCCGCCAAGGCGGCCGGGTTCGCGGCCAAGCGGCGGGTCAACGGATGGGTGTATTGGCGCAGCGACCAGAGCAGCGCGGAGAGGGTCAGAACCAGCGCGGCGAGCCCGGCATAGATCTGCCAGGGCGGGGGCGGTAGCCGGATCGGCTGGTCCGCGAAGGTCCAGTCGTGGGGTGGGTAGCTAGCCCCTCGGGCGATCAGGGTCAGACGGCTGTCGGGTCCGAGCGAACTGCCGAATGGCAAGGCAAAGGGTAACAGCAGATCGTTTCCCACACGAAGTTTGTCTTGCGTCAAACGCACAAGAGGCGCATCAAGTCCTCTGATACGCGCTTCGAATTCCACCTGCTCCAAGTCCTGAGCACCCCTGTTACGGACCTTCACTGTTAGAATGCGCGCTAAGCGCCCGATTACCTCAGGCTGCCCAACTTGGACCAGCTCAGATCCGTTCGCATGAATGGAAATCTCGATGTGGCCCGAGCTGCCATGAGCATGGTTCACTTGGAGTCGAAGTATGCCGACAAAGGGCTTGGGCTCAGAACGAGAAGCCAGATATGAAACGTGGCCTGTCATTTCAATCGTTTCACCTGCTTCAAGCTTAACGCGAACCGCAGGTGGAGTGAAAAGCAGCGGCTCGCCTAGCTGGCGCAACTGGCTAATACCTAGCCAGTAAACTGGGCTGGGTCCACTATTTCGTGCGCGCAGGATGATCGGAGTGGCTTTGCCATCGCTCACAGACAAGGGAGAGCCGGGCTGACCCAATCCCGTAATTTCCAGCTGGACCGGACTGGAAGGCCCCGGGGGCGGAATCCGCTCGATCAGGCCGCTGGCATCCTTGCGGACCAACAAACTGCCATCATCATGGCGCCAACAGCGCCGTTGGTCGAGTTTGCATGCGAGCCATAGCCCGTTGCCACCGGAGACCAAGATCATCTCGGTTTCGCCGGATATCGGGTTCCATAAGCGGATAGTGCCGTCCGGCGAAGCACTAGCTAGTAGGTGCCCGTCAGGGCGGAAAGACAACATGGTGACATGGGAACGGTGTCCCTTGAGTGTACCGGCTATCATCCCCGTGATCGGGTTGAAGAGACGTATGTAATTTTCGTAAGAAGCACTCGCGAGAAGCTGGCCATTCGGGCTGAAGGCAATCGCGTTCACCCGGATGGGACCAACTTCGAGGGTATGCACGAGTCCGCCCGTGACCGGATTAAGCAGAACCAAAGTTGCTGTACGTGAGAACGAGATCGGATCTGTACCACCGGCTAGCAGATGTCCGTCCGGGCTGAAGGCGACCGCGGTGAAAGTATCGGTGGTCTCTCGCCACGTGCCCAGAAGCGCACCCGTAATCGGGTTCCAGAGGCGCAAGGTCTTGTCGTCTGAGGTGCTCGCGAGTAAGCGCCCGTCTGGGCTAAAGGCCACCCCGTTGACGCATTTCTGATGCCCTTCCAGGGATCGGATCAAGGAACCCACAACTGGATCCCAAAGATACACATTGCTTTCGCCGAAGCCCATCAATCCAGAGTTACTGGCGAGGAAATGCCCGTCGGGGCTAAACGCAAGCGCATGGGGACTAAGCCCGAGCTCCGCTAAGGTTAAGGTGCGTATGGATGCCCCGGTCTTAGGGTCCCAGAGGGTCAGGGTTTTGTCGGAAGTGGCACCGGCGAGCAGGGTTCCGTCCGGGCTAAAGGCGACCGCGGTCACCTCTTCCGTTTCTCCACCCAATGTTCGAAGCGTTACTCCTTCCGAGAGATCCCAAAGCTTCGCTGTTTGGTCCGTACGGGCTCGAATATCGGGCAGGCTGGCGAGGTGACGTCCGTCGGGACTAAAGGCAACAGCTCCAATGGCCGCCTTATGTTCCTGCAGGATGCGCACGATAGCCCCCGTTGCGAGGTCCCACAGGCGCACAGCATCTTCGGACGCGCTGGCGAGCAGGCGCCCATCAGGACTGAAAGCGACCGCGTTTACGGCATGCCGATGCCCTTCCAGAATACGCAGCGTAGCGCCGGTAGCCGGGTCCCATAGTCGAACGGTCTCGTCAGCCGCGCCGCTCGCCAGCAGCCGACCATCGGGGCTAAACGCGACCGCGTTGACTGCTGACTTATGTCCCTTCAGTGTGCCCAGCGTGACCGCGGCGGCCGGGTCCCATAGGCGCACGGTAGCAGCTGAGGCACAAGCAAGCGCGAGTCCGTCGGGACTGAAAGCGATCGCCGCAACCCTGCTCTGATGACCCTCTAGAGTGCTCACGGGCATGCCCGTGGCCGGGTTCCATAGTCGCACGGTCCTGTCGTCTGAAGCGCCAGCGAGTAGTCGCCCATTAGGGCTGAACGCAACTGCATTGACTTCATCCATGTGGCCTGAAAGATTGCGCAGCGCGGCGCCGGTAGTCGGGTCCCACAGGCGGACCGTCTTGTCCCATCCGACACTGGCAAGGAGGCTCCCATCGGGACTGTAGGCGACCGCTTCGACCATCCCCTGGTGTCCCTCCAACGTGCGCAGGGACACTCCTGTTGTCGGGTCCCATATACGGACGGTGCTGCCCGATCCGCTAACCAGATGACGCCCGTCGGGGCGGAACGCTACCGCGGTGGCGGCGACGTGCTCGGCAGTTCCCACAAGAGTGCGCGCGACCTCCCCGGTTGTGACATTCCAGAAACGAACGGCGTCCCCCGATGCGATCACTAATTGCTGCCCATCGGAACTGAAAGCTATTCCGTTGACCTGAGAGCGTTGGACAATGTCTCCAATCACCCGCTCTGGGTCATCTACCAACTCGCCCTCCGGGACCATCGCCGGATATTCGGCAGCCGCCAGCACTCGGGTGAAGCAAAGCAGCAGACCGGCCCACCATGCCAACCCCCAGCATCGATTTAGCCGGCGTGCTCGCCTCATTCGACCACCCGCTGCCCCGCCCCAACCACCGCCGGGCAGCGCCAGACCAGCCGCTCCTGACCCGCCGGGCCCTCGGCGCGCAGCAAATTCAGCCAGTAGAGCCGGCGCCGCAGCGGGTCGCCGATCCAGGTCCGGAAGGCCCCCAGGTCGGACCGGGCCAGCCACTCCTTGAGGTCCCGGCGCTGGTCCGGGGCCTGGGCGATGGCGCTGAACTGGGCCTCGATCTGGCTGGAGTGCTCAAGCCGCCTGATGCACTCTGGCAGCGGCCGACCCTTGGCCCGGAGCCGCAGGGCGTCCAGGATCAGGCGAGGGTGGCCGCCGCTCGCCGTCAGGATCGCGAGTGCCTCCTCCGCGGACAGGTCCAGGGGCGGGGTGAAGCGCCGGGCCTGGTCCATCAGGTCGCCGGTGTTCCACTCGGGCCAGTGTCTGGGCTCGGCGTGGCTCAGAAAGGACAGGTCACCCTGGGCGTACTTGAGACCGGCGAGCCCCTCGCCGCCCACCAGCACCACACTCAGGGCGCCACCGTGGAAGTCGGAGAGTCCGCGCAGGCAGGCCGCAAGCCGCGAGCGGCCGGCCTCGGAGCAGGAGTCCAGGCCGCTGACCAGCAGGAACAGCCGCTCACCGGCGGCGAGCCGATCCTCCAGGCGGGACTCGAAAGCGCCGGCGTCCTGGGGCGGCGGCTGCATCCCGGCGCGGCGGCCGAGGGTGGCGAAGAATTCGGACTCGGTGGCATCCGGACCCTGGGGCGGGGCCAGGTGCAGCAGGTGCGGCGCCCGATCGCGGCCGAAGCGTTCCTTCTTCGCCCGTTCGCGCAGCGCCGTCAGTGAACCGTTGAGTTCCCGGTCCGTCTGGGCGAGCAGGATCAGGGTGGGACGGTTGTAGAGAAGCTCGAAGACCTCGTCCAGGAAGACGCTGTCGCTGGGCAGCGGCGGCGGGTCGGCCGCCAGGCCGTCGGCGGGACCGGTCGCCGGGGCGCCGCCGGTCCCTGGCGCGGGGCGCCGGCCGGTGATGCCCCAGACCAGGCGGGCGAGGCCCTCGCCGTCGAACCCGCCGCGCAGGTCCACCCAGGTGCGGTTAGCCAGGAACAGCGGCAGTTCCGGCCGCACCGGTGCCCCCGGCAGGACCACCGGGATGACCGCCCGGCCGTCATGCACCGCCAGCCGCAGCGCGCCTTGCATCTCCTCGTCCTCCCAAGGCCCGATGCCGTCCGCCGCGACACAGACCGCGACGCTGCCGGCGCCCTTGATCCCCTGCTCCAACAGGCTCTGCCAGGGCAGCCCGGGCCGCAACTGCTCCTCGTCCAGCCAGCAGCGCACACCCTGCGCCTCCAGGGCCAGTTTGAGCGCCCGCACGGCGGGCTTGTCCTTGCTGTTGTGAGACAGGAAGCAATCGAAGCTGGGCATGGCCGGTTCCTTTGTCGGATCGCGAGCCGATTATGCCTCAGACGATGACGGCCGACACTCGCGCGCGGACCCGGTAAGGTCGCCAGGGTCCATAATCGCATCAACCACATCGACGCTTGGAGAATGACCAATGCAATTATCCATCCCTGAGGAAGCCATCGCCGATCCGGGTCTCACCGAGGATGTCCTGCTGCGGGAGCTTGCCGTCGCGTTCTATCGGCACGGCCGGATCACGGTCGGCCACGGCTGCAAGATGACCCGGTTGTCGGAAATCGAGTTTCAGCGCCTGCTCAGCACCGAGGGCGTGGATCTGAGCTATCCGGAGCACGCCCTGGACGACGATCCGGCAACGCTGCGCTCCGGTCTTTAACCGGCCTTGATCATAAATCCGGCCACCGCGCGATCTGCACGGTCGCCGGTCCGCACAGCGGACCCTACAGGTCGCCGGTCCGCACAGCGGACCCTACAGGTCACGGTGTTACCGAAGGGTCCGCTGTGCGGACCGTCCGCGGCCGGCCTGAACGATGATCAAGGCCGCCCTGCACCAGACTCGGGTGGTTGAAATTCACCGCCATCGCGCCACCTTCGATCCTCAGATGAACCCCGCCATCCAACTCACCCTCAACCAAGCCTTCGAGTTCCTGCTGAATGTCGCCGTGGTGCGCCCGGTGTTCTTGTGGGGCGCGCCGGGCATCGGCAAGACCGCCCTGGTCAACCGCTTCGCCAAGGAACTGGGGCTGGAATGCGTGTCCTTGTTGGGCAGCCAACTGGCGCCCGAGGACTTGCTGGGGGTGCCGCAGATCGACGGCGATTGTTCGCGCTTTTTTCCGCCGGCCAATATCGTGCGCCGGGAGCCCTTCGTGTTGTTTCTGGACGAGCTCAATGCGGCCAGCCATGAAATCCAAAAGGCCTTTTATTCGCTGATCCTGGATCAACGGGTGGGCGAGTATCGGTTGCCGCAGGGCACGCTGGTGATCGGGGCCGGCAACCGCGCCAAGGACGCGGCGATCGTCAAGCCGATGCCCTCCGCGCTGATCAACCGCCTCGCCCATATCCATTTGCGCGCCGATCATCGGCAATGGCTGGACTGGGCGATCAATCAGGGCGGTATCCATCCCTGGGTGGTCGAGTACCTGCAACTGCGGCCGGATCATCTGTGGAGCGAGCCGCCCAAGCATGAGGAGCCGTTTTCCACGCCGCGCTCCTGGCACATGCTGTCGGACGCGCTGCATTCGTTCAGCGGCACCATGGACAATACCTTGCTGGAGGCCTTGGCGTTCGGCCTGCTCAGTCCACCCCACGCCGGCCAGTTCAAGGGGTTCCTGAAGCAAATCCAGCAGAAGCATACGCTCGCCGCCATCCTCAAGGGTGACGCGCATTGGCCGGATGCGCCGGGTGATCGCGATATCCTATATTTCCTGGCGCAGTCGCTGCGGGGACTGCTGCGTAAGGAGTTGCCGCAGGACGAGGCGGACCGGCGGGGCGAGCACCAGCAATTGGCGATGCGCGCCAAAGACCGGCTCAAAGAACTGGCCCGCATCAGTGTCGAAATCGCCCAGTCGGTGTTGGCCGAAGATGACGAGGGGCGACGCCTGCCGACCTGGTTCCTGGTGGAAGTGGCCCGCGACCTGCCGCGTCTGGCCGGACACGACAAGGCCAAGGCCTGAGCCATGGCCCGCCCGCGACGCCCCGACCCGGCGCAAGCGGCCCGCGATGCCGGGATCGCCTTGCTGCGGGAGAAGGCGGTGCTCTTGCCCCTGCTCGGGGACATCCATTTCATACCCGACAAGACCCACCTGTTTGTCGCTGATAAAGGCTGGCTGGCCGTCACGCCCAAAGGGTCGGTGTATCTGCATCCGACCCGCCGCGCGGCACCCGAGGAATGGGCGCGGGTGATCGGCATCGCCGCGGTCTGTCTGGGCTTCGGCATGGTCCGCGGGCATCCGCCGCAGGAGCTTTGGGAGACCGCCTGCCTGCTCAGCGCTGAGCGGTTCTGCGACGAGTTGAAGCTGGGGCAAGCGCCGGAGGTCTTGTGGCACGGGCCGGTCGTGGTTCCGGCCGGGGGTGAGGACACTTTGTTCAGCCGGTGGTGTGCCGATGGCGTGGAGCCATCCCTGGCGCAATGGCAGCGGTCGTGGTGCGGGGACCGGCCGTTCTTCGTGGGGCTCGACGGCACGGGCGGCGACCGTTGGCGCAATCCGCCGGACTGGCCCGCCTTGCTGGCGGAGGGCATCGCCCAAGGAGTGGGCCGCGCCTTGCGGGTGGTCGGGGGGCGGGAGACCGCCGCCGGTCGGGTCACCGTAGCCGACAGCCCGGCCCAGCGGGCCAAGCGCCGGTTGATGGACAGCTATCCCTTGCTGGGCGCCCTGGCCGCCGGTTTCGATCTGGAGGAAGACCTGGCGCAGTGCCGACGCTACGACATTCAGGTGGCGGCGATCGATGTCGGGGCGCGGCGGATTTGGATGAATCCGGCGGCACGGCTGAGCCATCCGGAGGCGCTCTTTGTGTTCGCCCACGAGCTGCTGCATGCCGGGTTGAACCACGGCTCCCGGCGGCGCGGACGCGATCCGTTGCTGTGGAATGTCGCCTGCGATTTCCTGGTCAACGCCTGGCTGATCGACATGGGTATCGGTACACCGCCCGCGTTGGGCCTGTTGCACGATGCCGCCTTGACCAAGCACACTGCGGAGGAGGTCTACGATCTGCTGGCCCGCGATCTGCGCCGCGCACGCAAACTCGCCACGCTGCGCGGCCCCGGTCAGCCGGATATGTTGGGCGAAGCGCGGGACGGGCCCTTTGTGGATGCCGAGGAATACTGCCGCCGCGCCCTGGCGCAAGGGCTGGAGCGGTGTCTGTTCGGCGGCGGGCGCGGCACCGTCCCGGCGGGGCTGATCGAGGAAATCCGCAGCCTCAGCCAGCCGCCGATCCCGTGGGATGTGCGGCTGGCGGACTGGTTCGACGAGCGATTTCCGCCGCCGGAATTGCGCCGCAGCTACGCCCGACCCTCACGCCGTCAGTCCGCCACCCCCGGCATCCCCCGGCCGTCACCACTGAAACCGCCGGAAGAGGAGCGCAAGAGCCGGGTCTTTGGCGTAGTGCTCGACACTTCGGGGTCGATGCCGCCGCAACTGCTGGGCAAGGCGCTGGGCGCCATCGCCAGCTACAGTCTCGCTCGCGACGTGTATGCGGTCCGCCTGGTGTGTTGCGATGCCGCCGCGTATGACAGCGGTTGGGTGGAGCCGGAACGCCTGCTGGAGCGCTTTACGCTGAAAGGTCGGGGCGGCACGGTGCTGCAACCGGGCGTCGATTGCCTCCGCCGCCTCGCCGAGCGCGGGGAGTTTCCCCGGCAGGGTCCGCTGTTGGTGATTACGGATGGAGATTGCGAAGACGCGGTGGACATTGCCTTCCAGCACGCCTTCTTGCTGCCGGAGGGCCGGCGCCTGCCGTTTGCGCCCAAGGGGGAGGTGTTTGCAGTGAAATGAACGCGGACGTACCGCTGACCGTACTCGACACCGTGCTGCCGCTCGCCGAGGTCTATGACAAGGTCGCGTTCGGGCCGGAGTCCTAGGCGGGGACGAAGCGATCCACCAAGGCCCAACGCCGTGGGCGGTTCGGGCACGACCCCCATGCTGGTTGGTCGGGTGCTGTGCCTGCGGCTCCCACGCGTCGGCGGTGGAGCCGGTGCGAACGCTTGCGTTCCCGGGGGAGCAAACGGGACGCGGAGCGCCCGCTCGACACTCCCACGCGGGAGCGTGGGAGCGAGTGCATCAATGAACTCGCCCCGCGAGAGGCCGGCGATCTCGGCCGCCCGCCCCTGACTGACGCGCTGCATCTCGTACCACTTCACGGCAGCGGCGATGCGTAGCTCGCGGGCGAATGTCTGCGGGTCCTGGCGGACGCTCGACAATGCGCCCTCTTGAATATCGAATGCGATGTGGACCACTTTTTCCTCCTGACATTCAGCTGGATGTCGTTGCGCCGTACCGTCACGCCTTGGTCTTCCCCCGGCGACCCGGGGCGGTCGCCGCCGGGGTCTCGATCAGGCTCCTCAGCGCCGCCTTCGCGGCCGGTGAACTGCGGCTGCGGATCAGTTCATCGATCAGGGGCAGCGGGTCGTGGATATCCGCGACGCCTTCGCCCGGGCGTGTCGTTATGCTGGGATCACGGATTTCCATCCCCACGACCTGCGACACACCTGCGCCGCGTGGTTGGTAACCGACGGCGCGCCCATGGCGGAGCGATCCGTGACCTTCTCGGTCACAGCACGATCATGATGACAGAGCGGTGCGCGCACTTGGCTCCGGAGAACTTGCGATCGACGGTGGCCCGCTTCGATGCGTCACGTCTACGTCACGTTGCCACCGGAGAGCCCGGCCAGTCACCCGAAAAAACGGTGTAAAGGCTTGATATTGAATGGTGCGCGGAGGGGGACTCGAACCCCCACGGGTTGCCCCACTGGAACCTAAATCCAGGGCGTCTACCAATTCCGCCATCCGCGCTGAACGGCTGTCCGGCGGAGGCCGCCGCGTGACGGGGGCTCCGCTTGGGGCGGGGTCAGGAACAGCCACGGCTGGGGGGCGGTGGCCGATCCGTCGTCAGGCAATGCATCGCCTGTCTGCGGGCCTATTCTACACCGGATGGGCGTTGCGCGAGACCCGGACGCGGTTCGCAAAGCCGGTGGATGCGGCGCACGTGATCGCCCTGCTCATCCATGGCACTGGAGGAATCCGGCATCCCGCCGGAATGACGCCGCAACTGAGGTGATTACCGGGAGAGGATCTGCCGACGTGGGGGCCTTTGTCATAAACCCGGCCACCGCAGGATCGGCACGGTCGTCGGTCCGCACAGCGGACCCTACAGGTCACAGTGTTACCGTAGGGTCCGCTGTGCGGACCGGACCGCACCGGACCGGACTGGACCGACCGTCCGCGGCTAATCGTGACTGTGACTGTGCCCGTGGCCGTGCTCCACGCTTTCCGCGCAGGGGGCCGCGGCGGTCAGTTGGCCGCCCAGGAAGTGTTCCAGCGCTTCGCGGACGGTGCCGCGCGCGCCGGTCGCGGCCTGGATGCCGGCCTGCTCGAAGAACCCGATGGCACGCCCGCCCATGCCGCCGCTCAAGATCACATTGGCGTTTTGCGCCTTGATGAAATCGGGGATCTGACCGGGCTCGTGCGCCTCGGCAAAGGGGTTGGCCAGCGACTCGGTGGCGGTCATCACACCGTTATCCAGGTCCACCAGCACAAAGAAGGCCGCGTGGCCAAAGTGCTGGGCGACCAGGCTGTCGAGACCGTCGTTGCTTTCCGCGGTAACTGCAATTCTCATATCAAAATTCCTGATTAATGGAGTGTTCCAAGACCGCTGCCTGCACATCACCGCTGACGGTGATGGCTTGCGAGGTCACGCCGGGCACTTGCGCCACGGCTTTCTTGATGTCCACGGCCAGGGAGACGGCCAACGGACAGACAAAGGAGGCCTGTTCCAAGGCGGTTTCCTTCATGCCGGCGCTTCCAGGGACGCAAGGACAAGCTCCCACACCGCGGCAATGGCAAGACTGGCCGGGGCCGTGGGCCGAAAGGCGGTCACGGCCTCCCCGGCCACCATGGCAGCAGCCACGGTCGCATCGAAGGGAATCCGGCCGACGGTCGCCACACCGTCCGCGCGGCAGGAGGTCTCGATTTCCTCGGCGCCCTCCGGGTAGATGTCCGCCTTGTTGATGCAGACCAGCGCCGGGACGCCAAAATGGCGCAGGGTGCCCAGCACCCGCTGCATGTCGTGCACACCGGCCGCGGTCGGCTCGGCGACGATGAGCGCCAGGTCGGCGCCGGACGCCGCCGCGATGACCGGACAGCCGATGCCGGGCGGCCCGTCCACCAGGACCAGTTGCCGGTCGTCGTCCAGCGCGCGCAACCGGGCACGCTGTTTGACCAGGGTCACCAGCTTGCCGGAGTTTTCCTGTCCGGGGTCCAGGTTGGCGTGATAGAGCGGCCCGTAACGACTTTCCGAGACATAGGACTTGCCCGCCACCTGCGGCTCCATGCGGATGCTCTCGGTCGGGCACTGATAGACACAGGCCGCGCACCCGTCACAGGCGATGGGGTCGACCAGGTACTGGCCGTCGCGCTCGATGATCGCATCGAACCGACAGACCTCCGCGCAGCCGCCGCACACCAGGCAGGTGTCCTGCTCGATCACGGCCACCTGCCCGCCCTGGAACGGCTGGGTTTCCAGCACCTGGGGTTGCAGCACCAGTTCCAGGTTGGCGGCATCGACATCGGCGTCGGCGATCACCACCTGGCCGGCCAGACGACTCTGCGCGGCCAGGTGCGCGAAGGCGGCGGTGACGCTGGTCTTACCGGTACCGCCCTTGCCGCTCAGGACGATCAGTTGCTTCATCATGGTGCGTACTCCGCATTCACCCGGTCCTGGATGGCCGCCAGCAGCGCCTGGAAGGCCGGCCGATAATCCGGCGCGGTCTCCAGCAGCGACCGGCCGCGCGCCAGCCCCTCGGCAATGCGCCGTTCCATCGGGATGCGCAGCAGAATCGGCAAGCCCTGATCGGCGCAGTAAGCATCGACCTTCCGATCGCCAATGCCGTCGCGATTGACGACCACCCCTGCGGGGATTTCCAACGCGCGGGCGATACCGACAACCTGTTTCAGATCGTGCAGACCGAACGGGGTCGGCTCGGTAACCAGCAACGCGAAATCCGCACCGCGCAGGGTCTCCACCACCGGGCAGGAGGCGCCGGGGGGCGCATCCCAGATCTCGAGCGCGGGCCGGCGCAGCGGCGGCCAGCGCTTGAGTTCGCGGATGATGGGCACGGCCATCGGCTCGCCGACCTGCAGCAGACCCCGCGCGAACTCCAACCCCTCGGCGGTCATCCCGCCCTCCAGCACACCGGTGACATGCAGATGTTCGGTGATCGCTCCCTCCGGGCAGAGCCGCGTGCAACTGCCGCAGCCGTGGCAGAGTTCCGGGAACACCAGCGTGGTCTGGCCGAGCACGGCAATGGCGTGATACTGGCAGACCTCGGCGCATTTGCCGCAGTGGGTGCACAGCGCGGTGTCGACGCGCGGCAGCGGAATGCCGACCTCCTGGCGCCGGTCCAGCACCGGATGGAGGAAGAGCGCCGCATTGGGCGCCTCCACGTCGCAATCCAGACAACGGACCGACGCGCCGCCGACCAGCGCCAGGCTGGTCGCGACCGTCGTCTTGCCGGTGCCGCCCTTGCCGCTGGCAACGACGATCCGCATCAGTGGCGACCGTCCTGGGTGGCGGCCTGGGCCTGGCTCAGTTCCCCGGCGTTGAACAGCGCCAGCACGTCGGCGGCGGTGCGCGGCGCGTTGCCGGGCGCGAGATGCATGGCGATCCCCGCGGCGGACAGACTGGCATAGGCCTTGGGACCATAGGCCCCACTGACGACCGCCCGCGCACCCAAACCGGCGACGAACTGTGCCGCCTGGACCCCGGCCCCGCCCGCCGCCTCCAGTGCCGGGTTGGCGTGGGCAGTCCAGGCCCCGGTGTCGCTGTCGACCAGACAGAAGGCGGCGGCGCGCCCGAAGCGGGCGTCGAACGGCGATTGCAGGTTGTCGCCGGCGATGGAGATGACGAGTTTCATGTGAAAGGTTCCGCGCATACTGGACAGCGGCCGGCCGGAAGACCGTGCGCTGTAATAAAGTATCGGCAGGTTACAAGAGAACGCGCGCTCGGGCCGTGAAAATACGCAAGGCCACACCGCCGCGTGCAGCGGCAACCGTGCGATTGCGATGAAGTCCGTTATGTCCCCAGACCCAGTGTGTGTCGTCGGGCTACAAGCTCTGCGGCCCGCGGCGTCCTGAGAGCCAAACCGGGCGGCATATGCCGCATCGACCGCGGCGGGACGGGCCCAGTCCCGAACGTTTTACCCGTGGCCCAGCGTTGATTGGAACCGGCAGGTTCGGAGAAAACGTTGCCGACGGGGCGGATGCCCCGTCCGGCCCTTGAGCGAGGTTTCCGGAAACTGTATGTAGGTGCGACTTTAGTCGCACCGAATGCTATATCGGGCTCCAGCGTCGGGCAGGGTTTCCGGCAGCGGCGGCAACGAGACCAATCACGGCACCACGGAATACGCCTTCACCCGCTGGTTGTTACCGTCATCGGCCTCCCGGATGGTGCAGTCGCTGTCCGCGTAGGCGCGCAAGGACTTGGCACCCGTAGCACCGGCAGACAGCCCGGAGAGCGTCAAGGTCCGCTTGGCACCGGGCGCCAGCAGGCCAATGACCGCCGCGGCGTCGCCCGTCGCCGCGCACGTCGCGACGGCCGGTTGATCGACCCACAGCGCCAGCGTGCCCGCGTCGGCACTCCCCGAACCCTGGTTCTTCACCGTTACCGCGGCACTGAAAGTGCCGTTGGCAGACGGGCGGTTAGGTGTCAGGACGATGTCGGTGACCATGACGTCGGCGGCCGGCTGCGTAACGACCCGATAGCGCTTAACGGACTCATTGTTGGCTTCATCGGATTCCGCGGTCTGACACTGGTTGTCCACGACGACGCGCAGGGTCTGGTATTTGGCTGCACCGGCCGGCAGGCCGCTGACCTTGACCGTCTGCTTGGCGCCCGCCGCCAGCGTTGGCAAGGTCAGGGATCGATCGCCCACGGCACCGCAGTCCTGGGCCTCCGGCTGGTTGGCCCAGACTTCCAGTGTTCCCGGCGTCCCGGCCGCCGTGCCCCGATTCTTCACCGTGACCGAGGCACTGAAGGTGCCGTTGGCGAGCGGGGCGCTCGGGTTCAGGGTGATGTTGGTCACCAGGAAGTCGGGGGCTGAAGTCGGGGGAAACCCGAGAACAGAGACCGGATTCAGAGGATGATAGTTAGGATGAGGATAGTCGGTCCCGTCGCCGAGTCGGCCGTGCAAGCTCAACCCCCAGGCCCAAAGACTGCCATCGGTTTTGAAAGCGAGGGTGTGAGCGTCTCCAGCAGCGACGGCGGCTACGCCGGTCGTGACTTGGATTGGAGTTGGATGACTGGTTTGCGTGCCGTCGCCGAGTACACCGTAGTAGTTAGACCCCCAGGCCCAGAGGGTGCCATCGGTCGTGAGGGCCAGACCATGGACTTGTCCGGTTGCCATGGTTATGACCTCGGTGGGCACCTGAACTTGGGCTGGAACCGCGTGATCCGTGGTGGTGCCGTCACCGAGTTGACCGTACGAGTTAGCCCCCCAAGCCCAGAGGGTACCGTCGGTCTTGAGTGCCAAACTGTGCTCAGGGCCGGCCGTCACGGCCGCCACCCCGGTCAGGACCTGAACCGGGCTCCGACGCACGGCGGTGGTGCCGTCGCCGAGTTGACCATAGTCGTTGCCCCCCCAGGCCCAGAGGGTCCCGTCGGTCTTGAGGGCCAGGCTATGAACATCCCCGGCCGCCACGGCCGCAACCTCCGTCAGGGGAACTTGGACCGGGATCGGGGGCCAGTTCAGCGACGGACCGTCGCCGAGTTGGCCCCACGAGTTATTGCCGAACGCCCAGAGAGTGCCATCGGTCTTGAGGACGAGGCTATGAATAAATCCGCCGGCGACGCCCGCAACCCCGGTCATCACCTGGACGGGGCGATTCACAACTTCCCCAAGCGTGCTATCGCCGAGCTGCCCCCACTCGTTGTACCCCCACGCCCACAGGCTACCGTCGGATTTAATCGCAAAGGAAGCTGAATCCGCGGCGGCCACGTCGGTGACTTCGGTGAGCACCTGAACCGGAGTCGTTGCGTACATCACGTCCGGCCACGTACCGTCGCCGATCTGACCTGCCCCGTTAAACCCCCAGGTCCAGACGCTGCCATCGGACTTGATAGCCAGGCTGTGTGCTCCCCCGCAGGCAAGGCGCCGCATGTCAGGGTTGTCCACCGCCAATGGCGAGCCCGGCAGCGCTTCCAGCCCGGCCTCGGCCAGTCCCGTGACTGGGTTCAATGCCAGCGACAAGCACAAACCACAGAACACTACGCGCTGTTCGCGCGGCCCCGAACGGTTTTGGATTTTCCTGAAAGACATGTGTACCCCTGCCGATAGTTGGTGGCGGATCAGACGCGTTGCGACGCTACCATGACCGCGCATTCGTGTTCAATTACCAGACGATAGCGGGTCGAATGGACGGCACGAGCGGTCCGCGCAGCTACCACAGGGCCGCGGCAGCGGCTCGCCTACTTGACCTTCATCCCCGGCGCGGCGCCCTCATCCGGACTCAGAATGAAAATCTCCGCCCCGCCGGGGCCGGCGGCCAGCACCATGCCCTCCGAGACGCCGAAGCGCATCTTGCGCGGGGCCAGGTTAGCGACCATGACGGTCAGCCGACCGACCAGATCCGCCGGGTCATAGGCGGCGCGGATGCCGGCGAAGACCTGACGGGTCTCCCCGTCCAGATCGAGCGTGAGCGCCAGCAGCTTGTCCGCTCCGTCCACCAAATCGGCGGCGACGATCCGGGCCACGCGCAGGTCGACCTTGGCAAAGGTGTCGAAGTCGATGGTCGCGGCGATGGGGTTGCGGGTCAGATGCGGGCTGGTGTCGGCGCGCACCAGCGCCTCGCCCTGGTCGGCGGCGGCCACCGCCTTGTGCGTCAGGTCTTCTTTGGAGGCCGCCAGCAGGGCCGCGATCTGCACCGGATCGACCCGCGTCATCAATGGTTTGAACTGGGCGATCCCGTGGTCGAGCAGGGGCGCCTGCAGGTCCGCCCAGGCGAGGGGCGCCACCTGCAGGAAGGCCTCGGAATCCGCGGCGGTGCCGGGCAGGATGGGCTTGAGCCAGCCGATCAGCAGGCGGAACAGGTTGAGCCCCATGGTGCAGATGCCCTGCAGCTCCGCCTCCCGACCGGGCTGCTTGGCCGCCACCCAGGGCGCCTGTTCGTCGATGTACTGGTTGGCGCGATCGGCCAGGGCCATGATCTCGCGCACCGCGCGGCTGTATTCGCGGGCCTCGTAGGCGCTGGCGATCGACGCCCCGGCGGCGGTGAAAGCGGCGAACAGGTCCGGGTCCGGCAGCGCCGCGGACAGGCGTCCGCCGAATCCCTTGACGATGAACCCGGCCGAGCGGCTGGCGATGTTGACCACCTTGCCCACCAGGTCGGCGTTCACCCGGAACTGGAAGTCCTCCAGATTGAGATCGATATCGTCGACCCCAGGGCCCAGTTTGGCGGCGAAGTAGTAGCGCAGATACTCCGGATTGAGATGATCCAGATAGGTGCGCGCCTTGATGAAGGTGCCGCGCGACTTGGACATCTTGGCGCCGTCGACGGTGAGGAACCCGTGGGCGAAAACGGCACTCGGCGTGCGGAACCCGGCCCCATGGAGCATCGCCGGCCAGAACAGGGCATGGAAATAGATGATGTCCTTGCCGATGAAGTGATAGAGCTCGGCGGTCGCATCCTTGGCCCAGTAATCGTCGAATTCCAGCCCTGGGGTGCGGTCGCAGAGGTTCCGGAAACTCGCCATATAGCCGATGGGCGCATCCAGCCAGACATAGAAGAATTTGTCCGGATGGTCGGGGATAGCGAAGCCGAAATAAGGCGCGTCGCGCGAGATGTCCCACTCCTGCAAGCCGGCCTCGAACCACTCGCCGAGCTTGTTGGCCACCTCCTTCTGCACACTGCCGCTGCTGGTCCAGGTCTTGAGCATCTCCTCGAAATCGCCGAGTTTGAAGAAGAAATGCTCGGACTCGCGCTGCTCCGGCACCGCGCCTGAAACGGCCGAACGCGGGTTCTTCAGTTCGTTGGGCGAATAGCTGGCCCCACACGCCTCGCAGTTGTCGCCGTACTGATCGGGGGCACCGCACTTGGGACACTCGCCTTTGATGAAGCGGTCGGGCAGGAACATCTGCTCCACCGGGTCGAAGGCCTGGGTGATGGTGCGCCGCGCGATATGGCCGGCGTCGCGATTACGCTCGTAGATCAGCGTGGCGTAGTACCGGTTCTCGTCGGAATGGGTGGAGTGGTAGTTGTCGAAGGCGATGCGGAAGGCGGCGAAGTCCGCCTGATGCTCGCGCGCCACCCGCTCGATCAGCGCCTCGGGGGTAATCCCCTCCTCCCGCGCCTTGAGCATGATGGGGGTGCCGTGAGCGTCGTCGGCGCAGCAGTACCAGCACTGGTGACCGCGCATCCGCTGGAAGCGCGCCCACATGTCGGTCTGGATGTATTCCACCAGGTGGCCGATATGGATCGGACCGTTGGCGTAGGGCAGCGCGCTGGTGATCAGGATGTGGCGGGGATCAGTCATGGGAGTCCAGGGGTAGGTCGCAAGCGACATGCAGGCGATCAGTATCTCACGAGCCGGGGCCGGGCGACCAACCGTGCTACCCTTGATAACCACCGGTGTTGGACAGACTTCCGCCAACAAGTCTGAGCGGCGACCGGCGTGCCGGTGCCTTGCCCGCCCACACCCCGAACCATCCCCAACCGAATATCAGGTGCCGGCCCGCGCCGACACGCAGCAGTACAGCGGAGCAGAATCAATGGCTGAAGTCACGAAAGAACTGATCGAGACGGCAATCAAGGGCTATGTCGAGCCCCACCTGAAGCGCGATCTGATCGCGGCCGGCACGGTCAAGGCGATCGAGATCGAGGGTGGCCAGGTCAAGGTCAAGGTCGTTCTGGGCTTCCCCGCCAAGGGTATCCAGCGGTCTTTGGCCGACGGGATCGAGGAACGGATCATGGCCGTCCCCGGCGTCACCGCGGCCACGGTGGATGTCAGTTGGGAGATCAAGGCCCACTCGGTCCAGAAGTCGCTCAAGCCGATCGACAACGTCAAGAATATCATCGCCGTTGCCTCCGGCAAGGGCGGTGTGGGCAAGTCCACCACCGCGGTCAACCTGGCGCTCGCCCTGTCCGCCGAGGGCGCCAAGGTCGGCATCCTTGATGCCGACATCTACGGCCCCTCCCAGCCGCGCATGCTCGGCATCACCGGCAAGCCCGAGTCCAAGGACGGTAAGAGCCTGGAGCCGATGAACAGCTATCACCTCCAGGCCATGTCCATCGGCTTCCTGATCGACGAGGAAACACCGATGATCTGGCGCGGCCCCATGGTCACTCAGGCCCTGGAGCAACTCCTGAACGACACCAACTGGTCTGATCTCGACTATCTCGTCATCGACCTGCCGCCGGGCACCGGCGACACCCAATTGACCCTGGCGCAGAAGGTGCCGGTCTCGGGCGCGATCATCGTCACCACGCCCCAGGACATCGCCCTGCTGGACGCCCGCAAGGGGCTCAAGATGTTCCAAAAGGTCGAGGTGCCGGTGCTCGGCATCGTCGAGAACATGAGCATCCACATCTGCTCCAAGTGCGGCCACGAGGAGCACATCTTCGGCTCCGGCGGCGGCCAGAACATGTCCGAGCAATACGGCATCGACCTGCTGGGCTCCCTGCCGCTCGACATCCACATCCGCGTGGAAACCGACAGCGGCAAGCCGACCGTCGTCGCCCAGCCCGAGTGCCGCGCCACCCAGATCTACCGCGAGATCGCCCGCAAGACCGCGGCCAAGCTGTCGCTCCAGGCCAAGGACTATGCGGCCAAGTTCCCGCGGATCGTCATTCAGAACAACTGATCCCCTGCGGGCGGCGCCGGCCGCCCGCATTGGCTGATGGGTTCGGGCCGGGCCGCCGAACCCGCCGAGCGGGAAGACCGGCTCCAGCGTACCGGGATATCTTTATCTGGGTGATTTCCGGAACACCGGCGTCCCGAAGTCCAAGACTTGCGTCTTGGCACTCGGTGTAATCTGTCTTATCGAAAATGCTCAGCCAGCATGGCGTTGATTTCATCAATGTCAAAAGCGACAGGATCGAATTCGCCACCGATCCATTCTTTGTATTCTTCATGTTCCTCATGCGCCGGATCGGCGATGGCTTCGAGAAAATTGTAGTAACCCCAAATCCCCCCAACATCTTCCGGCGGACAGGCCCCCTTCCCTTTGATACATGTTGGCAATAATATCTCTGGGTCAACAGGCAGAATTTTCTCAAGGGTGATTTTATGCTCCCAGGAATCTCCGAAATCATATTCATAGAGAATCGATTCCTTCTCGCTCTTCAGGAGTTGATTGAGCTGATAGCGTTGCTCGTTCAGCATCTCCATAGAATCAAAATCCAAATCAGGGAGGGGCGCTCCGTAGCGTCTCCCATCGGATACAAACTGATGCAAGTGGCAGTCAGACCATCCCATGACGATTTGTATTACGTCATGACAGCGCGGCAGCGACACCGCATCAGCGATCAGAATTCGTCGCCAAATCGGCGGCTTTGCACCGTTGAGGGTGATCTTTAGCTGATAGACTTTTTGGCTTTTCTTCGTCATGATTCTTACTCGCTCCACCATGTAGACTTAGTTCCTCATCAGTCTCTAGTTTACCCTACAAGGCCGGGTGGACGGAACGGTCCTTACCGATGTCGATTGCCGCGGGGTGGTCGCCGGCCGCCGGCACGATGAACTGCACCCGACCAATGTGACTGTCGACGCGACGAGGCAGGCGGGCGAAAAGACGAACGAAGTGGTACAAGACTTGACAGAAATCGCCTCATCTTCCAGCAAGCCACCACACCTTGGGGGACCCCATCGCCATGAGCCCAGTCACCACGCCCCTCGAAGCCTCGCCCCGCCTGCCAACCGCGCAGTCGCTCGCCGACCAGCCTGAGCTGTGGGGCGAACCGCGATCCGCCGATGACCTGATGGTCTCGGAACACACCTATTGGGTCCAGTATTACCGAAAGTCGGACGTCCGTTACGAGTGGCAGAACGGCCGACTGGAAGAAAAACCGGTGTCCGACGACCGGACTGCTCTGGTCTGCAACTGGCTCACGGAACTGCTGCGGCTCTTCCTGCGGACGCGGCCGATCGCCTGGATGGCTGCCCCGGGGATGGGCTTTCGCCTGCCGCTACCGGACGGCATCGTCATCCGCAAACCGCAGATCGGGATGGTGCGTACCGACAACCCCCAGCCCTTGTTGCCACTGGATGCCTCCTACCATGGCGTTTACGACCTCTGCGTCGAGGCCCTGTCCGACCAGGAGCGCAGCGGGATCACGCACGAAACGGCGACCAGGCAGGCCGAGTACGCCGCCGCGGGCGTGCCCGAGTATTACATCCTGCACCGCGAGCCCGAGCGCCAGGCCTTTTTCACCCGCACGGCTGCCGGGGTCTATGTCCCGATCGCGCCGCAGGACGGGATCATCCGCTCGCGCGTGCTGCCGGGGCTGCAATTTCGGCTGCGCGACCTGATCGCCCGGCCCGCCCCCGAGGCGCTGCACGACGACCCGGTCTATGCCGGATTCGTGCTCGCCGATTGGCCCCCGGAGCAAGAGCAAGAGCACCAGCAGGCGCAGCGCGCCGACCTGGAAGCTTAGACCAAGAAACCATCCGACGCCGAGACGTCGTTTGAAAAGCCGCTGGCAGACCCGCCGGTCGGCGCGTATAATTCACGGTTCTGCCGGGGTGGCGAAACTGGTAGACGCATCAGACTCAAAATCTGACGGGGGCGACCCCATGCCGGTTCGATTCCGGCCCTCGGTACCAAGAAAAGACAAGGGGTTAGGCGCAAACGCCTAACCCCTTTTTTGTTGTTGACGCACCCCAGGGGACACTCATGGGACACCGCCGCGAAAAAACCCGTTAGGTGCCGCGACGCGCCCCCCAACGCAGCGTTGAACAACAGCATGAACCGCAGCGAACTGACCGAACTCATCCGCAACGGCGAGAACTCTGACGACGAAGAAGCCAGGCTGTACATGCAGTCGGGACGACTGCAATACGACCGCAAACCGATCCCCGGCGCCGACTTCGAGGCGCTGGACCAGCGGCGCCTGATCAACTATTTCCGTGACGTACGGCAACAGGACTACCCCGAGCCGAACGATCGCGACGGTTGGCTGCGACTGCTGATCAATACCGAATTGATGGTCGAAGACCGCGGCCGGGTCATGCCGAGCGTGGGCGGACTGCTGTTGTTCGGCGCCCAGCCCAAGCGCTACCTGCCGCAATCCGGCATCACCGCCGTCTCCTACGCCGACACCGACCGGGACTACGACACCAAAGCCGGACCACGCACCCTGCGCGGACCCATCGTCTCCCTGTTCCCCGCGACCACGGACACGGCCGGCGCCGGTCATCTGCGGATGCCGCGCGATTTCTCCGCGGCCGACGGCGCGGTCGAGACCGGCCTCATCGCCGAAGCGCTCGATTTCGTCCGCCGCAACACCAACGTCCGTGCCTGGATCGACCCGGGCGGCACCCGCCGCGAACGCTGGGACTATCCGCTGGACGCCGTCCGCGAGGCGCTGGTCAATGCCGTCGCCCACCGTGACTACAGCATCACCGTCATCGACATCGAACTGGCGCTCTACGCCGACCGCCTGGAAGTCATCTCCCCCGGCCGATTGCCGAATACCGTAACCATCGACAAGATGCGCGCCGGGTACCGTGCCTCGCGCAATGAACTCATCAAAGAAATCCTGCGCGACTATCGCCTGATCGAAGCCACCGGACTCGGCGTCCCACGCAAAATCATCCGCGGCATGCGCGAGCACAACGGCACCGAAGCCGACCTGATCGAAGACGGCGAACGTTTCATCGTGCGCCTGTGGAAGGATGGGGCGAACCCGGCGTAAGTCGTCCTCGGCGCGCCTTCCCCGACCGCGGCCAGACAGGTCGTCACCCCATTTCGACCGTTCATCGGAAACGCCCGCCGCCCCCGCCCGCCTGATCGAGCCCTGATGCGATGAGCGCTCACAATCAGTCACCTGCCCCCCTCCCCGCCCCAGTACCACCAAGCGGCGGAACACGGTAAGATCGACCAAGCGTCTCGCTTGAAAGACCGATGCCGGAAGGACCGCATATGGAAACAGCGCTTTGCATTCACCGCGTTGCCGTGCCGCACGTCCTGTTGGCTGACGTCAGGGCCACACCGTGAACAAATGCCCCGGCGCGCGGCAAGGCGGTAGCCTGCCCGAACCGCCGACTGAGCACCGCGGCCAATCCATCCCAGGTGATGAACCGCATCGGTACCCCATGAAACAGGATCTCTGGAAACACGCCATCACCACCTGGCGTACCACGTCCACCGCCGCCCGAGCGCAGACCCGCTGGAGCCGCATCCCGCGGAACGTCGCCGAGTCCATGGGGTTCGAGCGCGAGCCCGTCCAGTTGACGACCTTGGAGCACTGGCACGCCAACCCAAGCCGGCAGGCGACCGCCGGCCCTCAGGAACTCCTCGCTGGCCCCAAGGCCATCGCCCGGCAAGTCCTGACCCTGGAACAGCAGATCGCACAGTCCCGCTTCGATACCCGAGCCCTGGACGACCAACTGGTGCACGACCTCCACACCGCCATCTGCGCGCCCGTTGCGCCGCATCTGGCCGGATGGCGCCGTGTCGGCGTCACCGTCGGCAGCCACATCGCCCCGGCCTGGCCCTTGGTGCCCATGCTCATGCGCGACTACGGACGCGATCTGGAAGCCCGCCTCGCCGCCCAGGGTTTGGAAACCACAGAACGGCTACTCGAAACCCTCGCCTTCGCCGAAGGCCGACTGCTCAGCATTCACCCCTTCGCCGACTACAACGGCCGGGTCACCCGCGTGTTTCTGCGTCTGTTGCTGCGTCGGCTGGACCTTCCGCCGGTGCGACTGGCGCCGGGGGACGATGAGCGGGAGGCGTACCTCGCCGCCCTGACCGCCGCTGACTCCGGTGACCGACAGCGTTTGATGTGTATTTGGTCTCAGCGCATCGCGAATGCCGCTAACCATTGAACCTAACCTAATGGCGCCAAAATGGACGACCTGACTCCCTCCGATCTAAAAACCATTCTTCACTCAAAACGTGCCAACCTCTATTACTTGGAACAATGCCGGGTTCTGGTCAACGGCGGTCGGGTCGAATATGTGACAGACGAGGGAAAGCGTTCTCTCTACTGGAACATTCCCATCGCCAATACCACCTGCATCCTACTCGGCACAGGCACTTCCATCACACAGGCGGCCATGCGCGAGCTTGCCAAGGCCGGTGTCCTGGTGGGCTTTAGCGGCGGCGGCGGCACACCCCTGTTCAGTGCCACCGAGCGCGATACCGATATCCTGTGGTTCTCGCCTCAGAGTGAGTACCGCCCGACTGAGTACCTTCAGGCGTGGGTGCGCTTCTGGTTCGACGACACACGCCGCCTCGCCGCGGCGAAAGCGATCCAGCGGGCGCGCCTCACCCGGATCCGTGACCACTGGATAAAAGACCGGACGCTGGCCGGCAGCGGCTTTGTGATCGATCCTGGGCGCCTGGAGCCCTTACTCGACCGTTCACTGGAGGGCGTCGACACCGCGGTCGATGTCACCGCCCTGCTGACCGAAGAAGCGCGTTTGACCAAACAACTCTTCAAGCTTGCGGTTCAGGCGGTCGGCTACGGCGATTTCGTACGCGCCAAGCGCGGCACCGGCACCGATCCGGCCAATCGCTTTCTCGATCATGGCAACTATCTGGCCTATGGACTCGCGGCCACCGCCACTTGGGTGCTCGGCCTGCCGCATGGCTTGGCGGTACTGCACGGCAAGACGCGGCGCGGCGGTCTGGTGTTCGATACCGCGGACCTGATCAAAGACGCAACCATCCTGCCCCAGGCGTTCATTTCCGCCATGAACGGGGACGATGAGCAGACCTTCCGCCGCTCCTGCATCGAGTCCCTCACCCGGACCGAGGCACTCGATTTCATGATCGACTCCCTGAAACAAATCGCCGACGCGCTGGGGAACGCCGCGACATGAACGTCATGCTGATCTCCCAGTGCAGTAAGAACGCGCTCACCGAGACACGCCGTATCCTCGACAATTTCGCCGAGCGGCGTGGCGAGCGCAGTTGGCAGACCGCGATCACCAGGCAAGGGCTGGAGACTCTGCATCGGCTGCTGCGCAAAACCGCCCGCAAGAACACGGCGGTGGCCTGTCTCTGGATTCGCGGAAAGGACCACAGCGAACTGATCTGGGTGGTCGGCGATAACCGCCGTTTCAACGCGGAGGGCGGCACCCCCACCAACACCACACAGCGGGACGTGCTGCGCGCCGGCGACGAGGACGACTGGCACCATGCCGAAGATATCCGTTTGCTTGCCGCGCTCGCCGCCCTGTTTCATGACCTGGGTAAAGCGAATCAAGCCTTCCAGAAGAAACTCACGAACACCAAACCGATGGCCGACGCGTACCGCCATGAATGGATTTCACTGCGCCTGTTCGAAGCGTTTGTCGGGCAGGACGAGGACCGCCAATGGCTGCAACGGCTGGTCGAATTGCCTGACCTTCCCGCCGTGGATTGGCAGGCTCGGCTACTGCGCGACGACTTGGGCCAGAAACCATCAACGCCACTGGCAAAACTGAAACCCCTGGCGCAGGCGGTGGGCTGGCTGATTCTTACCCATCACCGGATGCCCACCAACCCGGAATACAACGCGGGCCTGAAAGAAGACCGACTGAAAAAAATCCAGGCACAGGTCAACGCCGACTGGTGCGGTGCCCGACCGGGCCTGACCCCCAAAGAAAAAGCCGCGTGCTGGACCTTTCGCGACGGTCTCCCCTTCGCCAGCCGTCACTGGTGCGCCCGCGTCAGCCGAATTTCCCAGTCCATGCTCTCCCGCCCTGCCCTGTTGGCCGATTCATGGCTGGATAATCCGTATGTAATGCACTTGTCGCGCCTGGCTCTGATGCTGGCGGATCATTACTACTCCAGCCAACCCTCGGATGCACGCTACGGGGATGCGGCATTCCCCCTGTACGCCAATACCGACAGGGACACCGGGCGTCTCAAGCAGCGCCTGGACGAACACCTGATCGGTGTGGAGGTCAACGCCTCCCGCATCGTGCGCAGTTTGCCTCGCGTGGAACAGCAACTGGCACGCATCGCGCGTCACAAGGGGTTTCGGCAACGCGCTCAGGATGCACGGTTCCGCTGGCAGGATCGCGCCTTTGACTTGGCCATGAGCCTGCAACCGCGCGGCGCAAGGCAGGGGTTCTTTGGGGTCAACATGGCTTCGACCGGCTGCGGCAAGACGCTGGCCAACGGCCGGATACTCTACGCGCTGTCGCACCCCCAACTCGGCGCCCGGTTCAGCATCGCCCTGGGTCTACGCACCCTGACCCTGCAAACCGGCGATGCCTACCGCGAACGCCTGGGCCTTGGGTCCGAGGATATGGCGGTCCTCGTCGGCGGCGGCGCCATCCGCGAGCTGCACGAACACCACCGGGAACTGGAGCAATCCGGCTCCGAATCCAGCGCCGGCTTGCTGCCGGAACAGGGCTACGTCCACTTTGAAGGCAGCCTGGAAGACGGCCCACTCAACCGCTGGCTGGATAAGAGTCCCGATGCGCAACGGCTGCTCAATGCGCCCATCCTCATCTGCACCATCGACCATCTGATGCCGGCCACCGAGGGCACCCGCGGCGGACGGCAAATCGCCCCGATGCTGCGCCTGATGAGCAGCGACTTGGTGCTCGACGAACCGGACGACTTTGGTCTTGAGGATCTACCCGCGCTCACCCGCCTGGTGCATTGGGCCGGCCTGCTCGGCAGCCGGGTCATCTTGTCTTCCGCGACCCTGCCGCCTGCCTTGATCCAGGGATTGTTTCAGGCCTATCGGGAGGGCCGGCGGATCTACCAAAACAACCGCGGTGAACCCGGACAGGCACTGTCGATCTGCTGCGCCTGGTTCGACGAGTTCGCCGCCGATGCCGCAGACCACGCGACGGACGCGAGTTTCGCGACAGCCCATCACACCTTTGTCGATCGACGGCTGGAGAAACTGGCAAAGGCCGAGCGCCGCCGCCAGGCCGTCATCTACCCCCTTTCCATCGCCATCGGTCAGCCGCGCGAGGCCATCTGTCAGGCCCTGGCCCTATCCCTACGCGATCAAATCACCGCACTGCACACCGCCCACCATCGGCCGGACCCGCAGACGGGCAAGCGCGTCAGTTTTGGGCTGATCCGCATGGCGAACATCGACCCGCTGGTCCTGACCGCTCAAGCCCTCTGTGCCTTGGACCCACCCGCGGGTCAACGCATCCACCTGTGCGTCTATCACTCTCAGCACCCGCTGCTGGTGCGCTCCGGCATCGAGCGTCGACTCGATCGGCTGCTCAACCGCAAGGACCCGGACGCCATCTTTCAGGACCCGGACCTGCGCGGGTGGCTGCACGATCACCCCGAACCGGATCAGGTCTTCGTCGTCATCGCCACCGCCGTGGCCGAGGTGGGGCGGGATCACGACTATGACTGGGCCATCGTCGAGCCTTCGTCGATGCGCTCGATCATCCAACTTGCCGGCCGGGTGCGTCGGCATCGGGCTGGCCCTTGCACAACGCCCAACATCCACCTGCTGGACACCAATTGTCGGCACCTGGAAAAGGGCGGCCGGGAACCCGCCTATTGCCGTCCCGGCTACGAGAGTGCCGGGTTTCCACTTGATCGGCACGGCCTCGCCGACTTGCTGACCGAGGCCCAACTGGCCGCCATCGACGCTTCACCGCGCATCCGCGAACGCACGCCGCTGCGGCCCCGCGAGAACCTGGCGGACCTGGAACATGCCTGCCTGCGCGCACTGATGCTGGGTGACCACGGGGACGGCGAGCAACAGGTCAACCCGGTGCATCTCTGGTGGAGCACCCGCGCCGCGCTCAGCGGCGAACTCCAGCGGGCTGCTCCCTTTCGCAACGATCCCCAGGGTCGTCAGCGTTACGTCCTGTTGCCCGACGATGACGGCGAGATCGATTTCAGGCAGATCCAGGACGACGGCTCAACCAAATCGGTCAACAACTTAAAACACGATCTCGTCCTCCAGCCAAACCCGCGCTGCAACTTCTGGGGCGAGCCTGATTACAGCGCCGCCCTGGAGTCCCTCGCCGAGGCCCTGGGCCTGGAGACCGCCGCCTGCGCGCGAAAATTCGGCACCGTGGACCTGCCCGAAAAGGGCTGTGACCGGGGCTGGTTTTACCATCAGGCGCTCGGCTTCAGCCGCTTTAAATAACCCGCTGCCGCCTCAGCGGCAGGCAACGAACCGACCAGGAATGCGCGTTGCCTCGGTGTTGCCTGCAATGCTGCCTATCCGGCAGTTAACACTAAGTCTGACGTTAAAACAGTCAGTTAAATTTTCTAAGCTGCCTCTTCTTCCTGACCCATTGATCCGGCAGTGCGTCTAAGTATGCCACTACCGCGACACAGGACTCTCCTTGACTTCTCAGGAAAACTGGATTAATTTCCTTATGTCTGATGTTTTTAAAAACTGTCAGATAAATGGAAACTTTTTTGCGGAGATCATATGGTCATGCCTTCGCCCCTTCCGCCGGACGCACCCCGCATCCGGGCCGTCATCGACGGATTCCTGCAAGAACGGCTCAAAACCAAACTGGACGCCTGCAAAGACGACGACAAGCGTCAAGCCTTGCTGGAAAGCCACCAACCCAAGACTTGGATCGCAGATGCCGCCCACCGTGTAAGCCATCTCCAGCAAGTTAGCCACGGGCTGAAATACACCCATCCAGACGCTCGGGGCACCAGCCTCAGCAGTCAAGGCAACTCCGTGGCCGGGGACGCTCTAGTTGGCACGCACACTTTGAACAGCAACGGCATCCCCGATGTGACGGGCAATGCTGCAGACTTAGACGTGCACAAATTCCTGCGCCTGGAAGTGGACGGCAAGACCCTGCTGACCCGTGCCATCGAAGCCGATCCGGCTCTAGCGGCAGCGCTGACGGACGATGTCGAACAGGCCCAATCCTGGATGGCCGCCTTCGCCGGACTCGCCGCCCCCAGGGGCGATCCGACCTCACACGCACTCGCCAAGCAGTTGTACTGGCCCTTGGACGACGGCTACCACCTGTTATCCCCCCTGTTTCCTACTAGCCTGGTGCACCGCGTCTGGACCACCATCCGGGACGACCGGTTCTCCGACACGGCCAAAGCGGCCCGCGAGGCCCGGCGCAACAAACAGCCGTACCCCCACGGTTTCCGCGAATACCCCGACTTCGCGGTGCAAAATTTCGGCGGTACCAAGCCGCAGAACATCAGCCAGCTCAACAGTGAACGCTACGGCGAGAACTATCTGCTCGCCTCCGTACCGCCCAGTTGGCACAGCGATCCGGTTCAACCGCCGCTCAACGTGGAGACCGTCTTCGGTCGCTGGTTCGGCGGCCGGCCGCACGTGTATCAACTCACCACGATCCTCGGCAAGTTCCTGAGCAGCGTGCAGGATGCGAGCAGGAATAACTGGGGTATCCGCAACAAACGCGCCGAACTGGTCGACCTGATCCGCGATGAACTGGTGCAGTTCGCCGCTGAACTGCACGACCTGCCCCCCGGCTGGAGCAGCCACGCGGACTGCCGTCTGAACCTCGAAGAGCGCTATTGGCTCGACCCGCGGCGCAGCCTGGAGGACGCGGCATTCGCCGCCGGACGCGCGTCGGCCGAGTGGCGTGACGCCATCTGCGGCCGCTTCGCCAACTGGCTCAATGCCCGCCTGAACACCGATCAGACCCCCATGGGCGACCCAGAGCACCAGGAGTGGCGCACCGTCCTGGACGGCAAACTGCGTATGTTGCGCGAGGAGTTGGACCTTGATGACTGACACCGCCGCTGTCTTGCTGCTCCCGCGCGTGCGGGTGCAGAACGCCAATGCCGTCTCCGGACCGCTGACCTGGGGCTTCCCGGCCCCTACCGCCTTTACCGGTTTCGCGCACGCACTGGAGCGCCGGCTGCGCGACCGGTTTGCAGTCGCCTTCGGCGGCGTCGGCATCGTCTGCCACCGCTTCGAACCGCAGGTCTTCAGCCCCCCAGGGCGCCGCAATCAGGTGCTGCGCCTGACCCGCAACCCGGTCTATGCCGGCTGGAAGAAATTCGAGGACAAACCGGCCGCCATCGTCGAGGAAGGCCGCACCCATCTGGAAGTCAGCCTGCTGATTCAAGTGCGCACCGACCTGGATCCAGACGACCGGGACGACCTGATGCTCGCCTTGCCCACCGCGGTGCATTCCATGCGGCTGGCCGGCGGCAGCATCCTGCCCGGGTATGAGCAACGCCATGAACCTGTCTGGATCGACTGGTTCGACGCCGCCAAGGACAACGCGGAAGCATTCCGCAAGTTGCGCCGCCGCCTGCTGCCCGGCTTCGCCCTGGTGCAACGCGCAGACCTCCTGGCGGAACGCTTGGCCGAAATGCGCTTGGATCACAGCGACGCCACCGCCCTGGATGCCTTGCTGGACCTCTCCCGGCTCAACATCGAGCCGACCGCGCACAATCCCGATAAGCCGGAAGCGGTGGAATGGCAGGTCCGTAAGCGCCCCGGCTGGCTGGTTCCCCTGCCGGTCAGCTATGCCGCCCTGTCGCCCCTCTACCCACCGGGCGAGGTACGCAATACCCGCGACGACGCCACCCCCTTCTGCTTTGTCGAATGCCTCTATTCGCTGGGCCAATGGCTGAGCCCGCACCGGATGACCGAACTGAAGCAGATCCTGTGGCAACTGGAGAGCGACCCCGAGGCCGGTCTCTATCGCTGCATCAACCGCTATCCCGACACCATTCCAACCGCCATCAACGGCATTGCATAAGGAGACCCGCACCATGGCCAAAAAAGCCGAGACCGTACTGAAGACCGCGTCCGTCCTCGCCTTCGAGCGCAAGCTGGACCCTTCCGACGCAGTGTTTCACGCCGGTCGCTGGGACGACCGGAAGAACGCCGCCCAGTGGCCCGCCATCGGGCTGCGCGAGAAATCCGTACGGGGCACCATCTCTCATCGGCTCAAGACCAAAGACCAGCAGGATTCGGCCAAGCTCGATGCCAACATCCAAGACCCGAACCTGCAAACAGTCGACGTTTCCACCTTGCCGACTCAATCCGACACCTTGCAGGTGCGCTTTACCCTGCGCGTGCTCGGCGGGGCCGGTGTGCCCTCCGCCTGTAACAACGCCGATTATCAAGCCAGATTGCGCGATACGGTTGCGCACTATGCCGATGCACCGGGTTTTGCCGAACTGGCAAGGCGTTATGCCCATAATCTGGCCAATGGCCGCTTCCTGTGGCGCAACCGCATGGGCGCGGAACAGATCGAGGTACGCATCCGCCATCTGGAGCAGGGCAAGGAGCGTGCGTCCTGGGCCTTCGATGCCCTTAGCCTGTCCCTGCGCGCCTTCGACGCGCCAGCCCCCATGGATCAGGACCTAAAGGCACTGGCCGCGGTCATCAAGCAAGGACTGGCCGGCTCAGCCTATGTCTTACTGGAGGTAACCGCCTATGCCCGCATGGGTGACGGCCAGGAAGTCTATCCGTCGCAGGAACTGATCCTTGATCGCGGCGACAAGCAGAAGGGTCAGAAAAGCAAGACCCTCTACAGTGTCGGCGGAGTCGCCGCCATGCACAGCCAGAAGATCGGCAACGCCTTGCGCACTATCGATACCTGGTATCCGGATGCAGGCGACAACCTGGGACCCATCGCGGTCGAACCCTATGGTTCCGTTACTTCACAAGGCAAGGCGTATCGCCAGCCTGCTCAAAAGATGGACTTCTACAACCTGCTCGACCGCTGGGTTCTAATAGGTGAGGCGCCACCCCTCGACCAACAGCACTACGTCATGGCCAACCTGATCCGTGGCGGCGTCTTCGGGGACTCCGAGAAGGGTTGAGCCATGGATCATTACTTGGAGTTACGGCTGGTGCCTGACCCGGAGTTCAAGAGCACGGTACTCATGAATGCCTTGTTCGCCAAGCTCCATCGCGCCCTCTTTGACCTAAACAGCACCCGGATCGGGATCAGCTTTCCCGGAGTGCAGACCGACCCGAAACACCCTGGTCTCGGCGACCGCTTGCGACTGCACGGCACCGCCGCCGACCTGCACGGACTGATGGCGCTGGACTGGCTGACCGGCATGAGGGACCACACGGAGCTATATGGGTCGGCGCCGGTTCCCCGAACGGCCAGCCATCGCGTCGTGAGACGTGTCCAGGTCAAAAGCAGTCCTGAACGGTTGCGCCGCCGTCTGGCAAGACGCAAAGGCATCACCGACGCAGAAGCATGTCAAGCCATCTCCCAAGACAAGGCGGAACGGTTGGATTTACCGTATGTTACGATCACGAGTCGGAGCACCGGGCAGCGTTTCCGGCTCTTTATCGAACACCGCCCACCCGGTAGTACAATGATTGACGGCGCGTTCAGCTACTACGGTCTCAGCCCGACCGCCACCGTCCCTTGGTTTTGACCCTTTTTCTCGGCACAACGGCGCGGCTCTAAGCATCAGGCACTTAGAGCCCGCTCGAAAAATTGGGGGAAACAGCAAGAACTGGCGCAATGCTCTGTTTAAACAGAGCCTTCCGAGGATCTGCGCCTTATTCACTGCCGCGTAGGCAGCTTAGAAAAGGCGAAAGCGCCAGGTGCCGGGGATCAGGTCATTCACTGCCGCGTAGGCAGCTTAGAAAGGTCGCGTAGATGACCGTCCCGCCGCCGCCGAATTCACTGCCGCGTAGGCAGCTTAGAAAAGCAGCACCAGGTACCGCCCCGGCACCCCCAAATTCACTGCCGCGTAGGCAGCTTAGAAACGGGGGCGCGCCCGTATTTTTGGGGCCCGCAATATTCACTGCCGCGTAGGCAGCTTAGAAATGAAAGCGACGTTTGGCGCCGCTGGGCTCGATATTCACTGCCGCGTAGGCAGCTTAGAAAGAAGGCCGCGAACACCGAGAGCCGTGCCGCCGATTCACTGCCGCGTAGGCAGCTTAGAAAACCGGAAGCCATCGCCGACACCATGGAGGGGAATTCACTGCCGCGTAGGCAGCTTAGAAATGGTTCTCGCCATTGGTCCGGGCGATGAAGGCATTCACTGCCGCGTAGGCAGCTTAGAAACGAGAGCCGTGCCGCCGCGCCGGCGGACAGCGCATTCACTGCCGCGTAGGCAGCTTAGAAATATAGCCGCGCCGATGCATTGGCGGACGGCAAATTCACTGCCGCGTAGGCAGCTTAGAAAAAGCGGGAGGCGAGCGGGACGGACGGAGGCCCATTCACTGCCGCGTAGGCAGCTTAGAAAGCGAATAGAGGGAGAGCAGACATATAACCTCCATTCACTGCCGCGTAGGCAGCTTAGAAACGATCCGCGTTCGCTGTCGATCATCGCGATCCATTCACTGCCGCGTAGGCAGCTTAGAAATGGGGAGGATTAAGAAATGGGCGATCCTGGCAATTCACTGCCGCGTAGGCAGCTTAGAAAACGCAATCGGCCCAGGCGGCAGCCGTGAGCGCATTCACTGCCGCGTAGGCAGCTTAGAAAAGCGAAGCCCGAGCCCGAGGACCCGCCGACCGATTCACTGCCGCGTAGGCAGCTTAGAAAATTGGTCCGGGCGATGAAGGCGAGCCCGTAATATTCACTGCCGCGTAGGCAGCTTAGAAAATAGACAGCACATCCCAGAGCCGACCGGATTCATTCACTGCCGCGTAGGCAGCTTAGAAATGGTTCTCGCCATTGGTCCGGGCGATGAAGGCATTCACTGCCGCGTAGGCAGCTTAGAAAGAAGGGCGGCGATGAACCGTGGTCTGGTTGTCATTCACTGCCGCGTAGGCAGCTTAGAAATGGGATCGCGAGCGGGAAGTGTGCCCGCAAGAATTCACTGCCGCGTAGGCAGCTTAGAAAGCCCGCGGTCGGCCGAATGCCGGTCAACTGCAATTCACTGCCGCGTAGGCAGCTTAGAAAGCGGCAACGGTCAGGACCAGGCCGCCGGCCTCATTCACTGCCGCGTAGGCAGCTTAGAAACATGACAAAAGGGGCGCGCTGTTTCTTGCTGAATTCACTGCCGCGTAGGCAGCTTAGAAAGCCATCGCATACGCCGTCATCAGCCGCGACCGATTCACTGCCGCGTAGGCAGCTTAGAAATGGAGGCACAAACGCGATCTCGATGCGCTGCGGATTCACTGCCGCGTAGGCAGCTTAGAAAAGGGGCCGAGCAAGTGACGCCCGACGACGAACATTCACTGCCGCGTAGGCAGCTTAGAAAGTGGATGTGCTGCTGCGGGGGCCGAATGTCCCATTCACTGCCGCGTAGGCAGCTTAGAAAGCCGTCCACCGCCGCACCCGCACGCGATACGTATTCACTGCCGCGTAGGCAGCTTAGAAATGGCCCACGGCGACGACACGCTGCGCGACCAAATTCACTGCCGCGTAGGCAGCTTAGAAAAGAGCAGCCGCGCCGGCGGACGCCCAGGAGCCATTCACTGCCGCGTAGGCAGCTTAGAAAAAAGAGTATTTTGAGGCTTTCCAAAAAGCTGAATTCACTGCCGCGTAGGCAGCTTAGAAATGATGTAGTAATCATAGCAGCGTTACCGGGAAATTCACTGCCGCGTAGGCAGCTTAGAAAACCCGCCCGACCAGGGGCACGGCGGCGCCCGGATTCACTGCCGCGTAGGCAGCTTAGAAAGACGGCAATCCGGTCTCGGTCGGTCAGTTCTTATTCACTGCCGCGTAGGCAGCTTAGAAAATGCCGGGGACAGCTTGATCGTCGATGGGGTGATTCACTGCCGCGTAGGCAGCTTAGAAACAAGCTCCAATATGTCGCGGCCCGCATCAAAGATTCACTGCCGCGTAGGCAGCTTAGAAAACCAACACGCCGGCCGCGACCGGCACCCAAGCATTCACTGCCGCGTAGGCAGCTTAGAAACGAACCACAGGAGGGCCACGGCCCGCGGCCGAATTCACTGCCGCGTAGGCAGCTTAGAAAAATGCATCGGCGCGGCTATAGGAGTGGATGACATTCACTGCCGCGTAGGCAGCTTAGAAAAACCCGGCTGGTGTCGACCCGAACTACCCGCAATTCACTGCCGCGTAGGCAGCTTAGAAAGGGATCAGCCAAGCGGAAATCGCGACCGAGCTATTCACTGCCGCGTAGGCAGCTTAGAAAGGTAACAGAAGCGCAACGGCTCGAACCGGCAAATTCACTGCCGCGTAGGCAGCTTAGAAAGGAGAGAGAAGATGACACACCAGGCCGACACAACTCACTGCCGCGTAGGCAGCTTAGAAAAGGAAAGCCTCTCGCGTCTTCCAGTCCGTCATATTCACTGCCGCGTAGGCAGCTTAGAAAAGTTTCCACAGCACGCTGAGTTGCTCGACACCATTCACTGCCGCGTAGGCAGCTTAGAAATATCGGTCTGCCGTGGCGTCAGGTCACGGTATATTCACTGCCGCGTAGGCAGCTTAGAAATGGGGCGTTAAAGGTACGTCGCTGGAGCGCTTATTCACTGCCGCGTAGGCAGCTTAGAAAAACGGCGCTATGTGGCTCGCGTTCGGCAACCCATTCACTGCCGCGTAGGCAGCTTAGAAAAAGGCTCCGCGTCGCAGCGCGTCCTGCTCGATATTCACTGCCGCGTAGGCAGCTTAGAAATCTACTGAGGGACTGGTGGTTGGGACCGCGGAATTCACTGCCGCGTAGGCAGCTTAGAAAACTGCTGTTCGCCCGTTCGGAGAAAGCGAAAGATTCACTGCCGCGTAGGCAGCTTAGAAAATTCACCACCAACTCCGGTCCCAACGCCAACCATTCACTGCCGCGTAGGCAGCTTAGAAATGGGCGAGCGAGTCCACGCGCTCTTTCGACGCATTCACTGCCGCGTAGGCAGCTTAGAAAGTACCGGCCGGGGTGGCTTATACCAGCCCCGTATTCACTGCCGCGTAGGCAGCTTAGAAAAGGCCGCGGCATAGGTGCCGCTGGTGCCGTCCATTCACTGCCGCGTAGGCAGCTTAGAAAATCATCCTGGTCGCGGAGGGCTACGCCACCGCATTCACTGCCGCGTAGGCAGCTTAGAAAATGGCGGTACTGGTTCCATTGCCGCGCAAGAAATTCACTGCCGCGTAGGCAGCTTAGAAATGGGGTCGCAAGAAGCAGTGACCGCGGCCCTGTATTCACTGCCGCGTAGGCAGCTTAGAAAGGGGACACTTGGGCGTGGGTCCGCGATCTGCCATTCACTGCCGCGTAGGCAGCTTAGAAAGACTACCCGGCGCCGACCTGGGTCCTGAGTTAATTCACTGCCGCGTAGGCAGCTTAGAAATTTGCGGCGCAGGTAGTCGGGCACCAGGTCGCATTCACTGCCGCGTAGGCAGCTTAGAAACAAGTCAAGGTAGCGCTTGCGCCCCCGCAGTTCATTCACTGCCGCGTAGGCAGCTTAGAAATATCCGCGCATACGACCGAGGCGCCATGTATCATTCACTGCCGCGTAGGCAGCTTAGAAATAAAGAACCAAGCCGATGGCTCTGTAGTCGTCATTCACTGCCGCGTAGGCAGCTTAGAAACGCAGGCGAGTACCGACCCCGACGCGAGCAGGATTCACTGCCGCGTAGGCAGCTTAGAAAAGTTCGTCAGGTGCGGAACCGCGTCGATCTTGGATTCACTGCCGCGTAGGCAGCTTAGAAATCGATGTCGGCGAGCTCGTCCAGGGCGCGCAGATTCACTGCCGCGTAGGCAGCTTAGAAATGCAGTTGATCGGCATCCGGCCGACCGCGAGCATTCACTGCCGCGTAGGCAGCTTAGAAAAGGCCAACCCGCCGGCCGTGGTCCTGGACGATATTCACTGCCGCGTAGGCAGCTTAGAAAGTGGGTGGCGACGCCGGCGACGGCATCGAGGCATTCACTGCCGCGTAGGCAGCTTAGAAACCAAGACCACCTGCTGATCTTCCAGGTCTGCGCATTCACTGCCGCGTAGGCAGCTTAGAAATTCTCGCCCATGGCCAGCTCCAGCATGGTGCCATTCACTGCCGCGTAGGCAGCTTAGAAAAACGCCGCCTATTCGATGCCGTGGACCACCATATTCACTGCCGCGTAGGCAGCTTAGAAATGTACCACGGCCTATGCCGGTGGACATCTCAAATTCACTGCCGCGTAGGCAGCTTAGAAATACATCCCGCCGACCGCGTGGGAGTTTCGCGCATTCACTGCCGCGTAGGCAGCTTAGAAATCATCGACCGCATCCCGGAGACCTTCACCATCATTCACTGCCGCGTAGGCAGCTTAGAAAATCGACGCATCAGACATTGCCCATGCCGCCCAATTCACTGCCGCGTAGGCAGCTTAGAAAAGCCGCAGCCCTTGCGTGCGCCAGTAAGCGACATTCACTGCCGCGTAGGCAGCTTAGAAAGCCTTGGTCGCCGCCTTCTCCGCCTTCTCCGCATTCACTGCCGCGTAGGCAGCTTAGAATGTGACACCCTGTATCCTGACCACCACGCCAACATTCACTGCCGCGTAGGCAGCTTAGAAATGGCACCAAAGCACTGGATTTTACCTCGGCACATTCACTGCCGCGTAGGCAGCTTAGAAATGAATGGCGATCGACGTCAGCTTCACGTCCTCATTCACTGCCGCGTAGGCAGCTTAGAAAACTCCCCAGCCCAAGGCTTTCGCGTGATCTTCATTCACTGCCGCGTAGGCAGCTTAGAAAGCGGGCTGTTCCTGCGCGGGCTAGACGCTGGCATTCACTGCCGCGTAGGCAGCTTAGAAATGACCGGCGGGGCCGATGCCGAAGACGACGACATTCACTGCCGCGTAGGCAGCTTAGAAAGTGAGGGGCTGGAGCGATTTTGTACGGCACCGATTCACTGCCGCGTAGGCAGCTTAGAAAACGGCAAAGCGATTATCCGCATCTACCGCAACATTCACTGCCGCGTAGGCAGCTTAGAAAAGCTTCGATGGCCGCACCCATGCCCGCCGGATATTCACTGCCGCGTAGGCAGCTTAGAAAGAGTGGAAACGGATAAGCCTCGCTATTCGCGAATTCACTGCCGCGTAGGCAGCTTAGAAAAGCGTCATGCCGGCGGCGATCGCCAGTTCTTTATTCACTGCCGCGTAGGCAGCTTAGAAACGGCGCGTACCGCGAAGCCGGCCGGTCGATGTATTCACTGCCGCGTAGGCAGCTTAGAAATACCGGGAGTCAGCCGCCTGATGGCCCTCCCCATTCACTGCCGCGTAGGCAGCTTAGAAACGGCGCTTGTCGAGTCGCGCGTGATCGTTGACATTCACTGCCGCGTAGGCAGCTTAGAAAATGAACAGCGACGCAAGCCGCGCGATCAATGCATTCACTGCCGCGTAGGCAGCTTAGAAAACGTCGCCGACCTTGAACCAGTAGTAGTTCTCATTCACTGCCGCGTAGGCAGCTTAGAAACATCAACTCGGCCGCCTTGGCGCCGGTGAGGTCATTCACTGCCGCGTAGGCAGCTTAGAAAATCGACGTGGACGGCACCGCGCGCCCGACGACATTCACTGCCGCGTAGGCAGCTTAGAAAAGACACGAACAGGCCGCGCTGTCCGGGTCCACATTCACTGCCGCGTAGGCAGCTTAGAAATGGACGCGCGCGATCAGGTCGGCCAGGGATGGATTCACTGCCGCGTAGGCAGCTTAGAAAATCCAGGATGCCGTGCTGCAGTATCTCGCCGTATTCACTGCCGCGTAGGCAGCTTAGAAAAAGAGCCACGGAGCGCCACTTAGGCACCCCACATTCACTGCCGCGTAGGCAGCTTAGAAAATGCGCCAACCTGGGCGCAGCGGAAAACCTGCATTCACTGCCGCGTAGGCAGCTTAGAAAACCAGGTCAACGCGTCCAGCCTGAGCGGACCAATTCACTGCCGCGTAGGCAGCTTAGAAAACCGGCAGTTCGCCCGGCTCGGCCATCGCCGCATTCACTGCCGCGTAGGCAGCTTAGAAACCCAGCCGCGCCACCATCCGGTCGATGCGCTCATTCACTGCCGCGTAGGCAGCTTAGAAATGGAGCGGGGCCAGTTCGAGCAGGGTCGGCACATTCACTGCCGCGTAGGCAGCTTAGAAAAGCACGCGGCCGGGCGGATGGTCCAGGCCGGGATTCACTGCCGCGTAGGCAGCTTAGAAAGCCAAGAAGGGCAAAGCAAAACAGGACATCAAATTCACTGCCGCGTAGGCAGCTTAGAAATATGACGCTTCCATCGCCCAACTGGTTGGCTAATTCACTGCCGCGTAGGCAGCTTAGAAAACACCCGGTTCTCCCACGCCTTCCGGTCTGGCATTCACTGCCGGCTCTTCGGGATCTCAGTAGGTTGTGATATACTTATATTTCAGCATCTTGCGAG
>JACDZG010000230.1 GCA_013426805.1 Chromatiaceae bacterium
AAACAACGGCGTGAGCGATCGGGCTAAACACTGCCAATGTGACGAAGTAGAACTAGGGGGCGGTCTTCAAGCGAGGTATAGCCGCCACCGACAAAACCCGTGGCCATACGCCGACGTCCCTCAAGGGGCCGCGGCGGCGCGACGACGATCGACGTCACGTCCCGGCCGGGGCAACCCGGCGTCTCGCACCGGCCGCTCCAGCAAGCGGCGTGATAGAGACGCCCGCAGGCCGTGCAGCGCCCGACAGAGCGCCGACTCGGGTCTCTATCCGCGGTGTTGAGGGTGTGGAAACAATAACCGCAGCCGATGCGTTCGCCGCCCCAGGGATCCGATGCCATAAATTCCTGTCCGCTTCCGTATTACCACCAATACTACATCTTACAGCCATTTTACTGCGGCGGTAAGTCCCCGCCCTGCACAACGGCGCGGGTGCGTGTCGGCGCCCCGGGCGGCCGGTGCGGGGGCGCGGTCAGGTGCCCCGCGTCCGGTCAGCCGCCAACGACGTCTTGGGGGGTCTTCCGAGCGAGTTTGGAGACCCCCAAGGGCCCTGACTATTACCCATATCTCCCCTCCCCGACACCGCGCTGGGCCGCCATCGCCAGCACGAAGTCGGCGGCGCGCTGAAGTCCAATCCAGAGGGTTTGCGGGCCGGGAAAGCCGTCGGACTTCCGGCCGAGGAAGCCGCCCAGACCGGCGACCATCCGCACCATCTGATCCAGCGTGGGCGGGGTGTCGGGTGGGGGTTTACGTTCAGTGACGATGTAGACGGCGTGCCACTCGGCGGTGTCGAAGACCACGTCGCACGGCATCTCCGGGCAGGCGCGTCCCAGCATCGTGAGGAACAGGACCCGCCAGGCCACGATCATATAGCAGGCGAGTGCCGGTTCCAGGCGTTCAAGTTTTTCCAGTTGCAGCTGCTCGATCCGGCAGCCGCTCTTGAGGATTCTGAAGTACACCTCGATTTGCCACCGACACAGATACCATTGGATCTTCTCCAGTGCCTGCGCGGGGGTGTCCACCGGCAGGTTGGTCAACAAGAGCCATTCCACCGGCGCCTCGCCGGTCGGCGGCGCTGGCTCGCTGGCCAGGAGCGCGGTGATCTCCACCGCGGGCAGGGTGCGGTCGGGGCGCCGCGGGGCCGGGAGTGTGACCCGCACGGCACGCAGTTCTTGATGAACCGTGCGCGCCGTGACGCCGTGACTGGCCGGCCGCTCGAAGGTGGTCGCGGCGAGCAGCGGCGCCGCGGCCAGGTGCTGACGCAGGGTCTCGCCGTTGGCCAGGACCCGGTCGTGCTGGCCACGCACCAGCCAGTCGGCGGCGGTTTCGGGACAGGGGGCCTCGACAAACAGGTCATAGATGTCGGCCTCACGGTCGGCCACATAGGTCAGGCGGGTGTTGGGGAGTTGCTCGGTCAGCTCGTCGACCTGCCGGTAGCCGTCCACCCAGCGCACACTTTCCTTGTCTTCCAGGGCGCGCTTGGGGTCCTTGTCCTGCCCCAGGCTACCGGGCTCACGCACCCAGCGGTGGACATTGAGTAGCCCCAGGCAGAGCCGCTCGGGGGTCACCGCCAGCGTCGGGTGCAGATACAGCCCCTGGCGGGTCTCCAGGTTGAGTGGCCCCAGGCCCTGCATGGAGGGTTTGCCGGTATAGTCGAGCTCGCTGGTGTCCTCGATACAGAGCACCCGCGGGTGCGCCCCCATGCGCTCGATGGTCCGGGCGATGTGCGGGGCGAGCACCGCCTCGGCGGTGACCGCGTTATGATCGAACAGGCGATAAGCGGCGCGGGTCTCGTGCCAACCGCCGCAGGCGGCGGGAATGCTCAGCGTGGGTTTCTCCCCCAGTTTGGCCAACACCCGGCGCGCGCGCCGGTTCAGGCGCTGGTCGCCCAAGTCGATGCCGTCGAGCTCGGCGGCCAGGGCGCTCATACGACCCCCAGCGCGGCACGGAAGTCCGCCGCCAGTGGGTAGACGTAGACCGCCTTGCGCGGTAAGTCCGCCTGGTGGGTGCGATCGCACTTGCCCCGCCCGGCCGTCTCGCCAAGATAGCGCCAGTTGGCGGCCCGATAGCAGGTCCCCCGAAACCGCGGCGTCTCCACAAAGGTCTCCAGCAGCACCGGGGGCGCGCCATAGCGCAGGGCGAAGTCCTCCCCGACCCGCCCCACGGCCAGCGCCAAGATCGTGGAGGCGAGGTTCTTGACCTGCACCCAGGGCAGGATGAGGAACCGGGCGTTGTTGAGGACGCGCCCCAGATGGGCCTCGCGCGTGGCCGCTTCCCAGCCGATCCAGCGGTCACGCGCGGCCACCTTCCAGGCCGCCGCACCGAAGCCGAGCGCGCCCAGGATCCCGTGATCCCAGTGGATCAGATAACGCAATTGCGCACCGGGTAGCGGGGTGTAGCCCAGGTAGTGGTAGCGCGCGATCAGCCCGTTCCACAACCGCGAGGCGGGCGTGCCGACGACTGGCACTAAGCGCAGTCCGCTCAGTTGCCCGACCGCGCCACCCAGCGGGCGCTCCGCCGGCCAGGCCGCGGGTTGCTTGGCCAGACCCCGGCCGTTGCCGTTACCGTTGCGTGGCGCCGGCAGCGCAATCAGGCCCGCCCGGTGCAGGCGCAGCAGTCCCACCCGGCAACTCATCAGCTTCGGGCGGCCAAGCGTGTCATGCCACCCCAGGGCGCCGCACACCCGCCGCGCCACTTCGGCACGCCATGGCGGGTCGGCGGCGTCGATGGCCCGCCGGATCGTCTCGAGGTCCGCCGCACTCAGCGGTCGTCCGCACAGCTTGCCAACACTTGCCTCGGTCATCTACCTTTGCCCCATCGGTCGTGATGGGAGCGGATTTCACCACTTCCGCCGTGCTGTGTCCAGCCCTGGCAGCCGCAGCCGGCCAGCAAAGATGTGGGTAATAGTCAGCCAAGGGCCAGGGCCGTTCGGTGTAGTTCAAGATCGGGATATTCGTGGTCTCGGTGAAGATCGGCTCTTCCGGATCTGCCGGGGTTATGATATCATATAATTCAATAACTTGAGATTCGTACCCGACCAAAATCCTATTCGAGTGCTGTTGATCATGATGTTTGACAAAGAGACCCTCCAGACACTATTGAACCTCCCTGATATCGCCATTGATCGCGTGGTGCTTGGCGAGCGTAAGACGCTTAAGATCTACGTTCATAGCACCCTGGATGGTACGCACTGTCATTGTTGTAGTCAGCCGGTCGATCAGTATTATTGCCTTGGTCAGGAAATTGAATTGCGCCATTTACCCTTGGGTGAGTACAGAGTCATTCTGGTTTTGCGCCCGAAGCGTTTATCAATGCCGTTCTTGCGCGGAGCATCCGACGACCACTCAAACGTTGCCGTGGTATGCGCCACGCGCCTCGGTGACAAAAGCCTTCGAGCAGCAGATGCTGCTGGAGTTGATCAACAGCACGCTCGAAGATGTGAGTCGGAAGCAGGCCATTGGTGTCGATGCGCTGCAGGGCATCCTCGACCGTAACATGGCGCACGAGGTCGATTGCGATACGATTGACAAGCTGGAGGTCATTGGCATCGACGAGATTGCCTTGAAGAAGGGGCATCGTGATTTCGTTGTCGTGATCAGTGCCTACGTCAATGAGAAATTGCAGGTCATTGGCTTGCTCGGGGAACGCACCAAGGCCGCCGTCAAGCAGTTTTTTCTCATTATTTCCAAGCGCTTGCAGCGCACCGTCAGAGTCGTATGCTCGGATCTCTATAAAGGCTTTATCGATGCCGCCAAGGCCGTTTTTGGTAAACGCGTGCTGATTTTCGCAGACCGCTTTCATATCGCCAAACTCTATCGTGAAGGATTGGAGACGCTGCGCAAACGCGAGTGGAGGCGCCTGCGCCGCATACTCTCCAACGCGGATTTAGATCAATTCAAGAACGTGCATTGGATCCTACGTCATCAGTCGCGCGGATCTGAATGCCGATGAAGGTCGCCTTCTCAATCGTCTCTTTGCCCATTCACCAAAACTGAAAGACGCTTACGAGGCTTGTGAGGAACTCACTGCCATTTATGAAAGCCGCCTGTCAAAAGGGCAAGGCAAGCGCAAACTCCGGGGGTGGATACAACGCGTCGCCAACCGCAAGCTCACCTGTTTTAATAGAATGGGAAATCCCCCGGCTTTGCCGGGGGACCGAAAAAGTTTGAC
>JACDZG010000231.1 GCA_013426805.1 Chromatiaceae bacterium
AGACAGCGGGCGCACTCGGCGCCTGGATCACACTCTTTGAACACTGGCAGGAGGACGACACCATGGCGCAAATCGTCGACCCACCGGTGCGCGCCGCGCTGGACAAACTCAAGACCCTGAGTGCCGACGCCGAGGCCCGGCGGCTGGCCTTCGTGCGCGAGCGGGCGCTGCGTGACGAGCGCAGCTTGCTCAAGGATGCGCGGGAAGAAGGTCTGGAGGCGGGTCGTGAGGAAGGTCGGGCCGCCTTGCGCTTGACGGCCATCAATCTGATCCGCGGTACCGACCTGAGCGACGCGGCCATCGCCGCGATCACCGGACTCGGCGTCGATGACCTTGCCGCGCTGCGGCGGGCGTTGTAGCAACATCGGGGTCCGGCTGGAATGGCGCGCGTGACCAGCGCGACTGGATGTGGTGAACCGGTCGCGTGAGCGGGTCAGGGAATTCGCCGTCAGTTTGGGTGATGCGGTTCGAGTACTCACCGCATCCTACGGCGGGGGAAGGCTCCCCCGCACCCCCTCCGGAATCGGAAGATCAGAGTATCAGAGTCCAGAGTCACCAGAGGACAGAGTTGAAGAAACAGGGGCAGCACGCAACACGACACGAAAACCCAAGTCATCGTTCCGGTAGTCGGGTTGAAGCCCGAGGCGAAAGGCACAGCGCGCGAGGTCACGATGGGAGCTCCACGAACCGCCGCGCACGACTCTGTACACATCCTGTCCTGCACCCGGAGCCTCCCGTTTCTCGTCGTTCGTGTCGTAGGGATACGCGAATTCGGGCTTCATAAAATCCGTGCCCCACAGGCTGCGCGTCCATTCCCAGACATTGCCCGCCATATCCTCGCAACCATAGGGACTCTGCCCCTGCGCAAAACAGCCTGGCGTGCTGGTGCTGCCCAGGGTCATCTCAGCATTCGCGTGCTCCGCCAGGAATTCGACTCCCCAGGGGTAGGCGCGTCGCGGGAGCGGGTTGTCGATCGACGCCGCTTGAACTGGCCCGAAACTCTGCCCGAGTCCCTGCTCGACCGTGGCGACCTGGAGCGTCGCCGGCAGGTGCTCGCCGCCGCGCGCCGCCTTTTCCCATTCCGCCTCGGAGGGCAACATCACGGTCCAGCCCGTCGGGAGCCGATCGCTCCAGCGCCCGGTGAGCCAGTCGCAGAAGGCCAGGGCGTCGTGCCAGGTCACGTCGACGACCGGCCGGTTGGCGGGGGCATCCAGGACGTCCTGGCCGCGCGCGGCGAGAAACGGCCGATACTGCGCCACCGTCACCGGCGTCTGCGCGATCCAATAGTCGTAGTCGAGTGTCTCGTTGCGGTGCAGTTCCCAATCGGCATCGCCTTGTTCCCCCATCCAAAAGGGTCCGCGCGGTACGGCGGCGAAGCGCATCGCGTCTACGTCCAGCAAGTGTCGGCGCGGGTCGCCCAGGCCGGCGAGCAGGTCGCCCGCCAGGGCCCGCTCGCGCGCCGGGAGCACGGCACCGCGCAACAGCGACGCTTGCCAGTCGCGCACCCGCAGCCGCTTGTTCTCGTGGCGCTTCTGAAGTACGGGGTCGGGCGCCGCGAGCCCGGTCTCGGCGAGCACTGTGGCGGCCACCAGCGCGCCCCACTGCGCCTGCGTAGTCGGCTCAGACGCATCGGACTCAGGCGCGTCCGGAGCGGGCGCCGGGTCCTTGGCGCACAGCTCGTCAACCAGCTCCCAGACGGCACTCGGGGCGTCCTTGAAGCGCGCCGCCGCCAGCAGCGCGACCTCGCGCCAGCGGTTGGGGTCGGTCTTGACCAGCCGGCTCAGGGTATCGGGGAAATCGAAGCGGGCCAGGTGGCAGGCGGCCAGGTATTCTTGAAAGGAGCGGTGCGGAAACTGATAGAGCCCATCGCCGTGGGAGGCGAGCAAACCGGCACGGTCGCGCAGATACTCTTCCAGGCGGGCGAGCTTGGCATCGGGCCGGTCGCGGGAGGCGGCCATCAGTGCCGCGATCAGCGCGCCTTGACGGATATCCGCGGTACCGACCAGCGACGGCTGATCCAGGTGTGCCTTATAGGCCAGCTTGTCGAGCTCGCGGCGAATGCCTTCCCGACTGGCATCGAGCCATTCGCTCAACGAGGGCTCGGCGACAATGGGCTGGCCCTGCGCGTCCCGGCGCAGCTTCAAGCCCTCCCACTCGTCGAGCAGCATCTCGACCGACTGGGCATAGAGCGCTTCGCGATTCTCCGGCAAGGTGCCGCCGCCCTTGGTTTGCAGCCGGGCCATCAGGGTCAGGAGCAGCGGGCGCTCGGCCAACTCGGCAAGCTCGGGGCGCCGGGCGGCGCGCTTGAGCACCGCGGCCCGCGCCAGGGCGTCCGTCTCGGTGAGGCGGAAGAGGTCGCGGGCCATGTGGGCATACCAGGTGTCGACGAAGCGCTCGATCTGGCCGCGGGTAAAGGGGAGCAGCTCGCGCTCGGCGAACCCCGCGAGCTTCCAGTCCTGGCGCTGATAGGCATAGGTGCGGCTGGTGACCAGCAAGCGGCAGCCGCGGAAGACCCCCGCGAGTTCCTGGATGGCCTGCTTGACCTGTTCGCGCCGCCGCAGCGCATCCGGGACCTCGTCCAGGCCGTCGAGCAGGATCAGCCCGCCCGTGCCCAGCAGCTCGGACTTGAGGTCATCGGCATAGGGCCGCAGCAGGTCGGGGAGCTGCGTGACGATGAAGCCCCAGAGCGCGTCCGCGCTGAGCGGGGTGCCGGCCGGCGGCAGGGCGGCGGCGAAATCGCGCAGCAGCACCCGCACCGGCAACAGGCCCTGGTGCCGCCAGCGCTGCGGTTTTGGTCTCTTCTTGGTGTCACCGTCCGGCTCCGCCGGGATGGGGGTGCGCAGGCGCTTAAGATTGGCGTCCCCGAGTCCGAGCCGCTCGCCGGCCAGGCAGAGCGCGACCATGTTGAGGAAGGTGGTCTTGCCGCTGCCGGGTCCGCCCATCAGCACCAGATAGTGCTCGCTGTCCAAGGCCTCCAGGGCGGACTGGCGTGCGGGCTCGCGTTCGGCCGGGACGCCCGCGGGTGCATGAACTCCGTCCGGTTCGCGCGCCTGGGTCAGGAGTGCGGTGTAGACCGACGCGAGCTGTGCCGGTCGGCCGCTGTCGCCGGCGAACAAGGGCAGTTCGTTGGCGCGCAGGCTGAGCCAGGCCAGGTAGCCCCGGCGCAGCGCGCCCGCACCGGCGCCGGGTTGGGCGGCCTGCTGGACGATGGTCTGGTAGATGTTGCCCGCGCCGGTGTTGATGGGCGCGGCGTTGTCGCGCTCCACGAACACCGCGCCTTGACCGGCGGCCTTGGCCTTGCGGCCCCGCGCGATGGCGCCGCTGCCGTTGAGGGTGGCCTGATCCGCAGCGGCCGGCGCACTCTGGTCGGGCGCGACGGTGAACAATCCATGCGCCGTCGGTTTGTCGACGATCATCGAGCGCCTCTTTGCTCAAACAGTGGTTTTCTTCTTGGCACGCCAAGGTTGGCCAAGCATCGGGTCCTGGGCGTTGCTGGCCTTGATCATAAACCCGGCACCGCGCGATCTGCACGGTCGCCGGTCCGCACAGCGGACCCTACAGGTCACGGTGTTACCGTAGGGTCCGCTGTGCGGACCGTCCGCTGTGCGGACCGTCCGCGGCCGGCCGGAACGATGATCAAGGCCGCTTTGCTCATCTATCCGGATCCGTTCCTCACTGCATCCGACCCTGCGCGAGGCGTGCCCGCAGGGCCGCCAGGTCGTGCTCCAGGCGCTGCCGTGCCTGGGCCTCGGCGTCGGCCCGCCGGGTCTGCTCGACTGCCCGCTGCGCCTCGGCGTCGGCCCGTTGCGCCTCGGCATTGGCCCGTTGCGCCTCGGCAGCGGCCCGGTCCACGGCCTCGCGTTTGGCCTGCGCTTCGGCATCGGCCCGCTGCGCCTCGGCAGCGGCCCGGTCCACGGCCTCGCGTTTGGCCTGCGCTTCGGCATCGGCCCGCTGCGCCTCCGCTTCGGCCCGCCGCGCCTGCGCATCGGCCTGCCGCGCCGCGGCCTCCGCGCGCTCCCGATCGGCGCGCCAGCCGGGCAGGACGAAGCCGGCATAGACCGGATCGTCGCGTAACGTCTCCAGGTCCGGTTGGCGCGCCAGGTCGGTCGGGCGGAATTGCAGCCCCGGCAGCACCCGCGAGCAGAT
>JACDZG010000232.1 GCA_013426805.1 Chromatiaceae bacterium
ATCGCATCTGCGATGATATCATTACACTGGAACATGGGGTTGCAAAGTCAGGAGTGAAAATATGAAGGTGGTTATACTGGCGGGGGGATTTGGCACCAGAATCAGCGAAGAATCGCATCTGAAACCGCAAGTGATATCAGAAAGGCAAGCTTGACCCCACTATACCTAGCATTCGGCAAGTTCACGGCTTTCAGAACGATGAAAGTAGCCATAGTACGGAGCCATGTATTCTTCAATGCCAGGGAAAATTATTTCTGTTTTCATGCATTGAAAGTAACAGAAATATTATCCTAACGCGGGCAACAAGCCCGCAACCCAGATTTTTCAAAATATTCATGAACACTCCAATCGACTGCAAAGTCTTTGCTGTTCTATGATTGCAAGATAGAATAAATTTTTTCTTGTTTTTTTTGACAGACTTTCAGGAGTAAGGCACTAAATCAATATATATATATGTCGGAGTAGTATTAAGTATTCATCAAACATTCTCAACACCTTTCTGTTGACACCGCTTCCGAAAAATTAGCTTACTCAGGTGAAATTGCTTTGGTTAAAGTCCTCATAAATACTTCTCCACTATTAAATTCAAAGACTGGAATCGGTTATTGTGTCTACAATCTAGTTGAACGCCTAGTTTACTATGAAAATATAGAAGTAGTTTGCAGTCATAAGCCAGCTGGGATAATTATAGGGAAGTTAATAAATTCTTTAATGAAACTACCAAAACGGGTTCTGAAAAATATGTACCCTGAGAAATTGGCATCCCTTGCCTATAACATGGTTCTTTGTCCCTTTTCATTGGAAGCCCATTCAAAACTGTTCGAAAATAGCACCCCCGATGTTGATATTTATCATGAAACACGCCACAGCATGATTCTAAATCTTGCCCATGCACGGAAGCGGCCGAAACTTCTAGTTGACATACACGATTTTTCTCCAATCACCCACCCAGAGTGGCATCGTGCGATTCATGTTAATGAAGTCAAACGAGCAATGTTGCACTTACTGAATGCAGATATGTTTACGGTTAAGTCAAATTATATACTTAATGAATTTGTCGAGTTGTACGGCATAAGCAAAAAAATAGTCCATGTAACACCAAACGCTGTAGGTACTGCTTATCAGAAGACTGATATACCGGATGCAAAAAGAAAAAAACTCGAAAAGAAATTAGGAATGGATGCTAATAAACCTTTTGTTCTTTATACTGGGACTATTGAACCGAGAAAAAACCTACTCACTTTAATAGATGCCTTCTGTTCGGTCCGGGAGCGATATGACATCAATTTGATTCTTGCGGGAGGTCTCGGATGGCATTACAATCAGATTTTAGAAGCGGTTTCATTGCGACAGCGGCAGGGTGATATCTTGATTACAGGGTACCTTCCTGAAGATGATTTTCTTTGCCTCTACAACATGGCTTATATTTATGTATATCCGTCATTCTATGAAGGGTTCGGCATCCCGCCACTTGAAGCTATGTCTTGTGGTCTACCGGTTATAGTATCAGATGCCGCTTCATTGCCTGAAGTAGTTGGTGATGCTGCATTGAAGTTTTCCCCAAATTCTTCCGAAGAACTGAGTTTTCAGATTGAAGTGCTTTTGAATGATAATCAACTTAGAACAAACTTGATTGAAAGAGGTTTTAAGCGGGCGTCAGAGTTTAATTGGGATGCCACAGTTGCCCAGATAGTGAACATTTACAGGAGTATGGTATGATCAAGAAAAGTTTTAAACATATTGAAAATATATCTAAAATCATCATTCCTCGTAGGTTTCATCCTTTGTTCACCCCATTAAAAATAAGTATAAATCACATGACTAAGATGCGGAGGCTCACCTGCATTTGGTTTATAACATGGTCTTGTAATAACAAATGTCCATATTGCTGGCAACTTGAGAACATTGAAGAATTTAGGATGAAAACAGATGTTACATATCAACAATGGTTAAATGGATTTCATAAGATGGCTAGCCAGTTTGATGAAATTGTTTGTGGTATAAGTGGAGGGGAGCCTTTTACATATAAAAATTTTTTGCCATTACTTGAGAACCTGCCGAAAAATATGTATTTTGACATTACTAGTAATTTGTCATTTGATGTACAACAGTTTCTTAAGGTTGCAAAAAATTGCGTAGGGGTTGTTTGCTCTTTCCATCCTTCAAATGCGAACAATAGCAAAGACTACATAGCAAATTTCACTAATAAAGTTAAAGCGCTGACTGTCCTTCCTAACACTAGAGTAAATTTTGTTGCAGCTCCTCAAAACATCCGTTTTTATCATGAAATAAAGGAATTATGTGACAATCTCAGGATTCCACTTCATGTTGATGCCTATGCTCCTTTGCATGAGGAAAACCGCATTCCTTTCGAAACATCAGAAGATGAAGAGTTTGCTAAAGTAATTACCAGTAAAGACAGAGACAGTTTCATTAAGCAAAGCAACATGGAACAGCAGAGAATGGTTGAGTGCAGTGCAGGGTGTGAGCATTTGGTATTATTGCCAGATGGTTCAGCATATCCCTGTCTTCGCTATGCTCAGAAAAAAAACCAATTCGTCGGTATGTTCACTGAAGATTCCTATAAAATGAATTCAAAATACATGCAATGTTCATATTATCCTATATGTGCAGGTTGCGATTTCGACAATATCAAAATCAAATGAAACGAGTTTTTTTATGAGACTTGGAGCCAATGCAACGGTCATCAGTTATAAGCCTACGGGGGTTGGCGTCTTCGCAATCAACATGCTTATAAATCTCAGCTTATTAATTGATCATTTCACAATCTGGACTGTAGATAAAAATTTGGTTACTGATGTAGACGCTGATGTAAAAGAGATTTTACCATTCTTGCCAAGGTGGTTTAGATGTAATGAAATAATTCGCTGTCTTTGGGACCAATTCTGGTTTCCGTATATATTACGTAAGGAAAAATTGAGTATTGTTTTTTTTCCTGTCCAAGAAGGGATGATGTTTCCTCCTGTACCCCAGATCATTTTCTTGCACGATTTAGCACCAATTAAATTTCCTTATGGTGTTCCTTTCCTAAGACGTTTAAGTTACCAATTTAGAATTCCAATCGTATTAAAACATTCTGTTGCGGTTGCCGTTCCAACAGACGCTATCCGTAAAGAATTACTAAGTACCTTTTCTTTTTTAGATCATTCTAAAGTTCACGTTATCGGAGAGGGTTATGAAAAGACGCATTTTAAACCGGCATTGTATTTAGACACAATCCTGCCTGAGCCCTATTTCCTTTTCATGGGCAGTTTATGTCAGAATAAAAATTTAATTCGGATCATAGAGGCATTTGCATCAATTAAAGATTATAAAATCAGTTTGTTACTGGCAGGAAAGCCCTTAGATCCTCGCTATGCTAACAAGGTCCACGAACTTGTATTGCACTGTGGAATAAAAAAAACGGTCCATTTTCTTAACTATGTTCCATATCAACAACTGCCTCAACTGTATACGCAAGCGAAAGCACTTGTGTTCCCTTCATTGTATGAAGGATTTGGTTTGCCGATTATTGAAGCGATGGCATGTGGTACGCCGGTTATCACCTCAGACTGCTCTTCCATGCAAGAGGTGGCTGGAGATGCTGCTATTCTAGTTGATCCATATTCTGTTGAAAGTATAGCAAATGCAATGCGTGATATTCTGGAAAAACCAGCTCGTGTTGCAGAGCTTAAAAAGGCTGGGCTTGATAGGGTAAAACAATTTACTTGGACAGCGGTAGCAGAAAAAATGTATAAGTTACTTTCTGAGATGGTATAAAGATGGCTATATTTCATATTATTGTTCAAAGTTTATTACTTTTTTTCTTATGGATTAACCTCCGTTTATAACTGCTTATTACAACAGATCTGGCCCCAGCGGGTTCGGCGTAGACTGCCACCTTCATAAGCTTGGATATTCGAGTTAGCAATTTTTCGAGCGTAATGATCATACCGGTGGTCTTTCTGATGTATTCTGGCGAAACGGACACTCTGATATGGTGGCCTCAATGCCATGCCGGGGGAACTGCAATGGCAAGGCACCTATGGAGAGCTTTTCGAGAAGCCTAAAAAGCGAGCTAGTGTCTCGTCAACAATCAAGTGTCGGATAAAGGCGCCGTAATTTTATC
>JACDZG010000233.1 GCA_013426805.1 Chromatiaceae bacterium
GCTTTGAGCGGCTCACGATCGAAAGCCCCCGGCTTTGCCGGGGGATTGTTACTTCCGATAGCGACGGGAGCGCACGCGGCAGTGCGAGTCGTTTCTGCGAATGCCATATAGACAGCCGTCGGCGACGACCTCTGAGTGTTCGTTAGCGAAACGACACACACCTCCGGACTCGAACGAAACGTTAAGAGCGTCGCACGCTACAAGCCAAATATTCGTAGCCCGGTGGTGTCGTCAGTCCGTCGTGCTTGGTATAGCACACCGGGCGGACTCGGTGGGTCGACGCCGACGAATGGCGCCGACCAGTAGCAACACATTATGAATACTGCGCTCCAGTCGGAGCAACTATATCCGGCCTAAAGCGGCGCGCGCCACTGATGACGCTGAAAATTTGCACGAACTCTGTGGCGCGCGCTCGCTTTTGAGGCCGCTTGTTAGGCTATTTATCTTCCTGCCAGATCAATTGAGCCTGGCCCCTTATGCCACGCTTTGTCAGGGTCCGCTGCCATTGGGAAGCCCTCGCGTTCCCACTGCTTAAGATCCTCAGCGATAGCATGAACGTCATAGTTCAGCGTTGCTGAATATTCGTCGCGTAGGCGTCGGGTTTCTTCAACAATTGGATCATTCCACATCGACCTTACCCCCTATCAGTTCGTCAGGTGTGCAAAGAACCGGTGGTTCAAAACCACACTCCCGACAAATACGCTCTATCATGGGACGTTTGATGGCATTCGCGATGTGCGCGCAGTTCCATGTAAGTAAGAAATTAACCCGATGATAAGCGGCTGTCGCGATGTGCAGTCCGTCGGCGGCCGCTTTGGCTGGAAGCGCCGCACGCTGAATTAGCACTTCGGCTAGCTGTTCTGCTTCCGGTGTGATGGAAAGAAGTGGAATGTCTTGCAACCACCGCAGCCGCGCCATCACGGCTGCGGGGTCTCCCGCGCTGGCTTCCCTTAAAACCAACGGGGATGCGTAGACAGCAAAGTTGCTGCGCTCCGATGTCCACCAGTCATGGGTTGTCTGCTGATGTCCCGCCGTAATGATCTCGCGGCTCGGCCGTGCGGCCAAGTAGCTGATAACTGACGTTTCGACGTAGACGATGTTGCGCATAACCCAACCTTAGCACCGCACCGGAACTTGAACAACTGGGTTAGACCAATCCTTGCCTCGCGCTGAGACGCAAACCGCGCGTTATCCAAGGCATATCCCGCGGTCTCTCCCAGACTGTCAGTCCTTTGCGCTATGCTTACTGGCTTAACTGGAAGTCGCCGGACCTTCCCTCAACGTCATACCAGGTGCCTATAAACTTGCGAGTGGCAACCCGTCGGCCACTGTAGGTAACGTAGTAGTTAGCGGAGGTTTGAAGATACCTGATGATCTGCGTCGTCCGTGCAGTATATGTTTCCCCGACGAAATTGCTGCCATTTGAAGCGTCAGCGCCAGCGTACCGACACGTAAACATATTGGCGTGAGAGTTGCGTTGGTACTGGTTCTTTTGTGCGTTCGGGGCCACCAAACCGTCAAGGACAGCATCTGCGGACACTTGCCAGATGCCGTTGATTTCTCCGGAGCCAGCAAGGACTGGGACGCAGAACAAGAGAGCACAGAAAGCGGAAGCAGTAGCAATCGTCTTGGTTATGAGATGTCTCCAAAGAGCCTAACTGAGAAGCTAAGCTGAATCGGCTGAGCGAGAGCGAAGCCGATTTCAGCTTTAGCGATAGCTAGGTTCCCCGACGAGAACCGAGCGCAGGTATCGCCGATGGGATCGCAGCGCGCCAAGGGGGGATGAAAAAATTCTTGCGGGTCAGCGGGAGCGAGTCCGTTCGCGCATCAACTGCGTTATGCGCGAACGGACTCGCTCCCGCTGAATATCATGAATCCTGAATTTTTTCATCCACAATATTTGCGCTGCAATTCGAGCGGAAACACGACTCGCATAAATACACGAAGGGTGAATCCTAGCTACATTTAGGCGGACGAACTACCCCATAACTCGTCGCCTTTTTAGGATTGGATCAAAGTTCTTCCGGTTTGTCAAGCCATTGCGCGCAGTTCCTCACCGCACCGTTCGTGCGTTATGAGGCAATCTTGCCTCATAACGCACGAACGGATCGCGGGTACGCCCCATAACCTGGGGGAACCGCGCGTAGTTCTGATCAAAAAATAAGAGAAAAAACAATCGTGTGAAGTGCCTTTCTCGGCGAATGCTCCGGGTGTTTAGAGGCACCGGCAGGGGGTCGCGCTTGGTCTCGCTCCGTTTACGCGTTATGAGGCGACTTTGCCTCATAACGCCGACCGGGTCGGTATATACCGACCGGCGCTTGGGTCGTTATGGTATCAAGAAATTACGAATAGACAATGAGATGGAAGCGTTGTCTCGAAGTTTTTCCAGGGTGGTTAGGGGGCGCCGACAGGGGGCTGCGGCGTTGACCACGGTTCCGGCCACGCGGCATCGTAGCGTGGACAAGCGCCGCGCAGTCCACTAGTGGCGGCGCGGGATTCGGTGGACTGCGCTAGCGCTTGTCCAGCCTACGGTCGGAGCGATGATCAAGGCCGGGGTGCGCTCGGCTTGGCGTTGTTCCGCCTTGGGGCGTTGATCATCGTTCAACCCATCGCGGACTCGTAGAAGCGCCATCCTGGCGCTTGGAGGCGGCCGGAAGCCGCTTCTACGGTCGGCACGACGATCAAGACCAGTCGTCGGGCGCGGTCCCACTGGGCGGAACGGGCTTGCCTTTTCTGCGTGGACTGTCTATTTTTACAGTTATGGAAAATCGCTTGGACAGACTCGCCATGATCCCCTCTCCGCCTGCTGCCGAACCGCAGCCCCGTCGCCTGCTGGACCAGGTGCGCGACAAACTGCGCAAACTGCATTACAGCCCGCGCACCGAGGAGGCCTACATCGGTTGGATCAAGCGCTTTATCTGGTTTCACAATAAGCGCCACCCGCGGGACATGGGCGCACCGGAAGTGGAAGCGTTCCTGTCGAATCTGGCGGTTCAACGCGGTTGTTGGCGAGCGATCTGGCGGCGGGGTTTGGCGAGGTGTCGATGCCTGAGTCGTTGGTGAGGAAGTATCCGCGGGCGCCGTTTGAACTCAAGTGGTGGTCTGTTTTCCCGTCGGTCGACCGGTCGGTTGATCCGATCACCGGCCGGATCAAACGCCACCATATCGATCACACCGGCTTGCAGAAAGCGATGCGTTGCGCCGTGTTGCGCACGGGGATCGCCAAGCGCGCGACGCCGCACACGCTGCGCCATTGCTTCGCAACCCATTTGCTGGAGTCGGGCTATGACATCCGCACCGTGCAGGAGCTGATGGGCCATCAGGATGTCACCACGACGCAGATTTACACCCATGTGTTGCAGCGCGGCGGCTCGGCGGTGCAAAGTCCGGTGGATGCGTTGCTCGGGGTCGGGGTGCGACACGCGGCAGCGTAGGGCGGAACACTAAACCGCGTCCGCTCCAGCAATCGTCAAGTCTGCCCAAACCGATCGCATCCAATAACATCGCATACCGCGCCGGGCGCGGTTTAGAGGGTGTAGGTGCAACCGAACCGGCGGTTGGGACACATGAACGCTTCTTGATTCTGCCCCTTCCGGCTAACGACCATGGAGAGAACATCAAGCCACCCCGGAAGATGGAAGTCCCCGTGGGAGCCGCGTCCCGCCGCGATGGGTGCCGCGGTGACTTTGAGCGCTGCGGCTGCACGCCCGGCCCCATCGCGGCGGGACGCCGCTCCCACGGGGTCGCTGCGCGACTTTCACGGTACAATCCCGTTCTCTCAAGCGTTGAGTCAGTCACCGCCGATGCCCGATCTGCACGATCTCGAACTGCTGCTGCGCTCCGACACGCCGCTCATCCTGATCGAGTCGCTGGAGGAGCCGCGGGTCATCATGCTGTTCGCCCGGCTGGCGCTGCGCATCGCCCAACCGGCCTATCGCTGGTCGGTGACCGACGGGCTCAAGCGCATTGAGTTCGACACCGAGACCGAACACCGGCTCACCGAGCCCACTCAGATGCTGCGCTATTTGCGCGCGGGGGCTGAACCTGGGGTTTACCTGCTGCTCGATTTCCATCCCTAGCAGCCTGTCGGACTTTAGGCGATTTCCGAATAAGACGCTATCAAGAATC
>JACDZG010000066.1 GCA_013426805.1 Chromatiaceae bacterium
ATCAGGACCCTGGTCCGACAGCACCGGCCAGTCGCGGGCGAGGAAGGCCGCGGCCCGGTTGTCGAGAAAGCTATGGGTCAGCTCCGCCGCCAGGACCAGGGCCAGCGGGTGGTCGGCGCAGCACTCGGCCATCGCGTCAAGCTGTGCCGGGGTGCCGTCGAGCCCGCGGGCTTCGAGCAGCGCGACCGACCCCGGGCGCGGCAGTACACCGAGCCGGATCTCCCGAAAGTGCGGCTGGGACTCGATGAGCGAGTCCGGGATCGGCAGGCGCGAGCTTGCGAGACACACCGCCTGGCCCGGTGCGCGGCCGAGCCCTTCGAGCAGTGCGGCGAGCCCTTGATCCTTGAGCCGGCCGTTGAGCTTGGGGTCTTCGGATGCCTGCTGGAGCGGCTCCAGCCCGTCGAGCGCAAGCACGGTGGGTGCCTTGGCCGCGCACTCGGCGAGCAGGCGGCCCAGGTCGGCGTCTGAAGCGGTTTGCGCAGGGTTCTCGCCGAGCGCCGCGAGCGCGCGCAGCAGAAAGGCGCGAGCGCTGACTGTCTGGTCGCGGCTCCCCTGTGAATAGAACGAATGGCCGACGAAGCGAGTGCCGGGCGGCCAGTCGCGGCTGCCGAGCCACTGGCGGGTGAGCGCGGACTTGCCGACCCCGCCGGGGGCGACCCAGAGCAGGACGCCGCCCTGCGCGGTGCCGAGCTGGGTGTCCATGCGGGCGAGATCCGCGTCGCGGCCGAAGAGCCGGGGCGTGACGCCGGGGAGCTCGGCGAGCAGGGCGGCGAGTGCGTCCCGGGTGCGGTCGGTCGGCGCGGCGGGGGCTGGGGCGCGGGGGCACAGGCCGTGTTTCTTGCGATGCTCCTCCAGGACTTGGCGGATCTCGCGCACCACCAGGGTGTAGGCCTTGGAGCGCGGGGTGTAGGCAACGATGGGCTTGCCGTCGCGCGGGACCATCTGGCGCTCCGCAATGGCGGGGAGTGACTCCCAGAGACAGTGGTCGGCCAGCACGAACAGCAGCAGCACGCCCTCCTCGCGCTGGCGGCGCAGGAAGGCCGCAAGCTCGGTGTCCATGCAGAACCCGGAGGCAAGAAAATCCGCGCAGACCACGAACAGCGCGGCATCCGCCCGCACGATGGCCGCTTCGATCTCCGCCCGCCACGGCGCCCCGGGCCGGATGGCGCGGTCGGTCCAGGTGGAGATCAGCGTTCCCTCCAACACGCTGAAATGCGTGCGCAGCCGGTCCTTGACCGCCTCGCGCTTGTGCGAGTAGCTGATGAATAGCTCAAACGGGCGCGCGTGGTCGCGCTCACTCTGGTCCCATGCGTCGGCGGGCATCGTTTTCGGTATCCGTGGCTGCCTCGATACCGGGCGTTTTATCCGGGATGCGGCCGGTTTGCAATCCGATCCGCGCACGGGGCCGCCGTGCGCGAAGCGAAGCCCAACCCGACGCCCCAGGCATCCCGCCCCGCGTCGGCTCAGGCCGGCGCCAGGGTCTCGACCTCGAAGCCGACCAGGGTCCGCCGCTCACGGCTGAATTCGATGCCGATCAGATGGATCGGCAGGCCCAGCGCGCGGTATTTGTCGGCATAGCCGCGGTCTTTGAGTTGTTGCAGCGCCCGGCCCTCGGGCGCGAGTTCCACCACCTTGAACTCGAACAGCCAGACCTGGGCGTTGAAGCGCAGTGTCAGGTCAATGCGCCCGTGTGAGGTGGCATCCTCGGGGGTCAGGTCCAGGCCCAGGGCGGCGATGTGGCTGTAGAAGACGCTGGCATAGAAACCCTCGTAACGGGCGATGGGGTTGTTATCGTGCCACTGGTGGGGGATGGCGTCGAACAGGGCCTGCACATGGGCGCGCAGGGCCGCGAAATCGCCGGCGACCAGGGTGTCGTAGAGCCGGCTCTGCGCCCGCTCGGCCGCCATGGGGTCGCCCATCAGACCCTTGAGCAGGGCGTCGTTAAGGGCGGTCTGCACTTCCAGGTTGGGGTAGCCCAGGGTGTGCTCAATGCGCGCCCCGGTGCGTCGGGAGCCGTGGAAGGTCAGGTAACCGGTCTGCCACAGCAGGGCCTCGGGGGCGATGTGTTCCACGTCGAAGGCCGACAACAGGGCCTCGGAACTGTGCAGCCGGGCCAGGTCCGGGGTGAAGAAGCCGCGCGCGGTGAGCAGATCGACCAGCAAGGTCGGCGTACCGGTCTCGAACCAAAACGCGCGAAACTCGCGCTTCGCAAAGAGCAACAGCAGGTCAAAGGGGTTATAGACCGCCTCCCCGGTCCAGTTGTAACCGTTGTACCAGCGGCGTACCTCGGCCCGGTCGAGCCCCGGGAGTTCCGGCGCGAAGACCTGATCCACATCCGCCTCGGTGTAGCCGCACAGGGCCGAATAGCGGGCATCGACGGTAATATCATTGAGATTGTTGAGCCCGGAGAAGATGCTCACCTTACTGAACTTGCTGACCCCGGTCAGAAAGGCAAAGCGCAGGTGCGCGTCGGCGCCCTTGATGACCGAGTACAGATTGCGCAACCCATCGCGCATGGCCCGGGCGGTGTCGGGGTCGGTGAGATTGTCCAGGATCGGCTTGTCGTACTCGTCCACCAGGACCACGACCCGCTGGCCCTGCCGGGCCTGCGCCTGGCGGATCAGGTCGCCGAAGGTGCCGGCCACATCAAGCCCCGGGTGCAGGGTCAGGTCCAGTGCCTCGGCGTTGATGCGCAGCAGGTCGTCGATCCGGGCGTCGAGCCCCGCGCGGCTGTGCAGCACGCCTTCGGCGAAGCTGAGCCGGATGACCGGAAAGCGCACCGACCAATCCCAGTGCGGATGGATCGAAAGCCCCCGAAACAGCGGCTCGTTGCCGGCGAAGACCTCGGCAATAGTGTCGAGCAACAGGGACTTGCCGAAGCGCCGTGGGCGGGAGAGGAAATACTGGCTGCCCTCGGTGATCAGCGCCCGGATAAAGCCGGTCTTATCGACGTAATAGCAGTCGTCCTCGCGGATCTTGGTGAAGGTCTGGATGCCGATCGGCAGCTTGCGGGTCTTCATGGTCGGTCTCGGCGACGGGCGATGCGGCCACGATGCCGCCGGGGCCTGCCTCGGTCAAGCTCCGGGTCAGGCGGGCCGCACCCGTCACCGGTCCGCCGCGGGCGAGGCCGCCTGGCGGATCAGTCAGGCGCGCAACGCGCGCTCATGCCGGCCCCAGGCGGTCATCAGGCAGATCACACGCGACTCATGGTTTGGCCAAAGGGGTTCGTCTATTGGGTCAACTGGGCGAGCCCGGCAACCCCCACCGGTGCCTCCGGCAGCCACGGGACCAGCGCACAATGAGGGCTGAGCTGGTCGGCGACCCGGCGAATGAAGGGGACCTCCGCGGCGCCGCGTTCGCGCAACAGCGGGTGCCGAGTACCGCTCGCCAGCAGGCTCTGGTTGATTACCCAGGCGAAGGGCGCGATGCCGGCCCGGTCCAGGTCCACTTGCAGGCGTTCCGCCTCATGCACCGGCGTCGCCTCCGCCAGGGTCACGATGAGCACGCGCGTGAGCGCGGGGTCACGCAGCCGCGGCAGCAGTTGCCGCACCGCCTCGGGCATCTCGCCCTGGGTCCGCGAGACCTCCCGATGGTAGGCCTCGGCGGCATCCAGCAGCAGGATGGTGTGCCCGGTAGGGGCGGTATCGAGCACGACGAAGCCCTCCTGGCCAGCGTCCACGGCACGGGCGAAGGCGCGGAAGACGGCGATCTCTTCGGTGCAGGGGGAGCGGAGATCCTCCTCCAGCATCGCCAGGCCATTGGCATCCAAGTCCGGGCCGGCCTTGGCGAGCACCTCGGCCTGATAGGCGGCGACCTCGGCCGCGGGATCGATGCGGCCGACGTGCAGACCGGGGACGGACGCCCCGATGGCCGCGGCGACATGCGCGGCCGGATCGGTGGTCGATAACTGCACCGCATGACCGCGCCGGGCGAGCGCGACGGCGATAGCCGCCGCCACGGTGGTCTTGCCCACCCCGCCCTTGCCCATGGTCAGGATGACGCCCCGCCCCGCCTGGGCAAGTGCGTCGACCAGCATCGACAGTCGGGCCGGCAGTGCCGTATCGGCCTCAACCGTCTCGACGCGCGACCCGGCTTGCTCAGGATGCGCCATCAGGCGCAGGGCGCTGAGACCAACAGTCCCCAGGGCCAGCAGCGGGGTACTGGTGACCGGCAACCGGGCCAGGCCGTCCGGCATCCCGGCCAGGGCCTCGGCACCACGCGTCATCATCGCCGCGGCAATGGCGTCATCGGTCGGGGCGACGGCCAGGACGCCATTCAGCGCCAGTTGCAGGTTGCTCACGCCGAGTGCCGCGAGTTCCTCGCGGGTGCGCTCGGCCTCGCGCAGGGCGGAGGCGTCCGGCCGGCTGACCAACACCACCGAGGTTTGCGCCGGGTCGGCGAGTTGGGCGACAGTCGCGGCGTAGAGTGCCTTCTGCTTCTCCAGTCCAGCCAGCGGACCGAGACAGGAGGCGCCGCCGGTGGCTGAGTCGATGAACTCGCTCCAGGCCGAGGGCAGGGTCAGCAGGCGCAGGGTATGACCGGTGGGGGCGGTGTCGAAGATGACGTGGTCGAACTGAACCGTCGCGGCGGGCTCACCCAGCAGTTTGGAGAACGCGTCGAAGGCGGCAATCTCCACCGTACAGGCGCCGGAGAACTGTTCCTCCATGCTGGCGATGGCGGCGGCGGGCAGGATACCGCGGTAGGGCGCGACCATCCGCTCGCGGTAGTCGTGGGCCGCGGCCTCGGGGTCGATGTTGAGCGCACAGAGCCCCGGCATGCCGGGGATGGCCGTCGGGGTTTGACCCAAGGCCACGCCCAGGACCTCATCGAGATTGGACGCCGGATCCGTGCTGACGATCAGCACGCGCCGCCCGGCATCAGCCAGTGCGAGACCGGTGGCGCAGGAGAGCGAGGTCTTGCCCACCCCGCCCTTGCCGGTAAAAAAGAGGTGACGGGTGTCCGCGGCGGGGATGGCCATCAGCAGCATCCACTGTCGGGCGTGCAGCAGCCGGAGCCGACCTGGACGGGGAACGGGCCTGGGACTGCCGGGGCAGCCGCCGGGGTCACTCCCAGCTTCTGCACCAACTGGGCACGCGAGAGATAGGCGCCGGTGGCGACCACGCGCCCATCGACCAGCGTCACCGGCAAACGCTCCATCCCCGCCTCCAGTTCCTTGAGCACCGCGGGATTCGCGGCGAACGCCTGCGGCTCCTGCGACAGGTTGTGCCGACTGACCTCGATCCCCTGCCCGGTCAGCCATTGCAGATCGGAATTGAACTGCACCAGCACGGGGTCGACCTCGACGCTGCAGACACCGGTCGAGCAACACATGGCGGAATCATAGATTTCAAGCGTTTTCATGAGGATCACTTCTTCGGCAGGCAGCGGTCGAGACCGCCGCCACAGCAGTTTTCGGTCAGAAAGGCCACGAGGGCCTGGATCGCGGCCATCTCGGCCCGGTAGCGGACGAACCGGCCCTCCTGGACCGTGCTCACCAGCCCGGCCTGCGCCAGGGTCTTGAGGTGAAACGACAGGGTCGGCGCCGGCAGGCCGAGGTGCTCGCCGATCACCCCTGCCGTCAGCCCCGCGGGGCCGTTCTGTACCAGCAGGCGGAAGACGGCCAGGCGGCTGTCTTGGGCCAGGGCAGCGAGGGCGGAGACGGCGGTTTTACTTTTCATGCTTCCAAATTTATCGAAATATTTGGGGGAAGGCAACAGCAACCAGCAGGATCGTTCCGGCTCCTGAGTTAGCGAACCTCGATAACGGTCTTTCCTTCTTCAAGGAGTTGCCTCAGACTCGGAAGCAAAGCGCCGAAAGCCGCTAACAAGACGGACTTCCGACAATTCCCGGTTCTGACCCAGACCACTTGCGGTGCCGTTGCACCTTCACGATCAGCCATCAAGGCGAAATCCTGATCTTTCGTAACGATGACGAGTCGTTCGCATTTCGCTAGCCGCCAGATCTCAGAATCATCGCTCGCATCCATCCCGATATCGGAAACATGACGACAAGCAAACCCCTGAGCGGCGAGGAACCGTGCCAATGCTGCGGGCAACTGATTATCGACCAGCAACCTCATGCCGCGATCAAGATCGGGTGTTGGGTCTGAACGGCAGCATATTCCAGGGCCGCAAAAATATCCTCCTCTTCCAGAAACGGATAATCTTCAAGAATCTCAGTGTGCGATGCCCCTGCACTGAGGAGACTGAGAATATCGCTCACGCGGATGCGGTAGCCGCGGATACACGGGCTCCCACCGCATTTACCGGGCTCCAGAGTGATGCGTGCGAGTCGTTGCGGGTTCATAGCGTCATCCTCGACGGTGAAGTTTATACTTGATCGGGACGAGATCGAATTCACCAAGAAGTTCGTGGAGGTTGAGGTCCGTGATCTCTGTCACTTGTTCTTGCGCATTGAATCTTACAATAACGACAGACGACGCCATCTCATGGTCCTTGAGAAACGCCAGTTGACCCGAAGATATGTAAACATTGGGGCCGTCCTCAGCCTTGGTCGTTTTTACTTCAAGGTAGTGGTCTGCGTATCCCGTTCCGTTTCTCCGTACGGTCTTGATGTCATAGGGGCACTGGGGTACTGCCTGTGAGACCCACTCCACCGCGCCCGGTCCAAGACCCAGAACTCTGGCTTTGTCAACCTCGCGATCAAAAATTACCTGCTCCCCCAGAAAACCAATTTCCTGATCGGGGGCGGGTATCTCGCCGCCGCGATCTTCGGGTCGATTCCCCGATTCGTTCGGCTGTTGGATCAGATCCAAACCATAATACGCAGCAATATTTTGCAATACGCGTATTTCTCGTTCGATCACGAATCTAGCAGGCCCCGCTGCATCCTGAAGTGCAGCCATAGCGCCATTGTAGGCGTCTTGCAAGATGTTCTGCGCGTAATTGATGGGATCCAGATTCCTCAGGCCGTAACCAAAACGGCCACGGGGGATATGTCTGTTAGCCTGCGTGTCGTAAGGCACAGGCGGCAAAAATAGTGTTGAATACTCAGCCCGAGCTTCGGCATGAAAATTTATCGTGCCGATTCCAGGGATATCCGGAGCATCTTTTCGCGGTATGCCTTTTTTACCGAAGATGCGTGCTCGACCGTGAACCCCAACGATTGAGGCTGCATATCGGGGTCTTTCTTGTATGTGAACGAAAAAATCACGAACTCGTCATTGAGTCGATCTATACCCGGTCTGCAGGTTGATGGGAGGTAGATGCGAACAGGACCCGACTCGGGAATACTAAAATTAAGGCATTCATGAAAGCCATTGCCGCCTTTCTTTTCTTCCTTAAATCGCGCGAGATATTCCGCATGCTCTGCCGCTGTGGCGGGGCGAGAATATTTCAGGTAACACGGAAGATCGTTACGATGATCGAAGTGTATCTTTATCGCGATAAAATGTGGCATTGATGTCTCGAATCTTGGAGAAATGGCGCCAGGAAGATCTTGTCGACCTTATACTCTGCGCGGGCGAGTATGACCAGCGTCTCACGCAGACTGCCGCGCAAGCGGGCGAAGCGAGTTTCGCGCCGGTGTGGGACAACGACGAAGACGCTGTTTACGATGGGATCTGCGGATGTTCAAGCCGGAAAGGTTGCAGCCTCGGCAGTTCGGGCGGTAGCGCCCAGCCCTCCTAACCTGCCCACGGCCGGGCTAACCCCCGGTCTGAGCCATATAGCCATATAGCGAACGACCTGCGCGGGCCGTTCTTTGAATTCGTGGCGCTCTGGTTTGCGGGCGATCGCTTGGCGCAGGTGCGCGTCCAGATCCTCGTCGCTGACGCCGGCACGCAACAAAGAGCGCAAGGGATCGCTGTTCTCCTGACCGAGACACAGGTACAGGGTGCCATCCACGGTGAGTCGGACCCGGTTGCCGGTTGCGCAGAAATGTTGGGACAGCGGGGTGCTGAAGCCGATGCGGGTCTCGCCGGCACCAATGCGGTAGTAGCGTGCCGGACCGCCGCCAGGCAGAGCAGATCGGGAATCAGGGTGTAGCGGCGCTCCAGGCGCTCCTTGATCCGACGCAGATCGACGTACTGGTGCTGTGCGGCCTGGCCGGTCCGGCCCATCGGCATGGTCTCGATGAGCCGCAAGGTGAAATCATGCTGTGCGCAGAACTCCAGGAGCTGCTCGATCTCCCCATCATTCACCCCGGCCATGACCACGGTGTTGATCCGGATCGGCTTGAATCCCGCCCGGCGGGCCGCCGCGAGACCACGCAAGACCTGATCGAGCCGCCCTCCGGTCACCTGGGCGAAGACCTCGGGCCGCAGGCTGTCGAGGCTGGCATTCAGGCGCCGCACGCCGGCCTGATAAAGTGGTTCAGCCAAGGTGTCCATCTGTGTGCAGTTGCTGGACAGGGACAGATCGTCGAGCCCAGACAGGAGCCTATAGTCAGGCGCGCGGCCAGCCGCGGCAGATCGCGCCGCATCAGCGGCTCACCGCCGGTCAGGCGTAAATGGTGGACGCCGAGACGGGTGAAGGCGCCCACTACGCCGTTGTCGTAACCGAACATCATAAAGGTCTGATTGCGGCCGATGTCGGGCTTCAGGTAGGCCATGGCGACGGCGGAACCAAACGCGTTGTGCAATTCGACGATGTCGCCCGATTCGATTCCCAACTCCTTAACGTCCTGTGGGTTGATCTCCAGCGGCGACATGGGGAAGCGGTCGTGATAGGCGGTCTGCCAGATGTGGTTGGTGCGGCCGTTGTTGAACTAGAACCGGTACTTCTTCTGGGTCTCGACGGTGCCGGGCGGTCCGTTCCAGGGCGCGGGCAGGAAGTGCGACTTGCCGTCCTTGGTGTCGAATGTGTAATCGGTGTAGAGCATCTCGGTGCCGAAAAACCCTGTGGCAGAAAATGAAGCACTATGGTATCCCGCGACCACAGTAACCCCGGAGGCCTTGGGTGCCGCGGCGCTCCGCCCGTTGGTCGCCCTACACCGCATCGGTCGTAATGGGGCGAACGGATTCCATGGTGTTCGCAGCGTCCCCACCCTCCGGCACGGTCCCCGGTTCCGGCAGCCGGGTAGCCAGTACCTTGTCGATCCGTTTACCATCCATGTCGACGATTTCCAGACACCAGTGCTCCCATTCGACCCGGTCCGCGGTCTGGGGCACCCGGCCGAGGAGCCACAGCAGCATGCCGCTCAGCGTGTGGTAACGCCCTTTGTCTTCCTCCGGCACGGACTTCAGATCCAATCGGTCCTTCAGCTCCGGAACGGGGATCAGCCCGTCGAGCAGCCAGGAGCCGTCGTCACGGGCGACGGCCCAGGCATCCTGCGGGTCGCGCGGCTGAAATTCACCGGTCACCGCCTCCAGCACATCCTGCAGGGTCACGAGACCAAGCAGTTCGCCGTATTCGTCGATGACGAAGACCATCTGCGCGCCGTTGGCCCGGAACTCGTCGAGCAACTGCATCCCCGTGAGTGACTCGGGGACGTAAACAGCCGGTTCCAGATCGGCATTCAGATCGATCCCGGCGCCGCGCAGCGACTGACCGAACAGGTGTTTCATCACCGCCACGCCAACCACCTCATCGAGCCCGCCGCGGCAGACCGGGAAGCGCGAGTGCGCTGAGCCCGCGATACGCGCCAGGTTCGCGTCCAGCGCGAAATTCAGATCGAGCGAGACGATCTCACCACGCGGCACCATCAGTGAACCGAGTTGCCGGTCATCCAGGCGAAAGACGTTGCGCACCATGTGGTGCTCGGTGGCATCGATCGCCCCGGCGTCGGACCCTTCCTGTAACAGCGCATGGATATCGTCTTCGGTCACCCGCGGCGCGGCCTGCTCCCGCTGACCGAGCAGACGCAGGAGGCGCCCGGTGGACCAGGACAGCAGCCAGACGAAGGGACGGGTGGCGATGGACAAGGCGTTCATGGGCCGCGCGACCAGGCGGGCGACCGCCTCCGGGTTGATCTGGCCCAGGCGTTTGGGCACCAACTCGCCAATCACGATGGAAACAAAGGTGATCACGACAACCACAACCGCGGTCGCGGCAACATGCGCGGAGTCCCCGTCCATGCCGAAGAACACCAGCAGGTCAGCCAGGGGCACGGCAATGGCGGCTTCACCGAGGATGCCGCTCAGCACCCCGATGGAGGTGATGCCGATCTGGATGGTGGAGAGAAAGCGGGTCGGGTCCTCGCCGAGCTTGATCGCCATCGCGGCCGCGGCATCGCCATCTTGGGCGAGCCGCGACAGACGGGTACGACGCGCCGTGACCAAAGCAATTTCGGACATGGCGAGCGAGCCGTTCAGGAAGATCAGGCCGATCAGAAACAGGATTTCCATCAAAAGGGGTCTCAGGGTAAAGCCACCAGCGACCGGCGACCGACCGCCGGCAACAAAGGCAAGGATGTCATGTCGGGGTCGGCAGGTTCCAATGCCAACGCCGCCGGTGACCAGGCGGGCAGTGCCGACGGCACGCGAGCGGCTGGCCGACCGGGCCGACGGCTGCACGTCGGACGCGCGCTTACTCCACTCAATCGGAGCGGATCGGCGCGACCTTGAAGACTTCCTCCATGCTGGTCACGCCGCGGGCGGCCTTGAAGGCGCCGCTGATGCGCAAGGGTCTCAGGCCCTTCTGGTAGGCGAGACGACGCAGTGGGGTTTCGTTGAAGTCCGCGACGATCAGTTCGCGCAGTTCCGCGTCGAGGGTCAGGATCTCATAGAGCCCGATCCGGCCATAGTAACCGGTGTTGCGACACTCCAGGCAGCCCTTGGGGTGCCACAGGGTATCCGGGGCGTGGAGTTTCCAGGGATTGACCAGCGACTCCCACAGGTCCGGGTCGGTCGGCGCGTCGTACTTGCAATGGGGGCAAAGCGTGCGAACCAAACGCTGGGCGACCACACCGATGACGGTGGCCTTGATCAGATAGTGGGGCACGCCGATATCGAGCAGCCGGGTGATGGCGGCGGGCGCATCGTTGGTGTGCAGGGTCGAGAGCACCAGATGCCCGGTCAAGGACGCCTGGACCGCCATCTCCGCGGTCTCGCGGTCGCGGATCTCACCGACCATGATGATGTCCGGGTCCTGGCGCATCAGGGTGCGGATGCCGCTCGCGAAATCCAGACCGATGTTGTGCTGCACCTGCATCTGGTTGAAAGCGGGCTCCACCATCTCGATCGGCTCCTCGACCGTACAGACATTCACCAGCGGGGTGGCCAGTGTCTTGAGGGTGGAATACAGCGTGGTGGTCTTGCCCGAACCGGTCGGACCCGTCACCAGGATGATGCCGTGGGGGCGGCCGACCATCGCCTGCCAGCGTTTGACATCCTCCTCGCCGAAGCCCAGGTCGGCAAAGTTACGCAACAGGACGTCCGGATTGAAGATGCGCATCACCAGCTTCTCGCCGAAGGCGGTGGGCATGGTGGAGAGGCGCATTTCCAGCTCGCGGCCGTCTTCCGAGCGGGTCTTGATGCGCCCGTCCTGCGGCCGACGCTTCTCGGCGACATCCATGCGCCCGAGAATCTTGATGCGACTGGTCACCGCGGTCATGACCAGTGCCGGCACCTGGTAGACCGGGTGCATCACCCCGTCGATGCGGAAGCGGATGTTTCCCACCTCGCGCCGCGGCTCCAGGTGGATATCGCTGGCCCGCTGATCGAAGGCATATTGCAGCAGCCAGTCGACGATGTGCACGATGTGACTGTCGTTCGCGTCGATCTGCCCGGACTTGCCCAACTCGACCAGGGCTTCGAGGTTACCGAGCCCGAAGAGGCGTTTATTTCCCTCGGTATTGCTCGCCCCCTTGACCGAGTTGGAGACACCGAAGAACTCATTGCGGTAGCGCTCGATATCCCGCGGATTGGCCACCACCCGCACGATCTCGCGCTTGATGATCCCACCCAACTCCTCGATCCAGCTCGTCAGATAGGGTTCGGAAGTCGCAAACACCACCTGCTCCGCGGTGATGGACACCGGCAGGATGCGGTTCCAGGCCGCATAGGAGGCGGTGACCAGATCGCCGACGTTGGGGGCGTCGATTTTCAGCGGGTCGATACGCAGGTAGTCGAGCCCGGTGCGCTTGGCCAGCCAGAAGGTCAATTCCTCCAGCGTGATGATGCGCTTGGTTGAGTTGGCGTGATGGATTTTGGCATCGGCCACCAGTTCCAGGGCGTGACGCTCCGCCCGATCCTTCGGGGTCACGGTGAAGAGCAGGCCCTGGGCCACCGGCCGCGTGACCATGCCGTCCGCGACCAGATCGTCCAACACCTCGTCGACCGTGAGTCGATGGTCCGGGCGGCTTTCGATTTGCTTGTCTGAGGCCATGTTCCGCTCCACTGAGGCTTGCTGAGATCCTTACAGTCTATCCCGGTCGCGGGATGAGCGTACGCACCAGATCGGTGCGGATCTGACGCGCCCGCGTTCTCCCTGGGTTCGTCGCGTGCGGGTCAAGGCATCAGATCATCGCAGTTTGCAAAAAACCAAACGCGTAACCAACAACCATGGGTATCCAAGAACGGACCCGATGCGTTGGGGTTCTGCGGCTGGAGCGGTCGGGTGATGCTGACGAAGCGTCTCAACGTGTTGGCACGCCCGATGCTGAGTATCCTGCAAACGGCCTCCGCTCCGGAGGCCAGGAGACGCAAAATGCACACTGAGTCAGTCCAGATGCTCATCGAAATCACCCCCCCACAGGAGCAGGAGCGCTCGCGGCGCCTGCGCGGAGTACTGACGGAACTGTCACTTCGTGACGAAAACGCCCTGTATGAACTCAGCCGGGGCGTCAGCCAGAACAACGCGCATCTTGGCTTCGTCCCCGCTTATCTCAACACGGCCACCGGGGAGCAGGTCCGCGCCCGTTTCGCCGACGGCTCGCCCGCACCGGTCCACCTGCTTGATGGGCTGCCGGAGGCCTGGGTCACCGCGCGCGACAGTGAGGGGCATGTGATCCGTACCTGCTCCGGTTTGATCAGCGGTTTCATCCGCAATGGGCATTTCTACACCCGCGAGGAGGCCAGCCGCGCTGCCGCGCATTGACCCTCATCTCAACCCGGCTATGGAAACGCCACCATAGCCGGAACCCCCTAGATCGGGAGCGCCTTACCAGGGTTGAGTATACCGGCCGGGTCGCAACAGTGCTTGAGATCCGCCATCAGCCGCAAGGTGGGCGCATCAATCTCCCGCGCCACGAAGTCACGCTTTTCGAGCCCCACCCCGTGCTCCCCGGAGAGCGTCCCGCCGAGCCCCAGGACCAGCGTGAAGACCGCGTCCAGACAGTCATGCGCACGCGCCAGTTCAACCGGATCATCCGGATTGACCAGCAGATTGACATGGATGTTGCCATTGCCCGCGTGGCCGAAGTTGACGATGCGGATCCCCTGCTCCCGCGAGAGCCGTTCGAGGCCGTCGATGAACTCGCCCAAACGCGAGACCGGCACCACCACGTCTTCGTTGATTTTCTTAGGTGCGATATGGCGTAGCGCGGGCGACAGCGCCTTGCGGGTCTGCCAGAGGGCGGCCACCTCGGCCGGGTCTGCCGCGTGGCGACAGTCCAGCAAACCGGCATTGCGGGCCGCGGCCTCCACCGCCGTCACCGCGCTGTCGACACAGGCTGTCGGCCCGTCCACTTCGATCATGAGCAAGGCCCCGGTCGCGTCCGGCAGGTCGAGCCCGGAGTAGGCGCGTACCGTCGCAATCGCGGCGGCGTCCATGAACTCCAGGGCGCAGGGCGTGATCGGCTGCGCCATGATCGCGGACACGGCGGCGGCAGCGCTATGGATATCCCGGTAGGCGACACGCAGCGTGCGGGTCGCCTCCGGCAGCGGGGTGAGCTTCAGCGTCGCCTCGGTAATCAACGCCAGGGTGCCCTCCGAACCGATGATGAGGCGGGTCAGATCATAGCCCACCACGCCCTTGGTCGTGAGCACGCCCGTGTGGATCGGCTCGCCGCGCCCGGTAATGGCTTTGAGGCCGAGCGTATGCTCGCGCGGGGTCCCATACTTGACCGCCCGCGGACCGGCCGAGTTGTAGGCGAGATTGCCGCCAATGGTGCAGACCGCGGCACTGGTCGGGTCCGGCGGCCAGAAGAAGCCGTGGGCACCGATCGCCCGTTGCAGGTCGGCATTGACCACTCCGGGCTCGCAGATGACATAGCGGTCGCCGGGGGCGACGCGCAGGATGCGGTTCATGCGCTCGAATGAAAGCACCACACCACCGCGATCCGGCACCGTCGCCCCGGTGGTGCCGGTGCCGCGGCCGCGCGCGATCAACGGCAATCCCGCCTCGGCACAGAGCCGCACCAGCCGCGCAAGCTGATCGGGAACCTGATCGTCGGCGGCGGCAAAGACCACCGCCTGCGGCAGGGCGTGGCGACGGCTGTTGTCGTAGCCGTAGGGCCAGCAGTCTGCCGGATCGGTCAGCAAACGACCTGACCCGACGATGGCCGCCAGGCGCGCACGCAGGCCGGGGGTCAGTTCGGTCAAGGGTTCAGACCTCGGGTTCACGATATTCGAAAAGCTTCACCACCCGCGCGATCCCGGGCACGAAGCTGACCTGTTCGGCCGCCGCATCCCCTTCCGCATGCGACACCAGTCCCAGCAAGTAGACCACACCATCTTCACTGACCACCTTGACCCGCGTCGGGTCGAAGCCGGGAACCTTGACATTGAAGAGCGCCAGTTTGGCGCGCGAGGTCAGCAGCACGTCTTCGCTCTCGCGCCGCAGGCTGCTATCCGGCCCGACGGTCAACTGATTGACGACTGTCTGCACCTTCGGCAAGCGGCTGACCACGCCGGCCGCGTGGGCAGCCACCGCTTCAGTTTCTGCCTGGCCGGTCAGCAACACCTGGTAATTGTAACTGGTCACTGAGATGCGTCCGCGGTTCTTGAGTGCCGGTTCGGCCGCCAGGGCACTACCGGCCTCGAACTCGATCCGCTGGTCGTCGATGAGCGCCGCATAACCGCGGCGATCATAGGCAGCCATCGCGCCCATGGCGGCCCCGCCAACCACCACGGCAGCACATCCGCTCAGGAGTGACGCGCCAAGCAAAGGGGCGAGGGCCAGCAGCAGCAGAGCGGAGCGGTGCCGGGGGGGGGTCGGGCCATGCCGGAGCGAACCGGTCAGCGGCGCGGCGCAAGTGGCGCGTGGCACGCAGGATGCCAGGGCGGTACAGCCGGCAGCGGCACGAATAACCGAGAAACGCATACCCGTCGGGTGTAGCAAGACACGTCACCACGCAAAGTTGGAGGCTCGCTAAGTACCGAACGCATCCTTGAGCCACAGAACCTGATCATGGCCGGTGATCGCGACCACATCGAAGCGACAGGGTAACACGCTGGGGTGGGCCAGCAGGTAGTGGTTCGCGGCGGCGACGAGGCGCCGCTGCTTGTGGTGATCCACGGTCTCGGCCGGGGTGCCGAACCGGGCGGAGGCGCGATAGCGGACCTCCACGAACACGAGCACCCCGGCGTCGCCCATGATCAGATCGATCTCGCCGAAACGACAGCGGTGGTTCCGGGCGATCAGGCGCAATCCCTGGCGCGTCAGGAAGTCAACTGCGAGACACTCCTTATCCCGGCCAATCGACGACCGGGCATCGCCGACCGGGCCGCCGGCATCTTTCATCCACCCTTGACCACAGGCTGCGGCAGCAGGCGCTTGGGTTCGGGCTTGGGCCCTGCCGCAGACATTGACGGGGTCGTGGCTGAGACCGCGGCCGGTTGGGCTGCCGCTGCCGGCCGGGCAAAGGGTAACCAACCACGCTGTTTGGCGACCGGCTTGGCGCTCACCGGCTGAGGACCGGTCGCCGTGAACTGCGCCAGGGTCAATTGGCGCTGCACCCGCCCGAACGAGTCGAGCGACAGTGTACCGGTCGCACCGGGAAAAGTGGCCGTCGGATTCTTGGCGAGAACGGCGAGACGTGGTACCAGTCGGTACGCATCGATCCCCATGGCATAGAGACGCAGTCCCAGGGGCGTCGCAAGCGCTGCCGATTTCCCCTTGAGACTGGCGCGCGCCACGGGGTCATTCGCCTGACCCACGCCGAGCACCCAGGGCAGATCGACGAAGTAAAGCCCGACCAACGCCTTGTCGCGGGCGGCATCCGTCGCACCAGAGTAGACCGCTGAGGTTGCGATCACCGGGAGTGCGTTCGCACCATCGCGGATCGGCGGGTAAATCTTACGCGCCTGGTCCGCATCGACAGCCAGGAACAGGAACTCCGCCTTACCTTGACTCCACAGCGCATTCAGGGTCTTCGCAGCGTCCGCGGTAGCCGGATCGAAGCTCGCTTGACCCACCAGGGTCGCGCCGAGCTTGTCCCACTGGCGCCGGAAGGCATCAGCGCGCCGCTGGCCCGCCTCGCCCGCCGGGGCCAGCATCAGGGCGCGGGTGAAACCCATCGCTTTGGCCTGGTTGGCCGCCTCCACCGCCTCGGTCTCGGGCGCCAGGGCGAACTGGTAGAGGTTGCCCGCAGCCTTGGCGACACCCGTCGCCTGATTAAGGGCCAGGGTCGGGACCTTCAAGGCCGGACCTGTTGCCAGGGCATCGACTGCCGGCTTCAGCAAGGGGCCGATCACCTGGGTCGCTCCGGCCGACACCGCTGCGGCGTGGGCATCGGCGATCTTATTCGGCTGCTCGCTCGCGATGAACGTCAGGGTCGGTTTGGCGGCCGTGTCGTCGGCGCCGTGAGCGGCTCGCAGCCCCTCGCGCAGCGCGTCGGCAACGTCCGCTACCGGTCCCTTGCCGGGCAGGATAGCCGTGACCTGATCGCCCGCCGCGTAGCCACCGCGAAAGTTCATCGACGTCTTGTCCCACGGCAGGCCGGCGCAGCCGCCGAGCATCCCGCTCAGAACCAACGCCGTACTCAGGGCCAAGGTCCGAACCGAGCCGGGGAACCGATGGAAGTTGGTGCAGAAGGACGCGACGGGGCGATCTTGATGCATGATACGGGTTCCGTTGCAGTGTGGGGAGCGATGAAGTGGAAGGAAGACGTGGGATACTATACGTGGTGGCAACACCGATCGGCAATCTAAGTGATCTGACGGATCGCGCCCGTAAGGTGTTGACTGACGTGGACCTGATCGCCGCCGAGGATACGCGGGAAACGCGGCACCTGCTCGCCCATTGCGGTATCAATACCAGACTCATCGCCTACCATGATCACAACGAGTCCAAAGCCGCCGCGCGCCTGATCGCGTCACTGGAGTCCGGTTTTAACCTGGCCCTGGTGTCCGATGCCGGCACCCCCCTGATCAGCGATCCGGGCTATGAACTGGTCGCGACCGCGCGGGCCCGGGGGCTGGAGGTCGTGCCGATCCCAGGCGCCAATGCAGCAATCTGCGCGCTCTGTGCCGCGGGCTTGCCCAGCGACCGCTTCCTGTTTCTCGGGTTTCCGCCGCGCACCAGCGCCCAACGACGGGCCTGGTTCGCGCCGCTCGCGCGCGAGCAGGCGACCCTGATCCTCTACGAGAGCGGGCGACGTGCCGGCGAAACCCTGACCGATCTGGCCGCGATCCTGGGGCAAGACCGGCGCGTCGTGGTCGCCCGGGAACTGACCAAACGCTTCGAGACCTTTCTCAGCGGCTCGGCGGACGAACTGGCCCAACGGATGGCGGCCGATGCGCAGCAGCAACTGGGCGAGCTGGTGATCCTGGTGGAGGGTAACCACTCCCCGCAGACCGCTGACGCAGCGGAACAAGGTAGGGTGCTGCGGGTCCTGGCCGCCGAACTCCCCCTGCGTCAGGCCGCGGGCCTGGCCGCACGACTGACCGGCGCCCGGAAGAACGACCTCTACAAGCTCGGCTTGACGTTGGGGCTGGCGGCCGGGTCTCCCGATCAACAAGCAGAACCGGATTGACATCTCCACATCCCAAACACCAGGAATCGGGTAGACTGATCTACGGGAGTCGGCCGGACAGCCGCTCCGCGCGCTTGCGGGCGGGGAGGAAAGTCCGGGCTCCATCGGGCAGGGTGCCAGGTAACGCCTGGGGGGCGCGAGCCCACGGAAAGTGCCACAGAAAATATACCGCCAATCCGTAGTCCAGCGACTGCCGGAACACGGAAGGTAAGGGTGAAATGGTGCGGTAAGAGCGCACCGCGCCGACGGCAACGTCAGCGGCAGGGTAAACCCCACCCGGAGCAAGACCAAATAGGGGGACGGGCAGCTCACCGGCTGCGACGCGCGGCCCGCGCGTGTTCCCGGGTAGGTCGCTCGAGGCGTATGGCGACATACGTCCCAGATGAATGGCTGTCCTCGACAGAACCCGGCTTACAGGCCGACTCCCTCCTCTTCACCGGTGATGCCCGTCCGCCCCAGCGGCGGCGCGCACCCGCTCAGCCGTACACAAGCCCACGGTAATCAGCCTCATGCTACTGAGTGGACGCGCTTTTGTCCAACTTCTGATGACGCGTTGCGACTTACTTTTAAGTCGCTGAGCATTAACAAAAAACCTGACCAGACAAACTTGACGCTCGCGCGCTCGCTGGCTAATATGGGCGCAAAGTGGGGAAAAGTGGGAAGAACGGGAAAAAAAGCGCGACCGGGGGGAGAGGAGTGTTTCGCGGTTCCACCTATCTCAGTCTCGATGCCAAGGGGCGCCTCGCGATCCCGGCCAAACCGCGCGAGCGGTTGTTGGCCGCCGGCGATGCGAACCTGATCCTAACGGTGGACCGGGCGCGTTGTCTTTTGCTCTTCCCGGTGAAAACCTGGGAGGTCATCGAGCGTGACTTTGCCGACTTGCCCGCCTTCGATGAGGTCGCCCGTTCCGTACTGAGGCTCTATCTGGGTCACGCGGAAGAAGTCGAGATGGACGCCCAGGGGCGCATCCTGCTGCCCCAGCACCTGCGTGAATTTGCCTATTTGGATAAGCGTGTCGCCTTGGTCGGTCAGGGCGGGAAGTTCGAGATATGGGACGAACAGCGATGGAAGGACAAGACCCTGGCGGATCTGGACGACCGGAACATCGGCGAGCTGGCGATGTCGTCCGCGCTCGGCAAACTGAAGTTTTAACACGCGCCGTGACGGACGCGACCCATCGACCGGTCTTACTGGAGGACAGCGTGCAGGCCCTGGCGATTGACCCCAACGGCATCTACGTCGACGGCACCTTCGGCCGCGGCGGCCATGCGCGTGCGATTCTCGCGCGGCTGGGAAGCGCCGGACGTCTGATCGCCATCGATCGGGACCCGGAGGCAATGATGGCCGCGCGCGAGCTGGCCGCCACCGACCCGCGCCTGACCGCCGTCCACGCGCCCTTCGGCGAATTGGCCGTCGCCGTCTCAAGTGTCGGCATTGCCGGATGCGTACAGGGCGTCCTGTTGGATTTGGGTGTTTCCTCGCCGCAACTCGACACCGCCGAGCGCGGCTTCAGCTTCATGGCCGACGGTCCGCTCGATATGCGCATGGACCCAACCCGCGGTGAGTCCGCCGCCGTCTGGCTGGCACACGCCGAACCAGGCGCGATCACCGCCGTACTGCGCGACTTCGGGGAAGAGCGGTTTGCCGGGCGCATTGCCCGCGCGATCGTCACGACGCGCGTGCACTCCCCCATCGACACCACCCGCCAGCTCGCCGACCTGGTGGCACGTGCGGCACCGACCCGTGAGCCCGGAAAACACCCCGCCACCCGGACCTTCCAGGCCCTGCGCATTCAGGTCAACGACGAGCTCGGCGAGTTGACGCGCGTGCTCGCCCAGGTGTGCGACCTCCTCGCGGTCGCCGGACGCCTGGTGGTCATCAGCTTCCACTCCCTGGAGGATCGAATCGTCAAGCGCTTCATCCGCGACGAGGCACGCGGTCCGCAGTTGCCGAAGGGGCTTCCGGTGACCGCGGCCGAGACCCGCGGACGGCTGCGGTCGCTGGGCAAACCGGTGCGTCCGGATCCGGCGGAAACGGCAGGCAATCCGCGGGCGCGCAGCGCCATCCTGCGGGTTGCGGAGCGCTGCGCGTGAATTCGACCCGGTATTCATTGATGAACCGCGGCGGCGCCGTCGCGGTACTCCTGTTGCTCGGCCTGATCACCGCGTCCGGGGTCTGGGTCGTGCATACCAAGTATTTGACGCGCATCCATTTCGCTCAATTGCAGGACCTTCGCGCCCAACGCGATGCGCTGGACGTGGAGTGGAATCGGTTACGCCTGGAAGAGGCCGCCCTGTCCACCGACGTCCGGGTGGAGCGCAAGGCGCGCGATCAACTTGGCATGTATCTACCCCGCGTCGATGACGTGATGCTGATTGAAGAGGCAGGCCATGGCGCTCCCTAAGCGGCGAATCAAACACGGCAATCGAAGCACGCGGGGTCCGGTCACGCCCAACCCGCGGGTCCGTCGCCGCGTCCTGCTGGGCGGCCTGGCGTTCGCCTTCGTCATGGTCGCCTCCGCGGTGTTCTACCGTCAGGTGGTCGAAACCGAATTCCTGCGCGGTGAGGGTGAGCGGCGCTATCTGCGCGTGGGCGAGATCCCGGCCCGCCGCGGCATGATCCTGGACCGTAACGGGGAGCCGCTGGCCGCGAGCACCCCGGTCGAGACCATTTGGGCCGACCCGCGCAAACTCGTCACCCAGCCCCAGGCCCTTCCGGAGCTTGCCCGCTGCCTGGGGCTCAAGCCGGCTGAACTGCGCGAGCGCGTGCAGGCGAACGCCGAGCGTGGCTTCATGTATCTCAAGCGCCGGGTCAGCCTCGAGGAAACCGGCGCGCTACGCGAACTGATCAAGCGCCGCGGTATCGACGGCGTGGACTTTGAAACCGAGTACCGGCGTTTCTACCCCGGCGTCGAGGTTTTCGGTCACGTCCTTGGCTTCACGGACGTGGAAGACCGCGGTCAGGAGGGGATGGAATCCGTCTATGACAGCCTGCTGCGCGCCGAACCCGGTCTGCGGCGGGTGATTCAGGACGGCCGCCAGCGCATCGTGCAGGAGGTCGAGCAGATCCGCCCGCCCCGCCACGGCAAAGATCTGGTGTTGAGCCTGGACCGGCGGCTGCAATTCCTCGCCTACCGTGAACTCAAGGCCGCGGTGGCCGAGAACAAGGCGGTCGGCGGCACCGCGGTGGTGCTGGACGTGACCACCGGCGAGGTGCTGGCGATGGTCAACCAGCCTGGTTATAACCCCAATGCATTGAGCGGGCGCGACGCCGAACGGCGCCGTAACCGCGCCCTGACCGACGTCATGGAGCCGGGTTCCACGGTCAAACCGCTGGTGGTTGCAGCGGTGCTGGAACGTGGGCTGGTGACCCCGACCACGCGGGTCAACACGGCCGGCGGCACCTATGCCGTCGCCGGCGGTATCGTGCGCGATGTGCATAGTTACGGCACCCTCGACGTGACCGGAATCATCACCAAGTCGAGCAACGTGGGCGTGGTCAAGCTCGCTCAGATGATGGACTACGCCTCACTCTGGAAGGCCTATGACCAACTGGGGTTCGGACACCCGACCGGGGTGGAGTTCCCGGCTGAGACCCGCGGTGTCCTGCGCCACCACAGCCGTTGGCGGCCGTTCGATCATGCCACCATGGCCTTCGGCTATAGCGTCTCGGTCACCGCTGTCCAGTTGGCCCAGGCCTATGCGGTGCTGGCTGCCGATGGCGTCAAGCGCCCGATCACCTTGATCCGGCGTGATCACGCACCCGAAGGGACGCGCGTACTGAGCACTAAGACGGCTCGTGCGGTGCGGGTGATGATGGAGACCGTGGTGTCCGACAAGGGCACGGCCAAGCGCGCGAGCGTTCCGGGCTATCGGGTCGCCGGCAAGACGGGTACCGCCAAGAAGGCGTCCGGCAGTCGCGGGTATGCCGCCGGCCGCTACCAGGCGGTCTTCGCCGGGATGGCCCCCGCCGGGAATCCACGCCTGGTGATGGTGGTCATGATCGACGAACCGCACGGCGGCGCCTACTACGGCGGCGTGGTCGCGGCCCCGATCTTCGCGAAGGTCATGGAAGGGGCCCTGCGGCTCTTCAACGTACCCCCGGACGACCCCACGCCATCCATGCTCCTGGCCGGCGGACGGGCCGACCCATGACGCCCTTGCCGATGTGGACGCTGACGCAGGCTGCCGCGCGCGCCGGGGGTGAGACCCGGGGGGCCGACGCCGCCTTCAGCAGCGTCGGCACCGACAGTCGTCGCGACTGCACCGGACAACTGTTCGTGGCATTGCGCGGCGAGCATTTCGATGGTCACGACTACGTGGCGGCCGCACGCGACCAGGGGGCCGCCGCGGCCATGGTGGATCATCCGCTGGCGCTCGACCTGCCCCAGTGGATCGTGGACGACACGCGCGCCGGTCTCGGACGACTCGCCGCGGCGTGGCGCGACCGCTTCCCGGGCCGGGTGGCCGCGGTCACCGGCAGCAACGGCAAGACCACGGTCAAGGAGATGCTCGCGGCCATGCTGTCCCAGACCGGCCCGACCCACGCCACTCAGGGCAACCTGAACAACGACATCGGAATGCCGCTGACCCTGCTGGCCGCCCGCAACGAGGCCTTTCTGGTACTGGAAATGGGCGCCAACCACCCGGGCGAGATCGCCTACATGACCGCCATCGGCCGGCCGGAGGTGGCACTGATCACCAACGCCGGACGTGCCCATCTGGAAGGCTTCGGCAGCGTCGCCGGAGTGGCCCGCGCCAAGGGCGAGATTGCCCGTGGACTGGCAGACGACGGGGTCTTCATCGTCCCCGGAGACGCTCCCTACACTCTCCTCTGGCGGGAACTGGCGGCCGGCCGCACCCTGCGCACCTTCGCGCTGGACGCACCGGCGGATCTCAGCGCAGCACGCACCTCGGTCCAGGTGGGGTGGGATGAGGACGGATTCCGGACCAATTTCGTGGCGGTTTGGGATGGCGTGGGTTACCCGCTGGAGATACGGCTCGCCGGTTTACACAACGTGCTTAACGCCCTGGCCGCGACCGCCGCGGCGCTGACCTTGGGTGTTGGCATCGCGGCGGTGCGCGCCGGGTTGCTCGCGTTGACCCCGGTCCCGGGGCGGCTCTGTCCGCGTCTGAGCAACGGCCGCAGGGTCATTGACGACACCTACAACGCCAATCCGGATTCGCTCGATGCCGCCATCGCGGTGTTGATGAGCCTGCGCGGGCGTCCCTGGCTGGTGCTGGGGGATCTGGGCGAGTTGGGACCGCAATCGCTGGATTTGCACCGCGAGATCGGTACCGCGGCCCTGGCCGCCGGGGTCGCGCGCCTGCTGTCGGTCGGCACCCAGAGCGCCGCGGCGAGCGCCGCGTTCGGTCCGGGTGCGCGGCATTTCGCGGATCAGGGCGCGCTGATCACCTATCTGCAATCCGTTTTGAGTCCTGATGACCTGATTCTGGTCAAGGGTTCGCGTACAGCGCGCATGGAACGGATCGTCACCGCCCTCTGCGGCGCATAAACGAGGTCTAGAGTGCTGCTTTTTCTGACTGAATGGCTGACGGGTTATGAAAGCGGATTCGCGGTCTTCCGCTACCTGACCCTGCGCGGAATCCTGGGCACCCTGACCGCCCTGGCAATTTCGCTGCTGGTCGGCCGGCCCATGATCCGGCGCCTGCGCGCCTACAAGATCGGCCAGACGGTCCGCGACGACGGGCCCCAGAGTCATCTGGTCAAATCCGGCACGCCGACCATGGGCGGTGCACTGATTCTGGTAGCGGTGGGAGCCAGCACACTGCTGTGGGCGGACCTGCATAACCGCTACGTCTGGATCGTGTTGCTGACCACCTTGGCCTTCGGTGCCGTCGGCCTCGTCGATGATTACAAGAAACTGGTTCTCAAGAACCCCCGCGGTCTGGCCGCGCGCTGGAAGTATCTCTGGCAGACCGTATTTGGTCTGCTCGCGGCGGTCGCACTCTATGTCACGGCGGTGACACCCGCGGAGACCGCGCTGCTCATTCCCTATCTGAAGGACGTCTCCTTCCAGCTCGGTCCCTGGTTTATCCTGCTGGCCTATTTCGTCATCGTCGGGTCCAGCAACGCGGTGAACCTGACCGACGGCCTGGACGGGCTCGCCACCATGCCGACCGTCCTGGTGGCCGGGGCACTCGCCATCTTCGTCTATGCCGCCGGGCACTTCGAGATCGCCAACTACCTGCGCATCCCGCATATCAAAGAGGTCGGCGAACTGTTCATCTTCTGTGGCGCACTGGTCGGCGCCGGGCTCGGCTTCCTCTGGTTCAATGCGTATCCGGCCCAGGTCTTCATGGGCGACGTCGGCGCCCTGGCCCTGGGCGCGGCCTTGGGCGTGGTGGCGGTCGCGGTGCGCCAGGAGTTGGTGCTGTTCATCATGGGCGGCATCTTCGTCGCGGAGACCGTCTCCGTGATGTTGCAGGTGCTGTCGTTCAAGCTGACCGGCCGACGCATTTTTCGCATGGCCCCCTTGCATCATCATTTCGAGCTCCAGGGCTGGCCCGAACCGCGCGTCATCGTCCGTTTCTGGATCGTGACCGTGGTGCTGGTCTTGGTCGGGCTCGCCAGCCTGAAGATCCGCTGATGAATCACGCGCCGCTTCCCGCGGGAAAGACACTGGTCGTCGGGCTGGGCAAGACCGGCGTCTCCTGCGTCCGCTTCCTGCGTGCCAGGGGCCTGTGGGTGGCCGTCACCGACACCCGGCCCAACCCGCCCGGACTCGCCCAGATCCGCGAAGCGTTCCCCGAGGTGGCGGTCTTTGTCGGCGGCTTCGACCCGGCGGCCTTCGCCGCCGCCGAACACCTGGTGGTAAGCCCCGGCGTCCCGGTGGCCGAACCACTGATCCAGCAGGCGCTGGCCCGTGGAGTGCCGGTGATCGGCGACGTGGAGATTTTCGTCCGGACGGCACAGGCACCGATCTGCGCGATCACCGGCTCCAACGGCAAGAGCACGGTCACCACCCTCCTGGGGCTGATGGCGCAGCGCGCCGGGCGGCGCGCGCGGGTCGGCGGCAATCTCGGCGAACCGGTCCTGGACCTGCTCGACGCGACGGCGGAACTCTATGTGCTGGAGTTGTCGAGCTTCCAGCTCGAGACCACGGCGGGACTCAGCGCCCAGGCCGCCGTGGTGCTCAATCTCTCGGCCGATCATCTGGATCGCTATCCGGACTTGGCCGCCTACGCGGCGGCCAAGGCGCGTATCTACGACCACGCCCTGGTGGCGGTCGTTAATCGGGATGACCCGCGGGTCACGGCGATGGCGCGCACCGGCGCGCGCGAACTCGGTTTCACCCTGGCTTCGCCGACTGCCGGTGACTATGGGTTGTGCGAGGTCGACGGCGCGCACTGGCTGTGCCGAGGCGACACACGTCTGCTGCGCGCGGATGAGGTCCTGATCACTGGCCGGCACAACTTGGCCAACGCCCTGGCCGCGCTGGCCCTGGCCGAGGCCTGCGACCTGCCGCTCGAACCCTGCCTGGAGGTCCTGCGGACTTTTCCCGGCCTGGCCCATCGCAGTCAGTTGGTCGGCACGCACGCCGGGGTGCGCTGGTATGACGACTCCAAGGGAACCAACCCCGGTGCCACGGTTGCCGCACTGGATGGACTGATGACGCCGGGCAGTCACAGCCGGGTCGTGTTGATCGCCGGCGGCGACGGCAAGGGCGCGGACTTTGCCCCGCTGGCTCCGGCGGTTGCCCGGGCCGCGCGGGCCGTGGTCTTGATCGGACGTGACGCCCCGCTGATCGAACAGGTGATCGCCGGTCTGGCCCCGCTGGTCCAGGCGACCGACATGGAGGACGCCGTCCGCCGGGCCGCTGGCCTGGCGCAACCCGGCGATGCCGTGCTGCTTTCCCCCGCCTGCGCCAGCTTCGACATGTTCGACAACTACGAGCACCGCGGTCGGGTCTTTGCCGACGCGGTGCGGAGGTTTGCGCGATGACCGCGGCCACCCGTCAGGCCAAACGCTGGGGCGGCGCGGGTCGGCGGCGGGGCGAGCGCCCGGCGGCATTCGACTTCCCGCTGTTGATGGTCGTGCTGGGACTCCTGTCGTTCGGTTTCATCATGGTGGCATCGGCCTCAATGACCGTCGGCGACACCTGCTGCAAAGACCCCTTCTTTTTCGTGGTTCGTCAAGCCATCGCCCTGGGACTGGCGCTGGGGGCAGCGGCCCTCGCGTTCACCGTCCCGGTCACTTGGTGGGAGCGCTCCGGGGTCTGGCTGTTCCTGCTCGGGGCCGCTTCGCTGATTCTGCTTCTGCTCCCCGGGGTGGGTCATAGTGTCAACGGGGCCAACCGCTGGATCCCGCTGGGTCCGTTGAACCTGCAGCCATCCGAGTTCGTCAAGTTGTTCGCAGTGCTTTACATCGCCGGCTATCTGGTCCGCCACGCGCAGTCAGTCACCACCGAGCTGGCCGGCTTCATCCGCCCGATGATTCTGATCGGGATCGCCGCCGCGCTGATTTTGAAACAACCGGACTTCGGCACCACGGCCGTGATGCTGGCAACGGTCATGGGCATGCTGTTCCTCGGCGGGGTCAGCGTGATGCCCTTCGCCGTGCTGTTCGGCACCGTCATCACCGGGCTCGCCTTCCTGGTCCTGACCTCCGAGTACCGGATGCGCCGCATCCTGTCCTTCCTCAACCCCTGGGAAGACCCCTTCGCCTCGGGCTACCAGCTCAGTCAGGCACTGATCGGCTTCGGACGGGGGGAGTGGCTGGGCGTCGGGCTCGGCAACGGCATCCAGAAACAGTACTTCCTGCCCGAGGCACACACCGACTTTCTGGCCTCGGTGATTGCGGAGGAACTGGGTCTGGCGGGGATGCTCGCCGTCATCGGCGCCTTTGCCTTCATCTCCTGGCGCGCCTTTGGTATCGGTGCCCGCGCGGAGGCCGTGGGTCAGCGTTTCGCGAGCTACACGGCGCAGGGCATCGGCTTGTGGCTTGGCCTCCAGGCCTTCGTGAACATTGGGGTCAACTCCGGCATGCTGCCGACCAAGGGACTCACGTTGCCCTTTTTGAGCTATGGCAGCAACAGTCTGATCGTGGCCTGTGTGGCGGTCGCGATCCTGCTGCGCATCGATGCGACCATCCGCCAGGAGGCGTCCGAGACCACGCTGCCGCGGGGGATGCCATGGCTACGCGCATAGGCGTCATGGCCGGGGGTACCGGCGGTCATGTCTTCCCGGCCCTGGCGGTTGCCGAGGCGCTGCGCGCCCAAGGCGCGGACGTCTTCTGGATCGGCACGCGCCGCGGGATGGAGTCGCACCTGGTCCCCGAACAGGGGTTCGACATGGAGTGGGTCGAGATCGCCGGCCTGCGCGGCAAGGGCCTCGGGGCAGTCCTGAGCGGTCCGTTCAAATTGCTCGGCGCACTGCGACAAGCCTGGAGCATCCTGCGCCGCCGCCGCCCCGCGGTGATCCTCGGAATGGGCGGATTCGTTTCCGGGCCCGGCGGTTTAGCCGCCCGCGCCCTGGGGATACCACTGGTGATTCATGAACAAAACGCGATTCCGGGCCTGACTAACCAATGGTTGGCCCGCATCGCCAGCCGGGTCTTCGAGGCGTTCCCCGGCAGCTTCCCCCAAACCCGCAATGCCATCGCGACCGGTAATCCGGTGCGCCCTGCCATCGCCGCCCTGCCGCCGCCGCGTGAGCGCTTCGCCGGCCGCACCGGTCCGGCACATCTGCTGGTGGTGGGGGGCTCGCTGGGCGCCCAGGCGCTCAACGAGACCCTGCCGCCGGCGCTGGCCCGGCTGCCGGCCGCGAGCCGCCCGCTGGTGCGCCACCAGGCCGGTGAACGGACGCTGGCGGCGGCTCAGACCGCCTATCTCCAGACGGGGGTTGCGGCCGAGGTCACCGCCTTTATCGGCGACATGGCGCAGGCCTACGCTTGGGCCGATCTGGTGGTCTGCCGCGCCGGGGCGCTGACGGTCTCGGAACTGGCAACGGCGGGGCTGGGCGCGATCCTGGTCCCCTACCCCCATGCCGTCGACGACCATCAGGTCAGCAACGCCCATTATCTGACCGAGGTCGGAGCAGCCATCCTGATCATCCAGCGCGACCTCGACCCGGCCGGACTTGCCCTGACCCTTGAGACATTACTCGCCGACCGCTCGCGGCTGCTCACCATGGCCGCCGCGGCGCGCACCCGTGCCACGCCGGCCGCCGTGGAACAGATCGCCGCCGCCTGCCTGGAGTTCGCCCGCTCATGAACCGCCACCTGCACCACACTGCCGCCAACATGGGCCGGGTCCGTCGCCTGCATTTCATCGGTGTAGGCGGGTCGGGAATGAGCGGGATCGCCGAACTGACGGCCAACCTGGGCTACGAGGTCACGGGCTCCGATCAACGCGAGAGTGAGACCACGACGCGGCTGCGCCGTTTGGGTATCGCGGTCTTCATCGGCCATCGCGCCGAGCAGGTCACGCACGCGGATGCGGTGGTGGTGTCCAGCGCCATTGATGAATCCAACCCGGAGATCAGCGCGGCGCGCGCGCGCCGCATCCCGCTGGTGCGCCGCGCCGAGATGCTCGCCGAGCTGATGCGTTTCTACTACGGGGTGGCCGTGGCCGGCACCCACGGCAAGACCACGACCACCAGCCTGGTGGCCAGCATCCTGGCCGAAGGCGGGCTCGACCCGACCTTCGTGATCGGCGGCCGGCTCAACAGCGCCGGAGCCAATGCCAAGCTCGGCACCAGCAAGTATCTGGTGGCGGAGGCCGACGAGAGCGACGCGTCGTTCCTGTATCTGCAGCCCATGGTGTCGATCGTCACCAATATCGATGCCGACCACATGGCGACCTACGGCAACGATTTCAGTCGATTGCGTAATACATTCATGGAGTTCCTGCACCACTTACCCTTCTATGGGCTGGCTGTCTTGTGTATCGACGATGACGAGGTGCGGGCCATGGAGCCCCAGGTGCCGCGCCCGGTGCGAACCTATGGTACCCGCCCCGAAGCGGATGTGCGTGCCGAGAACGTCCGGCAGGATGGGTTGCGGATGTACTTCGATGTGCACAGCGCGAACCTCGCGGCACCCTTCCCCGTGGAGCTGAACCTGCCCGGCCGTCACAATGTCCTGAACGCCCTGGCGGCGATTGCCGTCGCACTCGAACTGGGCGTGGACGAAGGCGCCATCGGTCGGGCGCTGGCCGGATTCCAGGGGGTCGGCCGCCGTTTCGTGGTCAGCGAGGTGCGCGATGCCATGGGCCGCCGCCTGACCCTGGTAGACGATTATGGTCACCACCCGCGCGAGGTTGCCGCCACCCTGGCAGCAGCGCGCGGGGGCTGGCCCGACCGCCGACTGGTACTGGTGTTCCAGCCGCACCGGTATACGCGCACCCAGGAGCAGTTCGATGATTTCGCCCAGGTTCTTTCCACGCCGGACCTGTTGATCCTGGGTGACGTCTATCCGGCCGGAGAGGCGCCGATAGCCGGTGCCGACGGCCGCTCCTTGAGTCGCGCCATCCGCACCCGCGGTGTCCTCGACCCGGTGTTCGCGCAGGACCTCAGCGAGATCCCGACACTGCTCGGCAACCTCCTCCAAGACGGCGACCTGGTGTTGCTGATGGGTGCCGGTGACATCGGCAGCCTGGCGGCTCGCCTGCCCGGACTCTTACGGGCGGACCCCGGGACGCGGGAGGCGGGCCGATGACCGGCATGCGATCCGGCGGTCGACTCGCGATGGGTTGCGGGGAATCCCTGCGGCCGGATCTTGGCTTGGCCAGGCGTCCCATCAGCCACGGGGCCCGGATGGTCGACCCAACGATGCCGGCGCAGTGCCGCGCGACGCCCGGCGCGGAACGACCAACCAATTTATTGAACGATAACGGCAACGCCTCACTCTGCGACAGTGTCGGTCCGGTCGATCGCCTGCCGCACCCGCAGCGGATCGGCATTGAGGGGGGAGTGTGATGACAACGCAACAGAGGACCTTCGGCAAGGTGGCCGTCCTGCTGGGCGGACGTGCCGCCGAGCGTGAGATCTCCCTGAACAGCGGGAATGCGGTGCTCGACGCCCTGCGCGCCCGCGGGGTGGACGCGCATCCGCTCGACCCGGACGACACCATCCTGGACCACTTGCGCGCGGGAAACTACGACCGCGCCTTCATCATCCTGCACGGACGCGGCGGTGAGGATGGAGTGATCCAGGGCTTTCTGGAGACCATCGCGCTGCCCTACACCGGCTCCAGCGTGCTCGGTTCCGCGCTCGGGATGGACAAATACCGGACCAAACTCGCCTGGACGGGCGCCGGACTGCCGACGGCGGAATCAGTCCTGCTGCGCACTGAAGCCGACCTGGCGGAGGCCGCGGCGATCGGCTTCCCGTTGATGGTCAAGCCCGCGCGCGAAGGCTCCAGTATCGGCATGGCGCGGGTTACGGACGCCGCGGCCCTGGCGGCGGCCTGGGAACTGGCACGGGAATATGACTCGCTGGTACTCGCGGAACGCTGGATTGCGGGCGCCGAGTACACCTGTGCGATCCTCGGGCATGAGGCATTACCGTTGATCCGGTTGGAGACGCCACACGCGTTCTACGATTACGACGCCAAATACCGTGCCGACAATACCTGCTACCACTGTCCTTGCGGGTTGTCGGCGACGCAAGAGCAGGGGTTACGGCAACTGGCACTGGAGGCCTTCGATACCGTCGGCGCGAGCGGCTGGGGTCGCGTCGACCTGATGGTGGACGACGCGGGCCACGCCTACTTGCTGGAGATCAATACGGTGCCCGGGATGACCGATCACAGTCTGGTGCCGATGGCCGCGCGCGCCGCGGGAATCGACTTCGAGTCACTGGTGATCCGCATCCTGGAAACGAGTCTGAACCGTGTCTGAGTCTGTCGCCGCCATCCTCCCGAATCTCCAGGAACCGGTTCCACCGCCTCGACCGGCGCGCCTACGCACCCTGACCGGCATCCTCCTGCTGGCGGTCATGGCCGGCGGTGTCTGGGCCTTCGGCTATTGGGAACCGCGGCTGCTGCCGGTGCGCATGATCGAGGTGCAGGGCGAATTGCATCATCACTCATCACAGCAATTACGGGAAACCCTGGTCGAGCGGCTGAATGGCGGCTTCCTGACCGCCGATCTTGCGGATCTCAAGCGCGCCGCCGAGGAGTTGGCCTGGGTGGGCGGGGCGAGTATCCGCCGCGTCTGGCCCGACCGGCTCCAAGTACGGGTCAACGAACACAAACCGGTAGCACGCTGGAAAGGCGACGGGTTGGTGACCGCTGATGGCGTGGTGTTTCGGCCCAGTACCGGCACGATCCCGGCCGGATTACCGATGCTTGAAGGCGACGAGCAGCGCGCCCCCGAACTGGTCCAGCGCTACCTCCAGTGGCGCGATCAGCTGATGTTGGCAGGTCACCTGATCGACACCCTGGCGGTGGATGCCCGCGGGGCCTGGCGCTTGGGACTGGTCTCCAGGGCGCGCCTCGAACTGGGCAACAGCGATATCGAAGCACGCCTCGCGCGCTTCATCGGCGCGGCACCGCAACTGGATGCGGCCGGGCGGGCGGAAGTCGTGGACCTGCGCTACAGCAACGGCTTCGCGGTGCGGTGGGCGCGCCAGACGGCGTTGGAGACGCCAGTGGAAGCACCGGTTCAGACCAAGTCCCAGACCCGGCAGAAGTCTGCGGCGAAGGCGCGGGGCCAGCCAAAGGCGCAGGGACAACAGCGGGCCAAGTCTCAGCCGAAACCGGCCGCGCGTGCGCAGACACAGACACCGACCCCGCCGAAGGCGCGTGCACCGACAGCCCAGCCAAAGGCGGGCGCGGTCAAACCAAAGGCCGGGACAACAACCAAACCAAAAGTAGCGACACCGACCCAGCCGGCCGCGCGGGCCGCGACCCGGACGGCGTCGCCGGCACTAACACAGGTGGGTCCCGCACGCCCGGGGGCGACGCCGCAAGAGCGAACAGGCAAACGGGGTTAACAACGGCATGTCACGACGTAACGACAAGAACTTGCTGGTGGGCCTGGACATCGGCACCTCCAAGATCGCCGCCCTGGTCGGCGAACTGAAAGACGATGACCAGATCGAGATCATCGGGGTCGGGACCCATCCGTCCCGTGGTCTGAAGAAAGGCGTGGTGGTGGACATCGAGTCCACCGTCGCGTCCATTCAGCGCGCGGTGGAAGAGGCCGAACTGATGGCCGGATGCGAGATCCACTCGGTCCACGCGGGAATCGCCGGCAGCCATATCCGCAGCCTCAATTCTCACGGCACCACGCCGATCAAGGACCGCGAAGTCACCCAGGCGGATGTGGATCGGGTGCTCGACTCCGCGCGGGCCGTCGCCATCCCCGCCGATCAGCAACTACTCCACATCCTCCCTCAGGAATTCATCATCGACGACCAGGAGGGCATCCGCGAACCGATCGGCATGTGCGGCGTGCGCCTGGAGGCGCGAGTGCACATGGTCACCGGTGCGGTCAGTGCGGCCCAGAACATCCTGAAGTGCATCCGCCGCTGTGGCCTGGAGGTCGACGATCTGGTCCTGGAACAACTCAGTGCCTCCTATTCGGTGCTCGGCGAGGATGAAAAGGAGTTGGGGGTGTGCCTGGTCGACATCGGGGGCGGCACCACCGACATGGCCGTCTTCACCGACGGGGCCATCCGCCATACGGCGGTGATCCCGATCGCCGGCGATCAGGTCACCAACGACATCGCGGTGGCGCTGCGGACACCCACGCAGCACGCCGAGCAGATCAAGATCCGGCACGCCTGTGCCCTGACCCAGCTCGCTGCCGGCAGTGAGACCATCGAAGTCCCGAGCATCGGAGATCGGCCGCCGCGGCGGCTCTCACGCCAGACCCTCTCGGAGGTGGTGGAGCCACGCTACGAGGAGTTGCTCACCCTGCTGCGCAATGAGTTGCGTCGCAGCGGCTTTGAGGACCTGGTCGCCGGCGGCGTCGTGCTCACCGGCGGCAGCGCCAAGATGCAGGGCCTGATCGAACTGGCGGAGGAAGTCTTCCACATGCCGGTTCGCCTGGGCACACCCCAGTATGTCATTGGCATGGATGATGTGATGCGCAACCCGGTATTTGCCACCAGCGTCGGCCTGCTGATCTATGCCCGCCAGAACCGCTTTGCCAAGCGTCCCGACCTCAGTGCCGGCGGGGGCATCAAAGGCGTTTGGTCACGCATGGGCAGTTGGTTCCGGGGCAATTTCTAGCCGTGGGCTGTGCCCAGCCGCCGGCCGTTGCGACCGGGCTCACGAGCGCGCATACGCCCTGTCGGACGCAAGCGGGCGGTACCGGCGATGCACGATGTAAGTGCGGACGATCAGTTGAGGGGCCGCGAGCTGCGGCTCCGTGGCACGGGGCCGAACGCCCGTGCCGAGTCGGGGGGCGATCCCGCGATCGGCGGGAACGAACGGGGTTTCAGGTTTTTCGGTTAGCTAACAGCACTAAGGGGAGATGCAACGATGTTCGAAATGATGGATACCCATAGCCAAAACGCGGTGATCAAGGTCATCGGCGTCGGCGGTGGCGGCGGCAATGCGGTCAATCATATGGTCGAGTCCACCATTGAGGGGGTGGACTTCATCTGCGCCAACACTGATGCCCAGGCGCTCAAGGGTCTGAAGGTCAAGACCATCCTGCAACTGGGCTCGGGAATCACCAAGGGTCTGGGCGCCGGCGCCAACCCGGAGGTGGGCAAACAGGCCGCGCTCGAGGATCGGGAGCGCATCGCTGAGGCCCTGGCCGGGGCGGATATGGTTTTCATCACCGCCGGCATGGGCGGGGGCACCGGCACCGGGGCAGCACCCGTGGTTGCCGAGGTCGCCAAGGAACTGGGTATCCTGACCGTCGCCGTGGTTACCAAGCCCTTCCCCTTCGAGGGCAGCAAGCGGCGGCGCATTGCCGAGGACGGCATCACCGATCTGGCCAAGCATGTCGACTCGCTGATCACGATCCCGAACGAGAAGCTGCTCGCGGTGCTCGGCAAGGACATGACCTTGCTGGGGGCCTTCAAATCGGCGAACGACGTCCTGCTCAATGCCACGCGCGGTATCGCCGAGTTGATCACCCGTCCCGGACTCATCAACGTGGACTTCGCCGATGTGAAGACCGTCATGTCCGAGATGGGGGTCGCCATGATGGGCACCGGCGCCGCCAGCGGCGAGCATCGGGCCCGGGAGGCCGCGGAGGCGGCCATCCGCTGCCCCCTGCTGGAGGACATCGACCTGGCGGGCGCCAAGGGCATTCTGGTCAACATCACCGCCGGCGCAAGTCTGACCATGGGTGAGTTTGACGAGGTCGGCAACACCGTTCGCGACTTCGCCGACGACGACGCGACCGTCGTCCTCGGCACGGTCATCGACCATGACTTGGACGACGAACTGCGTGTGACCGTCGTCGCCACCGGCCTGGGCGCGCGCCGCATCTCCATCATGCGTCAAAGCGGCGACGAACCGCACATGCGCCTGGTGCCTGCGGATAGCGACGACAGCCGCCCGGACTATGCCGAAATGGAACGGCGTCCGGCAATCTACCGCAAGGGGGCAACCGCGGGCGGCAATACCGCCGAAGCGATCGATAACGATCTCGATTATCTGGATATCCCGGCCTTCCTGCGGCGCCAGGCTGATTGACCTCAGGCGATTCCCCTGAACAAACTCCCCGGCGACGCAGGCGCGCAAGATCCGCAGGGGCACACTAGGGGCGACTTCAGTCGCCCCTCCACGTCGACGAAGATACTCAGGTATTCCGATCGCGCTGCCAGTCGATCGCGTGCTGCTCCAACAATCGATAGAGGGTCACGCGTGAGATATCCAAACGCCGCGCTGCCTTGGACACATTGTTACGCACCGCACTGAGCGTCGTCTCGATCGCCTCCTTTTCCGCCTTCGCCCGGGCCTCGGCCAAGGTCATGAGCGAACAGTTCGGCGCGTCCTGATCCAGGCCGAGATCACGCGGACTGACCAATCGTCCCTCGCACATCACCACCGCCCGCTGGATTCGATTGATCATTTCCCGAACGTTTCCAGGCCAAGGGTAGGCGTTGATTGCATCGATCGACTGTTTGCTGAGCGCTTTGAGATTCGGGTTGATCTTCTTGGCAAACTCCCGAAAAAAGTGTATCGCGAGCAACTCGACATCCTCCCCGCGCTCGCGCAGGGGCGGCATGTCCAGATGCAATACATTCAGCCGATAATAAAGGTCTTCGCGAAAACGCCCCTCCTCCACGGCCTTTTCAAGATTGACATTGGTTGCAGCGATCACCCGCACATCAACCGGGATCTCGCTGGCCCCACCAATCCGGTCAATCGTCTTTTCTTGCAGGAACCGCAGCAGATTGACCTGCAGCTCAAGCGGCAGATCGCCGATCTCGTCCAGGAACAGTGTCCCGTTCTGCGCCGATTCGATCCGCCCCAATCGACGGCGATCCGCACCGGTAAACGACCCTTTTTCGTGCCCGAACAGCTCCGCTTGAATCAGATCCTTGGGAAGTGCCCCGCAGTTCACCGCGACGAACGGACCATTGCTGCGGTGCGAGAGACGGTGCACGGCACGTGCAGTCAATTCTTTACCGGTCCCACTCTCGCCGCGAATCATCACATTCAGATCGATGGCGCCGACCTTCTGAATGCTCTGGATCAGCGCACGCATCGCCGGGCTCCGTCCCAGAATCTCGTGATGGATTGCATGGAATGCATTCGGCTCAGCGTGAAACCGCGTCATCTCGGCCATGCCGTAGGCGTGCCCCAAGGTGACCAGGAGCCGATCCGGATCCAGCGGCAATGTGTGGTAATCGTAGAAGTGCGTCGTGATGACCCGCGAAACGGGGCGCGACGTGCTCGCCGCATCGGCCAGCAATGCGACCCAGTTGATGTGGCTGTTCGCATCGAGCATCTGAAGCACGCGTTCCCGCTCGAATGGCATGGAATGCAGCTCCCCGCACGCCCCATCCCAGTGGACCAAGCCAACGAGAAACTCATGCTGACTAATCAACTCAAGGGCCTCGTCGGGATGTGAGGCCGGGTGAACTTGCCACCCCCGCAGACTCAGGTCAGCGGAGAACGGCTCTCCCGCAACCGACGGCCGGAGGTACAAAAGCGCTCGGGATTCCCTGGTTATCATTAGCGTGCGCTCGCGATATAGCGTGTATGTGGACATCGCTCGGACTTGGCAGTCAGGTCAGACGATGAGACCTCGTGTACAACAGGCCAGAAAATTTGCGGCGCTGGTGGATTGGCTCAGACGCATCGATCACCACTTCGCTCGGCTGGCCCACCCGACCCTAGTTCGACGCACCGCGGGCGTACCAACCGCTCTCTGATTTCGCAGATTCCACTGGATCCCGGCCACCTGCAAGCCCCTCAGGAACTCCTGCCAACGGCCGACAGTTGTAACGCCAACGAGTCAACTACACAACTCCAGATCGTAAGATACTAGTGCGAAAATTGGATCCGTGACCGTGCGCAAGTTCAAAGGCCCGAAACCTCCCGATGGCATTATTTTTGCTTTTCCCACTCTCAACGGAGTCGACCGCGAAGAAAATGGCGCAGACAAGACGAGATCTCAAGGCTAAGAAAATCAGCGTGCGCAGATCGTCAAACAGCATGGCTGATCGCACAGGTTATTCAAGGAACACCAGCGCTCATCGCGGCGCACAGCGATCCCGGATACTGCCTTGGCTTTCGGCTTTCCTGGCCGGATACAGAATTCTAAGCCGTCACGAGGGTACCACAGACGTTTTTCGCATATTGCGACGCAGGTTTTTGTTTTTCAGAGCGGGCTTCGGAAAACCCCTGAAGCAGAGCGTCAGGACAATCGAACCTGTCAGTCGCCGGCGGGAGGCCAGCCGGCTGTGTCCGAACGTTTTGCGTCCTGCAGAGCCGGTAGAACCAGCGACTGGCCGTCCAGGGCGGTTTTCACAAGTCCGCAGGGCACGCTTCAAGATGTGCCGGGCTGGTGCGCGTGGACCGCGACTGCCCTCGGATCGTTCGGCAGGGCTGGACCCCGCGGGTCAGGGGGAGTTGGAGCAAATACCAGAGCCTTCGCATCTGTCGATCGGACAGACGGGCTCGATCGGAGCCATGGAGCCGTGGAGCCGTGGAGCAAGCCCCGGATACCACAGAGTTTTTCACAGGGTTTTTGTAGCACGGACGTCGCTTGCCACTCGTAGCGGCGGAGTAACGCAGATTTTCGACAAAGCAATAGTGATAAGAATTGACCCGTCCTCGGCGATGTCCGACCGCCGGACAGGGCTTAACGCGTCTTGCGAAGTGCAGTTACCGGCACTGAAAACCGTCGGCCGAACCTGAACAGAGGAACTCAAAATGTCGACTGAAAACATCATCGATTCTGCACTCATCCGGCAATCCAGCCGGGGACGGTTGCGATACCACCAAAGCACCCTATCCATCTTTCACCGCATCGCGGACGCCTTCATCATCCTGGCAAGCCTTTACCTGGCCCGCGAGTGGACCGGCTTGCCATGGTCGTCCTCGCTGGCCCTGACCGGTATGATCGGAGTGCTGGTGTTCTACTTCCTTGCCAGCGCCAAGAACCTTTACCGATCCTGGCGTACCGAGTCGATGGCGACTGAGGTGTGGTATACGATCGAATCGTGGCTCGGCGTCACCGCGGTCTCCCTGGTCGCACTCTACATGCAGCGGGATGCCTTCGCCTATCCACAGCAAACCATCCTTTACTGGCTCTTCGGGACACCGGTGCTGTTGGCCGCTTCGCGGATCGGGGTCCGCTTCGCGCTGCGGTGGGCGCGAGCGCACGGGTATAACACGAGACGGTTGGCGATTGCCGGTAATAGCGACCTGGGTCAACATATCGCACGGTGGGCCACGGATAACCATTGGCTTGGATTCCGGATGGTCGGCGTGTTTGACGATGCGGGGGCACATACCGCTTCCGGTTCTACCGTCACCAATGCTCAGTTATCACTCGATCGTATGGTTGAACTGGCCTGTCGAGGTGACGTTGATGTCGTCTACGTTACCCTGTCGCCGGAACATGCAGGGGAGCACATTGAAACGCTGATACGAAGGTTGGCGGACAGCACGTCGTCCGTCTATCTGGTTCAAGATCGTCGGTCACGAAATACCGATGGGGAAGCGCGTTCGTTGCAGTCTATACCGGACATCAGTCGAGTTGACGCGCTACACCGTCGATGCGTAAATCTGGACGGAATCAAGGCAGTGAGCGTCTACGAGAGCCCGTTCCACGGTCCCGATGCAATGATCAAACGCATTGAGGACCTGGTTGTCGGCACCATCGCAGTTGCACTCCTAGCGGTACCGATGGCGTTCATCGCCGCGGGTGTGAAAATGAGCGGCCCTGGCCCGGTGCTTTTCAAGCAACGCCGCTTCGGCCTCGACGGAAAAGAAATCATGGTCTGGAAGTTTCGCAGTATGACCGTCTGCGAAGATCATGGCGCGATCACCCAAGCGCGCAAGGGCGACCTGAGAGTGACCCGGTTCGGGGGCTTTCTGCGCAGAACTTCGTTGGACGAGCTACCCCAGTTCTTCAATGTACTGCAAGGCTCGATGTCGATCGTCGGACCACGCCCCCATGCAGTCGCCCACAATCAATACTACCGCGGCCTGATCGGCGGCTATATGCTCCGCCACAAGGTAAAACCCGGCATTACCGGATGGGCTCAAGTCAACGGGTGGCGCGGTGAAACCGATTCGCTGCACAAAATGGGAAAGCGGGTGGATTACGACCTCGATTACATACGGAACTGGTCGCTCTGGTTAGATATCCAAATCATCCTCGCGACCTTCGTCCGGGGCTTTGTCCACAAGAACGCCTATTAGCCGGTGATTTGGTGCCCGGTTCGGCAACTGCCGGGCCGGGCTTTAGTCATGGGTCCGGCGAGCCAAGGCACCGGCCGGATGGAGTCCAAGATCCTTTGACTCCAAATGAGCAGCGATGATCAAGGCCGACGGGAGTGCGGGCTAGCGGCCCGCGCGCTCAGGAACAAGGCAGGGGGTGCGGCCTCGAAATAATGTGCCTAACCGAAGCACTCAGCCCCAAACTGGTCG
>JACDZG010000067.1 GCA_013426805.1 Chromatiaceae bacterium
ATCGGGAACTCAGGGGGCGTCGTGGCTGGTATCTGCATGGGCGTTTCGATTAGCCTGGCGCTTCCCGAACTGGAGACCCTGCCGGATGCCGATACCCTGCTTCGACTGCTGCACGACAGCGATGTAGCCTGGACTCCGGCAACCACCGGTGCCGGCAACGGCTTGCCTGGTCCACCGTGGCGCACGCCCGCGACCGGTCCGACCCCCGGCATCCGTCAGGGCGTCCCGTTGCAACCCCTGGTCAGAGCCAATCCATCCCCTGACAGCCAACGCCAGCGCCGACCGGCGCTGACGCCGCCCGCTGTCAGCCGGCGACTGGGTTATGCTTCAGGGCTGGGCCCGGCGTTGTCACATTGTCACATTCGCGTGTTAAGGTAATTTTCGGGATTCTCCGATTACGACAACGACAACGATTGTGTTCGTGTCTAACTTGGTCTTGATTCGTTACTCAGAGGCGTGTACCCATGAACCGGAACAGAACCCTGACCAGCCTGCTGCTCGCGATCCTGCTCACTGCCGGGTGTACCCAGGAGACCCAGAATACGATTGGCCGCTCGATCCAGAACTGGACCGGGGTTGACGGTGTGCTGGAAGTCTACGCGGGCGAGAAACTCGTGCGGCGCTTTATCAAAGTAGACAAGCTCACCACGGCCGGCGCTACTCAGGGGACCGGCGTGCGACCCTACCGTTTTGGCTACGGCGTGCTGGACCTGAACCAGAACGGCCAGCAGGACCCGAACGAGCGCAAGGTCTATTTCGAGATCAGCGACTACTCGACCAATTACGTGTTCTACGGTGATCCAGGGGCCTGAAATTCACGCCAGCTCACGCCAGCCGGTAACGGTCCTTCATGTCCAGATAGACCAGATTGGACACGGCACGGATGGCATTGCTGCGTTTGGTGATCCAGGTTCCGTAGTTCTTGGCGCTGCTCGAGCGCTCGATGATCCCGACGAAGGCGTAGGGGACGCGTCGGCCAAACAGCGTCTGGGCCTCGATGATGCCCATGTTACCGCAGAGTTGCGAGGTGGAACCGGTCTTGTCGTAGACACGCACCGAGGAAGGCATGGACGCGACGCCCTGGCAGATGCGGTCGTGGTTCGGCAGCGCCATCAGCGCCCGGAGTTCTTGACTATAGGGTAGACGGTCCTCCCAGAGCGCGATCAGAAACCGACTGTAGTCGTGGGCCGAGGCGAGGTTGCGATAGGTCTTGCCGCCGGCGGGGATTTTCTCAACGACCCGCGTCTGCACGAAAACCTGCGGCGCATTGGCTTTGAGCACGGTCTCCACGTCCTTTGGTCCACGTTGCGATTGATTGCGGCTGACCAGTTCGATGAGTTCGTTGGTGGCGGGGTTACTGCTGCGCCGGATCGAACGTTCCATGGTGTCGCGAATGTCCTCCGTGTAGCGCACGCGCCCTCGCGAGTTTTTCACTTGGAAGAAAAATGCCTGGGCGACGAATGGCTTGATCATGCTCGCCGCCTGGCGCGGGGCGTCCTCGTTGATCGCCACCAGTTTCTTGCCGGAGGAGAAATCGTAGACCGACCAGGCGGTTTTTTCGTTCTCGCCGATCTGACCCTGGGCCTTGAGCCGCTGCACCAAATCCGCGACCTGACGCTGGAGTCCGTCCTGACGCTGAGGCGCGTCCTGACCAAAGAAGCCGGCCTTTGCGAAGCTCGGGGTGCCGCACAGCAGGCCGGCCGAGAGCGCGGTCAGTCCCTCCAGGAACCCGCGCCGATTGACAAAGAACTGCTGGTTGAACAGGTCCGGATGATCGCTGTCGCGCGGTTGATCGTGCATCCTCAGATTCTCCCGGTAGTGGCTCGGTTGTCGGGGCCGGCGCCCGGACGCGCGGGACAGGCAACCTGTCAGCCGATTCAGGCACCAACCCTCATTGGGGTATTGCCCTGAGAGCATAGGCGGATGTGATACTGAAAACAAGGGGGCGCGAGCAAGGAAAGTCTAAGTAAGTCAGCGGTATCTGATTTGTTGTTCAAGTAGCCTTGCATGAAGTCCGGGTCTTGATCATCAGCCCGGCCACCGCGCGCTCGGCGCGGTCGTCGGTCCGCACAGCGGACCCTACAGGTCACGGTGTTACCGTAGGGTCCGCGATGCGGACCGTCCGCCGCTATTGAACGCTGCCGAATGACTTGTCCGCTGCGCCGGCCGGGGCCGGTAAGCCGGCGAAACGGCATCCCTGGGCCACCGGGCCGCCCGGCAGCATCGTGTAAAGATACTTGAGACCGCCTTTGGCGTGGAATGCCTCGTCCAGGGCGTCGTGCAGTTCGCGCATGTTGGGGCGCTCATGGGTGGCGAAATAGCCTTGCAGTGCCTTGATCGCGCGCCAGTGGTCTTCGCTCAGGGTGATCCCGTCGGTCTGGGCCGCGGCCACGGCACCGGCCCGGGTCCAGTCTGACGGTGCCTGCGGGAACTCCGGGTCCGGGGTGGTCGCACCTGGATTGATGAATTCGCTCATGCTCTGAAACACGTTCGTTACCTCCGACTGATTGGATGGACGCCGGCATTTGTAGCGCCGGTTCGCTGAATGAGCCGCACGGTTCAATGTACGATAGCGTACACGAGAAGCGCGGCAAGGACTCCGAGCAGTGCCGACCCCAGGATGGCCAGGTAGAGCAGACCGTGGCCGGCTTGCACCCGTTGCTCCAGGCCGTCGGTCATTTGTTGGCAGTGCTCCAGCGTCGCCGTCGCTGCTGCATTGGCCTCGCGCTTGGCGATCTCCTGGATGCGCGCCACCAACTCGCCATCGAGCGTGGTGGAGTGACCGGCGGTTTCCGTGACGACGGGGATCGGCGGCGAGAACTCCCGCACGTATCGATCGACCAGATTCATGATCGCACCGCGCTCGCTTTCGATCTCCACATTGACCAGGTCGGGCAGGGTCTCCGCGACCAGTCGGCCAGCGGCGGAGTCCAACTCGCTGGTGATCGTCTCGAATCTTGCCCAGGTCGCCTCCCGGTCCGTCGTCAGCTGTGCCTCGATCGCCGCGCGGGTCTCGGCGATTTGGACCGAGATCAGTTGTTGCGCCTCGACCAGCAGACGTTCACGCACGTCTCGATTGAGGTCTGCAAGCAGCGGTGCGATCAGGTTTGACAGCCGGGCTTCGAGGCGCTCGTCGACCAGCCCCGTGATTCGCAGCTCGATCTGCCGCTGCCAGTCGGGAGCCGCGGCGGGTGTGAGTGTGCTTGGGGGGGGCGACCTGGATTCGTCCTGGGGCTGGATTGCGGACCGATCCAATACCGCTTTCAACTGAGCCAGGACCGCGGGGAGTTTCTCCGGGGCGACCGACTTGGGTAGAATCGCAACGACGCCTTTGCGTTGGGCGGCGGCGGCGAATTCGGGGTCCTCATGCGAAGTACACATCACTACCGGAAGATGTGCGGTGCGCGCATCCGCGCGGATGATCTCGAGTGCCTCGAAGCCGCTGAGCCCAGGCATCATGTGATCCATCAGGACGGCGTCGGGCAGATCGCCCTTCAGGATCTCCAGGGCAGCCTCCGCGGACTCCGCGGTGTCGACCTCGACGCCGTGACGCTGCAACTGGAGCCGCAACGCGTAGCGAGCGGACTTGGAGTCGTCGACCAACAGAATTTTCATTGGGTCCATGATTGCCAGTAGCGGGTCAGGCAGGAAATGCCCCGGAAGTGTAATGAAGGTCGGAGAAAATCGCCATGCCAGCAGGATCCGTACGTTTTCAGTCGCTCGCAACCAGCGAGGACGTGGCCGCGGCGACCGCCGAGCGCATTCTGGCCGCGGCCGAGCAGGCGGTCGCCGAACGTGGGCGGTTTCTCCTGGTCCTGGCGGGCGGGCGTACCCCCATCATGGCGTACACCTTGCTCGTTGGCAAACCCGCGCAATGGGACCGCTGGTCCATCTTCTTCGGTGATGAGCGGTGTCTGCCGCCCGATCATCCGGAGCGTAACAGCGTGGCCGCCAGGCACGCCTTCCTTGATCAGGTGCCGATCCCGCCGGCGAACATTTACCCGATGCCGGCGGAGCAGGGTCCAGTCGCCGCCGCACTGAGCTATCAGCGGACCCTGTCCGGGTCGGCGTTTGGGAAACCGGCCGCGGTGCCGCGGCTCCCGTTCGACCTCGTATTGCTGGGGATGGGCGAGGATGGGCATACCGCGAGCCTATTTCCCGGACACCCGGTTCCTGATGGTCCGCTGGTGATCCCGGTACTGGATGCGCCCAAGCCGCCGCCGAAGCGCGTGTCACTGACCCCGAAGGCGCTCTGCGCAGCGCATGCGATGTTGGTTCTGGTGACTGGTGCCGACAAGGCCGATGCGCTCACGGCCTGGCGTGCCGGAGCCGACCTGCCGGTGGCCCGCGTCGCCGCACTGGGTGCGGCCCTGGTCCTGGTCGATCGCGCCGCGGAGGGCGCCGCGCTGCATTGAGACCGCGTAACCCGTGACCTGAACGTCCCACGGGCCGTCTACTACCCTCAGGGTGTGATTAGCAGGCTGTGGTTGGTGAGGGTCAGGCGCTTAGGTCAGATCGGATGGGCATCGCTCTCATTCTGCCCATCCTGGGTTCCTCGGCGACCACATCGCGCTGGATCCTAGCACCCGTCAGCTCACCTTGATCTCCAGCCGTTCCCCGGTTTGCGGATCGGACAGGTGGACCGCGCAGGCGATGCAGGGGTCGAAGGAGTGGATGGTGCGCAGGATCTCGATCGGCTGCTTCACATCCGCCAACTGGTGGTTGTCCTGGAGCGCCGCCTCATAGGCTCCGGCCTGATCGGCGGGATCACGCGGCCCGGCGTTCCAGGTGGAGGGCACCACCGCCTGATAGTTGGCGATGCGCCCGTCTTTGATCACGAGCCAGTGCCCGAGGGCTCCGCGCGGTGCCTCCATGAAGCCGGCACCGCGGGCTTCTCTGGGCCAGGTGGACGGGTCCCAGTGCGAGGCGTTGAAGGTGCTGAGGTCGCCGGATCGGATGTTGGCGATCAACTGGTCATACCAGCTCTGCATCTGATCGACCACGATCTTGGTCTCCAGGGTCCGCGCGGCGGTGCGTCCCAGGGTGGAGAACAAGGCGCTGACCGGCAGGTCGAGCTTGGACAAAGTCGAATCGACCAGTTCCCTGGTTTGGGCATGGTTCTTGGCGTAGAGGAGCAGCACCCGCGCCAGCGGGCCGACCTCGACCGCATGGCGCTGCCAGCGGGGGGCCTTGAGCCAGGAGTAGCCGTCGTCGACCGCCAGTTGCGTGTAGGGCGGTTTGACCCCGCCGCGCCCGTCGTAGTCCAGAGTGGTCTGGCCGGCGTAGGGGTGTAATCCGGTCTGCTTGCCCCCGCTGTAGTCGTACCAGGAGTGTGAAACGAACTCCTGAATCTGGGCAGCGTCGTGCAGATCCACGTCATGGATGGTGGTCAGGTCGCGGTTGAGAATGACGCCGCGCGGGAACAGGTAGCTCGCTGGGTCCATGGACCCGGTGGCCGGCAGGTCGCCGTAGCACATGAAATTGCCGAGACCCTCGCCGCGCTGGAACCAGTCCTTGTAAAAGCCGGCAATGGCCAGGGTGTCCGGCACATAGACCTGATCGACGAATTGCTGCATCGCGGTGATGACGCGCTGCACCTCGGCGAGTTTCTTGGCGTTGAGTGCCGAGTCCGATTCGAGGTCGATGGGCGATGCGACACCGCCCACCACGACGTTCGGATGGGGGTTCTTGCCGCCGAAGATGGCATGCAGGCGGGCCGCGTCGCGCTGCCAGGCCAAGGCCTCCAGGTAGTGAGCCACGGCCATCAGGTTGGCCTCGGGCGGCAGTTTGTAGGCCGGGTGGCCCCAGTAGCCGTTGGCGAAGATGCCGAGTTGGCCGGATTCCACGAAGCCTTTGAGGCGCTGTTGGGTATCCGCGAAGTAACCCGGCGACGCCTTGGACCAACTGCTCAAGGACTGCGCCAATTCCGCGGTGGCCTTGGGGTCGGCGCTCAGGGCGCTGACGACATCCACCCAATCCAGCGCGTGCAGGTGATAAAAATGCATCACATGATCGTGCACATACTGGGCACCGATCATCAGGTTGCGGATCAGTTGCGCATTGGGGGGCAGACGGATGCCGAGTGCATCCTCGACTGAGCGGGCGGAAGCAAGACCATGCACCAGGGTGCAGACCCCGCAGATGCGCTGGGCAAAGGCCCAAGCGTCGCGCGGGTCGCGGCCCAGCAGGATGGTCTCGATGCCGCGGACCATGGTCCCGGACGAGTAGGCCCGGCTGATGGTTTCGCCATCCATCTCGGCCTCGATCCGCAGATGGCCTTCGATGCGGGTAATCGGGTCGACGACGACGCGGTCACTCATGTCGGCTCCTCTTTATCGACCAGATGGTCGGCGATCAGTTCGGTCAGACCCACCACCGGGATATCCATGTTGAAATGCTCCAGACCTTCTTCGAGCTGGGTGCGGCAGGTGGCGCACATGGTCACCATACGCTCGGGTTCCACTGCCTCGATCTGGGCCTTCTTGCGCTTGAAGGCGGCCAGCTTGAGGGGCTCCGCGCGTTCGTTGGAACTCACCCCGCCGCCCGCGCCGCAGCACCACTGGAAGCGCCCGTGCTCCGGCAGTTCGACGAACTGCTCGGCCACCAAATCCATCAGGTTGCGTTGCTGTTGAATGACGCCGCTCTTGCGCGCCAGGTTGCAGGGATCGTGCAGTGACAGTCGGTCCAGTTCCTTGCCTGCGGTGGTGATCCGGCCCTGCGCGCGCAGCTGGTCCATGACCTCGATGATGTGGAAGACCCGGAAGGGATAGCGCCGACCGATCAGGTTCGGACCCTCCCAGCGGATGGCGGTATAGGCGTGGCCGCATTCCGGGCTGATCACGTTCTTGACCCCGAGTGTGACCGCCGCGTCCACCACCCGCTCCACCAGCAGGGCGGCGATGTCCTTGTTGCCGATTTGAATGCCGGCGTTGGTCGCCTCGAAGCACTGGGTGCTCAGGGTCCAGGTGACGCCGGCGTGATCGAAGATCTTGGTGATCGCCTCCAGGTATTCGGGAAAGTTGATGACCTCCATCGAGGAGAGCATCACCAGATAGTCGACTCCGGCCTGGTCGACCGGAACGGTGAGACCCGAGCTGGTCTGAACGTGCTCGATCTGGACCTGCAGGGTCTTCCACTGGAGCCCCATGGGGCTGCCGGTCTTGACCGCCCGGACCGCGGCACCGGCCAGCCCCTCGGGTGCATGGCCCGCGGCGACCATCCCCTCACGTGACTTGCGCACCATCGCCTGGATGTCGTTGCCGACCGGGCACACCATGGAGCAACGCCCGCACATCGAGCAGGAATCGTAGATCAGCTCCTCCCATTCGGCCAGCATCGCGTCCGTGACCCTTTGTTGTAGACCGAGGGCGCCTTTAATCTTGCCCCATAGGGTGAACTCGGATTCCCAGACCAGGCGTAGCGGTTCCAGCTTGAGGATCGGCGTGTACTTGGGATCCCCGGTCTCCAGGTAGAAAGGACAGGATTGGGCGCAGATCCCGCAATGCACACAACTCGAAAAGAAGGCCGCGACCGGTCCGTCGATCTCGGCGCGGAAGGCGGCCAGGCCGCGTTCGAGGTTGAACGCGGTCGCCTCCGGGTTCACAACCGGGTTCGCGATGGGACTCATGACTGGACTCCCCGGCGGCCAAAGCTGGCCCCGTTGTACCAACGCGCGATGAACACGGTGAAGATGTGGGTGAGCTTGGTGAAGGGCAGGAGGATCAGGAACAGTTCGGCGGTCAGAATGTGCAGCCCGAGCGCCAGCGGATAGGGGTTGATCAGCCGGTTATACGCCAGGTAGCCGGTCAGGACGACCAGAAAGGTGACTGCCCAGATCAGGTAATCCTCGATCGTACTAAGGCGCTTTTTCACCGGATGAGTCAGACGATGCACCAGGGTCGCGGCCAGTGCGACCAAGGTCACGGCGGTTACCAGATCCACGAAGGGGTTGGGCAGTCCCGGCCAGGAGACGCCGAACAGACCCTTGATCAGTTCGATGTGGGGGATGAAGAGCAGCAGGGCGACGAGGAAGCCGACGTGCCAGATCAGCCCCGTGAGCACATTGAAGGGCGCGCGCTTGAAGGTGCCGGGGTCGGGCAGGGTGCGGGTGACGACCGTCCGCAAGCCCGGCAGCCATTCGCCGGCGCGCGGCTCCGCGAAATTGGGCCGTCGGCCGAGCAGCAGGATTTCGGCGAGGCGCGCTGCCAGGCCGAGCGCAAAGATGGCGATGGCGATGTTGAACAGTGGACCCTTGGTGAACAGCAGAAAACCCATGGGGTCAGCGATGGTGGTCATAGTGTCTGCTCCAGTTCGTCGGCGGTGACCGGCTGACGGCTGGTCGCCGCCGTCGCTACCGTGCGCCGCGCCAGGGTCGCGACCGTGCCGCCGACCAAGGCACCGGCCGCGCCGGCTGTCAGGATCCGGCTGCTGGAGAGATCGGTGGGGACCGATAGCGGTGCGTAGAAGCTCCCGGCGTCCCAGAACCGGGGCTCCGAACAGCCCAGACAGGGGTGTCCGGCCTCGATCGGCCAACTGGTGCCCGCATTCCAGCGCATGGTGGCGCAAGCATTGTAGGTGCTGGGTCCTTTGCAGCCGAGCCGGTACAGACACCAGCCGGCGCGGGCGCCCTCATCGTCGAAGGTCTCGGCGAACAGCCCTTTGTCATAGAAAGGCCGACGGTAGCAGCGATCGTGGATCGACTGACCGAAAAAGGCGAGCGGACGATGATACGCATCGCGTTCGGGCAGTCGCCCGAAGGCGAGATAGTGGGCGAGCACACCGGTGATGACCATTGGCACCGGCGGGCAGCCGGAGACATTGACCAGGGGTTTATTCTTGATCAGATCCATAACCGCGACCGCGCCGGTGGGGTTGGGGGCCGCCTCGGGCAAGCCGCCGAAGGCGGCGCAGGTGCCGACCGCGATCACCGCCGCCGCCCCCTCGACGGCCTCCATCAGCATCGCGTAGTTGCTGACTCCGGCGATGGTCGAATAGCCGGGGTTGGCATCCGGCCCCGGCAGTGAACCGTCGACGATCAGCAGATACTTGCCGAAGTTGTCTTTCATTGCCTGTTCGCGGGCCGCCTCGGCCGCCTCGCCGGCGGCGGCCTGAAGCGTGTGATGATAGTCGAGTGAGATCATCTCCAGGATCAGATCCTCGACCGTCGGTGCATGACTGCGCGTCAGTGACTCGGTGCAGCCGGTGCACTCCTGGAACGAGAGCCAGATCACGGACGGGCGCCGGGCCTGCTCCAGCGCGGCGGCCATGGCCGGGATCAGACCGGGCGGCAAGGCCATCAGGGACGCGGACGCGGTGCAGAATTTCAGGAACGCACGGCGCGAGACACCCTGGTCACGCAGGTGCTCGCCGACACGGTGTTTCGTGGTGGTCATGGACGTTCCTCAAGCGGCTGTCAGGACTCGAACTGTGCTCCGCCCTGAGCCCTGGTGAGGCGGGCGTCCAGCGTGGTCAGGGCGGTATCGAGATCCTGGCGCTGGGTGCGCAGGATCTCGGGAATGTCGCCGATATCCAGATGCAGGGCCAGGCGCTGATCCTCGGTGATCCGGTAATCGATGAGCCAGACCCCAGGGATCGCGGTCTCCTGGACATGGGTCGGACCCAGGGCATCGATCGTTGCACGCACCTCGCCAACGCCAAGGACGGCGAGCAGATGCGCCTCGTCTTCAGGGCCGAAGGGGATGGCGTTAAGGTCGATTTGAGTGCCTTCGCCAGTGGCGATCAGGCGCTCCAGCGCATGGCGGACCTCATGCAGGATGGGGACGGCATTGCCGCAGTTGGCAGTGCCGTGGGACACCGACTGTACTCGGACTGGGATGCTGGATAAAGCGGACATGATGCGTCCTCGGCAGGGCGTGAGGAGGTTCTGGATGCGACCCGCCGCCGACGGGTTGCGACAGTTTTTAGTTTAGCATTTTAGCGATCACCGAAATACTAAAACAGAATTATAGACCCCTCAAGCGATCTCGCCGAGACTTGGCGACGATTCCGGCAGACCTGCTCGTGGTTCGACCGGTGCGACGCTCCGCGACACCTGATCGCCCGGCTCAGGCCGTCGCGCCGTCGGCGGCGTCCCAGCGGGCGAGCAACTCCCGCACCCGCTCCAGCGCGACCGGCACCGCCGCGGCGACCGCCGGGGTCAACGCATCACTCCAGTCGATCACCGCCGGTTCGATGCCGATCAAGGCGCGTCGAGCGGGCAGGCTGTCGGTCAGACGCGCAATATCGAGCAGGTCGGCCAGGCTGACCTCATGGACGCTCTTGGCATGACGGCGCAACTGTCGGTCCATCGCCTCGCCTTCAAAGACCCGCACGCTGCCCGCGGCATCACCCATGGCCGCAGCGTCGATCACGATCAGCCGCGGGCACTCCGCGATGGGGACCGCCAGCGTAAAGCTCAGGGTCCCACCATCAAGGAAGCGTAGCGGCGCGGCCGGGTCCGCTTCGGACTCCAGGCGCCTGATGACCGCGGCACCCACCGCTTCGTCGGCCAGCAGGACGTTGCCGAGTCCAAGAATCAAGGTTTGCATACTCACGGGGCGGTCCTGTGTGGAAAGCGGTCGGTGGTCGGCAGCATACCTTGCTTGGCCCGGCGTCAGCGTTTAGCCTGTGGTCTGGGCCAACGATCCGGAGTGATAGCAACCGTGTGTCTCGGCATTCCGATGCAGATTGTGTCGATCAACGGCTTTCTGGCCCGCTGCACCGCCAAGGGCGTGGAGCGGGAGGCCAGTCTGTTTATGCTGCAACATGAGTTGCCGGCCGTCGGTGACCATGTTGTCGTCCACCTCGGCTATGCGACGGAGCGCGTCAGTGCGCAGGATGCCGCCGCGGCCTGGGAGATCTACGATCAAATGCTGAGTGTGGAAGGGGGCGTCTAGCGCTCCCGCCGGTCGGCCCTGAAGTTCTGTGGCGGGAGCCGGAGCATCCCCGGCTCCTGCCGCGCTTGGGCGCGATGTCATTCAGTCGCGGTCAAGGAACGCGTTGGCGATGGCGTACTGGCGTTGCGCTTCAGTCACGTCGCCCGGTTCGTCCGCAGACTCCATCATGGCACAGTTGATCGCCATGCGGGCCTGAACCGCCGCCTTCCAGGCACGGTTGTGCCGCTCGGTTATCGGGGTCTCGGGCGTCAGGGCGGCCGCTGCCGCGGCGGCGGCGAAATGGTCGGCCTGGGCCAGCCAATCGGTTTCTTTGCCGCAATCGGTGTAAGAGTTGATCGCATGGGCCTTGGCGGCCCGATAGGCGTCGTCCAGTTCCTCCAGGGTGCAATCCTCACGCAGGGCGGTTGTAATCGCGCGGTGTACGCGTTCGGCCGTGACGAGGCGCGCGACACGCTGGGCGAAGCGCGCGCCCAGCCGCCGTTGCTGATCGGGATTAAGCCCTTTGAGGGCATCGCGCAGATCGAGATCGCTGGTAATCTTCGCCACGGTAGTAACAGCTCCGCGAAGGTGGATAAAGGCGTCCGCCCGCAGCGCCCGCATAGGCGCCCGACCGCTGTCCTAGATCACTTGTTTGAATATAAGCAAATTCCGATGAGTTTAGCATTGATCTGCGTCACCTGGTTGCCACCGGACACCGGTGACCGGATAATACTGAGCATTGTCGCCTGCGGGCGGCGCGCCGTTGTGCGGAGGGTGAGAGAACAATGAGAATCGGTATCCCAGCGGAGACACGGCTCGGGGAGGCGCGGGTCGCGTCCACGCCCGAGATCGTCAAGAAACTTAAGAGTAAAGGATTTGAACTGCTGATGGAGGCCGGCGCGGGGGTGCGCGCCGGCTATCCGGACGCTGACTATGCGGCGGCGGGCGCGGTCTTGACGGATCGTGCCGGGGCCTACGACGTCGATCTGCTGCTCAAGGTCCGTCGTCCGGACGGCGACGATGTGGCCGCCATGCGCCCCGGCGGTCTGTTCATCGGTCTGCTGGAGAGTTGCGGCGAGGATGCCATCGTAGCCGCGATGCTGACCAAGGGCGTGCGGGTGCTCGGCATGGAGCGGATGCCCCGGACTTCCCGTGCCCAGTCGATGGACGCCCTGTCCTCGCAGGCCAACATCGCCGGCTATCGGGCCGTGATCGAAGCGGCGGCCCGCTTCGGCCGCTTCTTCCCCATGATGATGACCTCCGCCGGTTCGGCCAAGCCCGCCCGCCTGGTGGTGCTGGGTGCCGGGGTGGCCGGATTGCAGGCAATCGCCACCGCCCGCCGTCTGGGGGCCGAGGTGCTCGCCTACGACGTGCGGCCGGAGACCCGCGAGCAGATCCAGTCGCTCGGCGCCAAGCCGATCGATCTGGACTTGGGCGAGAGCGGGGCCGGGGAGGGCGGTTATGCCAAGGAACTCTCCGCCGAGGCCAAGGCGCGCCAGCAGGCGGCCCTGGCCGATCAGCTCGCCAAGGCCCATGTCATCATCACCACCGCGCTCATTCCCTGTCGACCGGCCCCGGTGCTGGTGACTGAAGATCTGGTTCAGCGGCTGCGCCCCGGGTCGGTGATCGTCGATCTGGCGGCGGCGAACGGCGGCAACTGTCCGTTGACGGTTCCGGATGAGGTGGTCGAGCGCCATGGGGTACTCATCGTCGGGTACACCAATTACCCCTCGATGGTCGCGTCCGACGCCAGCGCCTTCTACGCCAGAAACCTCGCGAACCTGATCGAAATCATGGTCGATCGGTCGGATCAAGGGCCGGTCCTCAAGGACCTGATGGCGGATGACATCACCAAAGCCATGCTGGTGTCATAGAAAAAACGCCAACGGCCAACTCGTTACCATCAACGGTGCGCCCGGCGCACCTTACGGAAATCCGCCTATGTCAGACCCGATCGTCGCGCTTTATGTCTTTGTCCTTGCCTGTTTCATCGGCTACTACGTGATCTGGGGTGTCACGCCCTCGCTGCACACCCCGTTGATGGCCCTCACTAACGCCATCTCCGGCATCGTGATCGTCGGGGCGCTGCTGGTCGCGGGGGCCGAGCGGGCGGGGTTTGCCGCCGAGCTGCTCGGGTTCCTGGCGGTCCTCCTGGCGTCCATCAACGTGTTCGGAGGCTTCCTGGTGACTCACCGTATGCTCTCCATGTTTCAAAAGAAAAAGAAGTAAGGAGAGCGATCAGTCATGCTGCACTTTAGTCTGTCTGCACACGGGCAGGCCCTGGCCTATCTGGTCTCGGCCATCCTGTTTATTTTCGCCCTCAAGAGCCTGACCCATCCGGCCTCGGCGCGGCGCGGGAATTTCTACGGCATGATCGGCATGGTCATCGCCGTCGGCGCGACTCTGCTCGGGCATGAGGTGACCTCCTACGGATTCATCATCGCGGGGGTGGCGGGAGGTGCAGTGATCGGCACCATCCTCGCCATGCGCATCCAGATGGCGGCGATGCCGCAATTGGTGGCCGCGCTCCATAGCTTTGTCGGTCTGGCGGCGGTGCTGGTCGCCATCGGCACCTTCATCATCACCGCGCATCCGGATGCGGTCATGATGGGTGAACTCTCCGCCGGTATCGTCATCGGTGCCATCACCTTTACCGGCTCGGTGATCGCTTTCGGTAAGCTGCAGGGGTTGATCAGCGGCAGCCCGGTGAAATTCACCGGTCAGCACGCGCTGAACGCCGCCATGGCCCTTGCGACCATCGGCTTCGCGGTGCACTTCGCCATGACCGGCAGCGTGCTCTCACTGAGTCTGATGACCCTGATCGCCTTCGCCCTGGGGGTCACGCTGATTATCCCGATCGGCGGGGCCGACATGCCGGTGGTCATCTCCATGCTCAACAGCTACTCGGGCTGGGCGGCGGCGGCGACCGGATTCACCCTGCACAACAACCTGCTGATCATCGTCGGTGCCCTGGTTGGCTTCTCCGGTGCCATCCTCTCCTACATCATGTGCAAGGGAATGAATCGCTCGATCATCAATGTGGTGTTCGGCGGCTTTGGTTCAGGCGACGAGGCGGATACGGGCGCGGGGGCTCAGGCGGCGCAGCGCGGCGTCAAGTCGGCTTCCGTGGAAGACGTGGTCTATTGGATGGAGGACGCGGCCAAAGTCATCATCATCCCCGGCTACGGCATGGCGGCCGCGCAGGCCCAGCATGCCCTGAAGGAACTGATGGAACTGCTCGTAGCGCGCGGCGTCGACGTCAAGTTCGCCATCCACCCGGTCGCCGGGCGCATGCCGGGTCACATGAACGTGTTGCTGGCCGAGGCCGACATCCCGTACGAGCGGGTACTCGAAATGGATGAGATCAATTCGGAGTTCCCCACCGCGGACGTGGCGCTGGTGGTCGGGGCCAACGACGTGGTGAACCCCGCGGCCGAGGAAGACAAGTCGAGCCCCATCTACGGCATGCCGATCCTGCAGGCCGGTAAGGCGCGCCAGGTCTACTTCCTCAAGCGCTCCATGCGTCCAGGGTATTCAGGCGTCGATAACCTGCTCTTCTACAAAGACAATACCTCGCTGGTCTTCGGCGACGCCAAGGACACGATCGAGGGCATGGCGAGTGCGCTCAAGGGATCCGGCCATTGACCGCACGGTGACCCGCGCCGCTGCGCGGCGGCCGGAGCCCGCACGTGTCCCGTTGCGACACCTGCTCGTCGGGTTCCTGGCCGGCGCAGTCTTGGGCGGCGCCGGCGGATTCGCCGCGGGCTTTTTCAGCTCCCCCGCGCAGTCCGCGGGGGGGCAAGGCAGTTGGGCCATCACCAGCGGCCGTGGGGGCGAACTCGTAGCAACCGGCCGCTTTACGCATGCGGACCCGGCGGATCGGCTGCACTACGGCAGTGGGGCCGTGCGTGTCTATGCGGATCGGGTGCAATTTGAAGACGACTTCGCGGTCGGCCCGGGACCCAAGTATCACGTCTATCTGGTGCCCCAACGGGGCATCGACCCGGATACCCGGGTGGAAGAAACCATGTTCGTGGATCTCGGCCCGCTCGCCGCATTCAGCGGCCGGCAGAGTTACCCGGTGCCGGTCGGGGTGGACGTCGGGGACTATGGGTCGGTCGTGATCTGGTGCGAGCAGTTCAACAGTCTGATCTCGCCGGCGGAGTTGAATCCGGGGTGAAATAAGCCGCGTACGGTCCGCACAGCGGACCCTACGGTGGAGGGGCGACTGAAGTCGCCCCTACAGCGACGCCTCCGCGATGCGCGCCTCGGCCTCCTTGTCGCGCTCAATCAGGGCATAGGCGGAGTGGTTGTGGATCGACTCGAAGTTTTCCGCCTCCACCACATAGGCCGCGATGCGCTCGTCCTCATTGAGGCGGGTGGCGACATCACGCACCATGTCCTCGACGAACTTCGGGTTGTTGTAGGCGCGCTCGGTCACGAACTTCTCGTCCGGCCGCTTGAGCAGGCCATAAAGCTCCGCGGACGCCTCCCGCTCGACCAGATCGATGATCTCCTCGATCCAGATGAACCCCTGGGTGCGCACCTGCACCGTCACATGCGAGCGCTGGTTGTGGGCGCCGTAGGCTGAAATCTCCTTGGAGCAGGGGCACAGGCTGGTCACCGGCACCAGCACCTTGATCGCCAGGCTGGGTTCGCCGTCGCGGACCTCGCCGATAAAGGTCACCTCATAGTCCAGCAGGCTTTCCACACCGCTGACCGGGGCGCGTTTGTTGACGAAGAAGGGGAAGCGCATCTCGATATGCCCGGCCGCGGACTCCAGACGGCAGGACATGTCCTTGAGCATGTCTTTGAAGGAGTCGACGCTCAGTTCCCGCTCCTGGCTGTTCAACACCTGCACGAAACGCGACATGTGCGTGCCCTTGAAGCTGTGCGGCAGGTACACGTACATGTTAAAGGTGGCCACCGTGTGCTGTTCCACCCCGCCGCGGTCCTTGACACGGACCGGGTGCCGGATATCCTTGATGCCAACTTTATCGATGGCGATGCGGCGGGTGTCCGCGCTCCCTTGGACATCGGCGATGGTGCCGGTGGCACCCGTGGGTTCGGTCGATTGCTGCATGCAAACTTTCTCGGCGTATGATGAGGGCTGGCCGTTGCGTAAATTGGGTGTCCCGGGGCCGTAAGACAACCGGGAGTTACCCGATGATCCGGTTGGGGTTGGCGTCTTCGTCACGTCAGTCGATTGCCAATCCCCGATTATCGGGGCGCCGCTTGGGCGACGCAAACTTGGCCGGGCGATGCTGGCCGGTCAGGCGCAACGAACCGAACGTCGCGCCGACTGGTCACCTGAAGAAGTGTCAGGTATTTTTACACCCAGGCCGGCTCCGGCGCCCCTTGCGTGGCCTGGAAGCGGTATACCGTATTGAATAAAATTGTGAATCTTTCTTTTTGCCTGAATCTTGCATAAGTGTCCGGCAAATGCTGGCTTGACCGCATCGAAATCGCCGTCCATCTTGACGCACTCTGGAGTCGAACAATGTCCGTGCCTGAAGCCACTCATCGTCGCACTGGCCGCCGCGGCGCCCTGCGACTCTCCGCCAGTGTCGCGGCCCTGTGGCTGGGTTTGGGTGCCGGGCCCGCGGCGGCGGCGGTGATCGGCAGCTTTACCTGGAACTCCAACACGGCTGCTTACAACGCCTTTGCCGCGACTTGTCCGGGCGTTTCCGGCGGCGGCGCGGCGTGCACGGGCACAGAGCCGTCGTCCGGCTATACGACGACAGTCAACCGCTCGGACTCGAATGGCGGGGGGGCGTTCGGTTCCGGAACCATCTTCGGCTGGGGTACGAATATCGCAGGCGAGGCGTTGTTGAACAGCAAGCTGACCTGGATCAACGACGGGGCGGCCTTTACCCTCGATAGTATCAAGCTGACCTCCGTCCTGCCGGTGGGGACGGGCCTTCCCACCAGCAACCCCGCCATCATCCCCGGTACGGGCACGGGCGCCGCCCCGGTCTGGGAGTGGGTGGGGCTGGACTTAGCCATGAACACGCTGATCGAGCAGTCGATGGTCGGGATCAGCATTGCCGGCGGCGCCGCAGTGACGGACCACCTGTTAGCCGGGGCCGGCGGTTGGTTCCCGGCTCCGAACTATCGGACGCAACAGACGCCGGTGGTGTTTACGACCGATGCGGCGCTGCCCAAGTTGCTGATCAATCCCGGTCAATGGCTCGATATCCGGATCTTCGAGAGCATCTGGAACGGCCGGGGGACTGGATCCATGGCGGAAGGACTGCCCGATTTGTTATTCGCGTCCATCACGATTGAAATATCCGGTACGCCGATCGGCAATGTACCGCTTCCAGGCACGCTTGCCCTCTTGGGCATTGGTATCGCGGCGCTACGGCTGCGCTCGGGGCAGCCGTTACGCGTGACACGCGGGTTACTCGCCTAACGCAGTTGCTGCCAGACGCGCCAGGCCTGGATATCGGCGGCATTGATCAGTACCAGATCCCCTTCCGAGGTCGACACCACGGTGGTGATCCGGCCGGCGCCGTCGCCAAAGCTGGAGGGCGAGGAATAGATGCCGGTGCTCTTGCCGCCGGGCGTCAGGCGCACGCTGGTGCCCACCACCGGTTCGCCACTGATCGTCAGCAGGTCCGCCTCAGTGATGGACCCGTCGAGGTTGAAGTCGAAGGGCGTCAACCCAAGGCGGCTGCCATTGCGCACATCCAATGAATTGATCCAGCTATAGCCGCCGCCGACGCATGGGTTGGTTTCCGGGACCAGGCTGACAAAGATGACCCGTCCGCCCTGCACCTCGGGTTCGGTCACGACCCTTTCACCCTTGTTGAGATTGGAGTTGGCTTCCTCTTCGATGTCGAAGTCAATGTACCAGCCCAAGTGAGTGGACCAGTCGATCAGGTTGGCCGAGCTGGTTCGGCCGCGGGTAACCTCCGTTGCCGCTGCGCTTTCATCCGCCTTCACGACGATCTCGGTTGTTGTGAACTCTTGCTGCAAGAGCCTGGTGCGCGCCACCGTGGCTTGGTCGTCCGAGCCGGTATCCCAGATGGCGTAGAAGCTCTGGACTTGCTGCCGATCGCGCGGATCATCATCGGAGTAGAGATATTGCCCGGTCCCGAACAGGACGAGTGTCCCCAGACCGAGCGGGTGGCGCGCGACGGCGACCGGCGACGTAATCGGCTGAGCGCTCCCGGCCGTTGTTCCGATCGTCGGTGCAACAGCGGAGAAGAGTGTACGGATCTCGTTGGTGCTGCTGCCCGTCAGGTCGAAGCGATAGACGTTACCGAACAGATCCGCCGCGTAGGCGAAGTCGGCGAGCAGGTCGCCATCCGTATGTACCGAGTCGGTGACGATGGTGGCCTGACCCAGGGCGTTTGAACGTCGCTCCTCGATATTGGCGATGTTCAGGGGGTCATCATTGCGCCCGACACCGGTCGAAAATTTCTTGACCACCTTACCGGTATCGATCGCGATGACATAGAGCACGGCCTGACCACAGGCGTTCGCGTCGGTTTCATCGACATCCGGCGTGGTGTCATCGCACCCGAGGTTGCGACTGCCGTCAGCCCTGTCGCTGTTGTAGCCGTTGCCGATGATGGCGACCCAGGTCGGCTCGGCGCCGCGTCCAATCAGCGAACCGCGCACGCGCACGATGGCGGGGCGCCCGAAGATGTTGCCGAGGTCTGGATCTCCCTGGATGACCGTCTCCGTCGTGGTCTGCCCACTGACAGTGGTCACGGTCTCGTCCCGGTCAATGAACTGCCAGTGATACAGCTGATCGGCAACAGTGTCGACTGTGGCCGCGGCCGCTGGGACAGTGGTTACGTCCAGGCTGTAGAGTCCTTGCGCGCCCTTACCCAGGGCGCCGATCAGCACCGTGTGCCAGCCGCCCTGACTGGCGGTCCCGAATCGTACGTCGCCGGTGGCGATTGGACCATCTACATAATTTTGGTGAACGTAGGGCTGTGTGCTCAACTTATTCAACCCCGGGACCTTCGTTCCTTCGACACGAGCCAGTTCCATGAGGACCGGCGGGATGAAGGCAAAGACCTCCTGCAAGGTGTCGGCAGCGAAGGCGTGCAGCATACCGTCATTGGCGCCGGCATAGACCAGCGGGGTGCGGTCCTGATGCGCTTGCTTGAAGCCGGTGGCGCCCTGGTACCCCGGTGCGTTGTAAAAATAGGCCGGCGCTCCAACCAGGACGGGTGCCGCATTGATGAAATCACCGAGCAGGTTGGTACAAAAGGGCTCAGAGCAAGAGCAAGGCGGCGTAGGGCAAAGCGTGGCGCGTTTGCGAAACTGTGGGGTCGCCCCATCGACCTCGTGGGTCCGATCACCCGCCACGTAGGCCAGGCGTAACTGGGCGGTGGTGATGTCACCATCGTCCGCGAGGAAGTCGAGTTTCTGGGTGCTCGTCAAATTGTCCCAGGTGAAGGCCTTTCCAGTGCCATTGGCGGCGGTGAAGATGCGTCGGTTGTCAGGTAACAACTCCCGCATGGCGTGCGCGGCTGACTGATAATATTGTCCCGTGGACGGGTCCTGGCACAGTTGTCCGGGGTGTATGTCCAGCGTGGGACAGGGTTCCTTCCCCAGGCCGGCAGACACCTGGTAGGAGCGGATATCACCGCTCCAGTCCGCGGAGTTGAGTCGGGCCTGATAGACGACATCCTCGCTTGCGGTGGCGCCGGTGTTGACGGCCGCGGCGGCGGCGGAACTGTCTTTCTCTGATGTGCCCGGGTCCAGTGCTTCGCGGAAGGCCTTGATCAGTGTTGTCGGATCACCCGCGCTCAGATAGCCGCCCCGGCCATTGATCCCGGCGTGCCAACTGTCGTCGATCTTGACGGGACTGGGAACCAGATTTGCATTTGGTGAGGCCGCTGTGCCGCCGATGGCATTCCAATTCCCAGGAAATCCATTGAGTTGCACTGTGCCGCTGGAGCCGCCATAGGTCCAGGATCCGCCAGGATAGTTCACATTTCCGCCGACTCCGAGGCCGATGACGGTCGTGTTGACGTGCTGCCAATCGGCCGGGTCATTTTGGTAATTCCAAAAAAACTCTACCGGTGTCTCGGTGCTGAGTTTCTGAACGCGCGGCGGCGGAATGGGTACCTGGTTCGGCGCCGCCGGGTCATTGCTGCCGGTGCGTAAGTCGGTAATCCATGATGTGAAGACCACGTCGGCCAGCATTCCTGTGTTCCCGTCGGCGAAGATTCTGGCATAGCCCAGGGTTGGGTTATATGTTGGCGATGCGAGGCCGGCTGTCGTCACCGCAGCCGAGTTCACTGGCAGCGGTGTCGACGTGGCGTCATTGTTTCCCAACCAGAGTTGCGGATCGCCGTCGGTGTGTTCGGTCGGGGGTGCCAGGCCTATGAAGCCGCTAGCTTCAACTACCGACGATACCCGAATCCAATCTTCCCAGTAGCCGTCTGTAAACATAACATGTTTATTTGTGCGGCATCCCCACAGCGGATTCGTCGTCCCATCGGGCACTGGTCGCGGGTTGTCAAGATAGGCCGTATCACTGCGGAAAAATTCATGGACGCGCGCGGCGGCGCTCACCAAGTTGGTCTTGGAATCCGCACGCTGGGCAAAGAGCCAAGTGAAAAAAGTGTTCTGATTATCGCGATAGGGTAGAAACCGATCTTTCAGCTCAATGAATGCCAGGGTATCGGCGGTATATTGACCCATCGCGCGGAGGTCCTGATAGCTAAACCGTACTTTTTCCGAATAACCATCTAACGCCTGTGGCAGCACTGTTTGCAGCGTGAGGAAGCGCGTTCGATAATAGCTGAACCAGTTGGCGAAATTCCGCTTGGCGAGGGCGCCGGCGTCGGTTATGTAGGGGTCTAGGGTGTTCTTATTGAGTAGCCGTTCACGCTCTTCCTGGACTGTCGTGGTGACGTCTTCCCATGCCCCGATTTTCTCGTCGACTTTCTTGTCGGGGTTCCACTTGTAGATCTTGCCGTGGTCATCGTCACTGCCAACCACCACCCGCTCCAGGCAAGCAATGTCTTCAATCTTGTAATCGACCGCTTTCTTGGCTTCCGGGTTGATGCCTGTACACGCAGTATCGCTTTGTTTCAGCCGATAATAGACGGCCGGGCAGTCCTTGGTGACGACCATGCAGCGCCAAGCCCATTCCTGGCCGTGCAGGAACTTGTTCTTACTCTCGGGGCGTGCTGGATATTCGGAATGCCCAATATCCGCAGCGTATACGTTCTTGATGGCGGCAGCGGTCGCTGCCGTCAGATCGGCACAGGCGTCACTTCCGGTATTCATCAGATTCCATGTCGGGGCAAACTGTTCTCCCAGGTTGAGCTTACAGGTGGAATGAAAAGCATCGACCAGTGCCTTATCGAACTCGGCATTGCCGAACGAGGAACCGTCCGCGTACAAAGGCGGCAAGTAGGTCTGTGCCGGATCGTAGTACTGCCGGTTGGTCAACGACGAAATGTCGCGCGCATCGAATTGCGGGTAGGCGTCACCCGTTGGCCCCCAGATCTTTTCCGGCAGAAAGGCCTGATTCATGCTGTTCGAATCATCGATCGTCAGGATCACATTCGGGTCCGCGCCGGACAGCAAGAACATCGGGATCCCGGCGATCTCGGGCAGGTCGTCCGAAGCGGCGCCTCCGGCCCAGATCGTGACCAGACAGAGCAGCGCGCCGCGCCACCCGGGCGGACCGCGGCGGCGCGGTCGCGAGGTCGGGCAGGAACTAAAAAGCCGTTGATTACACATGATTTGATCCTCCGAACCAGTCATCGCGGTCACGGAAAGAGTTTGGTGATGGTGGACTGCAACACCGCCCGGGAGTTGGTGCCGGGGTCGAACCCGACCGCCGCGACGGTGAAAAAGTGATAGCCTTTGCGTTTGGCCGCATCCTCGAACTCCAGCGGCTGGGCATAGCGGGACTCGATCACGAAATGCGGCTCGACTGCCGTTGCATTCATGCTCCAGTCGACGTCGTCCAAGACGCTCATGGCCTTGCCATCGAGTGTCTCGCCCGTCGCGTCGGGATCGAAGTCCTTCCAGGACGCAATGATGTCTGCAATGGTGGAAGCGCAACTGGTATCCGATACCTGGCAGCCCGGCCAGATGTGCGCGCTCCCGCTCGTGCTGACCGCGGGCGGCGCTCGCAGCAACGCCAGGTAACTCAGCGCGGCTTGCATGCCGGCTTCCGCCGCATGGAAGGCGGTGTTTTGTTGTTTCGACTGGCCGGCCATCAGTTCCTCGAGAACGGATGTTTGCATACTATTCAACCCCAACAACATCATCACGACCAGGATCAGCAAACCGACCACCAACACGGTGCCCTGCTCACGGGATGCCGGTAACCGGAAGTGATCCCTGTCGTTGTTGGTTTTTCGTTTATCCCTGCCGCAGGTGATGCCGCCGCAGGAATGGTGATCAACGCCGGACGCGGCGGTTCGCCGCCGGTTGACGGCTGAACGTTGCGCTTGATGGTAGGGCCAGAACATCGGGGTCGCTCTTCAGGGTGAAGCATACCAGGGGGCACGCGATCGAATCGCCACCGTCGTATTGAAGGTTTCATACAAGCGCCGGTCGCTGGCCAGACCCTGGCCCAAGCCGCGCGTGCTGTTGCGTACGGCCTGCGATGGCGGTGCGTTTTTCGTGCGGACCTCGTCATCGCTGGTTACCAGCAATTCGATCCGCGCGCTGTGCACGCGGTCCCAGAGTTTATCTCCCGTCACCGTACTGGCCGGCTCGCTGAACCGGGCCGCGCCGTCTTGACCGTCGAAGGTAACGCGCAAATCGGCCACATCCATGGTCAGCGACTGGGTATCCGCCTCTGAAGTCGACCAGCGACACAACGATGGTCGGTAGGTTGCCGGGTCCGTCGTGCACTTGCCGACATTCGCGTCAACTTGGAGGCTGCCCTCTTTCTGGTTTACGCAGCAGATAAAATATACTCTGAAATCGAAAGGAAAGACCCGCGCGCGGATCGACTTGCTGACACCCAGTGTGCTCCCCTGTAACTGGTTCAGCGCCTTGTTTTTGGTTGAGTCGAGTGGGAGTGTCGTCAGGCTCGCGCTCGGGGTGCTCGACACGGCAAATAGATCCGTTGTTTCGCAGTCGGTGATCAGCGCCAAAGCGCCGGCCGTGAGACCTGCCGACGCGATATCCGCTGCGGCGGTCCCGTCGATGAATGTGATAGGTTCATTGAGGACATCCTGAAGCGCGGCGGGGGTCGTTTCCTCAATCGTGCGATTCTGTGTATAAAAACCTTCGCCGAACGTGCCCCAGGAGACCAGCACATCACCGCGCAGCCAGCGCTTGCCTACCATGGTCCGTGCCAACGCGGGGAGACCGGTCAGCGCGTCGTAGGCGCCACCAGGTGTGGCCGATGGGCTGTAGCCGAGCGGCTCTTTGGTACCGATCCTTGCATCTCCGGTGCAGTTGTCGACATCAGCCAGCAGCGAACAGGCCAAAACGTTGAGTGTCCCGTCGATTTCCTCGTGGGCGATGTTGCGGCAAGCGCCGCTGCGGCTGGGACGCAGTTCGCGTGCCAGGTACTGCATGGCAAAGCGGCCGTTTTCCTGGGTCCGGGCTTGCGCCTCCGCCAGCCGATAGGCGGCACGGGCGGAGGCGAGCACCTGAATGATTCCGGCGAGCAGGAACAGACCGAGCGCCAGTGCGATCAGGATTTCGATCAGCGATAGTCCGCGCGGGGACCGCGGCGAGCAACCGCGCCGTGCCCTTGAGCGGTCCGGTCGATCGACCAGCACAGTTCGGGGAGGGTGAATCATCTGCACAGCCCCAAGGTGGACATCAGGATGCGGCGCGGTCTGTGGGCGGTTGAACAGCGGCTGCGCGTGCTAAGGGACTGGCAGGCGCGTGCAGACGCGAAAGGCGGTGTTGAGCGGCGTATTGCTCCGCGGATCACTTCGTGAGTCATCCCAGCGGACGAGGATCTCGCAGTTTCCGTCACCGCAGTCCCCGCCAGTCTCGCAATTGATTTCCATCGCATTGTCTGAGTTCCTGTCAAGCCCATCCACCGCTTTCGATGCCGCGCCTGGTCGCGGCACTGGTAGCCCCAGCGCGCAGAAATCCCGCTTCCATCGGCTGGTTGGCGTTGCTTCCTCGTCGTTTTCACCTTCGGCCTCGCTGCAGGTGCCTTGAGCGATGGACGCCTGTAAGTCCGTGAGCAGCGCACTGGGGTCCGCACGCACCCGATCGATCAGATCGGCAATGGCAAAGCTCGCAACACTGCGAAATCGGCTGCTGTCGTTGGATTTTAAAACAGAGACTTGCAAGGCGGCGATTCCGAGCAGTCCGACCGCGAGCACGATGACCGCGACCAGGACTTCCAGGAGTGAAAATCCTTGGCTGTAAGGGATCGGCTCAGGCGGATGTCGGAACGGACGTGCGGGCCGCTGGTTCCCCCAGGAAGACGGTCGCGACGACGCGGCAACGGGCAGGTTGCCGACGGCGTAGCGCAATACGGTCTCTGGGCGGTTCGACATCACCATCGTCCGTTTTGGATCTGGAGAAAGTCAGGGAATATTTTTCTTATCATAACTCTACCTCAATCCGTCAGGCTGCGGATCCGATTTCCGACGACCGTTCACGAAATTCGGACGGGCAGCGCGGACGCCTTAGGTGCTTAGGTGATTTCCTGGAAAGGATCTACTGGCGTGCGGGGGCGACTGAAGTCGCCCCTACAGTCGTCCCTACAGCCCTACGGATCTTGCAAGCATACAAAGATAGTCGGCCGGGCATCGCCTTAAGCCTCGACTCAGCCAACGGCGGTTGGGTCGATCAAGGGCGAAAGGCTGATTTTTTCGCTGCTCTTGATAGAGTATACAGCGGTAGGCGGTGATCTTGTGTGAACCAGGACGCGCGCCGACGATTACGGCCTGCCGAGACGCCGACCGACTGGAGTCCAAGGCTTCAGCCTTGGACTCCAAATGCGCATCGCTGGCCGGAACGTTGCTAAAGACCGGGAGGAGGTTCGGTTGGGTAGGGGGTACCCGCATCAACAAAATTGGCGGAGAGAGAGGGATTCGAACCCTCGATGGGCTTTTGACCCATACTCCCTTAGCAGGGGAGCGCCTTCAGCCGCTCGGCCATCTCTCCAAAAACTCTTCAACACGATCCCCACGCGCGTTACGACCAGCGGCGGGGGTCTGTCTTGCCGCCTCCTTGTCGGAGAAGGTCCCTGCGGTCGACGGTGAATTCCAGAAGATCGGAACCATCGTCAACCGAGCTAAGTCGGACTCGCAAGATACGAGTCCGACATTATAGCGCGGTCAGAGTCCGCTTACCAGTTACTCCGGTGCGGCGGCCTCGTCGTTGGTGCCGGGCGCGGGCCCGTGACCAGCTTCCGCTTGCTCACGTTTGATGCGTTCGTAGATCTCCTCGCGATGCACGGCGACGTCCCGCGGGGCGTTTACGCCGATGCGGACTTGGTTGCCTTTTACGCCAAGGACTGTCACGGTGACTTCGTCACCAATCATAAGGGTCTCGCCGACCCGGCGGGTCAAGATCAACATCGTTGCTTTCTCCCTTCGTTCCTTTATCCGACATACGTGGCGCGCCCGGACGTAACCGCGGCAATCATCCGCGCCCGGTTGCGCGGGCACCAACCACACCCAGACCAAGCAGGGGGCGCACTACCCCCACTCGGGATTCTAACAACAGCTTAGGCTGAGCCCAAGCGTTTGCTGCAATTCCATGACAGCTCTTCGCCAGCTAGATTATTTTAGGCCATGAAAGCGTGACACGTTGCCCGCACCGCCCTCGCCAACGGCTCAGGCCGCCTGATCCGTGCGGTCGAGTTCGAAGGCGTCATGCAGGCAGCGCACCCCGAGCTCCAGATATTTTTCATCGACCACGACCGAGATTTTGATCTCGGAGGTGGAGATCATGCGGATGTTGATCCCCTCGCGTGCCAGGGCGCCGAACATGGTGCTGGCGATGCCGGCATGGTTGCGCATCCCCACGCCCACCAGCGAGATCTTGACGATGCGCTTGTCGCCGAGTACCTGGCGTGCGGCCAGCGTCGCGGCCGTCTTGTTGAGGCAGGCCAGGGCGCGGTCGAAGTCGTTGCGGTGCACGGTGAAGGTGAAATCGGTGGTGGTCTCGTCCGGCGCAATGTTTTGGACGATCATGTCGACTTCAATGTTCGCATCGGCGATCGGCCCGAGAATCTTGTGGGCGACGCCGGGCTGATCCGGCACGCCCAGGACGGTCAATTTGGCCTCGTCTCGGCTGAAGGCGATGCCGGCGATCTTGGCGTCTTCCACGGTGTCTTCCTCGAATGTGATCAGCGTGCCCGCGCCATCATCGAAACTGGAGAGCACGCGTAATGGAACCCGATATTTCCCGGCGAATTCCACCGAGCGGATTTGCAGGACCTTGGAGCCGAGGCTCGCCATCTCCAGCATCTCCTCGAAGGTGATGCGGTCGAGCTTGCGCGCCTTGGGTTCGACGCGCGGGTCGGTGGTGTAGACGCCGTCCACATCGGTGTAAATCTGGCACTCATCGGCCTTGATGGCGGCGGCGATGGCGACCGCTGAGGTATCCGAGCCGCCGCGCCCGAGTGTCGTGATATTGCCCTGCGCATCGATGCCCTGGAACCCGGCGATGACCACCACCCGGCCGGCATCCAGGTCGGCGCGCACGCGGGCCGCGTCGATGTCGCGGATGCGCGCCTTGTTGTGGGTGCTGTCGGTCAGGATGTGGACCTGAGCACCGGTGTAGGAGCGCGCCGGGCAGCCCTGGGCATCCAGCGCCATCGTCAGCAGGGCGATGGTGACCTGCTCGCCGGTGGAGAGCAGGACGTCCAGTTCCCGTGGGAGCGGGTGCTCTTGGATCTGCTTCGCCAGCCCGATCAGCCGGTCGGTTTCCCCGGACATGGCGGAGACTACCACCACGACCTGGTTACCCTGGTCGCGCCAGCGTTTGACGCGGTCGGCGACGGCGCGGATGCGCTCGCTGTTGGCGACCGAGGTGCCGCCGTATTTCTGTACGATCAAAGCCATCAAGATCTCTGTTGCAATGGAAAATGAGTCATTATTTCAAATGAATAGATCGCACCACGGCGCGCTCCGGCGCGGCGGGGCGCCTGATCAAGGCCGGTCAGGCCAGCCGCTGCCGGACCCAATCTTCCACCAGTCCCAAGGCCGCCGGCAGACCCGCGGGGTCGGTTCCGCCGGCCTGTGCCATGTCGGCCCGTCCGCCGCCTTTGCCGCCGACTTTGGCGGCGACCTCGCGGATCAGCTCGCCGGCCTTGAGCCGATCGGTCAGGTCCTTGGTGACGCCGGCCGCCAGGCTGACCTTGCCGTCCGCCGTGCTGGCCAGGACGACGACCGCGGACCCGAGTTGATCCTTGATTTGATCGAGAGTCTCGCGCAGGACCTTGGGATCGATGCCGTCGATCCGCGCGGCCAGGACCTTGACCGCGCCGACCGCCACCGCCTGGGAGGCGAGGTCCTTGCCGGCCGAACTCGCCAGCCGCGATTTGATCTGATCCAGCTCCTTTTCCAAGGCGCGGCCGCGCTCGATGAGGGTCGCGACCCGATCGTCCAGATCCTCGCGTCCGCCCTTGAGCAGGCCGGCCAGGCGCAGCACCCGGTCCTCATCCGCCTCGACCCAGTCCAGCGCGCCGGCGCCGGTCATGGCCTCGATACGCCGCACGCCGGAGGCGATGCCGCCCTCGCCGACGATCTTGAACAGACCGATATCGCCCACCGCCTTGACGTGGGTGCCGCCGCAGAGCTCGGTGGAGAAATCGCCCATGCGCAGCACCCGCACCTGATCGCCGTACTTCTCGCCGAACAGGGCCGCGGCGCCGGTTGCCTTGGCATCCTCCAGATCCATGATCCGGGTCTCGACCACATGATTCTTGCGGATCTCGCGATTGACCAGCCGCTCGATCTCGAGCAGTTGTGTGCGAGTGACCGGTTCGAAGTGCGAGAAGTCGAAGCGCAGACGCTCCGGGCCGACCAGTGAGCCTTTTTGCTGTACATGATCACCCAAGGTCTGACGCAGGGCGGCATGTAACAAATGGGTGGCCGAGTGGTTGAGTGCCGTGGCATGACGCCGCGCGTCATCCACCTGCGCCGCGACGCTGTCGCCGACCCTGAGCTGGCCGATGACGACCCGCCCCAGATGATAGATGACGCCCTCGGCCTTTTTCTGGGTATCGGCCACCTCGAAGCGCCCGCTCTCGCCGGTGAGCCAGCCGCGGTCGCCGACCTGACCGCCGGATTCGCCGTAGAAGGGGGTGAGGTCGAGGATGACCAGTCCGTCCTGGCCCTCCTCCAGGGCATCGCAGGACTGGCCGTCCCGATACAGGGCGACCACGGTGGCGGTCTCATGCAGGTAGTCGTAACCACAGAATTCGGTCTGGCCCTGGATGTCGATGGCGACGTCCTGGCCCGCCCCGAACTGACTGGCGGCGCGGGCGCGGTCTTTTTGCGCATCCATGGCGCGCTCAAAGCCATCCATGTCGAGGGTCAAGCCGCGCTCGCGGGCGATATCGGCGGTCAGATCCGTGGGGAAACCGTAGGTGTCGTAGAGTTTGAAGACTGTCTCACCGGGGATGCGGCCGTCGGCCAGTCCGGCGATGGCTGTTTCGAGGATGCCCATGCCGTTGGCCAGGGTCTCGGCAAAACGTTCCTCCTCCAATCGCACCAGCCGCTCCACCTGGCCCTGGGCGGTGCGCAATTCGGGATAGGCGTCGCCCATTTCGGCGACCAGGGGCGCGACCAGCCGATAGAAGAAAGGCGCGGTGCAGCCGAGACGATACCCGTGGCGGATGGCGCGGCGCATGATGCGGCGCAGCACATAGCCGCGACCCTCGTTACCGGGGGTGACGCCGTCGGTGATCAGGAAGGCGGTGGAGCGGATGTGATCGGCGATGACGCGCAAGGACTGGTCGGCCTGGTCCGCGCACCCGGTGATCGCGGCAGCCGCGGCGATCAGCTTCACGAACAGATCGATATCGTAGTTGCTGTGCACACCCTGCATGACCGCCGCCAGGCGTTCCAGGCCCATGCCGGTGTCGACCGAGGGCCGGGGCAGGGGTGTCAGGGTGCCGTCGGTTGCACGGTTGAACTGCATGAAGACCAGGTTCCAGATCTCCACGTAGCGGTCACCGTCCGCGTCCGGCGAGCCGGGGGGCCCGCCGGCAATCGCCGGACCGTGGTCATAGAAGATCTCGGAGCAGGGACCGCAGGGACCGGTGTCGCCCATGGACCAGAAGTTGTCCGCGGCGCCGCAGCGGGAAAAGCGCCGCGGGTCGACCTTGATCTCGTCGAGCCAGATGGACGCGGCCTCGTCATCTTCGGTATAGACGGTGAACCACAGCCGCTCCGGCGGCAGGTGCAGCACCCGGGTCAGATAATCCCAGGCGTAGTGGATGGCCTCGCGTTTGAAATAGTCACCGAAGCTGAAGTTACCCAGCATCTCGAAGAAGGTGTGGTGGCGGGCGGTGTAGCCCACGTTCTCCAGATCGTTGTGCTTGCCGCCCGCGCGGACACACCGCTGCGAGGTCACGGCACGGGTGTAGGCACGGCGCTCGCGGCCAAGGAAGGCGTCCTTGAACTGGACCATGCCGGCGTTGGTGAACAGGAGCGTGGCGTCATTGGCCGGAATCAGCGGGCTGGAGGCGACCGGCTGATGGCCCTGTTGCGCAAAATAGTCGATAAAGCTGGCGCGCAGGTCGGAACTGGTGGTCATGAAGGATACTCGAGTGGACCGCGGAAACGGATCGGTCAGTCGGGACGACGCAGGAGGCGGTGGATCAGCTCCGCGGGAAATCCGCGGCTCTCCAGGAAACGCCCGCGCCGACCCTGGTCGGCATGATCAGTCGGTGGGGCCGGCCCAAAGCGCCGGTCATGGGCCTGCGTCAGCAAGGCCGGCCAAGCGTCAGTCATGGCGTGTAACTGGGGATCAATAGCCGCGTCCGAAAGGCCCTTGTCACGCAGTTCGGCGCGGATGCGCAGCGGACCAAAGCCTTTGCGCGCCCGCTCGGACACATAGACTTCGGCCAGCCGTGCCTCGTCGAGCGCCCCTTGTGCGACCAGCCGGTCCAGTGCCGCGGCAATGACCGCGCTCGCGTATCCGCGGGCCGCGAGCTTGCGTTCCAACTCCAGCCGCGAGTGCTCACGGGCGGCAAGCAGCTTGAGCGCACGGGATTCGACCTCGATCGTCGCCGCGGGAGTCCGCGCGTCATCCGCCGCGGTCAGGGCGTGCGCGCTCAGGGCTCGAGCTCCGCGGCCGCGAGCGGGTCGGCGGGTGCATCGTCGGCGGGGCGCGGGAGCATCTGCTCGCGGATCCGGGCCTCGATGGTCTTGGCCAGATCCGGGTTTTCACGCAGGAAGATCCGCGCATTGTCCTTGCCCTGACCGATGCGGTTGCCCTGATAGCTGTACCAGGCGCCGGATTTGTCGACGATGCCGGCGGCTACGCCGAGGTCGACGATCTCACCCTCGCGCGAGATGCCCTCGCCGTAGAGGATGTCGAACTCGGCCTGCTTGAAGGGCGGCGCGACCTTGTTCTTGACCACTTTGACCTTGGTCTCGTTGCCGATGACCTCGTCACCCTTCTTGATACTGCCGGTGCGGCGGATGTCGAGCCGCACCGAGGCGTAGAACTTGAGGGCATTGCCGCCGGTTGTGGTTTCCGGGGAGTTGTGCACTGCAACGTGATCGACGAAGTAGCTGTGGTTGCCGTCGATCTCCAGGTCGAAGCGGGTGCGGTGGCGCGGCTTGGCCGGACGAATCAGTTTGCTGGTGATCCGCATGGGTACCGCGGTCAGCCGCATCCGTGCGGCTAAGCGATGGCCGTTCAGGTGGGCGTCGGACAGGTCCGGCTGCCACCGGAAACGCCCGCGCAGATTGGGATGTAACTTGTAGTCCAGTGATGGATGCAGGAAGGGCGCAATCTGTTCCTGAAGCTTGTGGGTACGCTCGCCGCTGAACAGCAGCGCGCGCGCCTGCACCGTGGGGCGTCCCATTCCAAGCTGATCGAGACGCTCGGCAAGACGCTCTTTGTCTTCCATCGACAGACTGACGCAACCGATCTCGGCCTTGCCGTGGCCCCATTTCTCGAAACTACCCGAGAAGGTCCCATCGTCGCCATACCAGACGGCGACCGCGCGGGCATCCAGCGCGGCCAGCATCGAGTCACTGACGCAGCGGCCCTGCGCGCCGTAGGCTTGACGGTGCAAGACAGCAAATTGTGCCATTGGGATCGTGTCGAATCCGATCCCGTTACCTGTGGGGCCGATGGCATGTGAGAACGGGGCCAACATCTCGCGCTTCCATTCACAATAGTCGCGTTGGCGGTCGCCGTGGCCAACGCGAAAGGCCACATTGTGTTCCGAGGCGAAGCGTAGCGATCCATCACCCAGCACCCCGCCAAGGATCAACTGATTCTGGTCTTCCGTCAGGTCATAGTGCCGGGTCGCTGTCATGACCTCATCGCCGACCTCAAGAACGCCCGCCGGGCGCTCGCCCAGCGGGGTGAAAATCTTGTGGTTGGCGGTACAAGTGAACTTGCGTCGACCGGACCCGCCGCCGGCGGCCACTTCAAACGACAGCCATTCTTCGGTTTCGCCGTTGCGGAACCAGTTGATCACCCGCTTGGGTGTGATCACTGCGGTCTTCGGGTCCATCGACAGGACCTCGACCGCGCGCCGCTGGTTGACGATTTTTCCGATTTTCTCGGTCGAGCCGTCAGCCAGGACCACCCGCGCGTGATAGTCGAAACAGCCAAACATCACTCCGATCTTCATCCGAATCTGATTGATGAAAATCACCAGGCAGTTCGAGCGATTGATGTTGCCGGTGAGCTTGCGCAGGGCCTGGGACATCAGGCGCGCATGCAGTCCGACATGGGAGTCGCCCATCTCGCCCTCGATCTCGGCCTTCGGGGTCAGGGCCGCGACCGAGTCGACGACCACCAGGTCCACCGCCCCGGAGCGCACCAGCATGTCGGTGATCTCCAGCCCCTGTTCGCCGGTGTCGGGCTGCGAGACCAGCAACTCGTCGATGTTGACGCCGAGCTTCTGGGCATAGCCGGGGTCCAGCGCGTGCTCGGCATCCACGAAGGCGGCGGTGCCGCCGAGCTTTTGGATCTCGGCGACCACATGCAGGGTGAGGGTGGTCTTGCCCGAGGATTCCGGCCCGTAGATCTCGACGACCCGGCCGCGCGGCAGTCCGCCGATGCCGAGCGCGAGATCCAGACCGAGGGAGCCGGTGGAGACCACCTCGACGTTGCGCACGGCGCCCACGTCGCCCATGCGCATCACCGAACCCTTGCCGAACTGCTTTTCGATCTGGGTCAGGGCCGCGGCCAAAGCCTTTTTGCGATTCTCGTCCATCGGGTCTCCGTTGGTCCTCATCCGGGCACCGGGTGCGCCCATAGCGTCGGCGGCAGGTGTCCAGGGCTTGGAAAGTCGGTGATTATCGCACAGCGCATTCACGCCTGACAGAACTTGAGTCCTGACCGCTCAGCCATCCGGCCGGCTCTGACCCGCAAGCCGCTCGATCAGGCCTTCCAAGGCGAACCGCACCGCCTGATGGCGCACCTCATCGCGATCACCGGCGAATTGCAGGCGCCGCGTCCAGGGTGGGCCATCCGGAATCGACCAGGCGAACCAGACGGTCCCCACGGGTTTGTCTTCACTGCCGCCGCCGGGTCCGGCGATGCCGCTGACCGCCACCGCCACCTGGGCCTGGCTGCGTTCGAGGGCTCCGGCCACCAGTTCCAGGACCACGGGTTCGCTGACCGAACCGCTGGCCTCCAGGGTGGGGGTACGGACCCCCAGCATCGCTTCCTTGGCGGCGTTGCTGTAAGTGACGAAGCCGCGATCGAACCAGGCGCTGCTGCCGGCGACGTCCGTCACCACTTTGGCGACCCAGCCCCCGGTGCATGACTCAGCCGTGACCAGGCGCAGTCCGCGGGCCATGAGCAGCGTCCCGAGGCGGGTTGCAAGAGCGTCGAGTCGTTCAGTCATAATGTTCAGTGTCCTTCAGCGGTCGGAACTGCACAAGAACCGGGTTGAATTGGGGCCGCCCGCCGGTGAACCCGCGTCCCGGACGCTCCGGCAATCGCCCAAAGCGCAGGCTTTCCCCTTGCGGCGTCGGTGGGGTGCCGTCTAACCTGCCGGGCAACCGGCCGCGGCAGTGTCCCGCAGCCTATTCTACACACCGCGCGGCAGTCAGTGCCGCGCCTGCTGTCGGAGTGCACCATCATGAACGACCTTGATATCCTGGTGGAACACAAACCATCCCCCGCCAAACTCGAAGTCCTGGGCGTCGAGGGCTGGCCCCTCTGGCGTCGCGAGCCGGCGACTTTTCCCTGGCGCTACACCCAGCAGGAGACTTGCTATGTCCTGCGCGGCCGCTTCCTGGTGACCCCCGAGGGCGGCGTGCCCCAGGAGTTCCGCCGCGGCGATCTGATCCGTTTCCCGGCGGGCCTTGCTTGTACCTGGGAGGTGCTGGAGGCGGTGGAGAAGCATTACCGGCTCGATCAATCCTGAGGAGGACCCGACCGATGAATCCCCTCTCCCATTTCGACCCCGATGACCCTTACCCGGAGAGCGACGGCGAACCGATGGCGGAGAACACCGAGCAATATGAGTGGTTGGTGAAGATCAAGGAGAATCTGGAAATCCTCTGCGCCGCCGATGCCGCGGTCTTCGTCGCCGGCAACCTCATTCTGGTACCCGGTGCCCGACCGCCGGGTCACCGGGCCGCTGGCCCCGGACGTGATGGTTGCGATCGGCCGACCCAAGGGGTTTCGCCGCTGCTACAAGCAATGGGAAGAGGACGGGATCGCTCCCCAGGTGGTTTTCGAGATCCTTTCGCCGGCCAACAGCGTCAAGGAAATGGCCGATAAACTGGCCTTCTACGATGCCTACGGAGTCGAGGAGTATTACGTCTACGACCCGCCCCCCAACACCCTGGAGGTCTGGCTGCGCCAGCGCGGGCGGTTGCACCGCATGTCGCACATCAAGGGCTGGACCAGCCCGCGGCTTGGCATCCGTTTCGCTTTGAGCGGCACATCCCTGGACATCTTCGACCCGCAGGGCCGGCCGTTCCGGACGTCGGTGGAACTGGCTGCGCAGGCGCGGCAGGAGCGTGCACGTGCCGATCAAGAAGCAGCGCACGCCGCGCGCGAGGCGGCACGTGCCGCGCGGGAGGCCGCACGCGCTGACCAGGAAGCCACGCAATCGCGGCAGGAGCGCAGTCGCGCCGAGCAGGCCGACGCTCGGGCCGAGCAGGCCGCCGCTCGTGCCGAGCAGGCCGCCGCTCGGGCCGAGCAGGAGGCGGCACAGGCGCGGCAGGAACGGGAGCGCGCGCAGCAGGAGCACGATCGGGCGGAGCGTCTGGCCGCGCGGCTGCGCGCCCTGGGCATTGAGCCCTAGGCAATTTCCGTCAATCGCCGAAGTCTCGCATTATCGTCCCAAATCGTCCGCGACCAACGGACTGCATCAATCGGAGAGCGCTTCATGCCGACGCTTGGCACCCCATTTTCCGCCACCGCCACCAAGGTCTTGCTGTGTGGTGCCGGCGAGCTTGGCAAGGAAGTCGTGATCGAACTGAAACGCCTGGGCGTGGAAGTCATCGCCTGCGACCGCTACGCCAATGCGCCGGCGATGCAGGTGGCCGACCGGGCCTACAGTTTTTCCATGCTGAACGGTGCAGAACTGCGGCGTGTGATCGAGTTGGAGCGGCCGGATTACATCGTCCCGGAGATCGAGGCCATCGCCACCGAGACGCTGGTGGCTTTGGAGGCCGAGGGTTTCACCGTCATTCCGACCGCGCGGGCGGCGCGGCTGACGATGAACCGCGAGGGGATTCGCCGGTTGGTCGCGGAGGAGTTGGGCATCCCCACCTCAACCTATCGATTCGCCGACACCCCGGACGACTTCGCCGCCGCGGTCGCGGTGATCGGTCTGCCCTGCGTGGTGAAGCCCATCATGTCTTCGTCCGGTAAGGGCCAGAGCCTGGTGCGCACCCGCGATGCGATCGGCGCAGCCTGGGACTATGCGCAAGGCGGCGGGCGCAGCGGGGCCGGACGCGTCATCGTGGAGGGCTTCGTCCCCTTCGACTATGAGATCACCCTGCTCACCGTGCGGCATCGTGACGGCACCAGTTTTTGCGAACCCATCGGCCACCGTCAGGAGGATGGCGACTACCGCGAGTCCTGGCAGCCGCAGCCGATGCGCCCGGATGCGCTGGCGCGGGCGCGGGAGATTGCGGGCCGGGTCACCGAGGCGCTGGGTGGACGGGGGATCTTCGGCGTCGAACTCTTCGTGCGCGGCGATGAGGTCATTTTCAGCGAGGTCTCACCGCGCCCGCATGATACCGGTCTGGTGACCTTGATCTCGCAGGATCTGTCAGAGTTCGCCTTGCACGTACGCGCCATCCTGGGGCTGCCGATTCCGGAGATTCGCCAACTCGGCCCCGCCGCTTCAGTGGCGCTCCTGGTCGAGGGCGAATCAGATCAGCCGCGCTTCGGCAACCTGGCTGCCGCCCTGGCGGCGCCGGGTACCGACTTGCGCCTCTTCGGCAAGCCCGAAGTGCGCGGGCGCCGCCGCATGGGGGTCGCCCTGGCCCGCGGTCAGGACATCGCCGAGGCCAAGGCCAAGGCCCTGGCGGTGGTGGCCAAGGTGCAGGTGAGCCTGGACTGAGCGTAGTGACGAGCCACAAGCCAGCAGCCTGTCGGACTTAGCCCCTAGGATTAGGGTATGAGTCAAGATAAAGGCTTTTTGTTGCTCCACACTCTAACGTAAGGTGATTTCCGCGAAAAATCCAACCCGTAGGAGGTGGGGGCACAATGACGCATCCAACCCGTAGGAGCCCGCTTGCGGGCGACGGGTGGGGCACAATGACGCGATTCCGGCAGGTCACGTCGCCCGCAAGCGGGCTCCTACGGAGCTTGATTCTTGATAGCGTCTTATTCGGAAATCGCCTAAAGTCCGACAGGCTGCTAGTAACGAGCCACAAGATAAGTTAAACAACGACCGAGACGCCGAAGGCGTTTCCTAAGCGACTGGTTCAGTGAATCAATGAACGGTTCCCAAGCAATCTGCAGGAGAGCGAGCGATGAGCAAGTGGTGTTTCCATCCATTCGGTGTTGTCGCGCTGATTGCCTTGTTGGTGGGTTGTGTCCCGGTCGAGGTGCGTGAGGACGCGGCCGGCGGTTGGGTTGCGATCCCGCCGGGCAGTACCCTGACCCTGAACCGCCCGGTGCAGGTACCCCAGGACCGGGCGCGGGTCTTCTTTCTGAGCGGCCGGGTCCGGCCGGCCGGGGCGAACGCTGGGCCGAGTTGCGGGCTGGAGGTCCGCACCATGTCGCGGGAGGGCGCCCAAACCATAGCGCCCCAGACCTTCAGGATCGTCCGCGTCCAAGACCTGTGGACCCAGGTCGCGCGCCTCCGGCGGGCCGGGCCGGTGCGCTTCCAGCTCGCCCAATCGACTGACGGGGGCGGCGGCACACCGCTGATCCAGGAGGGCTATCATCTCTGGCTAAGCGGTCCGGATACCAATGTCATGCGGCTCACCTGCCTCGGGATGCTGGACGATATGTGGCGGGCACGGGCCATCACGCTGGAGGAAATCCGCAGTGCCTTAGGAACGGTCGCGACCCTGGAGATCGCCGGGGGTCCGTGACGCGGTCGGTGTCGGCCAGGATTGCCGTCTCGACCAAAGCGATCGTCCGGATGTATCCACAGATGGCACAGATGTTCACAGATGAAGAAAAAATATCTTCGTTTATCTGCGTTTATCTGTGGATCAACTTTTCGCCCCGCCGTCCCGGCGCAAGCTGTCCGGAACGATGACCAAAGCTGATCCCAGGGTGGAACTCAGCGGCGGGTTCACATGATGCGTGATCAGGAAAATGCCGCGATCATCGACACCATCCTGTCGGGATTGCGTTGGGCGACGCTGCTGCGCATGGTCGCTCAGGCCATCAGTTGGATTGCCACCATCGTCGTTGTGCGTTTCATCAGCACCAGCGATTACGGCCTCAACGCCATGCTGGAAACGCCCTTGGAGTTTCTTTTTTTGCTCAGCACCTTTGGTCTGGAACGAGCGTTGGTGCACACCAAGACGCTGGGGCGGGACGCGGTGCGCAGTGCGTTTGGCTGGCTGCTGCTCGTCAACGGGCTGCTGTTTCTCGCCTACTTTTTCGGCAGCCCACTGATCGCCGACTATTTCAAAGAACCCCGTCTCGAACCCCTGGCGCAGGTGCTGGCATTCGTTTTTCTGCTGTTTCCCTTCCGGGTGATTCCGGACGCCTTGCTCGACCGCGAACTCAAATTCAAGCGCAAGGCGTTCGCCGAACTGGCCGCCGGCATCGCGTCCGCCATGACGACCTTGCTGCTCGCCGTCTATGGTGCCGGAGTCTGGGCGCTGATCATCGGCGTCCTGACCCATCGCGTGCTCCTGGCCGTCATCCTGATGGTCATGCAGCCCTGGTTCGTGGTGCCGTCATTGCGCTTCCACCCGGTGCGCGGGATGATCGCTTTCGGCGGGACCATGGCACTGGCCAGCGCGGTCAGCATCACTGCCAACCTGCTTCCGGTCCTGATCGCCGGGCCTCGGCTCGGGCCTCAAGCGATGGGCCTGTTTGTCGTCTCGATGCAATTTGCGCTGTTGCCGCTGGCCAAGATCTCGGCCATCATCAACCCAATCATTTTCCCCGCGTTCGCGAAGTTTCAGGGCCAGCACGCGGCGGTCGCGCATTACCTGGAGAAAGCAATCGGCATCGCCGCGCTGGCCCTGCTGCCGATCATGATCGGATTGGCTTGCGTCGGCGAGGCATTCGTGTTGACGCTGTTCGGCGAGTCATGGGCACCAGCCATCGTGCCGCTGACGCTGTTGTCGCTGAGCGTGCCGTTCAGGGGACTCACGATACTCATCTGGCAGGTGCTGGGCGGCATCGGGTACCCCGGTCTGGTGTTACGATCGGCCCTGGTCGGTTGGGTTCTGCTCTTCACCCTGATTCTCATCGGAGCCAATGGTGGGGTCATCGGCTTGGTGCTGGCCGTGCTGATTGCCGAGCCCATCGTCACCATCGTCACGATCCGGTTGGGTAAACAAGCGATCAATACGTCATTTCACCGCATCGCCCGCGGCTTGCGTCCGGCGGTGCTCGGCGTGGTCGGCATGGCCGTCGGGGTCCTAGGCGTCAAACTGCTGGTTGCCGCTGAGCCGGCACCGGTCCGGCTCGTTGTCGAGGTCGGCGCCGGGCTGATGATCTATCTCACCATTCTGCGCGTCTTCTTTGCCGAGCAATGGATGAGTACCCTGGCGTTGTTGAAGCGCTAGCGACACTGACCATGATCCGCTCCGACAATGGCGACTAATCAGCAATCGCTGATTTTTCAATATGCCCGGAAAACAACACGCGTCCGGCAACCAAATGAGCAACTGGTCTCAATATAATCAAAAGTATACGGTCGATCTTTGCCAAAGAGTCATACCGATCAGGAATGATCCTCGTAACAAGAAAGTTAAAGTATTTTATGAACGCAATCTCTTTTAGCGGTTTGACTATTTCCTGGATATCCAGTTTTATCAGTGAACGAGTGAGAATATATTTCATTTACCAGAAATAGTGCATCACACTTTGAGACCCGGGAGATCTCCTTTATCGTACGAGGAATATCGACATGGTGAAGGATATCCCTCGCAATCACAACATCGAAGAAATCATTGTCATACGTCATCGTCTCCGCGGGCATGACTGCAAATACGATATTCAAACCTTCTCGTTCAGCCAAAGCGCTGGCGATGGATACAGAATCCGGACTAAGATCGAACGCATAAACATCGGCACCTAATTTCGCGAGGCGGAGTGCGTCCTCACCAAACCCACAACCGACGACCAGTGCGCGCTTTCCCTCCAGGTCTAGAGTCACCAGCAGCCCTTTAAAGTTGCCATTACGTGTCCGGTTCCACGCCCGCAAGCAATTTGGC
>JACDZG010000234.1 GCA_013426805.1 Chromatiaceae bacterium
GCCTGATCTTTGGACCGCGCACCGAGACCACCGACACGGTGCTCGGCAAGGACAAGGAGAAGGAAAAAGAAAAGGACACCGGCCAGAGCGACCCGACTGACCCCCCGCCACCGGACCCCACCACCACCCCGGATGGCGCGCCCGCGGGGGACCCTCAGGGCAAGCCGCGGCGTCGCGGTCATGGCCGCAACGGGGCCGCGAAGTATCCGCGCGCGCCGCGCATCGCGGTCACCCATGCCACCCTGAAGCACGGCGACCCCTGTCCCGAATCCGGTTGCGACGGCCGGGTCTATGTGCAACGCCAAGAGCCCGCGCTGCTGGTACGCGTCACGGGGGTCGCCCCCCTGCAGGCGCAGGCCGATGCCTTGGAGCGGCTGCGCTGTGGGTTATGCGGCACCGTGTTTACGGCCGCACCACCGGCCGGGGTCAGTGAGCACAACTACGACGCGACCGCCGCCGCCATGATCGCCCAGCTCAAGTATGGCTGCGGCCTGCCGTTTCATCGCATCCAGCGCCTGGAACAGGCGCTGGCCATCCCCTTGCCGGCCACCACCCAATGGGACGTGGTCGCGGCCGCGGCGCCCAGCCTGGTGCCCGCCGTCGAGGAACTGGCCCGTCAAGCGGCCCAAGGCACGGTGCTCTACAACGATGACACCACCCTGCGCATCCTCAACCTGACCGCTGAGGCGCGCGCTGAGGCGCTGCCGCCCGGCGCCACGGCTGAGCGCACCGGGGTCTTCACCTCCGGCGTGGTAGCGGAGACGGTCCACGGCCCGATCGCCCTGTTCAAGACCGGCCCTTGCCATGCCGGGGAGCACCTCGCCGAGATCCTCGCGCAGCGTCAGGACCCCACGGTCCCGATCCAGATGTCTGATGCCTTGTCACGCAATACGCCGAGGGATCATCCGACGCAAGCCGCCTCCTGTATCCCGCATGGGCGTCGGAAGTTTGTCGAGGTCCATGACGCCTTTCCCGATGCGGTGGCCTTTGTCTTGGAGACCTTGCGGCCGGTGTTCCACACCGACCAGCAGGCCCAGCAACAGGGCCTTTCCCCGGAGGCACGCCTGCGCCTTCACCAGGAGCAGAGCGGCCCGCGGATGCAAGCCTTGGCGGACTGGATGACGCAGCAGTTCGCCGAGCATGCTGTGGAACCTAACTCGGGGCTCGGGCAGGCCATCCGCTACCTGCAGAATCACTGGGAAAAACTGACCCTATTCCTGCGCGTGGCCGGCGCACCGTTGAGCAATAACCTCTGCGAGCGGGCGCTGAAGAAGCGCATTCTCGATCGGAAAAATTCCCTATTTTACAAAACGCTCAACGGCGCCAAGGTCGGCGACCTGTTCATGAGTCTGATTCATACCGCGGAATTGCACCAGGTCGAGCCCTTTGACTATCTGGTAGCGCTGCTGCGCCATGCCGCTGCGGTGGCCCTCGACCCTCCCGCCTGGATGCCGTGGAATTACACCATCGCCCTGGCGCGCCTTGCCACCGACCCCGACCCCCCGCCGGACTGATCCCGCACCGGGCGCGCGTCGCGCGCCCACCGCACCCTGTCATGCTCCCGCCCAGCCGCGCCGGGGCGCTGGTGGCTGCTGACGGGGTGACTGGGCCAACAACGGTACCGCCGGTTCGGCCCCGGCCCGTCTGGACCCCAGCTACGCGGGGCCTTCCGGTCGCCAAGGACGCGGGGCTCCCACGTTACCGGAGCCACGCGCGGAATTCATGCAGGCTTGCCGAAAGGACACGAAAATACGTCGCGTAAAAGGCGTCGGCAATCAGGATCTCGCCCCGCAGCAGGGTATCGAGCAGGGTGCGCAGCAGGGTCTGCGCGTCGCTGCCCTTGCCCACACGGGGACCGACGGCCCCACCCAACAAGGCGCCGGTCGCCAGGCGCAGCTTGTACCACCAACCGACAGATCGGGAACCCCAGTCCGGGCTTTTGGCGCGTCGGCTGCGGATACGTGGCCTGGTTTTCCGCGGTGTCGGCCAAGGTCAGCGTCGCCCCGTCGGCGCGCCGCACCCGTCGGCCGTGCCAGTGCCACCAGGCCGGTGCCCCGTCGGTCACCAGCTCCCCGCTCTGGCGCGCCAGGGTCGAGATCATCGACAGCGGCAGCCGGGCACGGGCTTGGCAGAAGGCGCTGGTACTGGTGCTGAGGCGCGGTCACCCGGCGATGGCCCGCTGGATCGCGTGGTCGGCGAGCACCTGGCGGCAACTGCCGTCCGCCGAGAGCGCCTGGGTCATGAACATCGCCAAGGTCTCCGTCGGGGGAAAGGCCCGCTCACGATGGGCCGGCACCAACGCGGCGACCTGATCCAGCAGCTGCGGGCCGGTCAACAAATTGAAGAATCCGCCGGTGTCGATCCGAGCGGCCTCCTTAAGGACACGTTGCTGCGTCGCGGCGCGCTGGTTAGGATGCATGGGGGCTGGCTCGCAGGGTGATGGGTTGGGTGTTGCAACCTTCAGCCTACCACTCTTGCGGGTTGGCCCCTATTATTTTCAGTCTGTTAGACTAAATTAGTGCCATTCGAGCCCGGCCCCTTTTCCAAGCTCCACCGCCCGGCTTTCTTCCTCGAGATGTGGCCGGTTGTCTCCCCAAGCCTCTGGGTCATCCTTGGTCTGGCTGCCCAGATCGATGATATAAGGCGCCATCCTGGCGATCGTTGGAGAGGCCGCCTCGGCCCACGCCGTCTCATAGAAATGCGCCTCTAAGCAAATGATTCGTAAAGACACGAAGTGACCTTCAGGAAGGTGAATTGCTGAAACCGGGTCCCCAGTGTGAAGCACCACTCGGTGAATTAAGTAAACTGTCCCCGGAATTCAGTAATCTTCACCGAAAAACCCGGGCAACCTTTTTCCACGGCTGATCTGGAAGATGTCATGATCATTTTAGTCTTTGCCGAGCAAGTGTCATCTATATAAGTGCAAAACACAACCCTCTTACGAGAACCATTTGGTGTGTCAAGTTGGAATATGTAAAATGCATATCCGAAACCTTTCTCGAGCAAATGATCAACCATATGATCATATGCAGGATGCCCCAATTCCTGTATTTATCATCCTCAGCTGAAGCGCCAATCGGCGGGCATAGTTCGCGGCTTACGCCACTCAGCAGCAGGACCAACACTCGACACGGGCGGGCGCCTAACCCTTACCCGACGGGGGCTTTCACCCCGCAAGAGACGCCGAGCTTTGCTCGGCGCGATAACGGTCAGCGCACCCCGCCACGGGCTGGCTGGTCGGCGCGGGAGCGCCGACCAGCCAGCCCGTGGTCGGAGGTGGCGCTATTATTAGACTCTTCTTGGTTCTCAAAGAAAGCAATAATCTCATCCGTAGCCATGTCCGACAGAAGATCTGCGAGTTTATCGCGAACGCTTCGGAAAAAGTCGACAGAATGAAAACCGCTATTCTTGCTCATAAGAGATAACCTCGCGTGGAGAGTATATTGTGAGAGGCTTGTATCCCTGCTCCAAATTTACCGCGTTGAACAAGCGAATCTTGCCCAGTCGGACGATGTGCTTGAAGTTCCAACTCACAAGGACGTCAACGTCCGCGATTGTGGCGATCGTCAAGCAGGATGCGCATCGGTGAGCAACACGGCCTTCGCCTCTTCCAGCACCGCGATGGCCAGATCCCGGCTGACCGATGGGAAATCCTGTAAGAAAACCTCCAACGGGTCGCCGGCTTCCAAGTGATCGAACAGAATCCGAATCGGCACGCGCGTCCCCGCAAAAACGGGGGTGCCGCTGTGAAGTTCCGGATCAACGATCACCAATTGCGCGTTCATGTCGCGTTCCAGATCAGCTGTGTCGTCATTCTCGCCGCGGACGGCCTTGATCATCGTTTCGGCCGGCGTCGGCCTGTCCGCCACTGGAGGCCGAGGCTTTAGCCGGTAGCGCTTCCCGAGATCTCAAAGAAAATCATTGGTGTCTGCGCGCCGGACCGGCTAAAGCCTCGACCTCCAGTGGCCGGAACGATGACCAAGGCCGCACGAACTAAGCAACCAGCAAAGGCTGACCGGCAGCGATGGCCAATGCCCCGCCG
>JACDZG010000235.1 GCA_013426805.1 Chromatiaceae bacterium
TCGGGTTCTTCGTCAACACGCTCGCCCTGCGCCTGGATCTCAGCGGTCGGCCGTCCTTCCGCGACCTGCTGGCACGGGTGCGCAGCGTCTGCCTGGAGGCCTATGCCCACCAGGAGCTGCCCTTCGAGCGGCTGGTCGAGGCGCTGGAGATCCCACGCAACCTGGCGCATGCCCCGCTGCTCCAGGTCATGTTCGTGCTGCAGAACACACCGGAGGGCACGCTGGACTTACCGGACCTGGCGGTGAGCCCGCTGGCGGCTGACAGCGCGGTGGCCAAGTTCGACCTGACCCTATCACTGGCCGAAGTGGGAGACACCCTGCAGGGGACCCTTGAATACGCCACCGACCTGTTCGACCAAGCCACGATCGAGCGCCTGGGCGGGCACTTCGTGCAGCTGCTGCACGCCGCGCTGGCAACCCCGGAGTGCCCGGTGGGCGATCTGGCGATCCTGCCCCCGTTCGAGCACGACCAGTTGGTCCGCGGGTTCAACGCGACCGCACAGGAGTGGAACCTGGAAGCCGCCATCGATGACTGCTTCCATGCGCAGCGGCAGCGCACGCCGCAGGCCATCGCACTGCGCGCCAGCGACGGGACGACCCTGAGCTACGCCGACTTCGATCGCCAGGTCGGCGCCCTGGCCGCCACGCTGCAGGCGCACGGCGTGGGGCCTCAACGGTATGTCGGGGTCTCCTTCGACCGCTCCCGCGAACTGGTGATAGCGATCTTCGCGGTCCTGCGCAGCGGCGCCGTCTATGTCCCCCTCATGCCCGACCTGCCGCCGGCCCGCCTCGCCGCGATGACCGCCGATCTGGGGGACTGCGTCATCCTGACCGGCGCGCCACTGGCGCCGCGGTTTGCGTCCTTGGGTTTGCTGGTGGTGACAGCGGAGACGCCGGTGCCGGCGGACGCGCTGGGCGAGGGGCCGGCGCACTGGTCAGTCCCGGCGGATGCGCCGGCCTATGTGATCTTCACCTCGGGGTCGACCGGGCGGCCCAAGGGGGTGACGGTCGAACACCGCAGCGTGCTCAATCGCTTGTTCTGGATGCAGTCCCGTTTTCCGCTCGACGAGCGCGACGTGATCCTGCAAAAGACCCCGGTAGCGTTCGACGTCTCGGTCTGGGAGCTCTTCTGGTGGTCGTGGACCGGCGCCTCACTGGCGCAGTTGGCGCCGGACGAGGAACGCGATCCCGCCGCCATCGCCGCCGCGGTGGATCGCCACGGCGTGACCGTCATGCACTTTGTGCCCTCCATGCTGCGCGCCTTCCTCGACCATCTGGAGCAGCAGCCGCCGGTGGTCGCGCGGTTGCGCACCCTGCGCCGCGTCTTTGCCAGCGGCGAGGCCCTCACGCCCGACCTGGTGGGGCGGTTCAATCGGCTGCTGCATGCCGTGCATGGTACGGAGCTCCATAACCTGTATGGTCCGACCGAGGCCACCGTCGACGTCACCTGGTACCCCTGTTCGCCGCCGCGCCATGACCGGATCATCCCGATCGGGCGGCCGATCAGCAATACCCGCCTGTATATCCTGGACCAGGCTGGCCAGGTGGCCCCGCTCGGCGTGGTGGGCGAGTTGTTCATCAGCGGCATCCAGGTGGCACGGGGCTATGTCAACCGCCCCGGCTTGACCGCCGAGCGGTTCCTGCAAGACCCCTTCGATCCGGCCAGCCGGATGTACCGCACCGGCGACCTGGCGCGCTGGTTGCCGTCCGGGGACATCGAATTCCTCGGCCGGCTCGACCACCAGGTCAAGATCCGGGGCTTTCGCATCGAAACGGGCGAGGTCGAGGCCGCACTGGCGGCGCACCCGGCGGTACGGGAAGCGGTGGTGCTGGCCCGTCCGGCGCCCACCGGCGACCTGCAGCTGGTGGCCTATGTTGTACCCGCGGCCGGAATGAGCCTGCCGACACCGAGCGACTGGCGCACCGTCCTCCAGCAGACCCTGCCCGAGTACATGGTCCCGGCGGCCTACGTCGCCCTGGACGCCTTGCCGCTGACCCCCAACGGCAAGCTCGACCGCCAGGCCCTGCCGGCCCCGGACTACGTCGGCAGCGACGCCGGGGCGGTCGGCCCGCGCGACGCCCTGGAGGAGATCCTGCTCGGCCTGTGGTCGACGGTCCTCAAGCGCCCGGTGGCGGACATCCATGCCAACTTCTTTGAACTGGGCGGGCACTCCCTGCTGGCCACCCAGTTGGCCTCGCGTCTGCACACGGCGCTGAATCGGAGTATCGCGGTGCGCTGGGTCTTCGAGGCGCCCACGGTCGCCGCCCTGGCCGCGCGCCTGCGGGCGGATACGGACGCCGCGCCACCCGCCATCCCACCCAACCGGATCCGACCGGGCACGACGCACATCGGGCCCGACGACCTGCCGCTCATCGCCCTCGCCCAGGACGAAATCGATCGCATCGTCGCCCAGGTCGCGGGCGGCCTCGGCAATGTCCAGGACCTCTACCCGCTCTCCCCCCTGCAGGAAGGCCTCCTCTTCCATCACCGGCTGCAGGGCGTCGGCGATCCCTATATCTTGCCGGCCGTGCTGGCCTTCGACACCTGGGAGCGCAGTCAGGCCTTCCTCGCCGCCCTGCAGACCGTGGTGGACCGCCACGATATCCTGCGCACGGCCGTGCTCTGGGAGCAACTGTCCGCCCCGGTGCAGGCGGTCTGGCGCCACGCGCCGCTGCCGGTGGCGACCTGCGACCTCGACCCGGCCCAGGGACCGGTGGCCGAGCAACTGCTGGAACGCTTCCATCCCCGTCATACCCGGCTCGACCTGACCCAGGCACCGTTGCTGCGGGCCGTGCTGGCGCGTGACGGCGCGCGCACCCTGCTGCTCCTGCGCCTGCACCATCTGGTATCCGACCACACGACCATGGAGGCGATGATGGAGGAAGTCGCCGCCCTCTGGCAGGGCGCGGCGCACCGCCTGAGCACACCGATCCCGTTCCGCAATTTCATCGCTCAACTGCGCGGGGGGCTGACAGCAGTCGCGCACGAGGCCTTCTTCCGGGAGATGCTGGGTACGGTCGAGACCCCGACGGCACCCTTCGGTCTGCACGACGTGCAGGGCGACGGCACCGCGATCCACGAGGCCCGCCAATCCCTGAGCGCCGACTTGGCGCAACGCCTGCGGCAGCAGGCGCGCCAACTCGGCGCCACCCCGGCCGCGCTCTGCCATCTGGCCTGGGCGCGGGTGCTGGCCGCCTGCTGCGGCCAGCCGGACGTGGTCTTCGGCACCGTGCTCTTCGGTCGGTTACAAGGCGGGGCCGGGATCGAGCGCGCCCTGGGGCTGTTCATCAACACCCTGCCGCTGCGCATCGCCTGCGATGCGCGGGGGGTGGCGACGGCGGTGCGCCAGACCCAGCAGGCACTGCTGGCGCTGATCCGTCATGAACAGGCCTCGCTCAGTCTGGCGCAACGTTGCAGCGCGGTGCCGGCGCCCACGCCGCTGTTCTCCGCGCTGTTGAATTACCGGCATAGTCCGGACCCCGGTGCCGCCGGGCTGGGGCTGACGGGGGTCGCACTGCTGCGGGCCGAGGAACGGACCAACTACCCCGTGACGCTATCGGTCGATGACCTGGGCGAAGGCTTCGCCATGACGGCGCAGGTCGACGCCGGCCTCGATCCGCAGCGCCTGTGCGCCTACATGGCGTGCGCCCTGGTGTCGCTGGTCACGGCCCTGGACAGCGCGCCGGAGCGGCCCCTGTGCGAGCTGGAAATCCTGCCCCCGCCCGAGCGCCAACAATTGCTGGTCGAGTGGAATGCCACGGACGCGCCGCTGCCGCCCGTCGGCGCGGTCCACGCCCTCTTCGAGGCGCAGGCGGCGCGCACCCCCGCGGCCACTGCCGTGGTCTGCGCGGACACCGCGCTCAGCTATGGCGAGCTCAATGCCCAGGCCAACCGCCTGGCACATGCCCTGATCGAACGGGGCGTCGGTCCGGAGTCGACGGTCGCCATCGCCCTGGAGCGCACCCCGGCGCTGATCGTCGCCCTGCTGGCGACGCTGAAGGCCGGCGGCGCCTATGT
>JACDZG010000236.1 GCA_013426805.1 Chromatiaceae bacterium
CAAATTGCTTGCGGGCGTGGAACCGGACACGTAATGGCAACTTTAAAGGGCTGGATGCCACACTTATCAGCCTGGACGAGCGGTTCCCCGCCTACTTCTTGGGCTCGGAGGGGTGTGGGAAACTTGTCCAGGCGTGAACGTTGCGGCGCGTGGGGCGACAAGGGGAGCGGCCGGCCTCAGATGTTGGATTGCCAGACTTCCCGTTGGAATCTGTGGCCTGTCCCGAATGGCGCGAAGATAAGCAGAGAGTATGCTACAACGGAGCCGGTTTCCTCGGGTGGATAAGCGCAGCGCATCCACCATCGGCCTAGCTGCCGAAACGCTGTTGGCGGCGGCCACCCAAATTTGGAACTGCTGGCGCCCTGCCTCAGGTGCTGCGCCGCACGGCGGAACTGTCTGCCGAATATGGCCTGCGGGTCGCCGATGTCTTCCACGCGACGACGGCAACATCCACCCGCTGATCCTGTTCGATGCCAACCCGCCCGGCGAACCGGCGCGGACCGAGGAGGTGGGCGGCACGGCCTTGATCATCGTTCCGGCCAGCGACGGCCTGTCAGCAACTGGAGGTCGAGGCTTTAGCCGGTGGCGATTCCCGAGATCTCAAAGAAAAGCAGTGGTGCCTGCGCGCCGAACCGGCTAAAGCCTCGACCTCCGGTCGCCGGAACGATGACCAAGGCCGGCGGCACCATCACCGGTGAGTACGGGGTCGGCATTGAGAAGATCAACCAGATGTGCGTCCAGTTCAGTCCGGCAGAATTGACCCAGTTCCGCGCGGTGAAGAGCGCCTTCGACCCGCAGTATCTGCTCTATCCCGGCAAGGGTATTCCCACACCCGAGCGCTGCTCGGAGTATCGGCAACTACCCGATTGAGGGCACCAACATGCTGCGATAAGGGTAAACGGTCCGTGCGATGATCTCCGTCTTACCGACTGGCCTGCCGCCGACTCAGGAGCGCTTCACCCTACGTTGACAGGGCAATGCTGATCTCGCAAAATGCCGTAGACGCTTGAGTGCGAGAACCAACATCAATGGCTAGCGAGAGGCTTCGCCTCAGACCGACGAGTCATGGGGTGGCGTCTGGCGTTGAGCGGCCCCGGTTGGGCGACGGAAGGCTAAACTTCCGTTGATAGCCGCACGAAGCGGCGTGGTGGCATGAAGCCGAGGGTTCAACCGGGGCCTGCTGTCATGATAGAACAAACCGTGCGTGAGTTGCTGGACGAGAAGGTCGTGCTGGATATCGAAGGGATCGACCGGTTGTACCTGAAGTCCTCCAAGATCAAGCAATACTTCAAGGAAGGCCGCGCCCTGCGCACCGAGACCACGATCAACAACACCCGCGACTTCGGCATCGGACGGAATCTGAATATCCTGCCTGCCTTGCGGGCCATCGGCTTTGCTGCCAACCGCCGACTGCTCGACGTGGAGACCATCGCCCAGGATTGCCTCCTGGCCGAGGGGGTGTTCGATCAGGTCACCCAACCGCAGGTGGTCGCCGGCCAACGCGCCGCCGGGTTGCACTTCGACGATCCGCGGGTGCTGGCGCTCTTCACCGCCCTGTGCCTGTTCCTCACCCAGCCGGACGGATTCCGCCATGCCAGTCTGCGCGACTGGATGGCGCAGGCCCTCGGGGTGCCGCTCGCGGCCTACTCCAGTGGACGCATGACCTACGATCTGCGGCGACTGCGGTTGCACGGTCTGATCGAACGGATTCCACAGAGCCATCGCTACCGGGTCACTGACCTGGGTCTCCGCGTCGCCCCGTTCTTTACCAAGGTCCACAGCCGTATTCTGCGCCCGGGATTATCCCAACGCTTCGACGGTTGCCCCAAGGCGCCTCACCGCCCCATCGCGACCGCCATGGACCGACTGCAACAGGCGTTTATGGACCTGTTCGATCAGGCCAAACTTGCGCCGCGCCAAACTTGACGCATGTGCGCAGAAGGTTGTTCGTCAAGGAACCCTAGGGAGATTACCGTGACCGATATCTTTATCAGCTACCATCGCCCACGCTGCGACAGAGATGATCTCAAGAGAATCTTGGCTGACTCGATGCCCGCACTGCGCGGAAAACCCAACGACCCTGTGCCCAAGATAGAATTCCTAACCGACGACGAGCTGCGCACGATTGCCACGGCGCTAGGAATCGAACCACTGGAACTGTTGGGTCACCGTTGGCTAGTGCAGCGCCTCAAGAATCAGGGATGGTCCGTGTGGTGGGACAACGATCTTCTTGCCGGTGACGAGTGGTGGCCGCGCATTGAGGATGCGCTTCAGTCGGCACGCTGCGTGATTGCACTGTGCACGGAAGAGTCATTAAAGCACCCATGGATTATACACGAAGCCGGAACGGCTCTTCGCTCCGAAAAACTAATCCCGCTTTTACTCGGCGCCGCTAAGCTCCCTGTGTTTTGGGGCAGGATCCAGCACGACGACATCACTGGTTGGAGAGGCGGGGAAGATGAACCGCAATACCAACGCGTCGCTGCTGCCATCCAACAGAAGATTGGGCCACCCCGTGAGCTCAGGTCGCATACCGAAGCGTTCTTAGATGACATACTCAACACGCCAGTGGACGAACGCTGGAAGGGCCAACTGGTTCACTACATCGCCAGCCCCGCTGGTGCGCGGACGCCACTGAATAACGGCACATCCCAGCCGTGTGGCGGCGATGCAATCTCAAAGCTATTACGGGCGGTCAGTAAGAAAAAGCTCTCCTCTAGCGCGGTCGGCCGCACTCCTCCCTTGCTCAGTGAGATTGAGTATTGGCTACGCGATGAGAAGATTATCGTAACCAGCACGCGCCTAGATGCTATCCCGGCGGAGGCCCTGCAACGGCGTAAATTGTCTATTTCCGACGTACGAACCCCTAATGACTGGCCGATTGAGATATGGTCCAAGACCGACTGGTCCAGCCGGCACGCAAGATCCATACCCGCATCCCCGACGTCCCTAGTCGTGCAGTGTATGTTCGTCATCATTGGAGACGACAACCGCTTTTCCTTCGCAATCCATGATCGCAGCTATACCGGCGCCGAGGATGCCAGATCGCAATATGCGCTGGTGACGGGCCGTCTGGCATGGGAAGACATGAAGTTCCAGTGGGAAGAAAACCTGGGTATTATTCTTGCCGCATCGCTAGAACGCGAGCTTCAAGAGATAGACGAGTTAAATCTTACGTCAACACTGGCCGGGGATTACTCAAGTAAGGCTAAGTTTGTCGGGGCGTTTCCGAACCACGACCGCAGCATACTGAGTTTCGTGCACGTTATCGAGCTAAAGCCTGACGAATTTGAGCAAATCAATCGGCGCGGGCCATACCTTATTCCGGTGACGCCCGAACATTACGCTAAACTGCATTTCCTCGGACTGTTGGGAGCAATATTAAACACCAATTCGTGCGCCAACTGCAATACGGAACTAGCCAGCAATGCAATCAGGTCCAAAACGGGTTGTGAGAAAATCGGTCACCCTTGCATCATCCAAGCAGTACTGCGCACTTGTCAACGCGACCCCCACCCGCTCGAACCAGCGGAAGTCACTCATAAGACTGGCAAGCCCAGTAACGCCGTGATCCTGCTGGCCGATATCGTTAATTTTCGAACGCTGACTGAGCGGGGCCGCCGGGATCTCATGATCCAACTTAACAGCTATCTATCCGCGTGGCTCCCGAAAGTTCCTTCCGGCTTGGGATCACGCGTGAATTGCGCAGAGGGGCGGCTGCGGATCGTTTTCTGGCGCAACGGAGATCCCACTTCCGCCCCGCCGAACGACGCTCTTGCGGCCTATTTCCTGTCACTTTACATGTCGCTCAAGCTGGAAGAGCTGGCGAGTTATCTCCCTGGCACCATATCCGGACTTGACACGCCCACCGTTTCCCTCCGCATCCCGCATCAGGGGTGCGGCCTCGACATGATGTGCCTTCAAGGAGTATCTTGTACCCTTCTCTAG
>JACDZG010000237.1 GCA_013426805.1 Chromatiaceae bacterium
AGGGTGGTTTTGACTGTGTGCTGGCCAATCCGCCATGGGAACGGATCAAACTCCAGGAGGAGGAGTTTTTCGCCACCCGTCATCCTGAGGTGGCCATGGCCAGGAATAAGTCCGAGCGCGGCCAGCGTATTACCTGGCTGGCCCAGGGAATGCTGGCCAAAAATCTCCACCCCGAGCTTCTCCATGACGACCGGGACTGTGAGGCCGAAAAGCGGCTGTATGAGGAATTTATCAGCGCTCGCCGCACCGCCGAAGCCGCCAGCATCTTTGCCCATGTCAAGGGCGAGGATGGTGGCCGCTATCCGCTTACCGGGGTGGGGGATGTCAACACCTACGCCCTCTTTGCCGAGACCATCAGTCAGCTCGTGTCTAAAGACGGGCGAGCTGGATTCATCGTGCCCACCGGCATTGCCACCGACGACTCCACCAAGGCCTATTTTGCCGATATCGCCCAGTCAGGACGCTTGGCCAGTCTCTTTGATTTTGAGAATAGGGCAGGTCTTTTCCCCGCAGTGGATAGCCGCATGAAATTCTGTCTGCTCACTCTGGGGGCAAGTGACGAGGCTCGGTTCAGCTTCTTTCTCACCGCCACCTCGCAGCTTGCCGATGAGCAGCGTGGTTTTTCGTTAAGCCCCGAGGACTTCCGCCGCATCAATCCCAATACCCGCACCTGCCCGGTGTTCCGCAGCCGCATGGATGCTGAGTTGACCCGTAAAATTTACAGCAGGGTGCCGGTGTTGATCCGGGATGGGGGCATGACGAGCCGGAAGAAAACCCCTGGGGCATCCGGTTCATGGCAATGTTTCATATGTCCAACGACAGTCATCTCTTTGCCACGGCCAATGCGGACGATTATCTTCCTCTCTACGAGGCCAAGATGATCCACCAGTTTGACCATCGCTGGGCCACTTACCAGCCAGGGGAGGACGGTAAGGAGTCGGCAGGCGATGTGTCCCTGGCCCACAAGCGGAACCCGGCCTTTGCGGTACGGCCCCGTTACTGGGTGGAGGCCCGTGAGGTCTATCTCCGCATTGCCCGGCTGCCCAAGGCTTTGCTCAAGGCCCTTGCCGATCGTGACGAGGAGATTGTTCCCCTGGCCCTTGCCCATCTCCTGTTCGGCCAATGGTTGCGTGGCCAGGGAATGGACACCGCCGGGGCGGCCATGGCCCGGCTCTTTCCGGCCTGGCAGGAATTCGCCGGACAATATCCCTTTGCCGCCGAAGTTGTTCCCACCGGGCTTGGCCTCTGCGGCAATAGCCCGGCAGGGATGCTCTTCCCCGGTCCCGGCTTTCTGCCCGCCGAGCCGCTTTCCCGCCTTGCCTTGGGCGAGCGAGTGAAAACCGCCTGGTTCGCGGCTAAACCATTGGCCGTCAAAGACCTGCTCGACTCCGCCGCTGCCTATCCCAACTGCATCGATACAGCCCCGTTTCTGACCGATGCGGCCGCCGCCTGCGCCTATGCCACAGTCCTTTTGGAAAAAACATCCCCCCGCTGGCTTATGGGCTGGCGGGATATCTGCCGTGCCACAGATGAACGGACGGTGATTGCCAGCGTGCTGCCGAGAGCGGGGGTGGGGAACAAAATCCCATTGATATTTCCTGGCGATTCAATCTCGCCATTCCAAACTGCTGCCCTACTCGCTAACTTGTCGGCGCTTTGTTTCGATTTTTCAGCTCGCCAGAAAATTGGTGGAATCACTCTCAATTTTTATATCGCAAAGCAACTTCCCGTTCTCCCCCCCCGATGCCTACACTGAGACCGACCTTGACTTCATCGTCCCCCGCGTCCTGGAACTCACCTACACCAGCCACGACCTGGCCCCTTGGGCCGAGGATCTGGGCCACACTGGCCCGCCCTTTGCCTTTGACCCGGAACGCCGCGCCCTGCTACGCGCCGAGCTGGATGCCTGCTACGCCCGCCTCTACGGTCTCACCCGCGACGAACTGCGCTATATCCTCGACCCGGCCGAGGTTATGGGGCCGGACTACCCATCTGAGACCTTCCGCGTCCTCAAGAACAATGATGAACGTAATTTTGGCGAATACCGAACCCAGCGCCTGGTGCTTCAGGCGTGGGATAGAATGGAACGGGGCAACTTGCAATAAGGAATAACCATGCTGATTCATCTAAGCCTTGAAAATTTTAAAATCTGGAAAGCGACCGGCCCGATGCGCTTAGCACCGGTGACCCTTTTTCTGGGAACCAACTCCTCAGGGAAGTCCAGTCTAATTCAAGCCCTGCTGCTCATTCGTCAGACCGTCAAAGGCGGTGATGACAACCAGGATCTTAATCTGGGCAATCCAGACGCCGGTGACTCGGTGGCCTTAGGGCAATTTAAGGACCTGCTATGCCGCTTTGGTTCATCGCAGCAGGTAGGCATTGAGTTCCGCTGGAGCGCCAGCGGCGAACTGGCTAATTCGACCATCTTCTCGGCGCGGTATCGGCGGGGCCAGGCCGGAAGCGCTGAGCTTGGCTATTTAAGACTCGGCAAGGAAGGTCAAGGCTTTATCGTCGAACGCCGCAAACCGGGCGTTTACCGGCTGCTCTTGGGAGACGAGCGTAAAAGTCGCCGGCAGAGCGCTGATTTCCGACCAAGAAGGTCCTTTACCTTCTCCCCCGCTGTCCTTGCCCGGCTAGGCGGCAATGCAGTCCCCATTCAAGATGTCGGCCCGCAACTTCTGGAGGAACTTTCTCGTATCATTTATCTTGGGCCGGTTCGCAGGCTGGCCCAGCGCGACTATATTTGGAGCGGACAGATGCCAGCCAGTATCGGTGACGATGGCGGCAAGGCTGTGGATGCCCTGATCGCCAGTGGCCTTTCCTTGCAAAAGGCAATGAAGCGTAACAGAACGGCTCCTCATGAGGCAACCCTCTTTCAGGAAACGGTGCGTTGGCTCAAGGCAATGGATTTGGCTGATGACCTTTCGGTCAAGTCGCTGGGAGGGTCTGCGCGGTACGAACTCCTCCTTCACCGTGATGGCGAGGTGTCCAACCTGAAAGATGTCGGAGTCGGGGTGTCGCAGGTGTTGCCTGTCATCGTTGCAGCACGTCATGCCGAACCCGGCCATATTGTCATCGTCGAGGAGCCAGAAAGTCATCTGCATCCTCAGGCGGAATCTCTGCTGGCCGAGTTGTTTGTCACGGTCAGCAAAGAGCGTAATGTACAGTTCATTGTCGAGACCCATTCCGAGCATCTTTTTCGCCGGATGCAGACCTTGCTGGCAAAGGGCGAGACAGTCCCCAAAAATTGTGCAATGTACTTTGTTGAACGGGAGGGCAAGGAAGCAAAACTTCGGGAATTGGCCCCGGATACTGTTGGCAGAATCAAGAATTGGCCGCCACAATTTTTCGGTGATACTCTCGGCGAAACGAGAATACAGACGGAGCTTGCAATTCAACGTATCAAGGAGGCGAGGGCCAAAAGTGGCGATGTATCTGATTGACACAAATGTCATGCTTGCTGCCAGTGCTGTTTATAATGAGCTGTCAAATTTGGCGGATGAGGCTGAACCAAAAGACGCTGAACTGCGTGAGATAGTTTATCGGTGGCTGCGGGAATTCGAGAAGGCTGATCACTTCATTGTGCTCGACGAGGAATCCCTCATTCAGGATGAATATAAGCGGAATATGCCTTTCAACACGAATATGCAGGAACAGGAGTATGGCTTTCAAGTACTGCAATCAAAACATGACAGAGTGCTGGTTGAATATGTCCCCGTTAATGTGGATGAGGGAAACGGAGAAAGAATAGCGATCCTTTCAGATGAATTGACAATCATAGTTACAGATCGGGAAGATCGGAAATGGGTTGCTGCTGCGCAGTCGGCTCAACTGCTGTTATCAACAAGTTGCCCTATTGTTTATGGGGCCGAATCAGATTGGCACCTCAATGTCATTTACTTAAGAACCAAAAACAATTTAACATATTGTAATT
>JACDZG010000068.1 GCA_013426805.1 Chromatiaceae bacterium
AGGTCGGTCGGGCGGAATTGCAGCCCCGGCAGCACCCGCGAGCAGATGACCCCGGACTGCGGTGCGATGGGCGTATAGAACCCGGCGGGGGTGCGGGTATAGAAGGCCTGGTGAGCGGGGTTCTGGTGCAGGATGTAATACTCGGGTACGCCCCCGGCGGCGTATTCGGCCTTCTTGGTCACGGTGTCGCGTACGATGCCGCTGTGCTCCTGGTCGGACAGGGCCTCGATACAGAGGTCGAAAACCCCGTGGTAGGAGCAATCCAGGGGCAGCAGCGGCTCGGGATTGTCATTGCGCACCACGCCGAAATCGGGCTTGCGGATGACGGTGCCGCTCGGCAGCGGCAGCCGGAAACCCATCTCCAGGCCGACCATTTGCGCGCAGGGGTGGGTGCGCAGGAAGTGCCGCACCAGCTCGCTGAACCAGGCATAGACCAGAAAGGTCTCGTAATCGGACACTGGTTTCTCCTCCAGGCGGCCATTGTTCCACTCGTAATGGTGGTCCGACTCCAGATAATAGGTGGTCCAGTAGACCGCTTCCGAGACCAATAGACCGTCCGCGGGACCCGCCGCGGGCAGGCGTCGCGGCGGCGGGGCCGGGACCTGCGGCGCGGGTGCGAGTTGAGTGGCAGCGCTGGAGGACATGGGCGGCAGGTGTCCGGTGTTGGCATCGCAGGGGTCAAGGCTAGCATAAAGCGGGGGGATCGGCGGCGGCGGGCGTGGTCAGCCGGAAAGGGTGGGGGCGGCAAAAAAAATCGCGCGCTGCGCGTGGCGGGGGAAGGCTCCCCCGCACCTCCTCCGGAATCGGAAGATCAGAGCGTCAGAGTGCAGAGTGATCAGAGTCCAGAGTTGAAGAAACAGGGGCAGCACGCAACACGACACGAAAACCCAAGCTATCGTTCCGGTTGACGGGTTGAACCCAGTTGCGAAAGGCACAGCGCGCGAGGTCACGATGGTCGAACCACGAACCGCCGCGCAAGACCCGCCGTACCTCGTCCCCCGCGTCGAGCGCCTCGCGCCGCGCGTCATCCACCTGATACGGGTACGCATAAGTTTTGTCCCAATCCGTGCCCCACAGGCTGCGGGTCCATTCCCAGACGTTGCCGATCATGTCGTACAGACCAAACCCGTTGGCCGGGAAACAGCCGACCGCCGAGGTCTCCTGGATCTGCGAGTGATCGTCATTGGCGGCATTCGGGTCGGGAGTGTCGCCCCAGGAGAACACCGCATCGACCAGGCCGCCGCGTGCCGCTTTCTCCCATTCCAACTCGCTCGGCAGGGCGACCCGCCACGATCCTTCACGCACCAGCCGGGCAGCCACACTGCCGGTCAAGACCGGTTCGTTCGCCAGCGCCTTGGTGAGCCACTCGCAGTAGGCCAGCGCCTCGCGCCAGCCGACCCAACGCACCGGCCGGCTATCCGGGTCGCGCAAGGCATCGGCGTCACCCGGTTGGACCCCGGTCGAATCGCAGTAAGCCCTGAACTGAGCGACCGTGACCGGATAGCGCGCGATGTAGAACTCCGGGGTCGGCGTGACGGTGTCATTGATCTCGCCCCCGGGGACGTCGTTGCCGATGATGCCTGCGACCCGCTCCAAGTCTGCCTTCCGCGTGCCGATCCTGAATGCCGAGTCGGCCGGAATGTGCACGAAGCCGAGCAAGTCATCGGCGGGCAAGAAGAATCGCCGCGGGTCGAAGCGCGGATCGCCCAAGCGCGCCAGGGTGTCGCCGGCGCGGGCGCGCACCGCGGGTGCGGACTGCCTCAGCGCGTCGGCGTCGCTCAGCAGGGCAAGTATCCGGTGCGCGTATTCGGTCCGGAGCGGCGCGCCGCTCTCGGGCCATTCCAGCGCGGCCGTGCCCGCCAACTCCACGGCGGCGAACCGTGCGTCCGATGTCGCGCCCGCCTTGGCCAGGGCGCCCAGCAACTCGCGTGCGGACTTGGCCGCATGGGCGCCGAGATAGCCGGCCAGGAGCAGGGTCGGCTCGCGCCACCAGGGGTCGTCCAGCCGGTCGGCGAGAAAGGCGAGGATGGCCGCGCGACCCTCCGCGCCGGTGACCTCGCGCAGATAGCGCGCGGCCAGGAACTCCTGAAAGGCCAGATGGATGAAGCGATACACGCCGTTGCGCTCTTCGAGCACACTGCCGCGCTGGCGGGCGTGCCGCAGAAAGTCGTCGATGCGCGGCGGGGTGAAGTCCGCTTCCTGACGCAGGGCGGCCTTGAGGGCCGGTTCTTCGAGCTCGCGGCCCTGGTCGCGGCCCTGTTGGTGCAGGTGGAAGGCGAGATGCTGCGCCATGTCGCGAAACAGCTTCCAATCGGTCGACAGTTCGCGGATATCGCCTTCCTCGCGCCCATAGTCGACCTGCAGCAGGGCATTGATGGCCTTGTCGAACAGATCGGCGCGCTCGTCCGGCAGCCGGCGGTTGTTGACATGCACGATCAGCAGCAGGCGCACCATCAGGGGGCTGTCCACCAGCGCCGGCACCGCCTCGCCCTGACGCGCGCGGCGCCCGGCTTCCAGGCGGGTCATCCCGTCCACCAGGTCAGTGACCCGCTCGGCTTGCAAGGACTTGTCCCGCGGGTGGATACAGGCATAGGCCTGCTGCACCATGGGGACGATGTGCTGCGTGAAATCCAGCGGCTGCACGACGATCTCGCGAAAATCCGCGCCCAGCGCGGTGCGCCCGCCGCGGTAGGCGATGGTGCGGCAGGTGACCAGGACGCGCATGGCCGCGCGCCCGCCCACCAGGTCCTCCACCGACTGACGCACCTCGGCGCGCTCGTCTTCATTCGCCACCTCATCGAGCCCGTCGAGCAGCAGCAGCACGTCGCGCCCGTCCTGGAGCAGTTGTACGAAGAAGTCCGCGGGCAAGTCGAAGTCCGCCTGTCGGCTGATCAGCTGGTGCGAGATGAAATAGGCGAGGGTCCGCTCGCGCGCCGGGGCCTGGCCCAGTAGTTGGCGCCGATAGCGGGCGAAGGAGGCGAGCGGCACGACGATCGGCAGCGGCAGGGCGCTCGGGTCGGTGGTGAGGCCCAGTCGTGCGCAGGCCGGTTCGGGTTCGCCGGTGAGCAGCGAGCAGGCCAGCGCCCAGGCCATGTGCAGCAGGACGGTGATCTTGCCGGACCCCGGTCCGCCGATGATGACCAGGCGGTGGCCGAGCCCAAGCACCTGGTTGAGCGTGATGTCGCCGTCCCGTTCATTGGCCGCGGTGCCGTCGGGCGGCCCAGCGCGGCCCCGGTCGTTCCCGCCTTGGTGCGGCAGCGCCTCGCCGACGCGCGGCAGCGGCCTGGCCCGCAGCGGCACATAGGCCGTCTCCAGCGGCAACAGCACCACCGGCGCCCCGCCCGCCCGCTCGATGCCGCGCAACTCGATGCACTGCGTACGCGCGCGCAGCCAGCTCAGATAGCCGGCCACCTGGCGGGCGATCTGTTCCTTGGGCAGCGCCCGGTCCGTGGCGGCATGGTAGTGGGTGACGATCTGGGTGCCGGTGACGATGGTGCCGGAATTGTCGGCGGTCTTGACGCCGGCCGCCCCGACCGCATCGCCGCCGCCCTGGGCGATGGCGCCGCTGTCGTTGAGTGTGGCCTCATACGCGGTGTGAGCCGGCGCACCCTGGTCCGGCGCGAAGGTGATGAATCCGCTCGCCGCCAGTTTGTCGAGTTGGCCGTTGAAGTGCAGTTTCAGCGCGTCGAGCGTCTGATAGCGGGTGTAGAAGTGACCCAGTTGGTCCAGCTTGTGCTGAAAGGCCCAGAGACTCATCAAGTCCTGTTGGTTGGCGCTGCCGATGTCGATCGGGGCATCCTTGAAATAGGTGAAGATGTAGGGCTTGCTGGTCGCCTGGAACTGGCCGAAGGCGGTTTCAAACTCTTCCGCGGTGTAGTGACCGACCTTGGTCCAGAACAGCATGACGAAGAGATCGCAGCGGCGGATCTCGCGGTTGTACTTGTCTTGCAGGCCGGTCCGCGACACCGCGTCCAGGAAGTCTTCCCAGACCACCAGTTCGATGAAGACGCCGCGCTGCACCCAGTCGTTGTTCTTGCGGTTGATGAAGATCTCGAACTCCCTGCGATCTTCCAGCAGTTCGCGGGACGAGGCAAGAAAGATCCGCTGCGTCTGCATGGCGATGGGTTCCTCCTGGCGAGTCGCGGGCAACTACGGACACCGGACGGGGGAATGATACCCCCGGACCGCGATCATCGAACGCCTCTTTGCTCCACGAGCGGTTGCCCCGCTTTGACCGCCAATGTTGGCCAAGCATCGGGTCGTAGGCGTTGATCATCCCTCCGGCCGCAACGTTGGCGGCGGGATACATCATTGCGGACCTGCCGGCCGTAGAGGCTGCTCGCCGTAGGATGCGGTGAGGCACGAACCGCATCAACCCCGTCATCACCCGACCGATCGCCCCGGAGACCTTTCCGATGGAGTACTCACCGCATCCTACGGGCTTGGGCACATTGGGAACTAGGGACCGAACTCAGTACCACACGAAAACCCCGGTCGTCCGCCCGACCAAAGGGAAGACTGCTGCTGCGACAGGCACAGCGTGCGTAGTCGTGTTGATTGACATATGAACCGCCGCGAACGACCCGCAGTAGGGTATCCGCCGCGTCCAGTGACTCGCATTCCCGGTCCTCTCGCCAGAATGGATAAGCACAATCCGGCCTCGCATAATCTGTCCCCCATAAACTGCGCGTCCATTCCCCTACGTTACCGATCATATCGTACAGTCCGAGTCCGTTGGCTGGAAAGCAGCCGACGGCGGATGTTTCGCCGATCTTCGTATACTCGTAATTGGCTCGGTTCGGATCTGGTTTATTGCCCCACGAGAACACACTATCGCGATGTTCGGCCCGCGCCGCCTTTTCCCACTCCAACTCGCTCGGCATGGTGACCCGCCATAACCCGCCACGAACTAACTGCGCCACCTCATACCTTTTGAAGATCGGCGCGGTCGCAAGTATCTTGTTCAGCCACTCACAGTAGGCGAGCGCTTCGTACCAATTGACGTAACGTGCGGGTCGGTTGTCCGGGTCGCGGAGCGCATTGGCTTCGGCGAGTTCGTATTTTTCCGCATCTACGAAAGCCTTCAGCTGCGCGACCGTAACCGGGTAACGCCCGACGTAGAACTCGGACGTCGGTGTGAATGCGTCGTTGATTTCGTATACCGGTATCGTATCGTTAACGATTTTTCCAAATCGCATCGCGTTCTTCGTTCGTGTCCCGATCCTGAATTCCGGATCAGCGGGTATGCGTATGAAGCCCAGCATCGCGTCGGCTGGGAGGTAGAATTGTCGCGGATCAAAACGAGGGTCGCCCCATCGAGCTAGGGCGTCACCGACGCGGGCACGTTGGATCGGATCTGACTCCCGAAGGGCGATCGGATCCTCTAGTAGACCAACGACTTGTTGTACGCACTGTAACCTGATCTCCGGACCGCTTTCGCGCCACTCTTGCGCGGCTACGCCCGCTAACTCGATAGCGGAAAACCGTGCACCCGCACTTGCGCCCGCCTTAGCAAGCGCGCCTAAGAAGGTGCGCGTCGCGTCGGCGGCCTGTCCCGCCATAGAGCCGACGAGCAGCAGGATGGGTTCGCGCCACCAAGGGTCTTCCAGCCGTCCGTCAAGAAAGGTTAGGATGGCGTCGGGATCTTCCGGACCGATCACCGTTCGCAGGTAGCGTGCGACCAGGAACTCTTGGAAGGCCAGATGGATGAAGCGATACACGCCGTTGCGCTCTTCGAGCAGACTACCGCGCCGGCGGGCTTGGCTCAGAAACCCGTCGACGTGAGGGAGAAAGCGTGCCTCCTGACGCAGGGCGGACTTCAAGTCCGGCTCTTCGATCTCGCGGCCTTGGGTGCGCCCCTGCCGGTGCATGTGGAAAGCGAGATGCTGCGCCATGTCGCGAAACCGGGTCCAATCGGTCGATAGTTCGCGGATATCGCTCTCCACGCGCCCGTAGTCGACCCGCAAGAGGGCATCGATGGCCTTTTCAAACAGATCGGCGCGCTCGTCCGGTAGCCTGCGGTTGTTGACATGCACGATCAGAAGCAGGCGGAGCATCAGCGGGCTGTCCACCAGTGCCCGCGCATCCTTACCCTGACGGACGCGGCGCTCCTCCTCCAGCCGTGCAATCCCGTCCAGCAGGTCCTTGACCCGATTGGTGCTTAAGGCCCTGTCCTCCTGATGAATGCACGCATAGGCCTGACGCACCATCGGGGTGATGTGCTGCGCGAAGTCGAGTGGCTGCACGACGATCTTGCGAAATTCGGCGCCCAACGCGGTACGTCCGACGCGATAGGCAATGGTGCGGCAGGTGACCAGGACCCGCATGGAAGCGCGCCCGCCCACCAGGTCTTCCACCGACTGGCGCACCTCGGCGCGTTCGTCCTCATTCGCCACCTCGTCGAGCCCGTCGAGCAACAGCACCACGTCGCGCCCGTCCTCAAGCAATTGCACGAAGAAGTCGGCCGGTAAAGCAAGGTTGGCCTGTCGGTTGATCAGATGGTGTGAGATAAAGTGGGCCAGTGTGCCGTGCAGTGGCTGAGCATCGCCCGGCAGGTGGCGACGATAGCGGGCAAAGGAGGCAAGCGGGACGAAGATCGGCAGCGGCAATTCTTTCGGGGTGATTGGGCCGCCCGAGGCACTCATCAGGCCCAGGCCCGAGTGAGCCGGCTCGGAGGTGCCGGTGAGCAGCGAACACGCCAGTGCCCATGCAATGTGCAACAGCACTGTGGTCTTTCCTGATCCCGGCCCCCCGACGATCACGAGGCGATTGCCAAACCCGAGTAATTGGTTCGTGGCTAAGTCACCCCCGTCATCTGCCATCCACCGGGCCTGTAGCGGCACATAGGCTGTCTCTAGCGGCAACCGTACCTCCGGCGCGCTGCCGCGCCACTCGATGTACTGCGTAAGGGCACGCAGCCAACTCAGATAGCCGGCCACCTGGCGGGCGATCTGCTCCTTCTGGCGGGCGATCTCGTCATTCTGGCGGGCGATCTGCTCCTTGGCGAGCGCCCCGCCAGCGGCGTCATGGTGGTGGGTGACGAACCGGGTGACGAATCGGGTATGGGTGAGGGTGAGGATGGTGCCAGAATTGTCGGTGGTTTTGACGCCGGCCGCCCCGATCGCATCGCCCCCGCCCTGGGCGAGCGCGCCCACGCCGGTCAGATGCGTCGATTGGGCAGCCTCCGGCTGTTCAAGTGCCGTGATGTCGTTCAGGTCGATGGGTGCGGATGCCATGGCGTTCCCTCAGGCCGTCTTGAGCTTATCCAGCACGAAACGGGTCACCGGTCCGGCGATGCCCTGGAGGATCGGCGTGGCGAAGAGTGCGACGACCGCCCCGACCGCGCCCGGCACCAGTGCGACCAGTCCGTCCAGTAGCCGGCCCAGTCGACTGTCGTCCGCCGCCTGCCCCTTGGCGATCTCGGCTTTGAGCACTTGGACCTGTTGCAGGGCTGCGGTTTGCGTGTCCGCGGAGGCCTGCCGGGCGATGACGGCCAGCAGCGCGGCGAACAGGGGTTCCAGGTCCCGGCCCGGAAGGCCCTGCACCTGCTGGTCGCGGCCGATGAAGTCGCCGCCCGTGGTCACCTCCCCGCCGATGTAGGCGCCGCCGCCGGTTTCGACCTGGGTCCCGGTGTTGATCCGACCGGTGTTCTGGCCGCCGATCGCGACGCCGCCGGCACCGACCGCGGTCCCGCCGCCTTGGGCGATGGCACCGCTGCCGTTGAGTGTGGCCTGATACGAGGTGTGAGCCGGCGCACCCCGGTCGGGTGCGAAGGTGATGAATCCGTTCGCCGCCAGCTTGTCGAGTTGGCCGTTGAAGTGCAGTTTCAGCGCGTCGAGCGTCTGGTAGCGGGTGTAGAAGTGACCCAGTTGATCCAGCTTCTTCTGAAAGGCCCAGAGACTCATCAGGTCCTGCTGGTTGGCGCTGCCGGTGCTGATCGGGGCGTCCTTGAAATAGGTGAAGATGAAGGGCCTGCTGGTCGCCTGGAACTGGCCGAAAGCGGTCGCGAACTCTGCCGCGGTGTAGTGACCGACCTTGGTCCAGAACAGCATGACGAAGAGATCGCAGCGGCGGATCTCGCGGTTGTACTCGTCTTGTAGGCGGGTGCGCGACACCGCGTCCAGGAAGTCCTCCCAGATTACCAGTTCGATGAAGACGCCGCGCTGCACCCACTCTTTGTTCTTGCGGTTGATGAAGATCTCGAATTCCCTGCGATCTTCCAGCAGTTCGCAGGACGAGGCGAGAAAGAGCCGTTGAGTCTGCATGGCGATGGTTCCTCCTGGGGTCTTGATCAGCGTTACGGCTGGCGTCCGGGCGCCCGGGCGTCTGGTCGAGGCTTTAGCCGGATGAGGTCCGCGCAGCCGCGAGATCGACCGGCTAAAGCCTCGACCTCCGGTGTTCTTGCGGCCGGTCCGACGATCAAGGCCCCTTCCGGCGAGTCGCGGGCGAATAGGGACACCGGGCAGGGGAATGATACCCCGGACCGCGATCATCGCGGCGATCGGGCTGAAGACTGACCGACCGCCGGGAGGCATTGATCATAGTTCGGGCCAGCGATGCTCATTTAGAGTCCAAGGCTTCAGCCGTGGCCTGCAATCCAAGGCTGAAGCCTTGGGTTCCAGTCGGCTGAAACGCGGTTGCCCCGCACGCGACGAAGCCGACCAGCCAGGATGCCGTCAACCGGTATCGCAGGCGGTAGTGCGTCGGCGCATCCCGGTTGACGGCATCGACGTGGACCCGAACCGGCTGCGCACTCGTTGCCATGGATCAACCGCCCGCCGGTGGGCACGATGGTCGGCGAGACGACGCCTGGGCGTTGGTTCCAGACAGCCAGTGAGATAGCGCTTCTCCTCGGGTGAGAGGCGTTTCCAGCGCTGGGGCTCGATGCCCTCGGGCACCAGATAGTTGCTCGCGGTCTTCACCGCGTCCTCGATAATGGACTCGATCGGCGAGACCTCGCCGCGCTTGCGCTCGCGGGCCAGTTCGTAGGCCACGTCGATGTCCTCGATGCCCTGGTACTGAGTCAGCACACGCAGTGCCGCCGCATAGGCGGCGAGTTGATAGTCGGCGTCTGAGAACGCAAGCTATTTCCTCAAGAGGCATGACCGGCGTACTTTCCCGATTTACCCGCGCATGTATTGCCGGACCTCGGCCGACTACCCCGGCGTTGCCAGCTTGAGCCCAATGATGCCCGCCACGATGAGACCAAGGCTTACCAGGCGACCTGCGTTGGCCGACTCACCAAACAGGATGATGCCCAGGATGGCGGTTCCCACAGCCCCGACTCCAACCCACACCGCGTAGGAGGTGCCCACTGGGAGCGACTTCATGGCGATGGCGAGCAAGACGACGCTGCCGGTCATTGCCGCGAGAGTGAAGACGCTCGGCCAGAGTCGCGTCATTCCTTCCGTGTACTTGAGCCCGATGGCCCAGCCAACCTCAAGGAGCCCGGCCACCAGCAACAGAATCCACGCCATGCGTTCAGTCCTCTGAGTGTGTGAAACAGCATTCTCCCACTCGACACGAGACGCCGAGCTGTGCTGGGCGCGGTCGAACAAGCGCGGGTCGCGGAGGCGTTTGCCGCGTTCGCAGGGTACGATTGACATCTGCCGGTCGCCAGTTTGCGGAAAGACTGGTCACGGTCCTCCTTGAGCGTATCATCACGATGGATTTTGACACCCTCGAAACGCTGCGCACCCACCACCCCGGCTGGCGGCTGTTGCGGTCCGACCATGCCGCGCTGGTGGCGAGCTTTCTTCAGCGCGTGTTCATTGAGCCGAATGTGCGGGTGATGGGGGCGGCCGATCTGGCCGAGGCCCTGGAGGACGCGTTGTACGAACTGCGCACCCGCCTGGGCGCGGATGCCTTCCCGAAGTCCGCACTCAACTACCTGAATGACTGGGCCAGTCCGGAGAAGGGCTGGCTGCGCAAGTTTTACGCCCGGGAGTCGGACGAACCGCAATTCGACCTGACACCCGCGACCGAGAAGGTCATCGCCTGGCTGGGGACACTGACCGAACGCGGTTTCGTCGGCACCGAATCACGGCTGTTGACGCTGTTTGCCTTGCTCCAGCAGATGTCGGAGGGTAGTGAGTCAGACCCGGCCAAGCGCATCGCCGAGTTGCAGAAACGGCGCGACGAGATCGATGCCGAGATCGGCCGGGTCGCGGCGGGCGACGTGCCGCTCCTGGACGATACCGGGCTCAAGGATCGCTTCCAGCAGTTCACCCAACTGGCCCGCGACCTGCTGACCGACTTTCGTGAGGTGGAGCACAACTTTCGCCTGCTGGATCGCCGGGTGCGCGAGCGCATCGCGCTCTGGGAGGGGGCCAAGGGGGCGTTGCTGGAGGAGATCATGGGTGAGCGCGATGCGATCGCCGATTCCGATCAGGGACGCAGCTTCCGGGCCTTCTGGGATTTCCTGATGTCCAGCCGCCGACAAGAGGAGCTGACCGACCTGCTGGCACGGATCCTCGCGTTGCCCCCGGTGGCGGCTTTGAATCCGGATGCGCGCACCCGACGGGTGCATTACGATTGGCTGGAGGCCGGCGAGCATACGCAGCGCACCGTGGCGCAACTCTCGCAGCAACTGCGGCGCTTTCTGGACGATCAGGCCTGGCTTGAGAATCGTCGTATCATGGACATCCTGCATGGGATCGAGGCCAAGGCCCTGGCGTTGCGCGATACGCCGCCCCCGGGTGAGGTGATGGAGATCCCGGAGTCCGCCGCCGCGGTGGAGCTGCCCATGGAGCGTCCGCTGTTCACCCCGGCGCGCAAACCGCTGATCGCGGATATCGCGTTGGAGGCGGGCGACTCCGATTGCGATGCCGCCGGGCTTTACGCTCAAATCATGGTGGACCGCGCGGCGCTCGCGCACCATATCCGCCACGCCTTGCAGGATCGCGCGCAGGTCACGCTGCGCGAACTGACGCAGTCGCGGCCCTTGCAGCAGGGTCTGGCCGAACTGGTGGCCTACCTGCAGTTGGGCAGCGACTCATTCAAGATCGTGGTCGATGAGGACACCCCGGAAGTGATCGCCTGGCCGGCGTTGACGACCGGCGGCGACGCGATTGAACGCTGCGCCCGGCTGCCGCGCGTCATCTTTGTGAGGTGAGGATATGGACGAACCAACACCGCTTGCCGCCGGCGCGGAGTTGTCGGCGCTGGCGATCACGCTGCTCAAGGGGGTGATTTACCGCGAAGGTGACGAGCGCCTCTGGGGCGCGCTGCTCGGCCTGCAGGCTCGGGTGCGCGACACTGTCGCGGTCCTGGGCCTCGAACTGGTGCTCGACGAGGCCGAGGGCTATGCCTTCCTGAAGAGCCGCCCCGAGCCGGACGCGGAGGAGGCCGCCCCGCGGCTGCCCCGCCTGGTCGCGCGCCGGCCACTGTCGTTTCCGGTCAGGGCAATCGCATCAAGCACTGCTAATATTAGCGGATGCCGATGCGCCTGCGTCGTCCTTGCGTTTGGGCGACTCGAAGAGCAGTTTTGTCAGGTAGTCCTCGTTGCAAGCGGCTTTCAAGCGTTTGTTCTGGAGACCAAGCTTGGTGTCGTCATTCCGGTCTCGAGAAACGCCGACTCGACCCCGGCATCGCCTCGGGCATCGGCGTCGATGAAAGCCTCCTCGACCTCGGCGGCCAGCGTTTCCTGGTTGCCTTTGAGGGCCAGGACGTAGTCACCCCCTTGGTTGATGATCTGCTCGGCAATCTTGGTTTGACAGCCCATGGCATCGATGGTGACGATGCAACCTTGCAACTGCAGCCACTCCAGCAGCCGCGGAATCGCCGTGATCTCATTGGATTTGGCCTCCGTGGCGACTTGCCCGAGCACCACCCGGTTAGCCGTCGCCCAGGCACTGACCAGGTGCAACGCGGCCAACCCCTTGCGGCGGTTGTGCGAGCGGCGCAAGGTCTTGCCATCCACCGCAATGATCTCATCGGGAAGCAGCGTGGCGACCGCCGCGCTCCACTGGCGAAAGCAGGCGGCGAACGCCTCGGGATTGATCAGCGCAAACACGCGCCCGAAGCAATCGTGCGAGGGAATCCCATGGGGCAGTTCCAGAAAGGTCCGCAGCCACGGCTCCTTGCTCTTGGCGAACGTCTCCACGGCCACCCAGCCGTCGGCCCCACTGAGGGTCGCGGCGATGGCGATGACAATCATCTCGATCAGCTTGTGCCGGCTTTGCGGCGCGCTGCGTGGGTCTTCCAGCGCGGCAAAATGACTCGCCAGCGATCGCTCGACACTCAAATCGCACACCGTGAGATCTCCCTAAGATTCAAAAGCCGAGAAGCATGGGGGTGACCGAGTTGGTTATCCAACAGTATCCGCTAATACGTTGATGCGATAGCCCTGCCGGCCGTGCAGACCGGTGGGCGCGGCAGTGGCGTCATGACTGCTCGCGGCGGAGTCCGCTCCGTCGGCATCGGGCGTGTCGGGGAACCAGGCGGGAAACCAGATACGCACGGTCGCACCCAGGCCGGGAGCCGTGTCGACGAGTATATGTCCACCGGACTCATGCACGATGCCATGCACCACGGCCAGACCCATGCCGCTGCCCTTGCCGACCTCTTTGGTGGAAAAAAAGGCTCGAAGATGCGGTCGAGGACCTCGGGGGCAATGCCGGGGCCGGTGTCGCCGACCGCCAGTTCGACAAAGGCGCCTTTGACCGGCTGGTGGCAGGAGGCGCACACGCAGGCCCCCCATGCACGGGTTGCAGCGCGAGGGTGAGCGTGCCCTTGCCCTCCATGGCATCGCGGGCGTTGATACAGAGGTTCATCAACACCTGCTCGACATGCAGGGGATCGAGTTGCACGCAGGGGATCTTGCGCGCGAATTCACTACGGATTTCGACGCTGGAGGGCAGGATCGAGGTCAGCAGTCGCATGGCCTCGGCGAGATGGGGTCCGAGTTGGAGCGCGCGGGGTTCACCGCGCTGACCGCGGCTGAAGGTGAGCATCTGCGCAATCAGGTCCCTCGCGCGCTGACCGGAGCGTTCCGCCCGATCCAGGTACTTGGCGAGCCGGGCGTCGCCGTAGTGTTCCGTGCGCTCACGGGCCATCGTCAGGTAACCCATGATACTGGTGAGCATGTTGTTGAAGTCGTGAGCGATGCCGCCGGTGAGCTGGCCGATCGCCTCCATCTTCTGCGCCTGGCGCAACTGGCTCTCAAGTCGGATCCGGTCCTCCACCGAGCGCCAGCGTTCGGTGATGTCGCGTAGATAGCCGATGAAGATTCGACCTTCGGGGCCTTCGGCGACCTCGATGGCCAACTCGACGGGAAACTCGCTGCCGTCCGACCGCATCGCGGTCATCTCGACCCGGCGCCCCAGATAGTGCCGCTCTCCCGTCTCCAGGTAACGGTGCATACCGGCGGCGTGGGCCTCGCGCAGCCGCTCGGGGATGATGATGATGCCGAGGTCGAAGCGCTCGCGGATGGCGCGGGCAAGACTCAATCCGTCTTCGCCCGGCAGTCCGACGTCGAGGAGGACCGCATTTGGCGCCGCCTGGTCGAGCAAGGCTCGGGCGGTGGCCGCGTCGCCTGCCGAAAGCACCTCGTAACCCTGCTCCGATCGCGCCTCCCGGGAGGTGATCCGGCGGAAGCGTTCAGACGTCGCGGTGAGGATCGGTCGAGGTCGCACGCGCTTCTCGCGGAGCACGCCGATAGGGTCCAAGACGCTGAGATCCGAGGAATCGGAGCGCATCGGCAGCCGTCTCATGCGATGACCCGGAGCATGGGTCCCTCGTTTCCGTGCCGTCTAAGTATCGACCAGTCGCTAAGCGCCGTTCAATTCAGTCTTCGCTGGGGTATTGGGTGGTCGGGCCGAACGCCGGCCGACCTTGCTGGTATGGGTCGGCAAGAAGCCCTTGCAGGCGGTCGAGCTGGAGCTGGCGCCGCAGTGGTCGCAGTTGCTCGCCGTGGTGGAGTGGCTGGCTGCACACCCCCGTCTTGGCATCTACCTGCGGTATGTCGAGGGTCGGTCTTGGTGGTGCGGGACTTGATCCGCTGGGGGATGCCGCCTGGCGTCAATGCGATTGCGGCATCGACGCGACATCCCCAGCGGGTGCGGGGCTCGATCAGGCCGGGGCGGCAGCCGGGGCGGTGAGGCCAATGGCCTCGGCATACTTCAGGTAGGTCTCGACCGACGCGATGACGATACGCGCTTCGATGGCGAGCAGCTCGATTCCGACCAGCGAGACTTTAATCCACGCGTCGATAACGATGCCCTTGTCCAGGATGCGGTCGACCACTTCTGCCAAGCTGGAGGAGTCAGTGGAGTTTGCGACTTTTGCCATGTCTGTATGCTCTGTAATTCGGAAAGACTGCACAGGATGTGCGGCGGTGGCGAGAGTGCATGTCCGGTATGCAATCGCGTTTCCCATGATGGCCTGGGGGCCATGGGTGCTGACGGTGCGGCGTCTTGCCGGCTTGCTCGCTTAGTTTGAATAAAGCATACGCCGTGCCATAATTCGGCACGCGTGTTGGAAAATAAATAGAGATTGACGATCAGTATGTTAAAAAAATATTTTCGTTGCCGATTAACTGATCGCGCCGCATTGCGCTCCCGGCGGCTATGGAATGGATTCCCTACCTCGGGTACCGGCTACCTAGTCGCGGTGACAGCTCGGCGCTCGCGGTACGCTTTGCGGGTTTGGCCTCGCTGCTAACCCGGACCTCCGGCCGGGAGTTGCGGCGGGTTTCCGCTGCCGACTGGTCTACCTGCCGGTTTCATCAGATCAGCCTGGCGAATCGGCTATCAGCTCACGGAGGCTCCGCCAGCGGAGCCCGCCGACACAAATCAGTCACCCGTCGCCGACAGCATACGGGCCATGCCGATCAGCAACGCGCGGCCGCGGGCATCGGTCGCGCGGTAGCACTTGATCAGATCCATCTCGTCGGCGCCGAGGTCCATCGGGTTCTCGACGCATAACAGCCACGCCGGCGTCACCGTCCCTAAGGCGGCGGCCAACTCCCGCGCCTCTTCGACGCCCATTCGTCGGATGCCCTGCTCGTAGTTGCTGATGCGCGACTTGGAGAGCCGCCATTCGGTGCGTTCGGACAGATCGCCGAGCGATAGTTTGGCGGAGCGCCGCGCGTCGCGGAGACGCTCGCCGATCTCTTTGCTGAGAGGAATCGAGGAGTTGCTCATCTACTGACGCTCCCGCTGCGATTGTGCACGGATTTTAAAAGATGAAGCAAAAACTGTGTTCATCGGCGGTCAAAATTTCCACCCAAGGTCTCGGCGGACATTGGCCGGGGGTGGAACAACCCGCTGGGAATCAGCAGCAGGCCGAGCGAGAGGAGGCCGCTGATCGTCCCATGAATCGGGTAGCTTTCGCGCAGGGGCACACCGCTCCCGTGCATGGCATAGCCAAGCCCCGCGGTGGCGATGGCGACTACCAGCAGTGTTCGCCAACCGGGCAGACCCATGTCGCGAACGCGCTTGGCGAGCAGATTCGCCTTCGCAAAGCCGAAGACGAGGACCAGTGGTCCCAGCAGGGCCAGCGCCGTCACGTCGATCTGCTGCAACAAATCGGCCGGAGTGGGCACGCGATCCGCGCGGATCAGGTGTTCGGCCAGGCCGCTCCCGAAGGCAATCCCGAGTCCATACAGGACGAACAAGATCGAGAGCAGGAGCAGGAATCCCAGGAAGGGCAGGCGGGCGAGGCGGCCGGCTCGCAGATCGCCGAAATAGGCTCGAAACATCCGGTTCGCTCCCGGTGATTGAGGTGAGGTCAAGGGTTGTCCATTGTCAATATTTTGGCCCGCCAGTGCTATAACTCAGGCCAGCGTCCGCCCCCTGTGCGCGCACCGCGTTCCAGACCTGGTGGTCCAGGGAGTCCGCGGCGCCGCCGGCGGCTTCCACCTCTTGCTTGAGGTAGCCGGCGCGTTGGGCCGAGACGTTCTGGATCTGGGTGCGCAAGGCGTCGCGCCGCTGCGCCGTTTCTTTGACCACCCGCGCCCGCGCGTCGCTGTCCAACTCGGCCAAGGGCTGGGGCAGTTGTTCGGGTTGCAGTTTGTCCAGGTCCACGCGGCCGCTGGTCACGGCCTCCACCAGTTCCTGGTCACCGAGCAGGCTGGCGGCGCCGCTCTCGGATGCGACAAACTCGGCACGCCGGGCCAGCACGGCAGGTGCTGAGGCGGCCTGAACGGCTTTGGCCGCGTCGACCGCATCATTGCGTTTGGAGCGTTCGTCGGGGCTGCCGAAATAGAGTCGCGTGTCGTCCAACTCGGCCGACAGTTTGGCCAGCGGGGCATCATAGGGTGTGGTGATGGCGACGGCACTGCCGGCCTGATCGACCTGGAAGTAACCGCCATTGTCAAGTTGAGCGATGCGCTGCCATTCGCCGCCGGTGTCCGGTTGTTGACCGCACTGGATCGTGTTGATCCACGCTTATTCTGAGCTATGAGCTGCGATACAGCGTCAGCAGACGATCCGCGACCCTTTCAAGTCCAAAGGTCGCTGCTACCCGCGCCCGTAAATTTCTTGCCAACGGCTCGGACCAGGGCTCTTTCGCCAGCGCTGCGGCCAGTGCCCGGGCACCTGCCTCGGGGTCGTCAGCCGGGATCCGGATCAGGAAGTCAGTGAGGCGGAGGGTATCAAACAGGGAGTCATGCCGGTGCGCGTAAACAATGGGCAGCAGCCCGTGGCTCAGGCACTCCAAGTAGGCGTTGGAGAGCCCCTCTGCGGCGGAGATGGCAAAAAAATACTGAGCTTGACGCAATTCGTCCATCAGTTCCGCAGTGCCAAGGTGCCCGAGCATGGCTGTCTGAGGTATGGTTGCGGCCAATGCCTGACAGCGGGCGACATAGCCGGCATCGTACTCGTAGTAGTTGTTGTTGTTGTAAGAACCTGCCAGCCGCAGCTGCAAGCCGGTCCGGATCGACTCCGGCAAGGCCGCGACGAGGTGCATCGCCTCCAGTTGGCCCTTGCGTGGGCAGATCACGCCAGAAAGAATAATGTTTCGCTGCCCCTGTTTCCCTTGATGTGGCAGGGGCGGGGCAACGGCATTGGGGATATTGACTAGGGGTGGGTGACAGTTCGGAATCAGGTCGTCCGGATTTTGTACGATCCAGGCCGTGAGCCGGCTCAAGGCGAGGCGCTGTAGTTTGCTCCCTCGCCCGTCGAGCAGTGTCGCAGGATCGTCGTGGCCCTTTTGGGACATGTGCAGGAACACCCGAATTCCGAGGAGTCGCAGCACCGGAGTCAGGTGTACCGCATAGCCGTGGCCATGGAAGTGCACGGTCCGGATGCGCTGCCGGATACAGACGCTGAGAATCGATCGCCAAACCTTCTTGGCCCGCCGCACATCCAGGCGCTGCCACAAGGGTGGAGGATAGGGCGGCGAGACGGTCCCGAAATAATCCAGGGAGATGACCTGTACTGAGACCCCGGCGCGATAATTGAGTGTCTCGGCGAGCAGCAAGGCTTGGCGTGCCCGTCCGGAGAGCAACGGCGGGGCATTGAACACTACGTAGAGGACTTTCATGGAGTCGATCGTCTATTTGTGGCAGTAAAAATCTCGACTCCCGAAAAAAAATCAGCGCGTACTCGCGGTCGTCTGTCGCGAAATAGTTCTTTTCGCACCACGGACCGGATACGGCTCCGGCGCACATGCGCTGGTTCGTTTGGAACAAGTGAGGATCACGGATTCCGATATCGGCCACATGACGTGCCTGCGTTGTTCGAGGTCCAGATCGGCATCCTCAATAAGCCGCGTCCACTCCTCCCGCGAAAGGGCATACGGCCGGACCTTCACCGGCGAGTAACACCGCTTGAACCAGCGAACCAGCGGTGTCCAGCGGTCGTGCCGTGCGATGTCGAAGATGATGTACCGGGCGGCAACCCGCTCGCATTCCCGCAGGACCAGCGCGATGTTTGGTACAGTGATCAGATGGAGCAGTTTGAGGCACACTACCGCGTCGACGCTGGCATCTTCGAAAGGCAGTCGCTCGATATCGCCGACCGATAATCCCACGACACCCGATCGTGATCCATGGTGCTCTCGGCAATGGCTGACCATCGCTGTCGAGATGTCCAGCCCGAGGTAGGACAGGCCGAGCCCGGTCACGAGCGGTGCAATCCGTCCCGTACCGCAGGGAACATCGAGCACTGTGCCTTGGCCTTCCAGATGCAACAGTGCCTTTCGTATTCCACGTCGATGCATCGCCGCGTAAACGCGCCCCCACGGCGAACGGAAGCGCTCGTGCTCGTAACTTGCGACGACCGTCGGATCTTGGTAGTCGCGGCGCGGGTCGGAGGCAGTCACACCGGAGCCGAGGGGATGCATCGGTCGGTTCGCATCGCGGCGAGCAGACCGTTGGCCACCCGATTGTAAGCACGTCGCAGTTGCCAGCCGGTCACGAGGGCTAGAGGTCGCGGAAGTTCGGTGAGTCGCTGTTGGTGCCGCATCGCGTACCGCGCCAGCGAAATAAATTCGTACACCTTAAGTGCTAATACATCGAGCGGGACTTGTCCTGACGCGTGTTGATAACCCGTCCGGAAGGCATCGAGCAGCGTCGTTTCGAGAATCGCCGGACACTGATACTGGGCGATGAGCAAGCGGAGTGCAACGCCGAAGTACGCAATATCCGCCACCGTCGGGGCCTCTCTGTTATGCGTCATGTCGAGTACGATGATACCCCTCTCAGTCACCATGATGTTGCGCCCGGCGAAGTCTCCGTGCTGCGGTCGGCAGTCCAGCCTGATCACATCAGTCTGCCGGCGGAAGGCATCCAAAGCGGCGGACAGATCGTGTCGCAGACGCGCGGTCAATAACCAATCTACTGTACTATCGTTTGCCGAGTCGAGCCCGAACGCGGCTTTGATCGGTGAGACCAAGAGGTCAAACGCTTGTTGATCGACGTTGTTTTCCCGCATCGGTGCGAGACCATGAAGTGCTCGCAGCCATTGACCGCACCGTTCACCGGTCTGCCGAGCCTCAGCGAGCCGTCGCGCCGAGCCCCCACGCCCGCGGACCAGCCACGTCCACAGATCGATTCCGTCAATCCGTTCGGTCAGCAGGACCTCCAGTCCAGGTATGACGCCGAGTGGGTTCGGGCAGCCGAAGCGGCCTGGTAATGCCACGGCGTTCAGCCGCTGAAAATGATCGAGTTCGGTCCAGCCCTCGTGATTATTAGGGTAGACGTGCGAACACTTCGCGACAATCGACCGTCGAGCCGGTCCGCAAGTTAGTTCAAAAAAATGAACCCAAGAAGTCCGACGGATAGACTTCACGCAGCGCACCTTCGGATTCCCAGCGGCGGATGGGCAATAAACAGTTGCCTGGCGCAGAAGATGATCCGCAATTTCGCGACACCGGTCGTCTCGCGCGGTGGCCATTGATCGTCCTCCTTTTCTCGGCCGCTCGGGAAGAAGCGAACCGACCCCAGCGGGCCAAACGCGCATCGATCTCGATGAGGGCCAAACACATTTGCCTGTTTTCCTATTTTAGACGTAGTCTGCGCCTCAGAACAAATCGGAGGCGCCTGTTGTGATATACCTTGGCTTGAGAAGTGGGTGGTTCCCACGGATCATTCGAGGATTTTTCGACATTCCGCGTTTTTTGTTCCAAGATCTGCGCTGGTTACGTCACTATCTGCGCACCCGGCTGAACGGTTCGGTGCGCGGGTTCTTGAACCGCCCGCCCCAAACCGAAGAATTGCTGTTCGTGGTGCAAGAGACTGCCTGCGGCTGGGTCATGGAGACCATTTGCAAGAATCTCTGCGCCCACTATCCGGGTTCCGCCCGTCTCTATTACCCCGTCCACCATGAGCCGCTGCCCGCTGCTTCGGCCTATTTCTTTGTTCATCAGAGTATTGCCGTAGCCGCTCTGGCCCGAGACCCCAATGTTTGGCGAGGCCGCCGCCTGGTGCAGTACACTCATCCAAGCCACGAATCAACGCCGGAGCGAAGGGCCGAGTACGTCTATGCGCTCGATCATCAAAGCCGGGTCTTAACGATGAACAGTCGCGCCCGTGATGCCCTGATCGCGAACGGGGTCCGACCGGAGCGGGTCGTGACTCTGATCGGCGCTGCGGATCCGGAGCGCTTTCGCCCCCACCGACGCCTTGGGGGTGGCGTGGTGGGCCTGAGCTGTGCTTACTATCCGCGCAAGAACCCGCGGCTCATGGCGGCAGTGATCCGTGCTTTGCCAGACCTGCACTTCGTCTTGCTGGGCCAGGGATGGGAGCAGTGGGAAGGCTTTGCCGACCTGCGCACCTGCCCTAACTTCGAATACTTGGTGGTCCCCTATGCGGATTATCCCGCCCAATACGCGCGCATGGATGTATTTCTCTCCACCAGCACCTTGGAGGGCGGGCCGATTCCGCTGATCGAGGCAATGATGAGCAATTTGGTGCCGGTGGTCAGTGATACGGGCTTTGCCCAAGACATCATCCGTCATGGAGAAAACGGTTATCTTTTTTCCGTGGACTCTGATGCGGGGCGGGTTGTAGAACTCATCCGTCAGGCCCTTCGCAACCCCTGCGACGTGGCTGTCACCGTGGCCAACCTGACTTGGCAGGCGATGGCCCAGGATTTGTACCACCAAGTCAACAGTTGCCACCCGTGATCAAGCCTGTCCTGATCTATGCGGAGCGTTTCATTCTGATGCGTAGCGTGTCCTCGCAGTCCCGGCTTGGTGGACCAGAGCCCCGCCTTCTTGTACTTTCGCCTCGCAGCGTCGTGGACCGGACTGTTGTGGGACTCGATTTCGGGGTGAAGCGGACGCCGACGGTCTGTTCTGGCTGTTGCAATTGCTATTTACGTAAACTATAAGTTGCATTTGTACACGACGAATCGACTCCACTGGAGATTGTCATGTTCCGGTTCATTGTCGTCCTGGTGACGCTGCTCCTCTGCCAGCCTTTGACGCTGGTTCGATCCGCCGCGGCGGTCCCCGCGCGATCCGGGTCCGCCGATCCGGCGCCCGCGATCCCGAACGAGCAGGATCGGCCCGACTGGTTCAAGAATTCATTTCTCGACATGCGCGAGGACGTGGCCGAGGCCGCCGCGGCCGGCAAGCGTGTCATCCTCTACTTCTATCAAGATGGCTGTCCGTACTGCGCCAAGCTGCTGCGCGAGGGATTCGGCGACAGGACGACGGAAGCGCTGGCGCGTCAGCGCTTCGACCTGGTTGCGATCAATCTATGGGGTGATCGGGAGGTGACCGGTTTTTCGGGGGAGCCGACGACGGAGAAGCAGTTCGGTGTCGGTCTCAAGGTCCAGTTTACTCCGACTCTTTTGTTTTTGGACGAGGGCGGTCAGGTGATCTTGCGCGTCAACGGCTATTATCCGCCGGACCAGTTCGCGGCGGCACTGGCCTATGCGGCGGAGCGGCGCGACCAGATGGGGGAACGTTTCGCGGACTTCCTCGCCGTGCGGGCGCCGACGGCCGCGACGGGTCAGCTGCACGACGAGGGCGGATTTCTGCAGCATCCGTTACGCTTGGCGCACAACCGGGATGTCTCCTCCCGTCCGCTGGTCGTGATGTTCGAGCAGCCGGTCTGCAAGGAGTGTGATGAACTGCATGAGATCATCTTGCGCAAGGAGGCCGTCGCCTATTCGTTGAGCGGCTTCGACGGCGCAATCCTTGATGCCTACTCGAAAGCACCGGTGCAGACCCCGGACGGACGTGACCTGACGGCCCGTGACTGGGCCGCGGAACTGGGCATCAAATACACCCCGACCCTGATTTTTTTCGATGCCGCGGGTCGCGAGGTCTTTCGTGTCGAAGGTTACCTCAAGTCATTCCACGTTCACGGCGCCCTGGACTATGTGGCGACCGGCGCCTACATCGCTCAGCCGAGCTTTCAGCGCTATCTCGCCGCCCGTCGCGAGGCGCTGGCGGCTCGCGGAATCACGCTGGATCTCATGCAGTGATGTGCCCATCGGTCCGCGAACGTCCGCCGCAGGCCAGGGCCCACCGAAATCAGTAGCCGTAACCGGCCTCGTCGATGCCAACGGCTGACTCCAGCGGCTGGGTCTCAATTCACTGGTCGTCACGGGTGCCCGGCCGGAGCGGTTCTCCCCGCCTGCCGTTTGGCCTTGTCGGGGTTGCGCAACAGGCAGTAGACGGCACCGGTGCCGCCGTCACCGCGTGTCGCGGAGCAGAAGGCGAGCACTTCTTCGTGCAGGCGCAGCCAGTAGTTGACCTTCTGCTTGAGCACCGGCTGCGCACTGGAGGAACGGGTACCCTTGCCGTGAATGATCCGGGCGCAACGCACCCGGCGCTGTCCACAAGCGATCAGGAACTCGGCCAGGACACGCCGCGCTATCTCGACCGTGAGTCCGTGCAGATCGACTTCCAGTCCGACCTCAATGGCGCCCCGGCGCAGGTCGGCCAGCACGCGCTGCTGGACTCCGGGGCGGGCGAAGGACAGGAACTCGTGGGTTTCGACCTCGGATTCGGACAGGGCGACACCCGCGTCCTCGGGCAGTTCAGGCGGGCGCGGTCGGGGGACGGGCGGGGGGCGCCGCCGATAGGGCGCGATGCCTTCCTCGCGGAGCGGCTGCGCGTCCTGAACCAGTTCGTGGAACAATGCCAGGTCAGCCGGGGGGACTTGCTTCTTCATCGTCGGTCTCTTCGCGTCTCGACGCGGGTCAGGTCGGGAGTATACTGGTCAGTGGCGGGGGGCGCCTGCCGATTTAAATGATTTTCATTGAAATAGAGCGGCATAGAGCGTCGTCAGCCAAACAATCAAGCGCCACGCCGCGCTGGCCGCGGCGGCCCCGGCACGGGGCGGCGCCGCGCGACGATGCCCGCGACGGCCCTTTCCAGTATCATCGTCGGGCGCATCCGCTTTTTCTTCCCCCACACGGGCATCAGTCCGATGAAGATCCTGGTCAGCAATGACGACGGTTATCAGTCTCCGGGTTTGCTTGCGTTGGCCGCCGGGCTCGCCCAACTTGGTCAAGTGGTGGTGGTGGCCCCGGAACGCGACCGCAGCGGCGCCAGTAATTCACTGACCCTGGATGTGCCGTTGCGCGCCAGCACGATGAGTAACGGCTTTATCCGTGTGGACGGAACCCCGACCGATTGTGTCCATCTGGCGATCACCGGCTTGCTCGACAGCGAACCGGACATCGTGGTCGCCGGGATCAACCACGGTGCGAATCTGGGCGACGACGTGCTGTACTCGGGAACCGTCGCCGCGGCGACCGAGGGCCGCTTCCTCGGGCTGCCGGCCATCGCCGTGTCGATGGACTCACGCGAGCCCCTGCATCTGCAGACCGCGGTGCGGGTGGCGTGCCTGCTGGTGGAGCGGCTGCGTTCCGATCCCCTGGATTCGAATTTGATCCTCAACGTCAACGTCCCGGATCGACCCTATGAGGAACTTCAGGGGTTCTTAGCGACCCGGTTGGGTCACCGCCACAAGGCCGAAGCGGTGGTGGCGTCGAAAGACCCGCGCGGCCGGGCGATTTACTGGGTTGGTCCGGCGGGGCCTGAGGCGGATGCGGGGCCGGGGACCGATTTTCACGCGGTCCGGGCCGGTTTCGTGTCCATCACCCCGCTGCAGGTGGACTTGACCCGCCATGCTGCCCTGGAGTCGCTCGGGCAGTGGCTGCGTCTCTGCCGTTGATGTCGAACCTGCGCTATATCGGGATCGGCATGACCTCCCTGCGCACCCGGGAGCGCTTGATCACGCGACTGAGCGAGGCCGGGATTACCGACCCGGATGTCTTGCGGGTGATGCGCGACTTGCCGCGGCACTTGTTTGTCGATGAGGCTCTGGCCAGCCGCGCCTACGAGGATTCACCCCTGCCCATCGGCCACGGCCAGACGATCTCCCAACCGTACATGGTCGCGCGTATGACTCAGGCGCTGTTGGCGGCCGGGCCGCTGCACACGGTGTTGGAAGTCGGAACCGGGTCGGGTTTCCAGACAGCAGTCCTGGCCGCCCTGGTGCGGCGGGTGTATAGCATCGAGCGCATCCAATCACTGCAAGTCCGCGCCCACGCGTGCCTGCGTCTGCTGGAGGTGCGCAATGTGCGGTTCCGACATGGCGATGGTTTTCTGGGCTGGCCCGAGTATGCGCCCTATGACGGAATCCTGGTGACCGCCGCGCCGCGGGCAGTGCCCCGCGCCCTGGCCGACCAATTGGCGCCCACGGGTTGTCTGGTGTTGCCGATGGGCGACGGTGACCGCCAAGTGCTGGTCCGGGTGACCCGGGTGCCGGGTGGGTTTGCGCAGCAAGTTCTGGAACCGGCCAGCTTTGTTCCTTTACTGGGAGGGGTTGCATGAGCGTTGCCCGCGGGTTGTTGCATCGTGAGTTCCCCGGCGTGGTTCGCGCGTCCAAGCCGCTTGCAGCCCGTGGGTCGGACTGAGGTTCGACCGCGGGTTCAAACGCTGGAGTGCGCCGCGGCGGACGAACGCGGCTTCGACGTCTGCTGCAACGGCTGTCAGCCGCAACGTTGGGGATCGTCCAACGATGGCGGTGTAAAGCGGTGGTCGCGGTTATTGTTGGGACTCATCCTGGGGTTGGTAACCCTGGTGTTGGCCGGGTGCGGTTCCACTGGTTCCGCGCCGGTCGGAGGGTGGTCGGGAAAGGGTCCGGTTCCCAAAGGGTATTATCTGGTGCGCAAGGGCGATAGTCTGAGTGAGATCGCCGCCAAGCGCCGTGTCAGCACCAAGAACCTGATTCGCTGGAACGCCCTCAAGCCCCCTTACACCGTTTATGTCGGCAAGTTGTTGCGGGTGGCGCCGCCGGGAAAGGCGCGGGTCGGCCGGGCGCGCGATGTGCCAAAAGTGGCGCAGCCGAAGTCCCGAACATCGTCGGGTCAGGCCGCCGCGGTGGCGCCGACCCCGGGAAGTCGAACCAAAGGTTCTGGTGTCGCCTGGGCATGGCCGTTGTCGGGGGCGATCATCCAGGGTTTTCGTGCCGGCGACCCCGCTCGCCAGGGGTTGCGCATCAGCTGTCGGCCCAGCGAGGAGGTGCGGGCGGCGGCTGCTGGCCAAGTGGTCTACAGCGGTAGTGGACTCAAGGGTTATGGCAACCTTATCATCGTCAAACACAACAAGAACTATCTCAGCGCGTACGGCTTCAACCGTCGGCTGTTCATCAAGGAAGGCGACAGCGTCAAGCGCGGCCAGGCGATTTCGGAGTGTGGCGAGGGACCGGAAGGGGCCCATCTGCTTCACTTTGAGGTACGCCGTAACGGTGCCTCGGTCAATCCGATTGTCTACCTGCCCCCGCGCGAGTAACACCGTCTGAGCGGACGGAGGGAGATGTGGATGGTAATCAGCGAGGACACCGAGATCGTTGCGGCCGCGCGGGTCGACCTCGAGATCATCGAGCCCGAGATTCTCGATTCCGATATCGACCCGGACAGCGAGTCCCTGATTCTGCTTGACGGAGACCCGGATGAGATCAGCGAGATCAGCGAGATCAGCGAGATCATCGACGACGTCGAGTCGGTCGAGCCGGTCGAAGAGGCGGTCGACGAGGATGGGGCCGGGCCGGCCAGTGAGCGCTTTGTGTCCGGCGAGGGTGACTTCGACGCAACCCGGATCTACCTGAACGAAATCGGTGAGTCGCGCCTGCTGACCGCCGAGGAAGAAGTTTACTTCGCGCGCCTTGCCCAGCGCGGCGACAACGCCTCACGCCAGCGCATGATCGTGAGCAACCTTCGTCTGGTCGTGAAAATCGCCCGCCGGTACCTCAACCGCGGGCTGCCGTTGCTGGACCTGATTGAGGAGGGCAACCTCGGTCTCATCCGCGCGGTGGAAAAGTTCGATCCGGAACGCGGGTTTCGCTTCTCAACCTATGCTACTTGGTGGATCCGCCAGACCATCGAGCGGGCGATCATGAACCAGACCCGCACCGTGCGTCTGCCGATCCATGTAGTCAAGGAGATCAACATCTATCTCAAAGCCGCGCGCAAACTCGCGCAGCAGCTTGACCATGAGCCCACGACCGAGGATATCGCCATTTTGCTGGATCGGCCGATCCACGAGGTGAAGCGCCTGCTCGGTCTCAACGAGCGGATCACCTCAGTCGATACCCCGTTCAGCAAGGACGTGGACAAACCGTTGGTGGATATGCTCGAGGACGAGTCCGCGGATGACCCGACCGAACGTATCCAGGACGAGGATATCCAATCCAATCTTGAGCATTGGCTAGGCAAACTCAACGAGAAGCAGCGCGAGGTGGTCGAACGGCGTTTCGGGCTGCACGGCTACGAGAACGCGACGCTGGAACGGGTCGCCCAGGAACTCGGTGTGACGCGTGAACGGGTGCGCCAGATCCAGATGGACGCGCTGCGGCGTCTGCGCGACATCCTCGAGAAGGAGGGTTTCTCGATCGACTCGTTCTTCAAGTAGCGTCGAGTAGCCGTGAGGTGTTCGCGATCTTTGATCCGGGTCAACGGTCGTTGCGGCAAATCCCGCAGTCGACTGTGCCGTTTGTCTTGTCGCGGTTGACTTTCCAGGTCTGATCCAGTCTGATTGCGAAGGCTACGCCTGGGGATTGAGGCGCACAGAAGTTAGGCTGGATCGCCTGGTGTCCTTCTTCGCTTTGCAAAAGAATCCCTGGAGGATTTATGGAATCCGGATTGGAGCAGAAGTACAACTTCGATGTTGTACGCTGGTTCACCATCATGGCAGCCGTCTACCTGGTGGTCGGTGCCGCGGTCGGTGTCTATATCGCCTCGGAACTGGCGTGGCCGTTTCTCAACTTCGACAGTCCCTACATCTCGTTCGGACGATTGCGTCCGGTTCACACCAACGCGGTCATCTTCGCCTTCGGCGGCTCGACGCTGATGGCGACTGCGTTCTATACCGTGCAGCGCACTTGCGGCGTACGACTGTGGAGCGACAAGCTCGCCTGGTTCGTCTTCTGGGGCTGGAACACCGTGATCCTGCTGGCCGTCATCACCCTGCCGCTGGGTCTCACCGAGTCCAAGGAATATGCCGAACTCGAATGGCCGATCGATATCCTGATCGCCGTCGTCTGGCTCTCGTTCACTTTCAATTTCATTATGACCATCGCGGTACGCAAGACCTCGCACATCTATGTGTCGAACTGGTTCTTCCTCGGCATGATGGTGATGATCGTCTATCTGCACGTGGTCAACAGCCTGGCCATCCCGGTCGGGTTATTCAAATCCTACTCGCTGTTCTCCGGCGTGCAGGACGCCATGATCCAGTGGTGGTGGGGTCATAACGCCGTCGGCTTTTATCTGACGGCCGGCTTCCTTGGTATCATGTATTACTTCGTGCCGAAGCAGGCCGGTCGCCCGATCTACTCCTACCGACTCTCGGTCATCCACTTCTGGGCCTTGATGTTCGGCTATGTCTGGCTTGGCGCCCATCATCTCCAGTACACCGCCCTGCCTGACTGGACCGGTTCCCTTGGAGCGGCGGTCTCGATCGCCATGATCATCCCCTCGTGGGGTGGCGCGGTGAACGGGATGATGACACTGTCCGGCGCCTGGGACCGCCTGCGCACCGACTATGTCCTGCGCTTCCTGATCATGGCCCTGGCGTTCTACGCCATGTCCACTTTCGAAGGCCCGGTCATGGCACTGAAGACGGTCAACGCACTGTCGCACTACACCGACTGGACCATCGGCCATGTTCACTCCGGTGCGCTCGGTTGGGTGGCCGGAATCTCCATCGGCGCCATCTACCACCTGATGCCGCGCCTGTTCCATACCGAGATGTTTTCCGAGCGGTTGGTTAACTTCCATTTCTGGACCGCGACCATCGGCACCGTGGTGTATATCGTCGCCATGTGGGTGTCCGGCATCATGCAGGGTCTGATGTGGCGTGCCTATGACGAGTACGGCACGCTGGCTTACACCTTCGTCGAATCGGTGGATGCCATGCATCCCTACTACGCGATGCGGGCAATCGGCGGCGCCATTTTCCTGACCGGTGCGATCGTGATGCTGTTCAACGTGTTGATGACCGTGCGCAAGTCGGCCGTTGACGGCAGTCTGGTGCGGGCGCGCCACGTTCCGGCCCCGGCCTGATCAACCTACTGGAGTATTAGAGACATGGCTGATCGCAAAGTCAAAGCGAAGAGCTTTCAGGAATGGATGGAGATCAACATTTGGGGTCTCCTGTTCTTTCTCGGGATCGCCCTGGCCGTCGGTGGTCTGGTCGAGATCGTGCCGCTGTTCTTCATGAAAAACACCATGGAGCACAATCAGTTCCCGGAGATCGTCTGGGCCAAGGCGGGGGTCGAGCCCATCGTGGCTGTCGATGAGGCGGGTAAGCAGGTGTGGAACTGGCAGCCGGGCGAGGGGGTCCGTCCCTATACCGCGCTGGAGCTGGCCGGTCGTGATATCTATCAGCGCGAGGGCTGTTACCTCTGTCATTCGCAGATGGTGCGGCCGTTCCGTGATGAGAAGGAGCGTTACGGTCATTACTCGCTGGCCTCTGAGTCGATGTTCGATCATCCGATGCAATGGGGTTCCAAGCGCACCGGCCCGGATCTCGCGCGGGTGGGCGGGAAGTATTCGGACGACTGGCACCGCCAGCATTTGCGCCGGCCGCAGAACCTGGTGCCGGAGTCCGTGATGCCTGCCTATCCCTGGCTGGATGACACCTATGTCAACGGCAAGCAGATGCGCAGGCACATGAGCGGCCTGCGACTCATCGGCGTCCCCTATGCGGATGCCGACATCGAGCAGGCGTCGGAGGTGGTCAAAGGGAAGACTGAGATGGATGCGCTGGTCACTTACCTCCAGGTGTTGGGCACCATGGCCAAGCTGGATGAGGCGAAGGCTTATCGTGAATAGCCTCAGCGAGTATTTTCATACCGACTGGCAGGCGATGACGACCAACGACTGGATCGGCACGATCCTGACCGTCGTCATCTTCCTGCTCATGGTGGTGGCCTACTTCCAGGTATTCCGTCCCAAGAACCGGGAGCGGCTCGAAGCGCGCAAATACATCCCGTTCGAAGAGGACAACGCGTTCAGCGGAGACAAAGATGGCGGAAAATAACCCTTTCCCCGGCGAGAACAACACGGGGCACGTCTGGGACGACAACCTGCGGGAGTTGAAGAATCCGCCGCCGCGGTGGTGGATGCTGGCGTTCTGGGCCTCCGTCGCCTTCTGGGTCGGCTATGCGATTCTCTATCCGATGTGGCCGATCGGCCAGGAGCCGACCCAGGGCGTGCTCGGCTGGAGCCAGATGAAAGAGTACGAGGAGGGTGTGGAGCAGATCACCGCCAAGCGCGCCCAGTTCGAAGAAAAGCTGGCAGGGATGACGGCCGACCAGATCATCGCCGACCCCGGGCTCAAGGAATACACCCTGGCCTCCGCCAAGGTGCTGTTCGGCGATAACTGCCGTGCCTGTCATGGCAGCGGCGGGGCGGGTAACCCGGGCTACCCGGTCCTGGCGGATGACGACTGGCTGTATGGCGGCACCACGGCCAAGATCCAGGAGTCCATCGCGGCCGGGCGTAAAGGGGTGATGACGGCACACGAGAAGATCCTCTCCCCGGTCGAGGTGGATACCCTGGCGCAGTGGGCCGTGCAGATGAATGATACGGCGGGAGCCGGTGGGAGTCCGGAGGGTTGGGCATTGTTCAAAAGCAAGGGCTGCACCGCCTGCCATGGCGAGAAAGCGAACGGACACGTGGTCGACCTGCCGAACGGTGAATTTGTCTCGGTTGGTGCAGCCAATCTCACCGACGGGATCTGGCGCTTCGAACCGGGCGGTTTCGAGAGTGCGAAACACACCATTCTCTACGGAGTCAATCAGACCAATGTTCCGGGTACGCGCGACGCCGTGATGCCGGTCTGGGGGCCGGACCCCACGCGTGGTGGAGTGGCGAAATTGGGGCCTGAGGAAATCAAGAAGCTCGTCGTCTATGTCCACGCGTTCGGCGGCGGTCAATAGGCCGCGTGAGGGACGCAAACGACTTCGGCGGGCGGCAGTGGCGCCGTCCGTCGGCACTGCGGCGCGAAGAGGGGAGTTGTCATGAATGTTGTTACCAACCTGATGAATTGGGACCCGGTCGCCTGGATGTCCATTCTGATGGTTCTGATGGCCGTCGTCATCATCATCTTTCTGGCCTTCAAGGTCGCGGCACTCATCAAGCATGACGCCGAGGCTCATAAGCAGCAGAAACCCTAGCGCCGCTGCGGCGCGATACCCTAATCCCACGGGGGCCGATGTCCCCCTTTTTCTGTCTGGGGTCTTCTCCGGATCAAGGGTATATCATTGCGAATAGGCATGGGCTGAAGGTTGCCGGGACACTACAATGATCCGCCCCCGCCCCCGCCCGCGGAAGTTCAGTTGTTCGTCCCCGCCGTGGAGAGACCCGGCACGCATTCGGCATCGGTCGGGTTCAGGAGTTGTTCCGTGAGTATGAGTGACACACGTCAGCATCAGGCTGCTGTCGACGCGCTTTACGACGAGGCCGAGCATTGGCACGTCAATACCGGTGGCGAGACCATCCATGCCAAGCGCATCCGTGGACGCTGGCGCACCATCAAGTGGATGACGGCTGGCGTCTGGCTGATCTTCTTCCTGGGCCCCTATCTGCGGTGGGACGGGCGCCAGGCGGTTTTGTTCGATATCCCCAGCCGCCAGTATCACCTCTTCGGGGTGACCATCCTACCCCAGGATTTCTGGATGCTGTCGCTTCTGCTGTTGTTCTTCGCGATCTTGCTGGCGGTGGTGACGGCTTTGGTCGGGCGTGTCTGGTGCGGCTTCTTCTGCTTTCAGACAGTGTGGACCGACATCTTCACCTGGATCGAGGAGTGGCTGGAGGGGACGCCGCCCCAGCGGCGCAAGCTCGATCAGGCGCCTTTGAGTCGCGCGAAGGTGCGCATCAAGCTGACCAAGCATCTGTTGTGGATCCTGATCGGCTTCTTTACCGGCTTCAGCTTTGTTGCCTGGTTCAGTGATGCCCCTGCTCTGTGGGGTGCGTTTTTCCTCGGCGAGGCGAACAGCGCGGTCTACATCTCAGTCACGCTGTTCACGGTCGGTACCTATATTCTCGCCGGTTATCTGCGCGAACAGACCTGTTTCTGGCTCTGTCCTTACGCCCGCATTCAAGGGGTCATGCTCGACAAGACGACCATTGTCCCCACCTATGATGAGCGTCGCGGTGAACCGCGCGGCAGGGTCAGGAAGGGCGAGACGGAGGCCTCCCGGACCAACGGCGACTGTGTCGACTGCAAACAGTGTGTCGCGGTTTGTCCCACCGGTATCGATATCCGTCAGGGGCAGCAGGAGGGATGCATCACCTGCGCCCTGTGCATCGACGCCTGCGACGAGGTCATGGAGAAAGTGGGCCGGCCCCGCGGTCTCATCCGGTACGCTTCGCTGGACGAGTTCGCCGGACAGGCCCCCAAGGCCCTGCTGCTGCGCCCACGGGTCTGGGTCTATGCGACCATTCTGGTGGTCGCCCTGTCCGGCATCTTCTACGGGATGTCTTCGCTGGATGCGATCGATCTGAAGGTGCTGCACGAGCGCGCCCCGCTGTTCGTAACCCTGAGTGACGGCTCGATCCAGAACAAATACACACTCAAAATGCTCAATAAGATGCCGGAGGAACTTGCGGTGCGGATCAGTGTCTCTGGCCCGGAGGGCTTGAAACTGGTCGGCGCCGAAGCGCCGGTGATCATTCACGCCGGCGGGGTGACGCCCGCGATGGTCTTCGTCAAGGTACCGAAGCGCAATCTGAACAAGGCGCAGGAGCCGATCCGCTTCCGGGTGGAGGCGACCCGGCCTGACGGTCTGGTGGTCGAGTCCGAGCGTACCAGTGTCTTTGTCGGCCCGGACCGCTGATTCAGCCGGCCGGTCAACGTTATCAGTCGTCAGGAGAGCGAATTTCGATGCAGTCATCCGTCGCGGCCAACAGGTCCAATTCACCCTGGCGCAATCCGTGGGTACTTGGCTGGATCGGCCTGATCATTGTGGTCTTGGGGGTCAATCTGACCATGGTCTATCTGGCCGTGTCGACCAATCCGGGCCTGGTCAGTGACGACTTTTACAATCGTGGGCAGCACTACGAACAGACGCTGGTCTCCCGCCTGGCGAAAGACCCGGGCTGGACCATGCGCACGGACGTTCCAGACGACTTGAGGCCAGGGGAAAGCGCTACCATCCGGGTCGTCTTGGTGGACAAGGTTGGTCAGCCGGTGACGCCCGATCAGGTCACGTTTTTTGCCTACCGGCCGTCGGACAAGTCGCGGGACTTTTCGGTGCCGATGACGGCCGAGGGGCCGGGACGCTACGCGGCCCAGGTCGTGTTTCCGCTGTTCGGGGCCTGGGACGGCCTGGTGGCCGTGCGTCAAGGCGAGGATGAGTTCACTACCGGCGACGCGATCATCGTGACCCGTCCCGATCGTCCCGGACATTAGGACGACATCGTTTCGGCACGCGGTTGGGGGTGATGCGGTGTCCGCTCCGGCTTCGGTCACGGCAGCCGGGATGGCGCTCCAGTCGCCTGACCGCGCGTCTCCCAGCGGTTGCTTCCACTGCGGCTTACCGCTGAATCCGGGGACGGATGCACAGGCCGTCATCCGCGGCCATGAGCGGATGTTTTGCTGCACCGGTTGCAAGGCGGTCTGTGAGGCGATTCATGCTGCCGGACTTGAAGGCTTCTATCGCCGCACGACCGCGGGTGAGCCGCTGGGTCCACCGCCGGAGTTGCCGCGGGACCTGTCGCTCTACGATCTGGATGCGGTGCAGGAGGAGTTTGTCGACACCGCCCGCGCGGATCGGGAGATCAATCTGCTGGTGGAAGGGATCCACTGCGCCGCCTGTGTCTGGCTGATCGAGAACGGGCTCAAGACGCTGCCGGGGGTGGAGGAGGCGCGGGTCAATCTGACCGGGCGGCGGCTGCGCGTGCGCTGGAACAACGGGCGCATCCAACTCTCGCGTATTCTGGGACGACTGGGCGCGATCGGCTATGCCGCGGTGCCCTTCGATCCGGAGTCGGCCGAGGGTGCCCTGCGGCGGGCGGAGCGTAACCTGCTCTATCGTTTGGCCTGGGCCGGGTTCGCGATGATGAACCTGCTGTGGATCTCCATCGCGCTCTACAGCGGCGCGGATGAGGGCGAGTTTCGCGGGCTCTTTCACTGGATCGGTCTGCTGCTCGCCACGCCCACGCTCCTCTACTCGGGCTATCCCTTCTACCAGGGCGCCTGGAAGGGACTGCGCTCGGGGCATCTCAGCATGGACCTGCCGATCGCCGTCGGGGCCACGATCACCTGGTGCTATTCATTCTACGTTACGGTCAGCGGCACCCGCACCGGCGAGGTTTACTGGGACACGGTGGTCAACTTTCTGTTCGTGATCCTGGTCGGGCGTTTTCTGGAGGGGTTGTCCAAGCGCGAGGCGGTGGCCTCGACCCAGCGGCTGCTCGACCTCCAGCCCAAGGTGGCGACCGTGCTGCGCGACGGGAGTGAATCCGTGGTCCCGCTGCGTTCGATCGTCCGCGGGGAACTGGTGCTGGTGCGGCCCGGCGAGCGGGTGCCGGTGGACGGGGAGGTCACGGACGGCACCAGCGAGGTCGACGAGTCCATGCTCACCGGGGAATCCCGGCCGGTGCCCAAAACGACTGGTGCCGCCGTATCGGCCGGCACCATCAATCGCGCCGGGGTGTTGCGGGTGCGCGCCACGGCGATGCTGCGCGACACCGCCTTGGGGCGCATCATCCGTCTGGTGGAGGATGCCCAGTCGAGCCGCGCGCCCATCCAGCGCCTGGCCGACCGCATCGTGCCCTGGTTCGTCGCGCTCACCCTGGGGCTCGGCGCCCTGACCTTCATCATCTGGTTGGGTACGGGCATCGAGATCGCCCTCATGGCCGGGACCTCGGTGTTGATCATCACCTGTCCCTGCGCCTTTGGCATGGCGACCCCGATGGCGGTGGCGGTGGCCTCCGGTCTGGGCGCCGCACGCGGTATTCTGGTCAAGAACGGCGCCGTGCTGGAGCGTTTGTCGGACATCGACCACTTTGTTTTCGACAAGACCGGCACCCTGACGTTGGGGCGGCCCGAGGTGACCGGGTGGCGGGTTGGTTCCGGCCCGTGGCGGCGGCTGGACGCGGATGGACTGGATCTCAGCGCGCGGTCGCTGCTGCGGCAGGTCGGCGCCCTGGAGCGGCTCTCCGAGCATCCGGCAGCGGCGGCGGTGCTGGACTTGTGCGCGCGTGTCGGCATCGGGCTGGAGGGGATACACTGCGCTGCGGTCGAGGTAGTGCCCGGTCAGGGGATCCGCGGCCTGGTCGATGGCGTCGTGGTGGCGGTGGGAACGGCCGAGTGGATTGAACGTCAGGGTCTGACGGCGCGCCCGGCCGAGGGCGCCGCGGCAGACCTTGAGTGGCTGGTGGACGCCGGTTCGATTCACTGTGCGGTCGCGGGTCTGGGAACCCTGGTCCTGGCCACCGAGGATCGGCTGCGGCCGGGGGCGGCCGAGGTCGTCGCGCGGATGCGCGCCCAGGGTATCCGGGTGACCCTGCTGACCGGTGACCGACTGGCCGTCGCCCGCCGGATCGCCGCCGCATTGGGCGATGTCGAAGTCATCGCCGAGGTCCTGCCGGCGGACAAGGACCGGATGATCGCGCAGTTGCAGGCCGCTGGACAGCGGGTTGCCATGGTCGGCGACGGGGTCAACGACGCGCCGGCCCTGGTGCGCGCGGACGTCGGCATCGCCATGGGCAGCGGGACCGATGTCTCGATCGCCGGCGCGGATATCGTCCTCATGTCCGACGCCCTGGAGCGGGTGCTCGAAGCCGCCGAGTTGTCGCGCCGGACGTTACGGACCATCCGGCAGAATATTGCGATCTCGATCGCCTATAACCTGATCATGGTGCCGCTGGCGATGGCCGCCGTCATCACGCCCCTGATCGCCGCGCTCTCCATGCCGATCAGCTCACTGGCGGTGATCGGCAACTCGGCGCGGATTCGCGGCATGTTCAACTAAACCGCGCCCCGGGCGGTATGCGGTGTTGTTGGATAAGATCGGCCCCGGCAGACTCGACGATTGCCGGAGCGGGCGCGGTTTAATGTTTTAACAGGACAGAGAATGGACGTCATCTACGGTCTGATTCCCGGAATGCTCGTGCTCGGGCTGGTCGCGGTCGCCGTGTTGTTCTGGGCGGCTCGTAACGGCCAGTTCGACGACCTGGACGGCGACGGCCGGCGCATTCTCATGGATGAGGATGAGGTCGACCCGCGTCGCCTCCCGGACGCCGACGCGGACCCGATGCCGCCCACGCCCGGCACCGGAGAGGCGTCCATGGCGGCGCGCGACACCGGCGTAGAACACGCAGCGCAGGAGAAGTCATAATCAGTTCGTGGTCTCCCTGGTTGCCCGATTGCTGGTCGCGGCCCGGACACTCCGGCATCGACTGACCCTGGTGCTCAGTGGCGATCCGGACTGGACGGCCGCCACGGCGCGCTCCGTGGTCGCGGCGGCGGCGTGTGACCGTCCGGTGTTCTGGCTCTCCGATCGTCCGCTCGACCCAGGCGTGCGTCCTCTGGCGGCGGGCGCGCGTCTGCTCGGCGGTGAGTGTGGGCTACTGGTGTATGACGCCTGGTCCGGGTTCGATCCGGACGGGTTCGGTGCCGTCACCGGAACCCTGCGCGGGGGCGGCCTGCTGGTGATTCTGACCCCGCCGTTTGACGACTGGTCACAGCGACCGGACCCCCATGCGGCGCGCATCGCATCCTGGCCACTGGGTGCGGACGCGGTGGGAGGGCGCTTCATCGCCCGTTTAGTGCGGGTATTGGCGCCCCAGTCCGGGGTGGTGATCCGCGCGCAGAGGGACGGCGCTGCCGGTTCAGTCACTGACCTGCCGTTTCGATTCATCAACGACACAGCGGTCGGCGCATCCTGGCCGGACGTCGATCCCGCCGCTGCGGCGACCCCTGACCAGCAGCACGCCATCACCGCGATCCTGCGGCACGCGCGCGGTCGTCCCCGCCGTCCGCTGGTGCTCACCGCACACCGCGGGCGTGGTAAGAGCGCGGCCTTGGGGCTCGCCGCCGCCCGCTTGCTCGCTCCGGAGACCGCGACCGCTGCGGCGCGGCCCTACCGTATTCTGGTGACTGCCCCCAACCGGGCGTCTTGCGACGCCCTGTTTCGCCACGCGGCCCTGGCCTGGCCGGGGTTGCGACCGGACGGCAGCGGACTGCGCGCGGGTGACCGGGCCATCGTCTTCATGGCACCCGATGCCTGCCGTGAGGCGCATCCGGACGCGGACTTGCTGCTGGTGGATGAAGCGGCCGGTATCCCCGCGCCACTGCTCAGCGCGTTGCTCGAACAGTATCCACGCGTGGTCTTCGCGACCACGGTTCACGGCTATGAGGGGACCGGCCGGGGGTTCGATCTGCGTTTTCGCGAGACCCTGGACCGCGTGACTCCCCATTGGCGGGGCCTGACCCTGGAGCAACCGATTCGCTGGGCTGCCGACGACCCCCTGGAGTCATTGGTGTTTCGTGCCCTGCTGCTGGATGCCGCCGCGGTCGGCGACGCCGACCTGGAGTCGATCGACCCCGCCGCCTGGCAGCCCGAGCGTCTGAATCGCGACGCCTTGGCGGTGGATGACGCCCTGCTCGGGCAGGTCTTCGGGCTCTTGGTCCTCGCGCATTACCAGACCCGGCCGCTCGATCTGCGGTTGTTGCTCGACGGGCCCGGCGTGCGCGTCCTGGTGCTGCGCCATCAGGGGCTGGTCGCGGGTACCTTGATCGCGGTGGCCGAAGGGGGCCTGACCGATCCGGATCTGCTTCAGGCGGTTTACGACGGCCGTCGGCGACCGCGGGGTCACCTGCTGCCGCAGACACTCTCCGCGCACGGCGGGCTCCTGGATGCACCGCGGCTGCGTTACCTGCGGGTGGTTCGCATCGCTGTGCACCCGGTGCTGGCGCGTCGGGGCCTGGGCCGCCGATTGCTGCGCGCGCTCTATAGCTCTGCGCGGTTGGAGGGAATTGATCTCTTGGGTACGAGCTTTGGGGCCACTCCTGGCCTGCTCGGCTTCTGGTCCGCCGGCGGCTATCGGCTGGTGCAGATCGGTCTGAGCCGCAATGCCGCGAGCGCCGAGCACGCGCTGGTCATGCTGCGTCGCGTGAGTCGGTCGGGCGCGACCTTCCTCGGCGCGGCCGGGCGGCGGCTGGAGGCGCGGTTGCCGGTGCTGCTGCCGGGTCCATTGCGTCGGCTCGACCCCGCGGTTGCCGCGGCCTTGATCGCTGCCGTGCCGCGTCCCGGCAGGTCGCCGTGGGCCGCGGACTCGGCTCAGCAAGTGCAGCAGGCGGAGTTACAGTCGTTTACCGCCGGGCAGCGGACGCTGGAGGCCGCACTGCCCGCGCTTGCCGCGGCCGCTCGCCAAGGCCTGGGACCGGCCCTGCGCTCTGGTCGACTGAGTTCAGACGAGGCCGCTCTGCTGGCCGCCGCCGCCGCCCAGCTGCGGCCGGCAGGCGAGTTGGTGACGATCTTCCAGGCGAGTGGCCGGGCGGCGCTGATTAAGAACCTGCGCAACATCGTCGGTCGGCTGCTTGGTTGCCCGGTCGTTCCCGATACGATGGCGCAGCCACCTGATGCTTGAGCTAAGGCAATCGCTCTGAATCGCGGCGACAGGTCGAGCCTGACCTGTCACCGTATGATGTGATTACCACTGATAAGAGACGCCGAGCTTGCCGCCGAGTTCATCGCCATCCGTGTCGGTGCCGATGCCGAAATACAATGCGACATCTTTGTTGATTCGCCCGGCACCGGTCAGACCGACGGCCGACTGGCTGTCATAGTAGCCATAGCCGAGGTTGAGCCGGAAGTTCTTGTCCGGGTCGGGCAGCAGCACGTCCATGGCCATTGCGGTCGCGGTGCCGCGGGCGGAGTAGTCCTTCATCTCGTCGGTCGCGCGATTCAACTGACCGACGTTCGTTGCGTCGTTGACATCGACACCGTTGCCGACATTCTGAAGGCGATTGCCGCCGAAGTCTGCGCGTTGGCCGGGAGCGACGCGCAGGCCGCCGTTGGCGTTGATGGGACCGGAGGCGGTGATACCGCCGGTGTTCAGGCTGCCGACATTCAAACCGCCCTTCAAGGTCGTATTGCCATTGACCGTCAGGTTACCGCCGACCGTGGCGGCCCCCGTGGTGTTCAGTGTGGCGGTGCTCAGGTTGCCCGTATTGGTGATGTTACCGGTATTCGTGATGCCTGTGGTGCTGGTCTGACCATTGACCGCTAAGTTGGCGCCGACTGTCGCGTTGCCGGTGGTTGCCAGCGTACCGGTGCGCAGGTTGCCCGAATTGGCGAAGTCGCCGGTATTGGTCAGGCCGCTGGTGGTGGTCCGGCCGGCCACCGCCAAGTCGCCGCCGACTGTCGCGTTGCCGGTGGTTGCCAGCGTACCGGTGCTCAGGTTGCCCGAATTGGCGAAGTCGCCGGTATTGGTCAGGCCGCTGGTGGTGGTC
>JACDZG010000008.1 GCA_013426805.1 Chromatiaceae bacterium
GTTAAGCAAGCCGCGTGACAGTTCCGGCAACCACATCAGTTTGGATCGCACCCTTGCGCAGCGGGCGGATGGACATGACCGTGTTGGTCGTGGGGCGGATCTCGGTGAATGGACCGGTGGCCTGGCCCTGGATTCGCCAGCGCCGGATCGGGAACCGGTCGCCATCGGCATAGCGCCCGCCGGCCAGCAGTGTCTTGCCGTCTGCGGACCAGGCGACACTGCCCAGATCGCCGTTGTCCGCACCCTTGGTGTCCGCAGCAAAGCGCGGTGCCAGGGTCTGTCCGTCGAGCACCTCGACCGCCGTGCTGTCTTTGTAGCCCACCGCGAACCGCCGGCCGTCCGGCGAGAAGGCGAGTCCGAAGGGCCGCTTTCCGCCCCGGGTCTCGATGTCGGCCAATCGCTCGAATCCGCGGCCATAGAGCCGCACCCGGCCGTCATAGCTGCTGGTCGCCAAGCGTCCGTCCTGGGCAAAGGCCGCCCAATAACTGTCGTTGCCAAAGCCCGGATCGGTGAAGACCTCGGGCAAGGGTCCGTCCCCGTCGGTAGGGACGCCATAGACCCGCAGACCGTTGGCACCGCCCAGGGTGGCGGCCAACGAGCGGCCGTCCGGGCTGAATGCCAGGTGGAAGACGACGTTCGGCAGCCCCGGAATGCGGTGGCGCAGCCGGCCGTCGGCTCGGTCGAAGATGTAGATGTTCTGTTGGTCTGCCCCGGGGCCGGTCCAACCCCCGGCCGCGACCAGCCCACCATCCGGCGAGATGGCCACCGCATAGACCTTGCCCAGATCGCCCGCGCCGGCCGGCACCCACAGGGTGCGCTCCAAGCGCCCGTCCGCCAGCCGCCAGATCCGGACCGTCTTGTCGTGCGAACCCGAGACCGCCCAGCGCTCGCCCGCATCCACGTCCATGCGGCTGATCGCAGCCGTATGGCCCCCAGGGTCCAGTCGCAGGATGGGCTCGGCGGGGAAGGGGTCCGGACCCGCGTCCGGTACCGCCAGGGCCAGGCCCGACAGCGCGAGCGCCAACAGCAGCATGGGCAGCACCCACCGGCCGCGCCGGGTGAAAACGGACAGGCATGAATCCATCTGACGTGCCCCGTAAGTGAAGTCGACGCGGCGATTGTAACCCGCGCGGGCCGCCCCTGGCCGGAGCGGGGCGGAAATCGGAGCCTTCGGCGATTCTCGGGAATAAAGACCCCGACTGCGCATGTCGGCAAGATCCGCAGGGGCCGCAGGGGCGACTGAAGTCGCCCCTACAAAACCCACGATTTCTGGCTCCCACGCTCCTGCGTGGGAGCAGGTGCGGGCGCTCCGCGTCCGGCGCCAAGACCGGACGCGGAGCGCCCGCCCGGCATTCCCACGCGGAGCGTGGGAACGAGAAGCCGCGCCGTCGGCGCTTCACTTAATGGCATTGACGCTCCAGCGTCCCGTGGTACCGAGACACAGGATTCCTGCCGGCATGACGGGACGATCCCGCGCGGCCCCATCGCGGCCGGAGGCCGCTCCCACGGGGGACCGCGGGATGGGCGTCAGCGACCCTCGACCGGTCGTGGCCCGTCGTCATGCTCCCGCAGCGCCTCCCAAAGCTGCCCTGGTCCCAGCAGAATGTCCTGAAGACCGCGGCGTACCCGCTCGGAGTCGAGTGCTTGCTTGCTCATGGCGCCATGGGCGGCGCAGGCGTCGATGATCGCGTTCAGCAGCGCGTTGGCGAGGTCCGGCGAGGTCGCGAACTGCTCTTTGGTGTTGCTCCGGGCCTGCTGAACCAGGGTCTCGGACTCCAAGAGCTTGCCCTTGAGCACGTTGTTCACATAGACCAGCTTGTCGTCGTCGGTCAGGGCGCCCTCGAAGAGATCGTTGACCGCCGCGATGATCTCGGCGAAACGCGCCCGCGCCTGCTCCCGCACGTCCCCGCTGCCGGCCTGCGTCATCGGCGCCAGGCGCTCGCCGCCGGTGAGCGACAGGTTGCGTTTGCCCTGATCCGCCAACCCATGGTGGGTGAGCCGCCGCTTCGACAGATCCACCCCTTCGCGCGCCTGCCCGAAATCCAGCAGCGGCAGCAGGCGCTTGTAGAAAACGGCCCGCTTCTCGATGGCGGTATTGCCGTAGTCGAAGATCTGCGAGGGTCTGCACCGCCTGGATGCCGGCCAGGCGTTTGTCCACGTACATGCCGCACAGCAGCGGCTGGTCGAAGCCGGTCTGGAACTTGTTGGCCACCAGCAGCAGGTGATAGGCATCGGTCGCGAAGGCCTCGCGCAGATCGCGCCCGCGCAGGGCCGGGTTCAGGACCGCGCTGCGCTCGGTGAAGGGGTCCGCGCCGGACTCCGGGTCCGACACCTCGCCGGAGAAGGCGACCAGTGCGCCGATCGCATAGCCCTGATCGCGGATGTACCGGGTCATCGAGCGCACCGCCTCCACCCGGCTGCCGACCACCACCATCGCCTTGGCCTGGCCGTGCAGGAGCGGGGCGATAGTCTCCCGGAAGTGTTCCACCACCACCTGCACCTTCTGCGCGATGTTGTAAGGATGCAGCCGGACCCAGCGCAGAACACCTTTCAGCGCCTCGTCGCGGATCACATCCCGCTCGTCCAGTCCGAAGAGCGCCTCCTGAAGCTGATCGTCCAGCACCCGGCGGTCCGAGACCACCAGCACCATAGGCGCTGCGGTGCCCGTCGGGGTTCGGCGGGTTGCCGGCCCCGCCCGCGTCGCCGCGATCGAAGGGCAGAAAGCGGGTCTCCGGACCCTGGAGTCGGGTCGTCATGGCGATCCGCGCGTTGCTTATCGCGAAGTGGATCAGCGCACCGCCCGGGAACGACAGCAGCGGCTCGGGTTGGCCCTGGCCCTTCAGCTCTCTTCGTTACACATAAGTCAGTAAGTATCTGTTTTATAAGACTCAGTTGCTCTTGACCAACAGTATGGTCACGTACTGAAATCAACAGCTTGCGATGTGTCAGAGCCACATATGTGTAACGAAGAGCGCGGAGCGTGGGATAGTCGGTCACGTTCTCGGCCAATGGGACGTTCTCGGTGTCGCGGAGCTTGGGGTCGGGTTGGGGCTGGCCCTTGGCCTTGCCCTTGTGGCCGAGCACCGGCTGACCGGAGGCGTCCCGCAGTGGCCGCTCCACGGTGATGGTGCGGTAGCCGAAGACTTCGTTCCTGAAGATGCGCGAGATCGGCATGACCCGGACCTTGCCGTCCTGGGGCGCGACCGGATCGGCCTCGCCGGCGAGCAGGACCTGGCGGCCCAGTTCCTCGCCGGCCACATCGGTCAGCACCGCCAGCCGCGCCTGAACGAAATCGCCGAAGAGCCGGGTGACCGTGGCGATGTGCTCGTCGGACATCTCTTTGCGCTTGCTCCCCAGGCTCTTGCGCAGCTTCTGCCAAAAGCGGCTCGCGTCGATGAGCTGGACCCGCCCGCCGCGGTGCTCGGGCTTGCGGTTGGAGAGTATCCAAACATAGGTGCTGATGCCGGTGTTGTAGAACATGTCCGACACCCTGGGCAGGCCCGGACCGAAGCGCCCGCTGAAGCCCTGCTGCGCGTACTCCTTGCGCACCGCGGCCTCGATCTTCTTCCATTCCACCCCGAAGGGCGGATTGGACAGCATGTAGTCGAACCGCTTGCCCAGCAGTCCGTCGGCGGGCAGGGTGTTGCCGAAGACGATATGGGAGACGTCCTGGCCCTTGATCAGCATGCGGTAGACCCTTTTCCCGAATCGACCGCAGCGCCGGGCCGGCCGACCTCAGGCCGCGGCGTCAAGCACCAGCGGCGGCGGGAACCAGGTCTTGGCGATCTCGGTGTGGAGTTCGCCGATCGAGAGCTGCAGCTCGTCCACATAGGCATGGAGTTGCTGCTGATCGAGCAGCCAGGGCTCCGCCGCTTCCAGGTTGCGCTTGACCCGGCCGGCCACCCGCAGCGCGGCATCTTTGCGCGGCAGCTTTTCCAGGCTCTGGCGGGTCGACTCGATACAGTGCCAGACGGCGCGCGGGAACGCCTTGTGCTGGAACAGAAAGCGCAGCACCCGTTCGCGCTGGACCCGCACCTGCTCGCTGCGCCGGTAGGCCTGATACGCGGTCATGGACTTGAGCACGCTGACCCACTGGATGGTCTCGAAGGGCTGCAGGTCGGTGGTCGCATGCGGCAGCAGGTTGGCGGAGCGCACGTCGATGATGCGGGTGGTCATGTCCGCCCGCTCCATGAAACGCCCCAGATGCAGAAACTCGTAACCCTGGTCATGCAGCATGGTGCCGGAGAGCAGGCCGTTGATGCCCTGGGTGCTTTGGATGATGTGCTTGAGATAGCCGTGACGTCCGCCCTTGGTGGTGCCCCGCTCCAGCTCATCACGGGCGTAGAGGTAAAGCTCGTTGAGCAGTTCCCAGGCCTCGCGCGGCACGAAGTCGCGGATGGTGCGGCAGTTCTCGCGCGCCGCGGCGACGGCGTAGAGGATGGAGCCGGAGTGACGCTCGTCCCCGATCAGAAAATGCACCACATTGGGTTCGCCGTAGTCCGGGTAGTGTTCCTCGAACCAGGCGTTGGCCCCAGTGATATAGACCAGCGGCTGCCAGCCCGGTGCGATGCCGCGCGGCAGGTCCAACAGCAGGTTGGCGTTGACGCTGACGATGCGGGCAGTGTTCTCGGCCCGCTCGACGTAGCGGGCCAGCCAGTAGATATTTTCAGCAACGCGCGACAGCATCGCGGCGGCCCCCTTCAGTCTGGTCGTTGAGGATGCGGATCAATCGGGCACGATCCAAGTGTCTTTGCTGCCCCCGCCCTGGGAGGAGTTGACCACCAGCGAGCCTTTACGCAGGGCGACACGGGTCAACCCGCCCATGGTCACCTGCTGGCGGTCGGCCGACAGGATGAAAGGGCGCAAATCGACATGCCGGGGCTCGAGCCCGCGGCCGACGATGGTCGGCACGGTGGAAAGCTTGAGCGCCGGCTGGGCGATATAGTTGCGCGGGTCGGCCTGAATCAGCCGCGCGAACTGCGCGCGCTCCGCGGCGGTGGAGGCCGGACCGACCAGCATCCCGTAACCGCCCGATTCGTTGGCGGGCTTCACCACCATCCGCTCCATGTTGGCGAGGGTGTAGGCCAGCGCCTCGGGCTCCATGCAGCGGTAGGTCGGCACATTGGGGAGGATGGCGTCCGCGTCCAGATAATACTTGATGATCTCGGGGACGAAGGCATAGACCACCTTATCATCCGCCACCCCGGCCCCCGGGGCGTTGGCCAGTGCCACGGTGCCGGCGGTCCAGGCCCGCATCAGGCCCGGCACCCCCAGGGTGGAAGTCGGGTCGAAGGCCTCCGGGTCGAGGAACAGATCATCGATCCGGCGGTAGATCACGTCCACCTGCTTGGGGCCGTCCACCGTGCGCATGTAGACGCAGTCGTCGGTGTCGACGAAAAGATCGCGCCCCTCCACCAGTTCGCAGCCCATCTGCTGGGCCAGGTAGGAGTGCTCGAAATAGGCCGAGTTGTAGATACCCGGCGTCAGCACGGCCACCTGGGGGTAGTCGGCCGGGCGCGGCGAGAGTGCGGCCAGGGTGTCGAACAGTTGGGACGGATAATCGTCCACCGGCAGCGGGGCATAGTGCTCGAACAACTCCGGGAAGACCCGCTTGGTCACCAGTCGGTTCTCGAGCATGTAGGAGACGCCGGAGGGGACGCGCAGGTTGTCTTCCAGGACGTAGATGGTCCCGTCCGCATCCCGCACCAGATCCGAGCCGCAGATGTGCGCCCAGATTCCGAGCGGCGGGTTCACCCCCACGCACTGGGGTCGGAAGTTGACCGATTTGGCCAGCACCGCGGCCGGGAAGACCCCGTCCTTGATGATGCGCTGGTCGTGATAGAGGTCGTCGATGAACAGGTTGAGCGCCTGGACGCGCTGCTTGAGCCCGGCTTCCACCCGATCCCACTCGGACTTGGGGATGATGCGCGGGATGATGTCGAAGGGCCAGGCGCGATCGATAGTGCCGCCCTCCTCCGAGTACACGGTGAAGGTGATGCCCATCTCTTTGATGGCGACTTCCGCCGCCTCCTGGCGCGCGACCAGCTCGTCCGGACCAAGAGCCTTCAGGTCATCAAGGAGTCCGGCGAAGGCGTCACGGCCCTGGCCGGGGGCGGCCACCAGCTCGTCGTAGAGGTCCTGGCAGGGATAGAGGTTCCAATCGATACTCATGGCGGACACTCACGGGCCTGGATGTCTTGGGGTGGGTTACCACGACGACCCGCCGGGAAACGGGCGCGACCGTCGTCACACGTCAGGTCCGGAGTATGCTGGACCCGATACGGGGAAGTCCATCGGTGCAGTGGTCAATGCGCCGCAAGAGCGCCCCGTGTTTGCGCTGGTGACACGGGCCGCAACTGAGGACCGTCACTGTGCCGTGGTCGAAGCGGCCCAGACCTCCCGACTCAGTCGCAAACGCGCTTGCCCGGTGTCGTCAGCGCGGCTATGATCAAGGGCCAATCCGGTCTCGGGTGATTGATTTTCCTATCCGTAAATGCCCGAGCCTGCGCCAGTCTCCCCGAACCTTCCCCCCTGCCCCGCCTGCACTGGCCGGCTCCGCCCCTGGTTCGTCAAGCGCACGGATCGGGGGGACTACGGCGTGTGCCGCTGCCGCTCCTGCCGCAGCGGGTTTGTGATGCCGCGCCCGCCCCTTGCGCAGCTCGCCGCGCTGTACCGGAACCCCGGGACAGTCGCGGACCCGGATCGGCCGACGTCGACGCGGGCGGTGGGCAAACCCGGCGGTGCCCAGCGCATGGCCGCTTGGTTGTCCCGCCTCGCCCCAGGGCCGGGGGTGTTGGATGTCGGCGCCGGGGACGGCCTCCAAGCCCAGGCCCTGATCGCCGTCGGCTTCGCCGTGGACGCCCTGGAACCGAGCCCGGCGGCCCGCGCCCGCTATCGACAGAGGAACGGGGTCGAGCCCTTCAACGGCTTCCTCGACGAGGCCTTCGTCGCCACCCGGGCGGCGACCTACGACGCGGTGCTGCTGAGCCAGGTGCTGGAGCACCTCGCCGACCCCGAGCGCGCCATTACCCTGGTCCGCCAGCTCTTGCGCCCCGGCGGGATCGCCGTCATCGCCGTCCCCCAGTTCCACTCCTGGCTGTCGCTCCTGAGCGGACGACGCGACATGTTCATCAGCCCGCCGGTGCACCTCAGCTTCTTCACCCGCAGCGGACTCGCCACGCTCATGCGCCGCCACGGACTGGAGGAAGTGCACGCCGAGAGCGTGACCTGGTTCGATCAGGCCCGCATCGCCGCCCGGGCCCGTCCGCCTGCCTTAGGCCCGGCCCTGGTCCTGGCCTTGCGCGTGTTCTTCGGCATCGCCGACGCCGCCGGGGGGGGCAACACCCTCGAGGCATACTTCCGAAAGTCCGGCTAGCATCGGGCCCCGACCGGGCGATCCCCAGCGCCTTGCCCCCGGCCCCGCGGCGCGCCCCCCCTGGGCGAGCGTTCCCGCTACCCGCGATCAGTGTGCTCGTTCTCAGCAGCACTCTGGAATCTTGTCATACTTAGCGGACCTAATACTGAGCAGACAGGAACCGGCATGGCGGAGCGCAAGGCTGATCCGACACCCTGGGGAGGCAAGCCCTCCCGCGAGGACAATGAGGTGCGCTTCCAAAAACTCTTTGAGGAAGCGGATGCCATGTCGATCCAGGGCTATCTCCCCGACGGAACCGTGGTTTACTGGAACCGCGCCTCGGAGCGCATCTACGGCTACACCGCGGCCGAGGCCCTGGGCTCCAACCTGCTCGACCTGATCATTCCACCCGAGCTGCATGAGCAGACCGCGGCCGCGGTGCGCGCAATGTTCGAGACCGGGCAGGGAACACCCCCCTCGCGCCTGGCACTCAAACATAAGGATGGCTATCGGGTGCCGGTTTATTCGAGCCATACCATCGTCGCCGTTCCCGGCCGATCGCCCGTGATGTTCTGCATGGATGCGGACATGAGCGCGCTCGACCAAGCCGAAGCCGAACTGCGCGTTGCCGCCGCGGCCTTCGAATCCCAGCAAGGCATGCTCATCACCGACGCCGCGGGCGTGATCCTGCGCGTCAACGAAGCCTTCACCCGAGCAACCGGGTACGCCGCGGCGGAGGCCGTGGGCAAGACGCCGCGGCTGATCCGGTCGGACCGCCAGTCGCCCGAGTTCTACCGGGCGTTGTGGCAGGATCTGCGCACCGCGGGATTCTGGCAGGGTGAGATCTGGAACCAGCGCAAGAACGGCGAGGTCTATGCGGACTGGGTGACGATTTCCGCGGTCAAGGATGAACAGGGTCGGGTCACCAACTACGTCGGCACCCAGACGGATATGACCCAGCGCAAGAACGCGGAGGCCAAGATCACGCGCCTGGCCTTTTTCGATCCGCTCACCCAGTTGCCGAACCGGCGGCTGATGCTGGATCGGCTCCAGCGTTCGGTCGCGGCCAACCTGCGCAACCATCGTGCCGGGGCCTTGTTGTTCATCGACGTGGATGATTTTCAAACCCTCAACGACACCCTGGGACACGATCTGGGTGATGTCCTGTTGCAGCAGATCGCACAACGGCTCAGCGTTATCGTCCACGAGCGGGATACGGCCGCCCGCCTGGGCGGGGACGAGTTCGTCGTCCTGCTCGAGGACCTGAGTTCGGATCTGACCGAGGCCGCGGCCGCGGCCAAAACCGTCGGCGACACCATCCTGACCTCACTGAGCCAGGTTTACCATCTTCAGGAACAGGAGTACCTGGGCAGCGTGAGTCTCGGCATCACCCTGTTTTCCAAGCAGGAAAGCAGTGTCGATGAGCTATTGAAACAGGCCGATCTGGCCCTCTACGAGGCCAAGGCGGCGGGCCGCAATACCTTGCGTTTCTTTGACCTGGAGATGCAGGCCGCGGTCACCCGGCGCGCCGCCCTGACGAACGGTCTGCGGGAAGGCCTGCGCCGACAGCAGTTCAAGCTCTTCTTGCAGCCCCAGGTGAACTGTGACGGTACGCTGGTCGGTGCCGAGGCAGTGGTGCGCTGGCACTGCCCGATCCGCGGCCTGGTCTCACCCGCGGAATTCATTGCCGTCGCCGAGGAGTCCGGGTTGATTTTGCCCCTCGGCCACTGGGTATTGGAGACCGCTTGCGCCCTATTGGCGACCTGGGCGACACAACCGGAAACCGCACACCTGACCTTGGCAGTCAATGTCAGCGCCCGCCAGTTCCTCCAGGCGGATTTCGTCGACCAAGTGGTCGCCACCCTCGACCGCTTCCAGACCAACCCGCGGCGACTCAAACTCGAGCTGACGGAGAGCCTGCTGGTGGACCGACTGGATGAGGTCATCGTCACGATGTCCGCCCTCAAGGCACTGGGTCTGGGTCTTGCGCTGGACGATTTCGGCACCGGTTATTCCTCCCTCGCTTACCTGCGGCACCTTCCCCTGGAGCAGTTGAAGATCGACCAATCATTCGTGCGCGACTTGCCGGCGGACCACGATAGCGCGGCGATCGCCCGGACGATCATCGTGCTCGGCCAGACCATGGGGCTGCGCGTGCTCGCCGAGGGGGTCGAGACCCAAGCGCAGCGGGATCTGCTCGCCACCCTGGGCTGTCATTATTTTCAAGGCTATTTCTTTGGCGAGCCCATGCCGACGGACGCGTTTCTGGCGCTGACTTCAGCCGCTAAGGTGGATGCGGCGTGCGCGACCGCCGTGCCGGAGTCCTGACACCGAGCGGCGCGCCTTATCCAACCCACCGCGGAGCCGGTTTTGTAGCGTGGATAAGCGTCGCGCATCCACCATCGGCCTCACCGCCGACACTTTGCCGGCCAGGAGCACCCGAATTTGACACTGCTGTCGCCGCACCCTGCTGCTCGACGCCGCGGCCGCACCATGGTAGACCTGAATAGACACCGCGGACTCCAGCCCGGCGGCGCCGTCGGTGCACCGGCGAATGACCCTCTCCCCACATTCCTGACCAGGCCACACCCCCATGACGTATTGCCTCGGCCTTGCCCTCGACGAGGGTCTGGTGATGGCGGCCGATTCCCGCACCAACGCGGGCATCGACTATGTCACCACCTTCAGCAAACTCCATGTCTTTCAACCGGCCCCGGACCGGCTCTTCATCCTGTTGTCGGCGGGCAACCTGGCGACCACGCAGGAGGTGATGAACCGCATTCGGCGCGATCTCGACCGCGCCCAGGATCCGGGCGCCAAGGAATGCGGCCTGCTGACCGCCGATTATCTCTTTGAAGCGGCCGATTATGTGGGCCGCGTCAGTCTGGGGGTGCAGCGCGACCATGGTCCGGCGCTGAGCCAAAGCGGGGTCAGCGTCGGGACCACGCTGATTCTGGGCGGCCAGATCGCCGGGCAGCCGCATGGGCTCTATCTCATCTATCCCCAGGGCAATTATTTCTCCGCCTCGCCCGAGACCCCCTATCTGCAGATCGGTGAGAACAAGTACGGCAAGCCGGCCCTGGACCGTATTGCCAAGCCGGGGCTCTCATTGGAAGACGGGGCGCGACTGTGCGTGGTGTCGCTGGATGCCACGTCCCGCTCCAATGTCACGGTCGGGCCGCCCTTCGAGGTCGCCATCTATGCCAAGGACACCCTGACCCTGACGCACCGGCTCAAGCTCACTGCCGACCACCCGGCCCTGCGCGCCCTCTCCACCAGTTGGAATCAGGGGATCCGCAGTGTCTTCGACGGACTGCCGCGCTTCGACTGGGAGTCGATGGGCGAGCAGGCGGAGCCGGCTCCGCCGGGTCAGCCCCTCCCGTAATGCCGGACCGGACGACAATCCTCGGGCAATGGCTGTGATCTTCGTTGCACACAGCCGGACGCTGCCGAGGTATCGAAGAACATGCAGGTCTATAAACCATGATTTCATGGAACACAGAGGCCTGGTCGCGTTGAAGGGCGATCTCCACTCCCCCGTGGCTGCAATTTTGCTCAAGGCCGACGGTACGGATGTCCTGGCCCACCCGGCTCACCAGGGCAGGTTGCTCGGGCGTTCGTACGTGCGCATCGGCACTCGCCTGAACCCCTATCCCTTCCGCGGGTTTGGATTGCCCGGCCCGGCCAGCAGCGCGCGCAGGCGGGCGAGTTCCTGTTCGGCTTGCTCGGCCCGTTCCCGCTCGGTCTGAGCGCGCATGCGTTCAGTCTCGGCCCGGGCCTGTTCGGCGTCGGCCCGCAGCCGCTCGGCCGCGGCGCGCGTCTCGGACGCCGCGGCCCGTCGGCTGGCGACCTCGACCGGCAGCGGCAGCAACCCGTCCCGATCAGCCCAGCGCAGCCAGGTCGCGGCGATGCCGTCGAACTCACCCTCCCACAGCACGAGCTTGAGCCCGAGCACCGCCACCGGCAGGCTGCCGTCGACATCGCGCATGAGGGGACGGTAGCGGTTACCACGCAGCACAAAGCCGGCGCGGTCCTCGGGGTTGAAGGGGTCGAACCAGTAGTAGGCCGGCACCCGCAACTGATCCTGATACACTAACCGCTTCTCGCCCTTGTCGAAGGCGGCGGTACTCTCGGAAAGCAACTCGACGACGGCGTCCGGGCCCTTGCCCTCCTCCCAGACCACCCAGGACTTGCGCTCGCGGCGGCGCACACCGGTGACCACATAGATATCCGGGCCGCGGAACTGGCGTCCGCGAACCTGCGCGCCGCTGAAATAGACGAACTGGTTGCCGCCAACCGCCACGTCGCCGCGGGCGATGGCCCAGGGCAGCAGGGTCTGGATCAGCAGTTCGAGCTGGGCAAAGTGTCGCGCGGACTCCATCGGAATACCGTCCTCATAGGGGAGATCGTCCTCGGTGGGCAACCGCGGCAGGACGGGTATCTGTAACGCGGGAACGGACATGGGCGGATACCTGACAAGGGGTTCGCTGCCGCGCAAGCATACGCGGGACCCGGCCCGACGCAAGGGACAAGCGGCGGACCCAGGTGCTGGGCCGTGCGCTCTTGATCAGGCGCGCGGCTCGGCGCGATCGCGGTCTACGCCGGGGCCGCCGGCCTGGTGCTCGAACCCACCCCCGGCAACCAGCAGGCGAAGATCGAGGCCGCCTTGGACCGCCTGAGCGCGGGCGGTTCCACCAACGGCGGGGCCGGCATCCAACTCGCCTACAACCTGGCCCGCGAGGGAGCCGTGCAGGGCGGCATCAATCGCGTCATTATCGCCACCGACGGCGATTTCAATGTCGGCGTGGTCAGCTTCGAGGCCCTGAAGAACCAGGTGGAGACCGAGCGCAAGAGCGGCATCGCGCTGACCACCCTGGGCTTCGGGACCGGCAACTACAACGACCGGCTGATGGAGCAGCTGGCGGACGCCGGCAACGGCAATTATGCCTACATCGATACCCTGCAGGAGGCCAACAAAATCCTGGTGGAGCAGCTCGGCGCCACCCTGCTGACCATCGCCAAGGACGTGAAGATCCAGATCGAGTTCAATCCCGCGGCGGTCGAGGAATACCGGCTGATCGGCTATGAGAACCGTGTCCTGCGGCGCGAGGATTTCAACAATGACGCGGTGGACGCCGGCGATATCGGCGCCGGTCACCGGGTCATCGCTCTCGATGAGATCGCCCTGAAGGGGAGCGGCGGCGCCCTGACCGAGCCGTTGCGTTATGCGCAGCCGGACGCGGCCCCCGCGGTCCGGGGGGACGAGCTCGGGTTGCTGCGACTGCGCTATAAACAGCCGGACGGCGACACCAGCCAACTGATCGAATGGCCGCTCACGCGCGCCCAGGTGCTTCCCGACCGGCACGCGGCCAGCGAGCGCTTCCGCTTCGCCGCGGCGGTCGCCGGTTTCGGCCAATTGTTGCGTGGCGCACGCTACACCGGGGACTTCGGTTACGACCAGGTGCTCGCGCTGGCCCGTGACGCCCGCGGTCACGACCCCTACGGCTACCGGGGCGAGTTCCTGGCCCTGGTCGGACTGGCGCGATCGGTGGCGCCGCCCGCGGGCGGCACGCCGGGGCCGACGGAGCCGGCTCCGGCCGGTCAGTCCCTCCCATAATGCCGGGCCGGACGGGACTGGCGCCCGGTGAGAAAGGAGCGGCCGGGGTCCATCAGGGCGCGTCCGGCAAACGCGGTGCGTCCAATCAACATGCGAAACAATATGGTCTCGCGGTTGGACAGGACGCGCGCGATGGGCCAGGTCGACGCTGCTGAATGGCGATGCGACGACCTTCTGCGCGGCCAGCCCAGGTCCAACAGGTCCCGCGGCGACCAGTGAAACGCGACCGATGCGGACATTGCCGCGAACGCGTGCCGGTCAGCCCGGAAATGGACTACAATTCTCGGGCAATGGCTGTGATCTTCGTTGCACGCAGCCGGGCGCTGCCGAGGTATCGAATATGCAGGTCTATATTAGCCATGCGCGCGCGGACGCCAAGTTGGCCGATCGCAAAGACCCGGACACCGACGACGCGGGGTTACAGCAGATCGCGCAGGCACTCAAGGCGGCCGCGTAGCGCCTGGGTCTCGGTATCATGATACCCAATGAGGCATTCCTCTCGCACTGCAGCCTCGATCACGACTTCACCATCCGCGTGGCCGCCACGTTGCGCCGACACGGCGTACCCCTGTGGTTCAGCCAAACGAATATCATGGGAGCGCAGCAGTGGCACGACGAAATCGGGTCGGCCCTGCGCAGGTATCTAAGGCCCGTTCCTGCCACCTTCCCCCGCGGCCCAGCAACGACAGGTTCATCCACAGATGTCGCAGGTCAACACAGAGGTTTTTCTTCATCTGTTACATCTGTGACATCTGTGGATAAATCCGGGTGAGCGCTGTGGCCGGAGCGACGATCATGGACAAACTGAGATTGATGGGCAATAGCGCAGCATGCCCATCCTTGCGACCTCGACGCAGCACGGATGGGCATGCCCGATCGACGCCAGGTCCAGACCATCGCGCGCGGGCTTTGCCCGTCCTCGTATGTTCTTAAGGCGTTCGTGCGACCACATCGGTTTTTGATCGCACCCGGCCGCAGCGTGGTAGACATGAGGCCGCTGCGCCGACCACCCGCCAACCCCACCGCCAAGACCTAATCTTCCATTCCTTGATTGCCGCAGCCTGCCCCTTGACGAGGGCTTGGTGATGGCGGCCGATTACCGCACCAACGTAGGCATCGACTAGGTCACCACCTTCAGCAAATTCCATGTCTTTCAGCCAGCCCCGGATCGGCTCTTCATTCTGTTGTCCGCGGGCAACCTGGCGACGACCCAGGAAATGATGAACCCCAATGTCTTCGACGACCTCCCGCGTTTGGATTGAGAGTCCATGGGCGAGCAGACGGAGCCGGCTGGCGGGTCAGCCCCTCCCGTAATGCCGAGCCGGACGCGACTGGCGCCCGGTGAGAAAGGATTGGCCGGGGTCCACCAGGGCGCGTCCGGCAAACGCGGTGCGTCCCAGCAACATGCGAAACAGCATGGTCTCGCGGTTGGACAGGCCGAGTTCGATGGGCCAGGTCGCACCGCCCAGCGTCAATCGGGTCAGGATCACGTAGCGCTGCTCGCGGTGTCCGCCGGAGTCCGAGACCCGGCGGCGATCGATGACCGGCGCCTCGGCGTGAACCACCACGTCGGTGCGTCCGCGCAGCGGATGGATGCCGAAGCGCGCCCAGGGCGCGCCGCACCGCTCGAAGGGGTCGACGTAGAAGGCATGCAGGGTGGAGGTGCGCGCCCCGGTGTCCACCTTGGCCTTGATCAGCGTCAGCCCGAGATCCGGCAGGGCCGCCCACTCGCGCCAGCCGAGCAGCAACGCCGCGCCATTCGCCGCCGCGAGCGCGGGGACGCTCATCGCCGAAGCGCCGGCGGGGTCAGACCCCGCGGCGGATCAGCGGCGTCTCCCACGGGTCGGCGCCAGCCGCTGCTAGACGAAACGGGGTGAAACACGGGGCTATCCATGATGCGGACTCCGCGGGCTTGAGGTGATTTCCGGAACAGGATTCGGCGACCTGTAGTGTGGGGGGCGACTAAAGTCGCCCCTACAGTCGCCCCTACAGCCCCGACGGATCTTGCCGACAGGCACCGTCGGGATGTTTTTTCCTGGGCATCGCCTGAGGTTCGTCCACGGGCATCGACACCAGCGCCGATTTACCGGATGGGGTCAGGGGGGCTATCATCCTCAAGCCTAGCGCACCGCTCCGCCGTTCTGCTACCGCGGACCCGATGCGAACCCTACCACCGAGCACAAACCCTTGATTTAGGAGTCGAGCAACAATGACGCGTTTACTGTCCGCACTTCCCCTCGCCCTGTTCCTGGCGGCGGCCTTTCCCGTGTTCAGCCTCGCCGAAGACACGGCGGACGCCTGCCGCCAGATGGCGATCGACGATGAGGTCGCCCCGGAGGACATGGACGATTACATCGCCGAGTGCCTCGCGGTCGTCCAATCCGACTCGCCCGAGGAGGCCGGGGAGGCGATGGAGCAATTGGAGGCGATCACGACCGGCACCGACGCCGCTCCCGACCCAGCGCCCTAGCGCGGCAGCGCCGCGCCGCGCCGCGGGCATCCGGTCATCGGCGCGACGGCAGACTTGGCCCGTTCAAGCGGCCCAGCGCCAGCGCACTACCGTCCAGCAGGTCCTTTCATGGTCAAACGCGTCACACTGCTCGCCCTCGCCGGCCTCGCCGCCGCCCTCCCCGCGTGGGCAGAGCAGGGCACGGCCAAAATCCTCGCCCCGTGGGAGGCCAACGGTCAGATTTACCAGGTGGCCGTGGACAAACTCCAGTTCATCGGCACCTTTGAGGGCATCATGTACATCGAGCACGGCCAGGGACTCCTGGATGCCGCCCTGTTCACCTGTCCCTCGACCCAGATCACCGAGATCCTCGCCAACACCATCAAGGGCCAAGGCTACTGCACCATCGAAAGCCCGACCGGCGACTACATTTATGCCGAGTTCACCTGTGACGGCGAGCCGGGCTCCTGCACCGGCACCTTCAAACTGACCGGCGGGACCGGCAAACTCACCGGCATCACCGGCGAGAGTGATCTGATCGTGCGCACCGCGCTGAGCGGGACCACCATCGATCAAGCGACCGGCGGGACCGTGTCCGCCGCCAAAGGCCTCGCCATCTGGCCGGAGATGCGCTTCGAAATCCCGGGCAAGAGCACCGAAGCGGTCAACATGCTCGGCACCGGCATCGCCGGCGCCAAGAGTCCGCCGTTCCAGCCCAAGCCGCCGACCTCACCGGCCGAGGACCCCAAGCCGGGCGGTCTCACCAGGCCGTTGGTGCCCAGTGAGCCCGTGCGCAAGTAACCCGGCCGGCCGCGCCGGGGTCGCCCCCACCCCCCAGGGAACCTTCGCAATGCTGTTGATGATCGACAACTACGACTCATTCACCTACAACCTGGTGCAGTATTTGGGCGAGTTGGGCGCCGAGGTGCGGGTGGTGCGTAACGATGAGCTGAGCGTGGCGCAGGTGGCCGCGCTGAACCCGGAGCAGATCGTGATCTCCCCTGGCCCCTGCACCCCGAACGAGGCCGGAATCTCGGTGCCGCTGATCCAGGCGATGGCGGGACGGGTGCCGATCCTGGGGGTCTGCCTGGGGCACCAGTCGATCGGCCAGGCGTTCGGCGGGCAGATCGTCAAGGCGCGCCGGGTGATGCACGGCAAGACCTCGCCGGTGCACCATCGCAATCAAGGGGTGTTCAGCGAACTGGCGAACCCTTTCGCGGCGACCCGCTACCACTCGCTGGTGATCGCGCGCGACAGCATCCCGGATTGTCTGGAGATGACCGCCTGGACACAGACCGATGCCGGCGCCCCTGACGAGATCATGGGCGTGCGCCATCGCACGCTCCCGATTCAGGGGGTCCAGTTCCACCCGGAATCGATCCTGACGCAACAGGGTCACGATCTGCTCAAGAATTTCATCATGGGGCGCTGAGTAACCGATGGATATCAAATCGGCGATTACCTCCTGTGTGGAGGGGAAGCACCTCGATAGCGCGCAGATGACATCGGTGATGCGCACGATCATGACCGGCGGGGCGACCGCGGCGCAGATCGCCGGATTTCTGGTGGCGCTGCGCATGAAGGGCGAATCGGTCGCGGAGATCGCGGCGGCCGCCGGCGTGATGCGCGAACTGGCGGCCGGGGTGGATATCACCGGGCTCGACTTCCCGGTGGACATCGTCGGCACCGGCGGAGACGCCAGCGGCACCTTCAACGTCTCCACCACCGCGATGTTCGTGGCCGCGGCCGCGGGCTGCCATGTCGCCAAGCACGGCAACCGCTCGGTGTCGAGCAAGTCCGGCGCGGCGGATGTCCTGGAGGCGGCGGGGGTGCGCCTCGACCTCAACCCGGCGCAGGTCGCGCGTTGTGTGCGCGAGGTGGGCGTCGGATTCATGTTCGCCCCCGGCCATCACAGTGCGATGAAGCATGCCATCGGACCGCGACGGGAACTGGGTGTGCGCACGGTCTTCAATGTGCTGGGTCCGCTGACCAATCCGGCCGGCGTGCCCAATCAGTTGCTCGGGGTCTTCAGCGAGTCGCTGCTCCAGCCGCTGGCGGAAGTCCTGCAGCGCCTGGGCAGCCGGCAGGTGCTGGTGGTCCATGCCCGCGATGGCCTGGATGAGATCAGTATCGGGGCTGAAACCGAGGTAGCTGAACTCAAGGATGGGGTGATCAGCCGCTACCGGATCAGTCCGGATGACTTCGGTTTGCCCCGCGCCGGGCTCGACCGCATCCGGGTGGCGGATCCGGCCGCCAGCCTGCTCATGCTGCGCGGGGTGCTCGCCAACGAACCCGGCCCACCGCGTGACATCGTGTTGCTGAACGCGGGCGCCGCGATCTATGCCGCGGGGCGGGCGAAGACCCTGGCGGAGGGGGTCCGGCTGGCCGATGCCGCCATCGCGAGCGGTGAGGCACTGCGGCGGCTGGAGTCGCTGGTTGCGCTGACCTCAACCATCGCTTAGGAACCGTTCACTCGGATCGCGAAGGGTTTTCGTCTTCGAGTTTGACTCTACCGTTCAGCACGAGATGCCTCAGCCATGCCCGGAACCCCTGATATCCTGAAAAAGATCTGTCATCGCAAGGTCGCGGAGGTGGCGGCTCGCGCCGCGCACCTGCCGCTGGCCGCGCTCCAGGCCAGGCTGGCCGCGGCACCACCGGTACGCGGCTTCGCCGCGGCCCTGAAAACACGCATCGCGGCAGGCCAACCGGCGGTGATCGCCGAGATCAAACGCGCCAGTCCGAGCAAGGGGATACTGCGGGCGGATTTTGCTCCGGGGATGATCGCGGCAAGCTATGAACGCGGCGGGGCCACCTGCCTGTCGGTGCTGACCGACATCGATTTCTTCCAGGGCAGCGATGCCTATCTCGTCGAGGCGCGCGCCGCCTGCGGTTTGCCGGTGATTCGCAAGGATTTCATCATTGACCCCTACCAGGTATACGAGGCGCGCGCGATCGGCGCGGATTGCATCCTGCTGATCGCGGCCTGCCTGGACGATGCGCGGTTACGCGACCTGAGCACCCTGGCCCAGGGACTGGGCATGGACGTGCTGGTAGAGGTGCACGACGCCGCCGAGTTGTCGCGCGCCTTGGCCGTTCCGGGGCGACTGGTCGGGATCAACAACCGGAACTTGCGCACCTTTGAAGTAACCCTGGACACCACGCTGGAACTACTGGACGCGGTGCCCGCCGACCGGCTGCTGGTGACCGAGAGCGGCATCCTGAGCGTGGAATCAGTCACCCTGATGCGCAACCATGGGGTCCACGCCTTCCTGGTCGGCGAAGCCTTCATGCGCGCCCCCGACCCGGGCACCGAGCTGCGGCGGTTGTTTTTCTGATGCGACGCCCATCCTAGCGGGTGCCGAAGACGACGATTGTCTTACCCGCCACGCTGATCAACCCCTGTTCCTCCAGGCTCTTCAACACCCGCCCGGCCATCTCACGGGAGCAGCCGACGATGCGCCCGATCTCTTGGCGCGTGATGCGAATCTGCATGCCGTCCGGATGCGTCATGGCGTCTGGCTGTTTACACAAATCAAGTAAGGTGCCGGCGATCCGCCCGGTCACGTCGAGGAAGGCCAAGTGCCCGACTTTACGGCTGGTCTGGCGCAACCGCGTCGACAGCTGCAGACCGACGGCATAGAGAAACTCCTTGGCCACATCCTTCAATTCGTTGTCGAGCAGCCGATCGAGACGCTGATAGGTGATCTCCGCAACCTTGCATTTCATGCGGGTCCGCACGATGACGCTGCGGGTGTTCAGCGGCATGAACAGCCCCATTTCGCCGATGAACTCACCCTTATTGATATAGGCCAACAAGAGCTCGCGGCGCTCTTCGTCGTCGATGACGGCGGCCACCGAGCCCTCAATCAGGTAATAGATACTCTCCGCCGGCTCGCCGACGCGGATGAAGTCCACGTTCTTGTCGTAGGACTTGGTATGGCAGTGAGACAGGAATGGCTGGAGCCAGCGGGGTTCTTGCTTGGGCGGGATCAGGATAGTCATTGGTCGCGGCCTTCGTGGGGCAATGGCGCTGCGGGGCAACGCGCGAGTTAACTTGGAATCTTAGGCGAGCAGCTGCGCCTTGTCGAACTATGGTAGCCTGCGGCGTCAGTGGACGCCGCGGCGGCGTCCCGGATCGGTTGTTCAGGGGGTGTTCATGAAGGCTCGGGTGAAGTGGATCGATGGGGTTGCCATGCTCGGCGAGTCCGAGTCCGGACATGGGATCGTCATGGACGGCCCGCCGGACGCGGGCGGACGCAATGTCGGGGTGCGCCCGATGGAGTTGCTGCTGTTGGGGATGGGCGGCTGCTCCGAGTTCGACGTGCTCTCGATGCTGCGCAAGGCGCGGCAGCAGGTCACCGATTGCGTGCTCGAACTGACCGCCGAGCGGGCACCCGCCGACCCCAAGGTCTTCACCTGCATCCATGCCCACTTCATCCTGACCGGACGAGGCCTGGACCCCCGCCAGGTGGAACGTGCGATCAAGCTGAGCGCCGACAAGTATTGCTCCGCCTCTATCATGCTCGGTGCCGTCGCTACTGTCACCCACGACTTCGAGATCCGCGATGCTTGACGCGACGGCCGCATTCGACGCGGTCGTCGCGGAATTTTATGAAGGTTGGTTTCGCTATCACCCGGACCGCGCCCTGGAACTTGGCCTCCCGGTGTCGGGCCGCATGCTCCCGCCGCAAGAGGATGATGATCTGGCCGCCCTGCGCGGCTGGATCGAGACCCTGATCCTGAGCCTGGATGAGATCGCATTCACCAGGCTGGACGCGGATCGGCAACTGGATTTCGAACTGCTCGCCGGCGCTGCGCGGATCGAGCATCAGGAGTCCCTGACGCGCGACTGGCGTCGGCTTGACCCACTGCACTTTCTGCCGGTCGCGGCGATCGACCGCCTGACCCTGGACCCGACGCGGGCACTGGACGGTGCCCTGCCCCTGCTCCTGGAACAGATACCGGAACACCTGCGCCAGGCGCAGGCCCAACTGCGTGAGATGGCGGCGGCGCTCAGCGCGCCCCTGGTGCGCGTCGCCGCCGCGGAGGCCGCGAGCGGATGCTGTTCGCTGCGTCACCTGGCGCGGGGCACTTGGCTACGCGAGCGTGCGCAAGCGCCGCAGGAACTGCAACTCCTGGCGGAGTCGGCCGCCGATGCCCTGGCCGGCTTCAGCCACCTGCTGACCACCGAGTTGGCCGCGCGCGCGCGGGGGGAACCCGGTTGCGGGAGCGCGCACCTGCAACTGCGGTTGCGCTATCTTCATGGCATCGACTGCGATCCGGCAACCCTGGATGAGTCCATTGCCGGGATGCTGCGCGCGACTGAAGACGCGCTGGATCACTTGGCGGACGCCCCGGCCGGCGACCGGAATCAGGATGCCGTGTCAGGCTGCGCAGCGCCGGTCGCGGCGTCGGCCCGACTGCAACAGTTTCGCGAATTGCTGGCCGACGCGGCGCGAGCGCGGCGCTTGCCGCGCCGACTCGCCAACGCCGTCTCACTGACGGGGGGCTGGCACCTCTATGTAACGGACCGGCCGGGACGCACGACTGTTCACGCGGGCGACCAGCACCGTTGGACACTGATCGCCCGGCGCGACTGCCTGCGGCGGGCCGCACTGGACCTGCACCTGCATACCGGTCGCATCGATAGCGATCAGGCGCTGGCACGCCTGCGCCAACTCGGGCTCACGGTGACAGCCGCGGAGGCGGCCTTCGCACGCATCGTGCTCGCCCCGGGTGATGCACTGGCCGCCGTGCTCGGCTGGCGACTGCTGGACGCGGCGCGGGCGCACGAGGAAGCACGCGACGGCACGGGGTTCGCCGAGCGGGCCTTTCATGACCGCCTGGTCTCCCAGGGACCGATCCCGTTGGCACTCGCGCTCCGCTATGGCCTGAGCGAACCGCTTTGGCAGAGCGCGGCCGCAATGGTGTTCGGTCCTTAGGCAGCAGCGCCGCGCGCCCTTCGCTTCGCCGCCGTTTGCCTTTATGCTTTCCGCTACCGACGATTCAACCATCCGCCAGGCCCATACTCCGATGGCATTCAAGACCGCCGACCTCTACGACCACTACGAGACCCAGGTGCGGGTCTGTGATCCCATCTTCCGGGACTTCGGCGGACGCCGCGCCTTTGCCGGTGCGGTGGTGACCGCCAAGTGTTTCGAAGACAACACCCAGATCAAGGCGCTGCTGGCCGAACCCGGTGCCGGTCGCGTGCTGGTTGCCGACGCCGGTGGCTCGCTGCGCTGCGCCATGCTCGGCGACCTGATCGCCGCGGGCGCGGTCGCCCAGGGGTGGGCCGGGGTGATCCTGTTCGGCTGCGTGCGTGATACGGATGAACTGGCCGGGATGGACCTGGGGATCAAGGCCCTGGCCGCCAACCCGCGCAAGAGCCAGCGCCGCGGTGAAGGACAACGCGACCTGGCGGTGAGTTTTGCCGGAGTCAGCTTCGCGCCCGGCGACTGGGTCTACGCTGACGCGGACGGCATCCTGGTCGCCGCCGCCCGACTCGACCGCGCGGACTGAGGAGAGCGCAATGGCCTGGACCGAAGCAAAGCAGATCGCGGAGTGCATCCTGGATGGCTTCGACAGCCATTACCGGCAGTTCCGGGAAGTCACCGCCAAAGCGCGGCAGCGCTTTGAGAACGCGGATTGGGCCGCGGTCCAGACCGCCTCCCGCGAGCGCATCGACTACTACGATCAGCGCGTGGTGGAAACCGTGGGCATCCTGCGCCGCGAATTCCACCTGCATAACCGCGACGAGCGCCTGTGGCGGCGGGTCAAGGTGGAGTACCTGCGCCTGCTGCCGCAACACCGCCAGCCCGAATTGGCCGAAACCTATTACAACTCGGTGTTCTGCCGCCTGTTCGACCGCCGCTATTACAACAGCGCCCATATCTTCGTGTGGCCGGTGTTCTCCACCGAACATCTGGAGGCGGAAAACCCGATCTTCCGCCCCTATTACCCGGCACGTGACGGCATGGTCAAGATCATCGGCGCGATCATGGACGGACTCGGGTTCACGCTCCCCTTCCGCGACCGCCGCCACGACATCCGCAACCTGATGCACGCCATCTGTTCCCGCTTCCCGGACAATCGGGCGCTGGCGCAGAACTTCCAGATCGCGGTGCTGACCGAGCCCTTTTTTCGCAACAAGGGGGCCTATGTCATCGGCAAGATCATCAATGGGGCGGACCAAACCCCCTTCGCGGTGCCGATCCTCAACGACGAACAGGGCGGACTCTATTGCGATGCCCTGTTGCTGGGCAACGACGAAATCACCGACATCTTCAGTTTCTCCCGCGCCTATTTCATGGTGAACACCCAGGTGCCGGCCGCGGTCGTGGACTTCCTGCGCCCACTCCTGGCGCGTAAGTCAAAAGCCGAGTTCTATACCGCCATCGGCTTTCAGAAATACGCCAAGGCCGAATTCTACCGTGACTTCCTGAAACACCTGCGGTATTCCTCGGACGAATTCAAAGTCGCACCCGGCATCCGCGGCATGGTGATGTGCGTCTTCACCCTGCCGTCATTGTCGTTCGTCTTCAAGGTGATCAGGGACCGGTTCGCACCACCCAAGGAAATGACCCGCGAGATCGTCAAAGAGAAATACCTGCTGGTGAAAATGCACGACCGGGTCGGGCGCATGGCGGACTCCTGGGAATACTCCCACGTCGCCTTCCCGCTGGCGCGCATCTCAGCGGATCTGCGCGCGGAACTGGAGTCGGAATGCGCCGGCAGCCTGGAGATCGACGGCGATCAGATCATCATCAAGCACCTCTATATCGAGCGGCGCATGACCCCGCTCAATCTCTATCTGCATACAGCCGATCAAGATGAGATTCGTCATGCCATCCGGGAATACGGCGACGCCATCAAGCAGCTCGCCGCGGCCAACATTTTTCCCGGTGATTTTTTATTCAAGAATTTCGGTGTCACCCGTGCCGGGCGGGTCGTCTTCTACGACTACGATGAACTATGCTACCTCACCGAATGCAACTTCCGGGAGATTCCGGAGCCACCCTACCCGGAGATGGAGATGGCGGCGGAGCCCTGGTATACGGCCGGACCGGACGACGTCTTTCCGGAAGAGTTCGCGACCTTCCTGCTCACCGACCCGCGGATACGCAAGGTCTTTCTCGAACTGCACCGCGACCTGCTCGACCCCGCTTGGTGGCGCGCCCGCCAAGCGGTGATCCGCAGCGGCCGTCTCGACGACATCTTCCCCTATCCCCAAGAGCGCCGCTTCCGGCGCGCCATTTCCCAAGAAACCGCTCGCCAGTAAGCAAGCGTATGTTCAGCAGGAAACGGTGTGCGCGATCCGCTGTTTCTAGGTTAGCTGCTTTCTCACCGGCTTCATCAATCTTTGATCTTCACGAAAAACAACAGCGCCATGGCCGGCAGCGAGGCGAGAAAACCGATTATGAAGAGCCCGATATAGTCGACCTGCTCGACAATGACCCCGCCCATACCGCCGAATAGTGCGGAGAACACCGACATGAAGGCCGACCCGATGGCGTAATGACCGGCCTTGAATTCGGGTTTGCAGGTGCGCAGGATATAGACGATGAGCACGGCGTTACCCAGACCCGCGGCGATCTGCTCGATTGTATAGACGGTCCCGATGGTCAGGAATCCCAGCGTGCTGGTCGCCAGGGGGCGCTCATAGGCCAGCCAGATATAGGCGAGGATATTGATGTTCATCAACAGCGTCAGCGGCCAGATGGCCCGACGCAACCCGGTGCGTTTGATCCAGAGTCCGCCGATCGTGGTCCCGATGATGGAACCCACCAACCCCAGCAGACCGCTCATCCAGGCGAGCTGGGTGTTGTCCACTAATAGATAGCGCTTGAGGAACGGCGTGCCCATGGAGAAAATGATCTCATCGCCGATCTTGTAGAACATAATAAAGGCCAGGCTCAGCGCAATCACGGGTTTAGCCTGGGCCAGCAGCGCGATCAGCATGAAGGCGAAACCATAGGTCAGGGCCGGTACCCCAGGAACGCCCAGCGCCAAGAGTACCGCACTCAGGGCCAAGCCAAGCAGGGGGGCGCTGATCAGGGCGATGAGCGAGCGACGCGGCGAGACCTCGAGGTAAGCGGCGAAGGAGTTCAGGAAGGCCGCGCCCGCGTGGCGACCACCGACGCTGCGTTCCCGCGGCGACTGGTAGCGCGGGAGCTTGACCAGATGCACTATCGTCAGAACAGCCATCACCGCCGCCCCTGCCGCGAAGCCGCAACCCCAGGCGCTGTACAGATTGCCGCCAAAGGCGTGCTTGGCGACCTCCGCAACCGCCAGAATGATCCCAAAGCGCGCCACGATCATCGCCAGACGGTAGGCCGTGACCCGCAACCCGGTATAGCCCGCCTGTTGTTTGGGGTCGCTGATTCCCTCCATGTAATAACCATCGATGGCGACATCATTGGTGGCCGCGAGAAACGCCATGAGGATGAAAAGACACACCAGAATGGCATCGGGTAACCCTGCCCCATCCCCGCGGACGAGGCAGAGTCCGGCCAGCAGCGCCGTCAGCACGGTGAGCAGAGCCTGGATCAGGATCATCCAGGTGCGCCGGGTGGAGTAGATATCCACGAAGGGCGCCCACAAGAACTTCAGATTCCAGGGCAGGCCCAGGAAGTTGAGATAACCTAATGCGCGTTCGGACATTCCGACATCGGTGAAGAAGACCGACGACATGGCACGCACAACCATGTAGGGGAAGCCTTGGGCGAAATAGGTGGAAAAGACCCACCACCGCGGATCACCGAGTGGATCGGGGAGTGCAGCAGATCGACACGCGTCGCGGTCTGCGGGGCTATCCATGAACCTCCTGGTGCGCACTGCGACCGCCGCTCATGGCCTCCAGGACCTTATAGATGGCCGCGGAGTCCTCTTCACCCAACCCTTGGCCGACCAGGGCGTTGAGGTATTGGGCGATGGTCGCGGCGCTCGGCAATGCCAGGCCAAGTTCAAGCGCGGACTCGCCGACGATGCGCATGTCCTTCTGGTGCAGCCGCGCCTTGAAGCCAGGGGCGAAATTGCTGTCGATCATGCGCTGTCCGTGGACCTCCAGGATACGACTGGCGGCGAATCCGCCCAGCAAGGCCTCGCGGACCCGCGCCGGATCGACGCCGGAGGCACGCGCCAGCAGGATTGCCTCAGCCACCCCGACGATGGTCGCGCCCACCACGATCTGGTTGCATGACTTGCAGACCTGGCCGGCACCGCTCCCACCGACATGGACGATGTTGCGCCCCAACACCGCGAATAGCGGTCGAACCCGATCGACGACCTCCGCCTCACCGCCGACCATGATCGATAGCGTGCCCGCGATGGCACCGGCCTCACCGCCCGAGACCGGGGCATCGAGCATGGCCAGACCGCGCTCGCGCAACCGCGCGGCGAGGGAGCGGGTGACGGCGGGCGAGATGGTGCTCATATCCACCAGCACGGCGCCGGGGCTCGCCCCTGCGATGACCCCCTCCGGCCCGAGGATGACCTGCTCCACGTCGGCGGTGTCCGCCACCATGGTGAAGATGATGTCCGCGTGGCGGGCAACCTCAGCCGGACTAGCGCAGGTCGCGGCGCCGGCCGCGGCCAGGGGTTCCATCGACTCCGGGCGACGGGCATGGACGGCCAGGTCCCACCCGGCGCGCAGCACATTCAGCGCCATGGGGCGACCCATGATCCCCAGCCCGATGAAACCGACGCGCTCTGCCATGCTGGTTACTCTAGCGGATTTGAACCTGACGCTTCAATTGCCTGGGTCCAAGAGTTCGAGCCAGTGTACCACCGGGACCCCACTGCCGGCCCCCAGGTGCAGTTGACAACCGATATTGGCAGTCGCGATCAGTTCCGGCGCACCAGATTCCAAGGCGGCGACTTTGTTCGAGCGCAACTGAAGCGACAACTCGGGTTGAGTCAGCGAATAGGTGCCGGCGGAGCCGCAACACAGGTGAGCGTCCGGCACGGCGCTTAAGGTAAAGCCGAGCCGGGTGAGAATACCTTCGACCACACCCTTGATCTGTTGCCCGTGCTGGAGCGTGCAGGGGGCGTGGAAGGCAATGCGCCGACCCCGACCCGGTGTCCCCAGCGGGCTCAAGTCCGCCGCCGCCAGCCACTCGGCCGGATCGCGGGCTAAGGCCGACACCCGCGCGGCCTTCTCGGCATAGACAGGATCATCGCGCAACAGGTCGCCGTAGTCTTTCACCATGCCCGCGCAGGCGCTCGCGGTGACCAGGATAGTCTCGCAACCAGCCGCTATCTCAGGCCACCAGGCGTCGATGTTACGGCGCATGGCATCCAGGCCCTCGTCTTGGGCATTGAGGTGATACGCGACCGCCCCGCAGCATCCGGCGGCGGGACTGGTGATCAGGTCGACACCAAGCCGGTCGAGCAGGCGGGCCGCCGCCGCATTGGTCAGGGGTGTGGCGACCGACTGAACACAGCCGGCCAACACCAGGCAGCGCCGCCGACCGCGCGGCGCGGGCCAGTCCCCGGCCGGACAGGCCCGCGGCACCTTGGCCGCCAGCGCGGCCGGCAGCAGGGGCCGCACCAGCCGACCGAGGCCGAGCAGCGGACGCAGCCGGGCCGGGTGCGGCAGCAGCCGGACCAATGCGGTGCGCAGCAGCCGCTCGCCGACCGGCCGCGCGACCCGCTCTTCCACCAGATGACGGCCGATCTCGGCCAGCCGGGCATAGCGCACCCCGGACGGACAGGTGGTCTCGCAGGAGCGGCAGGTGAGACAGCGGTCCAGGTGCTGCTGCGTGATACGCGTCGGGGTATGGCCTTCGAGGACTTGCTTGATCTGGTAGATTCGCCCGCGTGGTCCGTCCAGCTCGTCGCCCAATAACTGATAGGTGGGGCAGGTGGCGGTACAGAAACCACAGTGGACGCAACTGCGCAGGATGGCATCGGCCTCGCGTCCCGCGGGGGTGGCAAGAAACTCCGGAAGGATCTGGGTCTGCACGGGTGGCCCTCAAAGGTCCTGATACAGTCGGCCGGGATTGAGAATACCGGCGGGGTCGAAGGCACGCTTGAGGTTGCGATGCAGGGCCAGCAGCGGCGCCGACAAGGGCTGGAAAACCTCGCCGGTGCGGTCACCGCCACGGAACAGCGTTGCGTGACCGCCCGCGCGGGCGACCAGCGCGCGGATCACCGCGGGCGCGGCACCACTACGCAGCCAGCGCTGGGCACCGCCCCACTCCAGGAGTTGCGGACCCGGCAGGTCCAGGGGCGGCGTCGCTGCCGGCAGAGCGCAGCGCCACAGGGGTAAGTCGCCTTGGAAAAAGGCGTGGCCCTGTTCACGGACCTGATCCTCCCAGAAAGCGACGGCATCCGCATCCGCCAGCGGTTCGCCGCCGATGCGTTCGGCCGCGGCGCGGACCCCTTGGGCGGCCCCGGCCAGACGCACCCACAGCCGTCCGCCGCCCCCGGAGTCGACCCAGCAGGAGGCCGTGATGGGCAGGGGCTGCGCCGCCCACCGCTCCATCCGCACCAGGGCCTCGGCTTGACTACAATCCTGCATCAGGGTCCGGGACTCGGCCGGAGACGGCAACACCTTGACGCTGATGTCCAGGAGCACGCCCAGGGTCCCGAACGCCCCGACCATGAGGCGGGAACAATCGTAACCCGCCACGTTTTTCATCACCTCGCCCCCAAAGCGCAGGATCTCCGCCCGGCCGGTGAGAATGCGGGCACCCAGCACCAGGTCGCGGATTGCGCCGCCGGACGGCCGGGCGGGGCCGGAGAGACCGCAGGCGACGGTGCCGCCCAGGGTCGCGCCGACACCCAGCCGCAGCGGTTCGCAGGGGAGATGCTGGCCGTGCTCGGCCAGCGCGGCCTCGATGGCCGCCAGGGTGGTCCCAGCGCGGGCGGTCACCACCAGCTCCTTGGGCTGGTAATTGATGATCCCGGCATGTCCGGACAGATCCAGCGGCGTGGTGCCCGCCGCGACCTGACGGCCGAGCCGGGTCTTGGTTCCGGCTCCGCGCAGGTTCAATGAGCGGCCAGTCGCCGCGGCCGCCCGCAGCTGATCGAGCAGCGCGGCCGTGAGATCGCCATCGGCGTCGGTAGTCATACCGGCTGATGCCCACTAACGAAGGCTTGCAGCGGCTTGGTTTGTTGGTCCACGGAATCCTCCAGTGCTTTTGCGTCGCGTCGGCACATCGACTATGTTACTTGTGAGTTGCGTGACCTTGCCATCCGCCGTCATCAATGGGATGCCGGGGTCGGAATTGCAACCGTGAGGCCGACACCCGTCTGGAGACCGCTGTTCATGGGCTATCTGAGTCTCTCTCGCGCCGCCCGCCTGGCCGGGGTCACCCGCGCCGAGATCCAGCGGCGTATCCGCCGCGGCGACCTCGAGACCTTCGAGGGTGCCGTCGCGATCCAGGATTTGTTGCTGCTCTACCCGGCGGTGAGTCTTCATGACGACGAGGCACTGATCCGGGTGGAGCGGATCAAGTCCGCTGCCGTGCCGAAGTCTCAGCACGCCGATACCATCCTGCCCAGCCCCGAGGTCCTGGTCGCACGTCTGCGCGGCCTGAGCGCGACGCTGGTCGAGCGGATGTCGGCCCTGACCGCAACCGAGGCGCTGCTGGACGAGGTCGGCGCACGGCTCCTGGCCCTCCCGTGCGGTGATCAGGGCCCATCCGCGGCGGCGATCAGCGCATTGCAAGACTGGTTTGCACAAGCCCGCCAGGCACTGGCGAAGCGACCAACGACAGACCAGAAGGCCCAACTGCTGGCGAAAGACACTTTCCTGCGCATCATGGCTGCCAACTGTAAACTGATCCCGAGCGGGCACGACTTCTTCATTGAGGGCGCCGAATCCATCCTGGATGCCTCGGTGCGCGCCGGCCTCAAGCTGGGTTACGGCTGCGCCAGCGGCAACTGCGGGGAATGCAAGGTCCGCGTGCTGAGCGGTGAGGTCGCCAGGACGCGCGATCACGACTATGTGCTGAGCGAGCGCGAGAAACAGTTGGGCTACATTCTCACCTGCTCGACGACGGCGGTCACCGACTTGGTCCTTGAGGCGGCCGAGGCGCTGTCGGTGCAAGACCTGCCGCACCAGGAGATCCGCGCCAGCCTGCGCAAGCTGGAGTCGCTCGCCCCGGATCTGGTAAGCCTGAATGTCCAGACCCCACGCACCCACACGTTGCGCTTCATGGCCGGCCAGCGTGTCACCTTGACCCTGGAGGGCGGCGCCAGCCGTGACCTGCCGATTGCGAGCTGTCCGTGCAACGGACGCAATCTCTGGTTCTACGTCCGCCGCGGGACGGACGCCTTCTCGGCGGCCGTGTTCGACGGACTTAACGCCGGGCAATTGATTAAGGTGACCGGTCCGCAGGGGACCTTCGTACTGCGCGAGGACGCACCGGAACCCACGGTATTCATCGCAATCGGCGACGGCATCGCGCCCATGAAAAGCCTGATCGAGCACGCCGTCTCCATCGATCTGATCGAGTCATTCCACCTCTACTGGGGTACCATCTACCCCGAGGGGCACTACCAAAGCCGCTGGGGACGCGCGCTCAAAGACGCCTTGGACAATTTCAGCGTTACGCTGCTGACCAGCGACGCGGCGGGGGACCTGATCGCAGCACTTCAAACGGACCATGCGGATCTCAGCGGCCTGCGCTTCTATCTCGCCGGGCCGGCCGCCGCGGTGCACGCCAGCGCGGCGGCGCTGAGCGCGCTTGGCGTCGCCCAGGAACAGATGGCAAGCGAATACACGGAGACCTGATCGATTCGGGCAAACTCCGGCCGACTGTGGCCGGCCCGTTTGTAAAGAATTGTTTAGGACAGATCTTGCAAGACGCTTTAGCGGCTAAAATCGGGGCGAGGAGGTTCAACCCCAAAAGCCGAGTATGACGATCGCTGCTCCGACCCCTGCTACGCTGCTGCTGATCCTTTCGATTGGCTCGGCGGTCAGTTTTGCCAAGGTATATCAATGGCGAGATGCCGATGGCAACATGCAGTTCAGCGACCACCCACCTGATGCGCTCCCGGCACAAGCAACCCAACCGGACACGGCTTCGTCAAACCCGACCAAGGCCGACACCGGATTGATCGTTCGCGTCGTGCCGGTCGACTTCCGCCTGCACGATCGCATCAGCCATATGGTCGAATCGATTCCGCGTGCGGTCGACAAGGTTTATCGAAGACGATGTGATATAGACTTCCCGACCCGGCCGACCCTCACCATCCGGCTGCTTCCTGACCAGAGGGCCTACGACCGCCTGGTTGAAACGGCTGCCGCACCGGGCCACCAGGACGCTCCCGCGACCGACGAACTCGTCACCTGGTACAGACCCAGCCCGGATGCGATGGCGCAAGCCTTGGCGGGGGAGACGAGCGAGATCTTGTTGCATAGCGATTTCCCGTACGCACCCTGCTGGCTGCACGCCGGACTCACGCGTTATTTCCAGTTGCTGCGGGTCTTGAGCGATACCACCGCGGTCTTTTCAGACCCGCCGCTGGATCGGACGGTGCAGACTTTGCGGAATACCGACAGCTTGCTCCCGACGGCCGAATTGCTGGGTCTGTCGCAACCCGACTGGCAGCGCGAAAACGCGCCGAATCAGCGCGCCGAAGCGCAGTCCTGGTCCTTGGTGTATTTCCTGATGTCAATACCGGAAGGCGGACCACTCATCGGCGAGATCCTGAAACGCTCCCAAGCGACCGCGGGCGAGCGTTCGGCATCCGCGTCCGTCATCGGCTCACGTTTCCCCGGTGGCGTGGATGGGCTTGACGCGCGCTGGCGGGCGTGGTTGTCAACTCACAAGGCCGCGCATTACTACTGATATCGCTTAATGGTCACATCGCTGCATCACGAGCATATAGTTCACCCCCATCCAGCTGGTCAGGGAGAAGACCCGGTTGAACGGGTTGACTCGCACCCCGGTCCGATCCAAGACCCGATAAGCCGCGCCCAGACCGGCGATCACCTCGCCCGGACGCACCAGTTTGCGGTACTTGTGGGTCCCTCTCGGTAACCAGCGCAGGACGTATTCCGCCCCCAAGATCGCGATCAAAGCCGCCGCGGCGGTCCGGTTGATGCTGGACACGACCATGACGCCGCCGGGCCGAACCAGGCGCGCACAGTGCGCAAGAAAGTCCGGGAGCCGCTCGACATGCTCCACCACTTCCATGTTCAGCACCAGGTCGAAGACTGCCCCGGAATCGGCAAGTTGATCGACGGATGCTAACCGGTAGTCAATCGTCAAGCCGCTCCACCGGGCATGCATGCGTGCCACACCGAGGTTTTTCTCGGTTACATCGACGCCGACCACCGCGGCACCCAGGCCTGCCACGGACTCGCTTAAGATGCCGCCGCCGCAGCCGATATCGAGCACCTGCAAACCCGCAAACGGACGCTCCTGCCGGGGATCCAAACCCAGCGTATTCGCAACCCGATCACGCAGGTAACCGACGCGAAAGGCATTGAGTCGGTGCAGGGGCCAGAAAGGCCCGGTGGTATCCCACCAACGGTGGGCCAAGCGTTCATAGTAGGCGACTTCGGCCGGATCAATGTTGGCGCCAGTCAGTTGAGCAGATGCCATCGTATGCAACCTCTCGTTGACGTTAGAAACGCGTCAGGAACGACGACAATGACCGAGACGCCGAAGGCGTTCTCCAATGGACTTGTTTGGCATCTCGATGGTGCTTGACATGCCACTGAGCGGACGCGATTACAAGCACCGTGAGTCAACGCAGCAGCAGCCAACCCAGCCCGACGCACACCAGCCCCGGCCAAAATAGCGCTACCGAAACAAGTAGCTTGGGCTCGGCCAGAAGACGCGGCCGCGTCAACAGATCGGGTTGGGAAACGAACCAACCGAGCACTGAACCGAGGACGCGCGTGGCCGGCATGCGCTCCCAATTGATGGTCCTGGGCCACCGGTAGCTCTCCAGCTCGGTCGGATAAAAGGCGACTTTGGAGGCCGGACCCCGTTCGGCGGCAAGCGCATGAATGCGCGCCGCGAAGCGTTCCGGCTGCTGCTTGAGTTGCGACACCCCAAGCAGCCCCCCGACACCGTCCGGAAACACGATATCGAATACCGGGTCGGCGACGGCGCGAAAACCGGGCAACCGGGTTTCCACCACCGTGTGCGTGGGCCGGGTATAGTCCGGCGCGTAGAGCATCACCAGTGTACTGGGAATACCCAACTCGTCGAGCATGGCCGCCAGCAGCCTGGATTTGTCGGCACAATCGCCGCCTGATTCCAGCACCTGCAACGGCGTCGGGCCGAATCGCGGACTCAGGAAATAACGCGAATTCTTGGCGAACCCCTGGTTGTCGTAGACCCAACGGGTGAGTCGTTCCAGCGTGCGCGCGGGGTCGCGCCGGGGGTCAGCGCCGACGGCTGCGACCGCACCGATCGCCGCTTCGCGCAGGACATCTGACTCCTGACGATACTCGACGTACAACAGTCCCGCGCCACCGAGCAGCACGACCCCGATCAGAATCGCGAGCATCCCTGCCATACCGGCTCAGCCCGGCCCGGCACCCACCGCGCCCAAGGTCTCCCGGATGTGCTCCCTCACCGCCTGGGTGGTCGCGTCCAACTCCGTGCAGCGTGTCGGCTTGTCCATGAGTCCGCGCAATGACTCAGGCGCCGGAGCGTCCTGACCGATGGCCGCCTGCACGGCCTCATTGAACTTGGCGGGGTGGGCGGTGGCAAGGCACACCGCATTGCCCCGCACCCGCGCCGCCCAAACCCCGGTGGCGGTATGCGGGCAGAGGATGTAGCCACTGCCGGCGAAGGTGGTACGCATCTGCTCCAGCGTATCGGCATCGGACACGGCTGTCGCATCGAAATCGGCTCGTACCTGATTGAGTCGCGACCCTTTCACCGTGAGCCGGCCGCTCGCCTGCATCTGCTCGACCAGGTCGCGGACGATCGCGGCATCGCCGCCGTGGAGAAAATACAAATAACGCTCGAAATTGGAGGCGACCTGGATGTCCATCGCCGGACTCAGGGTCTGGTGGACCTCACCGGCCGCGTAGATTCCGGTGTGCACGAAATCCGTGAGAATCGCGTTGCGGTTGGTGGCGACGATGATCCGGTCCGCTGGCAACCCCATCCGCTTCGCCAGATAACACGCGAAGCAGTCACCAAAGTTTCCGGTCGGCACCGAGAAGCTCAGGCGCCGCTCCGGGTCGCCGCCGCTCACCCGGCCCCACGCATAGAAGTAATAGATCGTCTGCGCGAGGATGCGCGCCCAGTTGATCGAGTTGACCGCGCCCAGGTGATACTCGGCCTTGAAGGCCAAATCGTTGAACAGGTCCTTGACGATGCGCTGGCCATCGTCGAAGGTTCCGCGGATGGCGATGTTATGGACGTTGGGGTCCAGCACCGTGGTCATCTGCCGTTCCTGGATTGGCGAGATCCGGCCCTTCGGATGGAGGATCAGTATCCGGATACGTTCCTTACCCCGCACCCCGGCGATGGCGGCCGACCCGGTGTCACCTGACGTCGCACCAAGAATATTCAGGTGTCCGCCGTCGCGCTTGAGCAGGTATTCGAACAGATTCCCCAGCAACTGCAAGGCCACGTCCTTAAAGGCCGCGGTTGGACCGTGAAACAGCTCGAGAATCTTGAGGCCCCCGGCCTCGACCACCGGCGTCACCTCCGGATGGGAGAAGCCGGCGTAGGCGCGGGCGATGAGTCCGCGCAGGTCCTCGCGCGGGATTTCACCGCCCACATAGGGAGACATGACCTCCAGCGCGAGGTCCTGGAACGATAACCGCGACCAGTCGCGCAGGGTGTCCGTCCCAACCTGCGGGATGACGGCGGGGACCAGCAGGCCGCCGTCGGTCGCCAGCCCCATCATCACTGCCTCAGCGAAACCGACGGGGCTGACCCGTCCGCGAGTACTCACATAGTTCATAATTTTGACGATCCTGCAAGTAAAGCCCCGCACCGGACTGGGCGTTCGGCCAAGCCTGCATAGTAAGAGAGCCCTGGTAGCTTGGCAAAGCCTGAGCAGGCGTGATAACAGGGGCCAGGCACCCAACCCGCACGCCCGGCGGACGGCCCGTCCGTAGCGTTTGCGCAGAAAGATCCCAGATAGCGTTGACACGCATTGCGCTGGGGCAACACAATCGGCCCGTCCCGCCGTACCGCTCGGACGTTCAATGGACACGCAGGCCGGCCCGCTGCGCTCTCGAACACCAACTGAAAACGGGGCACGACCTGGACTCCGGTCGACCGCGCCTGGAAGCAACTCGTGTTCGTACTTTGGATGCAGACAAGTGCCGATAGGCTGCCCACGGAAAGGTTAGGCCCGCCCGGGCGGGACAATCGCAACACCACTCAGACTTTTTCAATCAACCAGGTAAGCCCATGACTACTGACTCGGTCGAGGCCATCACCCGACACCCGCTCTACGCGGAGCTTGTCACAAAACGCAAACGCTTCGCATGGATACTGACGTTCCTGATGTTCCTTTTCTACTACGGATTCATCATGATCGTCGCCTACGCCCCGAAATCACTGGCCGTGCCGCTGTGGACCGGCTCAGTGACGACCGTCGGCATCCCGGTTGGTCTTTCGGTCATCATCTCGGCCTTTCTCCTGACCGGGGTCTATGTCTACCGGGCCAACGGTGAGTTCGATCGCCTGACCAAGTCGATCCAGGAGGATCTGCGATGAAACGTCTGTCCCCCTGGGCCATCCTGGCCGCACTCCTCGTCCCCTTCGCCTTGGTGGCCGCGCCCGCGGTCACCGGCGCGGCTGACAAGCAGCCGCTGAACATGACCGCGATCTACATGTTTGTGATTTTCGTCGGTGCGACCCTGGGCATCACCTACTGGGCGTCCAAGCGCACCCGCACCGCGCGTGAGTTCTACACCGCCGGCGGCGGCATCACCGGCTTCCAGAACGGTCTCGCGATTGCCGGCGACTATATGTCCGCGGCCTCCTTCCTGGGTATCTCCGGCCTGGTGTTCGCGTCCGGCTTCGACGGCCTGATCTACTCCATCGGCTGGCTGGTCGGCTGGCCCGTCATCATGTTCCTGATCGCCGAGCAGATCCGCAACCTGGGCAAGTTCACCTTCGCGGACGTGAGTTCGTACCGCTTCGGGCAGACCCAGATCCGCACCATGGCGGCCATCTCCTCACTGGTCGTCGTCATCTTCTATCTCATCGCGCAGATGGTCGGTGCCGGCAAGCTGATTCAGTTGCTGTTCGGGCTGGAGTATTGGATGGCGGTCATGATCGTCGGCGCGCTCATGATGATCTACGTGATCTTCGGCGGCATGACGGCCACCACCTGGGTGCAGATCATCAAGGCCGTGCTGCTGCTGTCCGGCGCCACCTTCATGGCCCTGGCCGCCCTGAATCATTTCGGGTTCTCCCCGGAGGAAATGTTCCGTCAGGCAGTCGCAACGCACGGCAAGCACGACGCCATCATGGGTCCCGGCGCCCTGATCAAAGACCCGATCAATGCCATCTCGCTGGGTCTCGCGCTGATGTTCGGCACCGCCGGTCTGCCGCACATCCTGATGCGCTTCTTCACCGTGCCGAACGCCAAGGAGGCGCGTAAGTCGGTCTTTTACGCGACCGGCTTCATCGGCTATTTCTACATCCTGACCTTCATCATCGGCTTCTCGGCCATCGTCCTGCTCGCCCAGAACCCGGCCTACTTCTCAGCCGGCGCCCTGGTGGACGGCGTGATCACGGACCCGAAGGGCCTGCTCGGCGGCACCAACATGGTCGCCATCAAGCTGGCTGAGGCCGTGGGCGGTAACCTGTTCCTGGGCTTCATCTCGGCGGTGGCCTTTGCCACTATCCTGGCGGTCGTCTCCGGCCTGACCCTGGCCGGCGCCTCGGCCATCTCCCATGACCTCTATGCCAGCGTCATCGCCCGCGGCCGCAGCAACGAGACCATGGAACTGCGCGTATCGAAGTTCGCGACCCTGGGTCTGGGCATCATCGCCATCATCCTCGGCATCATCTTCGAGAAGCAGAACGTCGCCTTCCTGGTCGGCCTCACCTTCGCCATCGCGGCCAGCGCCAACTTCCCGGTGCTGGTGGCCTCGATCTTCTGGGGCAAGATGACGACCCGCGGCGCGCTGGTCGGCGGTTTCGCCGGACTCATCAGCGCCTTGACGCTGACCGTGATGTCCAAGGCAGTCTGGGGCGAGACGCTCGGCCACATGGGCGCAGACGGCAAGCCTGTCGGCCTGATCTTCCTGGACAATCCGGCTATCATCTCCATCCCCTTGGCCTTCATCTGCATCTGGCTGTTCTCCATTACGGATAACTCCAAGCAGGCCCAGAAAGAGCGGGCGCTCTTCCCGGCGCAACGGGTTCGGTGCGAGACCGGTATCGGCTCCGAGGGAACCGCCAGCCATTAGCAGGACGACGGTTTGCGGAACAGGGAGGTTCCGCGGCAGCACAGCGGGCCGGGCCAGGGTTCCGGTCACCGTGCATCCAGAAGCCCAGGGTCGTGTTGCGACCCTGGGCTTCTGTCTTTGTGCTCACGTCGGTTGACATACGCAGCAGGACCACCCAACAATGCCGACACGCTAACGACGTCCCCTAATGGGCTGAACAGTTCCTCAGCCCCACCCAAGCCACTCCCGCTGGAGCCGGACACCCATGACACCTATGACACCAGAGCATCGTTCCGCCTATTGGAGGGCGAATCTGCGTTTGATCACCAGCCTGCTGATCTGCTGGTTCACCTGTTCTTTCGGATTCGGCATTCTGTTGGTCCATCCGCTGAATGCGATCGTGATCGGCGGCTACCCAGTCGGTCTCTGGTTTGCCCAGCAGGGGGCGATCTACTGCTTCATCCTGCTGATTTTCGTCTACGCCTTGGCCATGCATTGGCTCGACAAGAAATTCGAGATCCACGAGGACTGAGGAATCGCTGCCATGACATCATTACAGATTTGGCTGTGGCTCATCGTCGGTGGCTCGGTCGCCGTCTACATCGCCATCGCCTTCTGGTCACGCGCCGGCTCCACACGCGACTTCTATGTGGCCGGCCAGCATGTTCATCCGATCGCCAACGGGCTGGCGACCGCCGCTGACTGGATATCCGCCGCCTCCTTCATCTCGCTGGCCGGTTTGATCGCCTTCGCCGGTTATGACGCTTCGGCGTACCTGATGGGGTGGACCGGCGGCTATGTGCTGCTCGCCCTGCTGCTCGCGCCTTATTTGCGCAAATTCGGCAAGTTCACGGTGCCGGAGTTCATCGGCGAACGCTACTATTCCCAGACCGCCCGACTGGTCGCCGTTATCTGCCTGATCGTCATCTCCGTCACCTACGTGATCGGCCAGATGAAGGGTGTCGGTGTCGCTTTCTCGCGGCTGTTCGAGGTCGATCTCGAAATCGGCGTCTATATCGGCATGAGCATCGTTTTGATCTATGCCGTGATGGGCGGCATGAAGGCCATTACTTACACGCAGATTGCGCAGTATTGCGTGCTGGTCTTCGCCTATAGCGTCCCGGCGGTTTTCATCTCACTGCAACTCACCGATACCGGCGTGCCCCAGCTGAGTCTGGGCGCGGAGTATCTGCGCGACGGCGCCGGCGGCGGGCTGTCCCTGCTCGATAAACTCGATCAGGTCGTCACCGATCTCGGGTTCAGCGCCTTCACCGCCCAGAAGGACAGTACCCTCAACCTGTTCCTGCTGACCCTCTCGCTGATGATCGGCACCGCCGGGCTCCCGCATATCATCGTCCGGTTTTTCACCGTACGGCGAGTGGCGGATGCGCGCTCTTCCGCGGGGTGGGCGCTCCTGTTCATCGCCGTTCTCTACACTGCCGCGCCGACCATCGGCGCCATGGCGCGACTGAATCTCACGCAGACCATCCAGACCGGCCCGGTCGGCGAAGCCTCGACAAACCTCGAAATCGCTCAGGTCCCGGACTGGATGAACCGCTGGCGTACCACCGGGCTGCTGGAGTGGCAGGACCGCAACGGCGACGGCCGTATCCAATACTATAACGACCAGAATCCGGCTTTCGCCGCCCAGGCCGCGGGGTTTGGCTGGAAAGGCAACGAACTGACCGAGATCGATAACGACATCATGGTCCTCGCCAACCCGGAGATCGCCCACCTGCCCGCTTGGGTGATCGCCCTGGTTGCAGCCGGCGGCCTGGCCGCGGCACTCTCCACCGCCGCCGGTATTCTGCTTGCCATCGCCTCGGCCATCTCGCACGACCTCCTGAAGGGCATGATCCTGCCGGCCTGTTCGGAGACAACCGAGCTGATGGCGGGGCGGATCGCGATGGCGGCCGCCATCGTCGTCGCCGGCTACCTGGGTATCAACCCGCCCGGCTTCGCCGCGGAAGTGGTGGCCCTGGCTTTCGGCCTGGCCGCGGCATCCCTGTTCCCAGCCTTGATGTTAGGTATCTTTGATCGGCGCGCCAACCGAACCGGGGCCATCCTCGGAATGCTGGCCGGTCTACTCTCGACCCTCACCTATATCTTCTGGTTCAAAGGCTGGTTTTTCGTCAGGGGGACGGAGATGACTGCCAATCTGCCGGAAAATTGGTTCCTGGGGATCTCCCCGGAGGCGTTCGGCGCCCTGGGTGCGGCAATCAATTTCGCCGTTGCCTATGCGGTCTCCCGTCTCACCGCCGAACCTCCGCAGGCGATCCAGCAATTGGTGGACGAGATCCGCTTACCCAAAGCCTCTCAATCCGTTGTGCAATCCTAAGAGGGATTCAGCGTGGACGTTGAACTCGTTGAGATCCAGGAATTCCTGGCCAACCACCCACCCTTCGACAAACTCCCGGCGGAAACCCTGGAGCGGTTGCCGAAACGGCTCTCGGTACGCTACCTGCGCCGCGGCAGCGCCTTCCCTCCAGAGGATGCGGATCAGCCTTATCTCTACATCGTGCGCCGCGGGGCCGTGGAGTTGCGTGACCCTCAGGGCGACCTGGTCGGCAAGCTGGCCGAGGGCGACCTGTGGGCCAAGCCCTGCGAACCAGACGGGAACGACCCCAACGTTCGCGGCAACGCCGCCGAGGACGCGCTGTTCTATCTGCTGCCCTGCGAGGACCTCCAGACCCTGCGCGCACAGCATACGGCCTTCGCCGAACATTTCGAGCAATCGGCGACCAACCGGCTGCGGCGCGCCCTGGACGCCATGATCGAGACCCCGGCCGCGGGCTCCGGTCTGATGACCGTGAACGTCGGCCGCCTGGTCAACCGCATCCTCGTCCCCGCGACCCCGGACACCAGTATCCGCAAAGCGGCGCAGCTCATGTCCGAGCTCCAGGCGTCCTCCCTGCTGATCATGGACGGCGAGCGGCTCGCCGGCATGATCACCGATCGGGACCTGCGCCGCCGCTGTATCGCCGCGGGACTTTCCTACGACCGGCCGGTCCGCGAGATCATGACCGAACGGCTGACCACGGTTGACGCCGAGACTCTGGGCTTTCAGGCCCTGATCACCATGACCCGGCTGAATGTCCACCACCTGCCGGTGATGGAATACGGCCGCGTCGTCGGCATTCTCTCGACGACGGACTTGACCCGCGTCCAGAGCGCCAACGCCGTCTATCTGGTCGGCGACGTGCATCGCGCCCGCGACCTGGACACCCTGGTGCAGATCAGCTCCAAGTTGGGCGAATTGCAGGTGCATCTGGTGAGCAGCGGTGCCACCGCGGATCAGGTCGGTCAGGCGATCAGCGCCATCAACGACGCCATTACCCTGCGCCTGATCGAGTTCGCCGAGGAGGAGTTAGGCCCCCCACCGGTCCCCTATGCCTGGATGGTTGGAGGCTCCCAGGCCCGGCGCGAGCAATCCGCCCACTCCGATCAGGACAATGCGCTGCTGATCGCCGACCACATGAAACCGGAGGACGACGCCTATTTCGCCACGCTGGCCGGCCTCGTCAACGATGGGCTCAATGCCTGCGGCTACATCTATTGCCCGGGCGATGTCATGGCCCGAAACCCCAAGTGGCGTCAACCGTTGCGTTTGTGGAAAAAGTATTTCAACACCTGGATTCAGCGCCCGGACCCCATGGCCTTGATGCTGTGCAGCGTCTTCTTCGACTTGCGGCCGGTGTATGACCCGGAGGGCATGTTCGAGGAGATCCACGACCAAGTCCTGCGGTTGTCGAAGAACAGCCGGATTTTCATCGCCTATTTGACCGCGAACGCCATCCAGCATCGTCCGCCGCTCGGCTTCTTCCGCAACTTCGTGCTGATCCACGGCGGCGATCACGACCAAACCTTCGATATCAAGCACCGGGGCACCGTCCCCATCATCGATCTGGCGCGGGTCTACGCCCTGTCCAGCGGCATCACCGAAACCAACACGCTGGAGCGACTGCGCATCGCGGCCGAAAACGGCGCACTGAGCCGCGAGGGCGCCGCCAATCTGACCGACGCCGCCGAATTCATCGGAACCCTACGGATGCGCCACCAGGCGGCGCAGCTGCGCCGCGGTGAAAAAGCGGACAATTTTGTCTCCCCGGAAGAACTCTCACCTCTGGAACGCGGACATCTGAAGGACGCCTTCATCCTGATCGACCGGATGCAGGAGGCGCTCGGGCAGCGTTACCAGACCGGCCGCTTCACCTAAGGCGCCGGGGCGTGCTGTCCCCGCTCGACTGGCGCCGACGCTGGCAGTTGCGGCGCACCCCGCGCTGCCCGCTGCGCGACTATCTGGCACAACCGCTGCCGCTCAAGGGCCAGGACTATCGGACCACCGACTTTCTGGCGATCGACCTGGAAACGACCGGACTGGATGCGGCCCGCGATCTGATCCTGAGCGTCGGCTACGTCGTATTGCACGGCAACCGCATCGATCTGAGCAGTACCTGCCACCGGGTCGTGCGGATCGACCGCTCCATCCCGGAGGCCAGCGCCGTGATCCATCAGATTACGGACGACCAATCCGCCGGGGGTCTGGAAATCGTCGACGTGATGACTGAACTGTTGGATGTCCTGGCGGGCAAGGTCCTGATCGCCCACCACGCCAGCATCGAATGCGGTTTCCTGGGCAACGCCTGCCGTCGGCTCTGGGGCGGCGGGTTGCCGGTGCAGGTCGTGGATACCCAAGTGCTTGCCCACCGGACCTTCGAGCGGCGCCAAACCGCCTTCAAGGCGTCGGATCTGCGTCTGCACTCCCTCGGCGAGCGCTTCAACCTGCCGCGTTACGGCGCCCACAACGCGCTCAGCGACGCCCTGGCCGCCGCCGAACTCTTCCTGGCCCAGGCGGCTTACCGTGACAACGGCCAGGGGCTGCCGCTCAAGGAATTTCTCTGGTGAGTCGGACCGGCTGACGGCTTGAGCCGGCGTGGCGCCTGGCGTAATCTGACGACCTGGCCAGCGTCGGCCTGGTTCACCGTCGGCAACCGACCCATCCCTGATGCGCAAGCTGGACGACACCGATTTCGCGAGACTGACCAATCTCCTGCGCGACGCGTCCGAACTGGTGGCCGGTTATTGCTTCGGCTCCCAGACGGACCCCAAGTGCCAGCATCCGCGCGATCTGGATCTTGCCGTGCTGGCGGCGCAACCGCTCTGCTTGCGACGCCTGCTGGAACTGGGCGCCGACATCACCGATCGCATTGCCAACGACGCGGTCGACCTGATCGATCTCCACCAGGCCGGCCCCGTGCTCAAGTTCCAGGTCATCAAATCCGGACATCTGTTGTTCGCCCGCGATCAATCGCTGGTCAATCGCTTCGAGCTTGCCGTCATGCGCGAATACCAGGACTCCGCCTACCGTCGCCGGGCCCAATTCAGCGCGCTCTGTGCACGGCGGACAGCAGCGTGACACTGGAACCCCGCGTCGTTGAACAACGCCTGAAGAAACTCGACGAGACCATGCGTCGGCTGGAGCCCTTGGCGGCGATCCCTCGCGAGGCATTCATCGCCGATTTCCGCACCCACTGGGCCGCCGAGCGCGGCATCCAACTCGCGGCAGAGGCGGCATTGGACATTACCAACCACATCCTCGCCGGGCACTTCGACCGCTTTCCGGAAACCCATGAGCAGGGTCTGGACGCACTCTTGGAGACCGGTGTCATTTCCGCCCACACCCGCGCCCGTTTGCGGGGCTTCGGTCGTTTCCGCAACATCCTGATCCACGGCTACCTCGAACTCGACGTTGGCCAGGTCTACGACCACCTTCAACGGATTCCCGCGGACCTCGGTGCATTCATTCGAGACGTCGCGCACTGGCTGGCAGGGGCTGGAACAGCGGCGGGTTAAGGTGAGGTGACATGTCGGGGCGACTTCAGTGCCCCTACCGACAACGACAACGATTGAGTCCGTGTTTCACTCGTGCTTGACGCGTTACCCAGACTCCCATCCCGCCAGCACGGTCAGGCAACTCAGGCACAGACAGTCGCGATACTGCTCCTGAATGCGCAGCAGGGTCTCTTCAGACAAGTGGACCCCGGCGCACTCGCAGTGCACCGGATTGTTGAGCTTGCACTCGAACACCCGGCCGCAGCGCGGGCACGTCTTGATCTCGTGTTTGATCCAAAGCGCGACCATGGTCTTCACAGTCCTCCGACAACGATGCCGAGCCTAATCACGCCACCCCGCCAACACCTCCAGACAGATGGCGTTCATCCGCGCCGCCCGTTCCGGGCTCTCCGCCTCGGTGTAAGCACGCAGCTCAGGCGCATTCCCGGACGGGCGCAGGTGGGCGATTTCCCCGCTGGTGAAGGTGATGCGCAGCCCGTCGGTGCAGTCAATCCCGAACACCGGACCGAAATGGCGGCCAAACAGCGCTTCCACGGCCTGGATGTCATGCGCCATATCACCACTGGTCAGGGCCGCAATGTGCGCCTGGCTGACCGCGGTCGGGAAATCCCGGATGCGGTCGCTGTGGGTGAAACGCGCGGGCAGATCGTCGGTCAGGTCCGACAGGCTCCGACCCTGCTGCGCGGCGGCCTGGAGGAGACTGAGTGCGACTAGGACCGCGTCACGGGTCGGCAGGGCAGCCAGGGTGCGGCCGTCGCACCGGATCGGAGTCTCCAGCAGAAATCCGCCGTTGGCCTCGTACCCGGCTACCGGAGCCAGTCCCTGGGAGCTCAGTTGCTGCATGCCCTCGATCACGAAGGGCGAACCGATGCGGGTGCGCAAGACCTTGGCAAAGGCGCCGCAGCGCTCCACCGCGGTGTTGCTGCTCACCGGGGTCGCGACCGCACTGACCCCGAGTTGGCGCGCGCACAAGATCCCCGCGATGTCGCCGCGCAGCCAGGTACCGGCGGCGTCGGCCACCAGCGGCCGGTCACCGTCGCCGTCGGCCGACACCAGCGCATCGAAGGCTCCGCCCGCCGCCCAATCACGGGCCAGGGTCACATCCTGCGGGCGGATCGCCTCGGTATCGACTGGAATGAACCGCTCGGCGAAACCCAGACGCGTGACCTGGGCACCCAGCCCGGTCAGAATATCCCAGTAGGCCTCGCGCGCGACGCTGGAGTGTTCATAACTGCCGATCCGCCAACCGCGCAGACAGCCGGCCGGAAAAAAGTCCAGATAGCGCCGCACATAGGCATCATAGGCCGCCGACTCCGCTATCGGCAGCGCGAACGGCGTCCCATCCGCGAGTGTCCCGGCCGCGTCGAACAGCCCCGCCGGGAGGGTCACCGCTTGGGCGCGGATGCCTGCCTCGTCGGCCTTGAGCACCTCGCCGGTCGGCAGGTTGAACTTGATCCCGTTGCGATCATCCGGGATGTGACTGCCCGTTACCATCAGCGACGGACAGCCGTGGGCGATCCCCCACGCGGCCACCGCGGGGCTGGGAATGCGGCCGAAGTGGCGCGGTTGAAAGCCCAGATCGCGAACGGCGCGGGCACACGCGGCCAGGATGCGCCCGGTACTGGGCCGCAAATCGCCGGCCAGACCGACGCCCACGCCCGGCCGCACGGCTCCCGCGGCGAGCAGATAGCCAAGAAACCCGGCCGTGTAGGCGTAACAGACCTGATCGGTCATCGCCGCCGCGAGTCCGCGGGCACCACTGGTCCCGAACGCCACCCCACTCTCGTTCATCAAATCGTCGATATACATGAAAAACCTCGCTGGTGCCCTTACCTTGCGGCGAGGACGGTTAGAGCCCGCGGGCGGGCAATTCAGGGCCGGCCGCGACGCACCCGGCGGGGAGCGAGTATGCAACTGTACCCGGTCCCCGCCACTGAGCACGAGGGAGCACAAGGCGCTGTCGGCACCGTCCTCCCGCGCACTGAAGCACGTCAATCGATTCGCAAACACTCTTGGAGACCTCCGCATGTTCGCTATCCCCCGAGTTCTGTCAATCGCGTCCGCGGCCGCCCTCACCCTGGCCCTGAGCCAGGGTGTGGTCCGGGCGGATCAACCACCCGCGGCCCCGGCGCAGGCCGCTCCGGCCCCAGTCGGCCAAACACCTGCCGCAACCCCTGCGCCCGCGGCCGCGCCGACCGCAATGGACACCGCGCGTGCCAAGTCCGAGGCACGTCGCGCGGAGATGGATGCGGAGCGCGTCAAACGCTACGAGGAATTGCGCGCGCGGGCCGCCGAGATCGGTGTGGACTTGCCCGCAACACCGCCCTGGGCCGGCGCGACTGCCGGGTCCGACCTGCCGCGGATGCCTGAGATGCCGCCTCACGGCGCCGCAATGACACCCGAGGAGATGAACGCGATGCGCGCTCAGCGGGAGGCCATGCGTGAGAAGATGCAGAAGATGACGCCGGAAGAACGCAAGGCCGCCCGGGAAGCGCATTGGCAGGAGATGCGTACGCGCGCCGCCGAGCGCGGGATCGAGATGCCGGAGTCCCCACCCTGGGCCGAAGCCGAACAACGTTATAAGGCCGCCCAGGAACAGTTCGATAAGTACCGCAAGACCATTGATGAACTGACCCCCGAACAACTGGAAGCGGCACGGGCGGTCTTCGGCCGCGGCGGCTCCGGCATGCCGGGCATGAACGGCCCCATGCCGCCGGTGGGTCCGCGCGGGCAGATGCCTCAGGGCGGCTATGGGTATGGTCCTCAAGGCGGCTATCCGGGATACGGTGGCTATCCGGAGGGACCGGGGCCGATGGCATCGCCAGTTATGCCCGATGCCGGCGGTATGGAGCAGGCACCCCCCCCGCCACAGGGCCACTGATCCAGCGCGTTGCGGGTCCGCGGCTCGCCCAGAGCGGTCAGCGCTGACCGCTCGCTCCAGGTTCATCCGTCTTCGTTTGCGCCCGGATCCGGATCCGCTTCGCCATCCGACAACTCCGCCACCCCGAGCCAGCGGTCCAGTACCGCCTGCACCGCGCCCACCCCGATCCGCTCCATGGCCGAGAAGGTCAGCACCAGGACCTGCCCGTCCGCCGCGGTCTCGCGCTCCACGCCGAGTTGCGCGGCGAGCACCGCCCCGCGCTTGAGCTTGTCGGCTTTGGTGAGGAGCAGCAGCACCGGCAGGTCGGCACGCCGCCCCCAGGCCAACATCTGCCGGTCATAATCGGTCAGCGGATGACGGATATCCATCACGATGACCAATCCGGCGAGTGCTCGACGGCGTTCGAGGAACTCCGCCATATGCGCCTGCCACTCGAGTTTGATGGATTCGGAAACCCGCGCGTAGCCATAGCCCGGCAGGTCCACCAGTCGGCGCTCGTCGTCCAAGCGAAAAAAGATCAACTGCTGGGTGCGGCCCGGCGTCTTGCTGGTCCGCGCGAGTGCGCGTTGATGGCAAATGGCGTTGATGGCACTGGACTTGCCGGCATTGGAGCGGCCGGCGAAGACCACCTCGCGCCCCAGATCCTCGGGCGCCTGGTCGAACCGGGTGGCGGCGGTCAGAAACCGCGCGCCTTGATAGTAGGAATTCATCAGACAGTCACCTCGGTCGCGCCGGTCGCGCCGGTCACGTCGGTGGACCGCGACCAGGCACCCGAGGTGCCGCCGGCCTTTTCGAGCAGACGCACCTGTTCGATGGTCATCCCGCGGTCCACCGCTTTGCACATATCGTAGACGGTCAACAGACTGATCTGAACAGCGCACAGCGCCTCCATCTCGACGCCGGTTTGGCCAGTGGTCTCAACCCGTGCACGGCAGTAGACAGCCGATGCGGCGGTGCGGACCTCGAGCGCGATCTCCACCCCGATCAACGCCAGCGGGTGACACAGCGGCACCAGATCCGCGGTCCGCTTGGCGCCCATGATCCCGGCGATGCGGGCAATGCCGAGCACATCCCCCTTCTGGTGCCCGCCCGCGGCGATCAGGGCCAGGGTCGCCGGCAGCATCCGGATCAAGCCCTCCGCGACCGCCACCCGGCGGGTGACCGCCTTGGCGCCCACGTCCACCATGTGGGCCTCGCCGCCGGCATTGAAGTGCGTCAGTTGGGACATTGCGAATTTTGCCGGAAATCGCCCTAGAACGCCGGCTTCTCCGGGGCTTCCTCGAACATCTTCACACTGGCCATGATCTCGGCCCGCGCTTCATCCACCCCGCCCCAACCGCCCACGCGGACCCACTTTCCCTCATCCAGGTCTTTGTAATGCTCAAAAAAGTGGGCGATCTGGTCGAGCATGTGCACCGGCAGATCGCGGAAACTCTCGATGTTGCGGAAGCCCTTATAGAGCTTATCGATCGGCAGGGCCAGGATCTTGGCGTCATCGCCCGACTCATCCGTCATGGTCAGCACGCCAACCGGCCGGCACTTGATGACCGAACCCGAGATCAGGGGGTAAGGCGTCATGACCAGCACGTCGACCGGGTCGCCGTCGGAGGATAAGGTATGGGGCACATAGCCGTAGTTGCAGGGATAGTGCATGGCGGTGGACATGAAGCGGTCCACGAACATGGCCCCGGTGGTCTTGTCCATCTCGTACTTGACCGGATCGGAGTGGGACGGAATCTCAATGATGACATTGATTTCATTTGGAACATTAGCGCCGCGGGAGACCTTCGAAAGATCCATGACTCGACCTCGTGGGAACTGAAAAGGGTGACGGGAAAAGGCACAAAACAGCACAGGACCCTCAGGGGTCCCGCCTCGGCGCCAATCTGTCCAATTGTATGCCAAAAACCCCCCGCAAATCCCAATGGTGGGGGTTTCCGGGCGGCTGAGCGTCCGATCAGGTCCCGGCTGACAATAGAAAAAAGGCCCTTGCGGGCCTTGTAAAGGGCGTCGGCATGGCTGCCGACGCCGACTGCATTGTCCGGGACGCGAGTCGCGCCCCGGACAGCAGGATCGACTACAACAAGGGCACGATCAGCAGTGCGACGATGTTGATGATCTTGATCAGCGGGTTCACGGCCGGGCCGGCGGTGTCCTTGTAGGGGTCGCCGACAGTGTCACCGGTGACCGCCGCCTTGTGGGTCTCGGAGCCCTTGCCGCCGAAGTTACCGTCCTCGATATACTTCTTGGCATTGTCCCAGGCACCGCCGCCCGCGGTCATGGAGATGGCCACGAAGAGACCGGTGACGATGGTGCCGATCAGCATGCCGCCCAGGGCGATGGGGCCTAAGATCAGGCCGACCAAGATGGGCAGGCCCACCGGCAGCAGGGAGGGGATCAGCATCTCGCGGATGGCGTCCTTCGTCAGCATGTCCACGGCGCGGGAATAATCCGGCTTCTGGGTGCCGGCCATGATCCCAGGCATCTCGCGGAACTGACGACGAACCTCGTTCACGATGCCGCCGGCCGCGCGACCGACCGCCTCCATGGCCATGGCGCCGAACAGATAGGGCACCATGCCGCCGATGAAGAGCCCGATGATGACCATGGGGTCATTCAGACTGAACTCCGTGTTGCCGCCCAGCGCGTGGGTGTAGTCGGCGAACAGGACCAGGGCCGCCAGACCGGCGGAGCCGATGGCATAGCCCTTGGTGACGGCCTTGGTGGTGTTGCCGACGGCGTCCAGCGGGTCGGTGATGGCGCGGATCTTCTCGTCCATCTTGGCCATCTCGGCGATGCCGCCGGCGTTGTCGGTGATCGGGCCATAGGCGTCGAGGGCCACGATGATGCCGGTCATGGAGAGCATGGCCGTGGCGGCGATGGCGATGCCGTAGAGTCCGCCGAGCCAGTAGGAGGTCAGGATCGCCAGGCAGATGACCAGCACCGGGGCGGCGGTCGCCTTCATGGAGACGCCGAGGCCGGCGATGATGTTGGTGGCATGACCGGTCTGGGAGGCGGCGGCGATGTGACGCACCGGGGAATACTCAGTGGCGGTGTAATACTCGGTGATGACCACCAGCAGTCCGGTCAGGCCCAGACCCACCAGGGCGGCCAGGTACAGGGACAAGTTGCTGTGGGCCGCGGCATACTCGCCGCTGCCGATCGGGTTGAACAGGAAGGTCAGGGGCAGGAAGGCCACCGCGGCGATGCCGCCGGCCACGATCAGGCCGCGATAGAGGGCGTTCATGATCTTCTCGCCTTCCTTCGCCTTGACGAAGAAGGTGCCGACGACCGAGGCGATGATGGACACGCCACCCAGGACCAGCGGGAAGACGACGGCGTTGGTGTCCTTGATCAGGAGCCAGCCGAGCAGCATGGTGGCGACCGTGGTCACCGCATAGGTCTCGAACAGGTCAGCGGCCATACCGGCGCAGTCGCCGACATTGTCGCCCACATTGTCGGCGATGACCGCCGGGTTGCGTGGGTCATCCTCGGGGATGCCGGCCTCGACCTTGCCCACCAGGTCAGCGCCCACGTCGGCGCCCTTGGTGAAGATGCCGCCGCCCAACCGGGCGAAAATTGAGATCAAGGAGCCGCCGAAGCCCAGACCGACCAGGGCGTGCAGGATTGCGTCCTGTTTGAGCGGATCGGCACCGCCCAGCAGGGCGTAATAGCCGGCGACGCCCAAGAGCCCCAGACCGACCACGAGCAGACCGGTGATGGCGCCGCCACGGAAGGCGACCTGAAGGGCGGCGTCAAGGCCGTTATGGGCGGCTTGGGCGGTGCGCACGTTGGAGCGCACCGAGATGTACATGCCGATATAGCCGGTGGCCCCGGAGAGCACCGCACCGATCACGAAGCCGAGCGCGGTCTCCCAGCCCAGAAAGAGCAGGATGAGGACGGCGAGCACACCGCCGACCATGGCGATGGTGGTGTACTGGCGATTGAGATAGGCCTGGGCGCCCTCTTGAATGGCGGCGGCAATCTCGCGCATCCGCGCGGTGCCGTCGGGCAACGCGAGTATCCACTTGACTGACCAGAGGCCATACCCGATCGCCACCAGGGCGCACAGGATGGCAAAAGTCGTACCGAACGATGACATAGTGACGTGACTCCTCGATCATTAAACCCTGAAATGGGCTAGGTTTGCGGATTTGGGCCCGGCGGGCGGCCGACCCCGCTGAAATCGGTTCCGGGCTTCAGACCGAAGGCGGCCTCAAGCTCCAGTTCCCGGATCAGCCCGTCCACTGCCCCTTGGCCGTGCGCGCGACTGATCTCTCCCAGCATAAGCCTTACAGCGTTGCGGTTATAGCCGCCGCCGAACTGCAACTGGGTTCGGATCAAGTCACGTGCCTGGTCGAGAGTCATGGCGGGCCTGTTCTTATGATGCAAGCCGGGCCTCGGCAGGAGGCAGCGACCCCCTGCCGACCAAGTAGGTCACAGTGCGAACGCACCGAGCCGGCGCGCGACCGGGGCGTTCGTCAGAGTGACATACTTGGGCAGGCCGTTCTCATAGGGCGGGTAGTCCTCCCCTTGGATGAGCGGATACAGATATTCACGGCACTTATCGGTGATGCCGAAACCGTCCTCGGAAATGTAATCCTTGGGCATGAACTTCTCGACATTGGCGACCGCCGACAGGGGCGCCTGACCAATCTCCCAGACGTAGGGGGACGAGGACTTGCGCACCACCGTGGGCATGATGGAGCCGTGGCCGGCGATGGCGTACTCCACCGCTGCCTTGCCCAGGGCATAGGCCTGCTCCACGTCCGACTTGGAGGCCAGATGGCGGGCCGCCCGCTGGAGATAGTCGGCCACCGCCCAGTGGAATTTCAGGCCCATGGCCTCCTTGATCATGTTGGCGACCACTGGGGCGGCGCCGCCAAGCTGGGCATGGCCAAAGGCGTCGCGTGTGCCCTGCTCGGCCAGGAAACGGCCGTCGGGCCAGTGACAGCCCTCGGAGACACAGATGGTGCAATACCCATGCGCCGCCACCTTGGCCTTGACCGCGGCCAGGAACCGCTTCTGATCGAACTCCACCTCCGGGAACAGGGTGACGACGGGGATACCCTGATCGGCCACCAGTGCGCCGGCGGCGGCGATCCAGCCGGCATGACGCCCCATCACCTCGATCACGAAGATCTTGGTCGATGTGGCGCACATCGAGCGCACGTCGATCGAGGCCTCGAGCGTCGAGGTAGCGATGTACTTGGCCACCGACCCGAAACCGGGGCAGTTGTCGGTAATCGGCAGGTCGTTGTCCACCGTCTTCGGCACATGGATGGCCTGGACGGGGTAGCCCAGGGTGGCGGAGAGTTGCGATACCTTGAAGCAGGTGTCGGCCGAGTCGCCGCCGCCGTTGTAGAAGAAATAGCCGATGTCATGCGCCTTGAAGACCTCGATCAGGCGCTCGTACTCGCGCTTGTTCGCCTCCAGGCTCTTGAGCTTGTAGCGGCAGGAACCGAACGCGCCCGAGGGCGTGTAGCGCAGGGCCGCGATATTCTCGGCCGCCTCCAGGTTGGTATCGATCAGATCCTCGGTGAGTGCGCCGATGATCCCGTTGCGGCCGGCGTAGACATTGGCGATCTGGTCCGGATGCGCACGGGCGGTCTCGATCACGCCGCACGCTGAGGCATTGATCACGGCCGTGACGCCGCCGGATTGGGCATAGAAGGCATTCTTCGCGGTCATTGGTCTCCCCTCGTTTGGTTCAGTCTCGAATATTGTTCTTACAGCGCACGGGCCCTGATCATCGGTCGCATCGCTCAGGGGCCGGCGGACGGCAGGTCGCCACGTTGTTCGGCCGCATAGTCCGCCTGAGCCTGCAAAATCGCCACGGCACACTCGGCGAGGTCGTCGTAGGCTTCGATGCCCGTGCCCATCTGCTTGTAAGGTTTATAGAAAAATTGACATCTGTACTGCTGCTCGCCCGTCTTGAACAGGACGAAACTGCAGCCGTCGTCGGCTTGCCAGAAGAACACGGGGCAGGTTGTCAGCTCCCGATCGGCGGCATTCAGCCGGATATCGGCATCCGCAAGTTGATACGCGGGATCCCGCCCGTAGCGCTCCCGCAGGGTCGTCTGAATGACCCAGCGTTCGGTGTCGGTGATGTCCGGAACTGATGCCATAGGATCTCAACACTCGGAACGAAACCAGTGGGTCGGGGTCACAGCCTACCAGCGCGGTCGGCGCTGAGCGGGCAGCGAACGCATCGACAACCGACGCTGCACGTGACCATCGCGTGTCGTAAGGCCGTCAGACCGGCCCGGACCGGGCGCAAGGCTACCCAAAATGTGCGTCCACTCCAAGTCTAATTATTTTCAGGACCGCGCCAACGGCGGCAGACCGGGGCTCAGACCCAAGGCCCGGTCCATGAAGCGTCGCTTCAGGAGCGCCGTCCGGTCGGTCAGATCGAGCCCCCAACTGCGGAGCGCGACAACCGGCGCGATGTCATTTCCAAACAGACGCTTGAACCCGTCCATCGCGGCCAGCATCACCAAATTGTCGCCGCGACGGGCGCGCTCGTAACGACGCAAGGTCCATAGTGATGCGAGGTCGCGACCGCGCGCCAACGCAACATCCAGCGCGGCAACCAGTTCAGCGGCATCGAGCAACCCCAAGTTGACTCCCTGCCCTGCCAATGGGTGGATTGCATGGGCGGCATCGCCGATCAGGGCGAGCCCCGGCTCCACGTAGCGCTCTGCATGCTGTAAACGCAGTGCTACCGACGCCCGCGGACCATCGACCCGGACCTGGCCCAGACGGCGCTCGAACGCGTCGGTGAGCGCCTGACCGAACGCGGCATCATCCAGCGCCAGCAGGTCATCCGCCCGTGACCCGCCCGCCGACCACACGATGGAGCAACGCCCGTCGCGCAGGGGCAGGAACGCCAGTGGACCGGTCGGCAGAAAGCGCTGCCAGGCGGTCTCCTGGTGCCACCGGGCCGTGACGACCGTAGCGACGATAGCGCTTTGATCGTAGTCCCAGCCGTGGGTGGGGATGCCCGCCAGGTCGCGGATCAGCGAATCACGGCCATCCGCGGCCACCAGCAGCCGCGCCCCCAGGCGCCGCCCATCGGCCAGCACCAGTGCGGGGCCGGCGGCCGTGCGCTCCAGCGCGGCGATGGTCGCCGGACAGATCAGCGTCAGGTCCGGCAGCGACTCCAGCCGCTCCCAGAGCGCCAGTTGAATCACCCGGTTCTCGACGATGTGCCCCAGATCCGGTTCGCCCAGATCCGTGCTGTCGAAATGGATGCTGCCGCCGCCGATGGCGTCCCAGACCCGCATCTGTCGGTAGGGGCTGGCGCCCAGGTCGCCAATGCGCTCCCAGGCACCCAGTCGCGCCAGCATCCGCTCACTGGCGCGCGACAGGGCCGAAACCCGCAGATCGACCTCGCCGGCCGGCCACGCGCGGCGCGGCGGGCGCGCCTCGACGATGCCGATATTCAGGCCCTTGCCGGAGCAGGCCAAGGCAAACGCGGCACCGACCATGCCGCCGCCGACGACCAGCAAATCATAATCTGTACTCATGGGCGTTCACTCGCGGCTGGATTTCGACTCAGGGGCAGACCACGCGCCAGACGCGGCGCCCGCCCCCCGGTTCCCATGAAATAGCGCGCCACCGCGTGCCGCGCCGGCGGCAGCAGGTCGAGCCCCAGCAGGCCCAGGTTACGCCCCAACCGCAGCGGCAGCCAAGGATTGACGAAAAGCCGGGCCAGCGTGTCGGTGAGGGTGGCCGTACGCTGCTGATCGCGGCCGCGCCAGGCGCGGTAGGCCGCGAGCACCGTCGCCGCGCCCGGATCGAAGCCGCGCTCACCGGCCGGCTCACCAATGGGGGCCAGCACCTCCGCCAGGGCGGCCACGTCGCGCAGCCCCAGGTTGAACCCCTGACCGGCCACCGGATGCAGGGTGTGAGCGGCATTGCCGATGAGCACCAGCCGCGGCCGGATGGTCTCGGGCGTGAACAGGAGCTTCAGCGGATAGGCGCGACGCGGCGCCGCCTGACCCAGCCGACCCAACCGAAACCCAAAGCGCCCCTGCAGCCGGGCCAGGAAGTCGGCATCCGACAGCCCCAGCAGCGCCGCGGTCTCGGTATCCCGACAGGTCCAGACCACCGAGTAGCGTCCCCCGGTCATGGGCAACAGCGCCAGCGGCCCGGTGTCGGTAAAGCGTTCAAAGGCCCAGCCGGTCAGCGGCCGGTCCGGTGTCACCGTGCTGATGACGGCGTGCTGTCCGTAGGGACGCTCGTCAACCGCGATCCCTTGGTCGCGCCGGATCAGCGAATCGCCGCCGTCCGCGGCCACCAGGAGGCGCGTGCTCAGGTGGCGCGTCTCACCGCCGCATTGAACTTCGAGATCCACCCGGTCGGCGTGCAGCCGCTGGCTGATCAAGCGCGCGGGGCACAGCCATTCCACCCGCGGCGCCGCCGCCAAGGCCGTCCGGATGGCCGCCCCCATGGCGCGCGCGCCGGCCACGTAACCCAAGGCTTCAACCCCCAACTCGGCGTGGTCGAGCCGGGTGGTGCCACAGCCGCCGCGCTCGGCGATATGAACCCGCAGGATAGGCTCCGCCTCTGGTGCAATCCCGTTCCACAAACCGATGGCTCCCAGGATGCGACGGCTGCCCAAGGACAGGGCGATCACCCGTTCGTCGTAGCTCGGCTGGACCGCGGCATCCGCCGCCACCGCCTCGATCACGGCCACCCGCAACCCGGTGTCGGCCAGCGCACAGGCCAGCGACCCGCCGATCAGCCCGCCGCCGACGATCGCCAGATCGAAGTGAGCCTGGCACGGGGCGGGTGAGGAATGGCGGGTGCTTGGTTCTGGATGCATGGACGCTCGAATGAATGTGAAAATCAAAAACAGAAACGGAAAACTGCACTGGCCGGTACGATCTAAGGCTCTAAGACTCTCGCGCCATCACCGCCTCGATCGCGTCCGGGTCCTTGGGTGCTGCCGCGGACAGGACCTCATTGCCGTCCTCGGTGATCAGCACATCGTCCTCGATCCGGATGCCGATCGACCGATAGGGCGCGGGGACCGCGTCGGTCGCCGGCATGTAGAGTCCGGGCTCCACGGTCAGCACCATGCCCGGCTCCAGGATACGCCAGGCGCCATCCTGCTTGTAGTGTCCGACGTCGTGCACGTCCATGCCGATCCAGTGGCCGGTCCGGTGCATGTAGTAGGGCTTATAGGCTTCGTCCTTGATCAACTGCTTCGGTTTGCCGGCCAGCACCCCTAGCCGGATCAGCCCCTTGGTCAACACCTTCAGTGCTGCCTCGTGGGGGTCGATCCAGCGGTTGCCGGGGCGCGCCTGGGCGATCGCCGCCAACTGCGCCGCCAGGACCAGTTCGTAGAGTTCCCGCTGAGGTGAACTGAAGCGACCGTTGACGGGGAAGGTCCGGGTGATATCGGAAGCGTAGCCGCCGAGCTCGCAGCCCGCATCCACCAGCACCAGATCGCCGTCCGCAAGGCACGCGTCGTTCTCCACGTAATGCAGAATACAGCCGTTGACCCCGCCACCGACGATCGTTGGATAGGCCTGACAGCGGGCGCCCTGCAGGGCACAGTGGTGCTGGAACTCGACCTCCAGTTCCGACTCGACCCGACCGGGACGACAGCGGCGCATGAGGTGCCGGTGCGCTTCGGCGGAAATCCGTGCCGCTCGGCGCATCCGCTTGATTTCGGAATGGCTTTTCCTGAGTCGCTGCTCGTGCAGCACCGCCTCGATGGTCACGAAGGTGTCGGGCGGGGACGCTCCCTTGCGCACGTTGGCACGCACCTGATTGACCCAGCCCAGCACCCGTGCGTCGAACGCCGGATCGGCACCGATGGGATAGAAGAGCCGGTCACGTCCGTCGATCAGTCCCGGCATGAGCCCGTCAAGATCACTCAACGGATACGCCTGCGCCGCGTGATAGGTCGCCACCGCCCCCTCCACGCCGGCCCGACGACCATCCCACTGCTCCCGCTCGGGGTCACGCGGACGGCAAAACAGAATGAACTCGCCCTCCTTGCGCCCGGGGGCAAAGACAGCGACCGCAGCGGGCTCAGGAAACCCGGTCAGATAGGCGAAGTCGCTCGATTGGCGAAACGGGTAGTGGACATCCCGGTTGCGTACCACCTCGGACGCGGCCGGCAGGATCGCAAGTCCCGCGGGGCCGATCGACTTGAGCAAAGCGCGCCGACGGCGCTGGAACTCGGCGGGCGTCACCGCGCCTCCTGGCGGGGGAGTCCCCGCTCGTCATGGATCAACATGGCGGCCACCCAAACGAACTCGATCAACTCGGCGAGCGCCGCTTCATCCTCCTCGTCCTCGTTCAGCGCGTCGAGATCCATACGGGTGAGAGTCGCAAAATCGCTCAAGACCTCGCGGCCCTGCTCGGAAAGCTCAGGCGCGGACACCCCCAACACGCCTAATGCGAACAAAAAGCCACGGATCCAATCGTATAAGGCGGTCGCCCGTTCGACCAGGGGCCGATCGTCGGCGGGCAGCAGCAGCGTAAACCCGATATCCGCGCCCTGGATCTCGTCCAAGGTGCGCTGTGCCAGCGTATGCAGCCCGTCGCGCGCCGCCGCACAGCGTGGATCGGCCGGTTCAGTGCCGAACCCAACCTCCAGCACCTGGGACGGATCCCGATTCGGATCCGTCAGAGGCGTCTGTAGCAACTGGTTGAGCCAGACACGCTCCGGGTCCGGTTCACCGCCGCAGATCAGACCGCACAGGATGCCCTGCGCCTCGCTCGGAGTCGGGGAGAGCGCGCTGACCTCGAGCAGTTGCCCGATCTGATTCCAGTTCTGATCCCCGCTCTGTTGAGAGTGAATATCCGTGGCAGCCTCCGGTTAGTCGGTGGGGGTCGGGCGCCGCGGTGCCCGCCTTTACGTCGGTCGCGATCATAGCACGCGCTTCGGCCTGATTGACCATGCCTCGCACCCCTTCTATAGTGCGTAAAATTGCTTGGGAGCCCCGCATCTTGGCCAATTTCGACATCGCTCAGCTCGAACGCCGGGTGGACGGCCTGATCCACCTCTGCCGTCGCCTCCGAGAGGAAAACACCTCCTTGCGCGCCCGCCAGGATGTTCTGGTCGCGGAGCGCGGCGAGTTGATCGAAAAGACCGAACAGGCGCGCAGTCGGGTCGAGGCCATGTTGTCGCGGCTGCGCGCGATGGAGGAGAGCCTGTGACCGAACAACCCATCGGAGTCGACATCAAGATCCTGGACAAGGATTACCGGATCGCCTGTCCGGCGGAGGAACAGAACGAGTTGCTGGTGTCGGCGCGCTTCCTCGACAGCCGGATGCGCGAGATTCGCCAGACCGGACGCGTCATCGGCACCGACCGCATTGCGGTCCTGGCCGCGCTGAACATCGTCCATGAATTGCTGCAGGTGCAAAACGGACAGCCCGGCCTGGACAGCGATCTCGCGCGGCGGCTGGCTCGACTGGAGGAGCGGATCGGGGAAGCGCTTTCCGCCGAAGCGGGTCTGGACTCATCGCCCGAAAGGGTATAGCCTACTCCTCAGACACCCCCTGTAGTGTTCGACCGTGGCCTGGGTATTTTCTTGAGCCTAATTTGTACCCCGGGAGCATGACCCTGAGGCTGTTGCGCAAGTCCGCCACGAGCGGAAAGCCTGAAGCCAATGCGACTGTTCCCACTTGAACCCTGCGGTTCAAGAACAAAGGTCACGACGGCACAGACGGGGGGTGTCCCCTTTTTAGTGGATAGTGGATAGTGGATAGTGGATAGTGGATAGTGGATAGTGGATAGTGGAGCGTCTTCGGGCTCGGTTCTGACCAGTGCCGATGATCGCGAACCGATTGACCGATGCACCACGCCCGCCGCTGACCACGGCCAACCCGTCCCGCCATCGGCGGTATCGGCTGTCCATTGCGGGCTGCCACGCTGAGCGCGCTTCGAGCATTAAGGCGTGACCTGCGCGCGGCGCGGCGTCGGCTCTCTGCGCAAGAACAACGCGACCATACCATCGCCTTGACCCGAATGCTGGGACGCGCGCCGGCTTTTCTGAGCGCGCGCCGGATCGCCGCCTACTGGCCCGCGGACGGAGAACTGAACCCCGGACCCCTCCTGCAAGCAGCCATCGCGCGCGGCCGGCGCGGCTTCCTGCCGATGTTGCGACCCGGCAAGGGCCGTAAACTCTGGTTCCTGCCCTATCGACCCGGCGAGCCGATGCGTGCCAATCGCTTCGGCATACCGGAACCAGCCCGGCGGCGACGACGCCGGGTGCTCGCCTGGACCCTGGACCTCATCCTGGTGCCCTTGGTCGGATTCGATGCCGACTGCAACCGCCTAGGCATGGGCGGCGGCTTCTATGACCGCACCCTGAGCTTCCTGCGCCGGCGCGCACACTGGCACCGACCCTGCCTGATCGGCATTGCGCACGAATGCCAGCGGGTGGAGCGTATTCAACCCCAACCCTGGGACATCCCGCTGGACGCGGTGGCGACCGAACGGGGACTTTATCGGCGAAGCAGCAGCATAGGGTAACCAAGGCCATCAGGGGACGCCGTGGGCGTCTCGGTCGTTGTCGTTGTTTAGGCCGTAGGGCGGACGAAACCCTGATCAAAGCCGCCATCGCCTGGGCAACGCATTGAATTCTCTGTGTTCTCTGTGGTGAACAGTCCGGCCAAGGATCAACCGGTATCGGAGTCAGGCAAGCGCCCCGCGAAAATCCGATAGGCCGGATTGTCGGTCTCATCCCAATGCGGATAGCCCAGAGCGTCGAGTGAGCGGCGGAATGCGGCCTGTTCATCGGCCGGCACCGTCGCCCCCATCAGCACCCGACCGTAGGCCGCGCCATGGTTGCGATAATGAAACAGCGTGATGTTCCAGCGCTTGCCGAGCCCGGTCAGAAAATCGAGCAAGGCACCAGGGCGTTGCGGAAATTCAAAGCGCACCAGGGTCTCGGTCGCACCGCAGGCCGCGATGCCTGGGGCGTGACCGCCCACCATGTAGCGGATATGCAACTTTGCCGTTTCGTTGTCCGTCATGTCCAGCACTCCGAACCCCTTTTCGATGAGCCGCGCGATCAACTCGGCGCGCTCCTCGTCGCCGCGGCCGAGCTCCACGCCCACGAAGACTTGGGCGCGCTGCGCATCCGCATAGCGATAATTGAACTCGGTGATCTGGCGCCTGCCGATCACCCGGCAGAAGGCGAAGAAACTTCCCGGCCGCTCGGGAATCTCTACCGCCAACAGAGCCTCGCGCCGCTCGCCCAATTCAGCACGCTCGGCGATATGCCGCAGACGGTCGAAATTCACATTGGCGCCGCTCTCGATGGCCACCAGGTGCTCACCACGGCAACCGGTGCGCTCAACATAACGCTTCAGACCCGCCACCGCCAAGGCCCCGGCCGGCTCGGCGATGCCGCGGGTGTCGTCGAAGATGTCCTTGATCGCGGCACAGATCTCATCGGCGCTGACCAGGATCACCTCATCCACCCGGGTACGCGCCAGACGGAAGGTCTCCTCCCCGATCAGCCGCACCGCCACGCCGTCGGCGAACAGACCCACCTGCGGGAGTTCCACCCGCCGCCCGGCCGCCAGTGCCGCGTGCAGGGTCGGCGCGTCCTCCGGTTCCACACCGACGATCCGCACCTGCGGCATCAGCCACTTCACATAGGTGCTGATTCCCGCGATCAGACCGCCGCCGCCCACGGGGACGAAGATGGCATCGGGCGGCCGCGGATGCTGGCGCAGGATCTCCATGCCGATCGTTCCCTGCCCGGCGATGACTTCCGGATCGTCGAAGGGATGCACGAAGGTCAGGCCGCGCTCCGCTACCAACTCCATCGCATGGGCATAGGCGTCGTCATAGGAATCACCGAAGAGCACCGCCTTGCCGCCCAAGGCCCGCACGGATCGGACCTTGATGGCCGGGGTGGTCCGCGGCATGACGATGGTGGACGCCACCCCCAGGCGCGTCGCCCCCAGGGCCACGCCCTGCGCATGGTTACCCGCGCTGGCCGCGATCACCCCGCGGGCGCGTACCTCCGGGCTCAGATGCACCAGCTTGTTGTAGGCCCCGCGCAGCTTGAAGGAGAACACCGGCTGCAAGTCCTCACGCTTGAGAAACACCTGATTCCCCAGGCGCGATGACAGTTGGGCGGCCAGGGTCAGGGGCGTTTCCTGGGCGACCTCGTAGACCCGCGCCCTCAGGATCCGTTCGATGTAGCTGTCCGGCATGCAGAAACCTTCAGAGGCGAGAGAGATGACGCTTGGCACCGCGCGGCGCCCCGGAGCTTGCGCTTGGGCGGGGGCCAAGGCTGAAGCCTTGGACTCTTGGAGCCTGAGCCACACGAAGCGGCGCGTCCAGCCGCGCGGAAGCGGCTATGATACCCCTTGGTTCATCGTCGGATTCAGCGAGGTCCATCCATGCAACAAGACGAGCAAAAGAAACAGGCCGCCAAGGCGGCTCTGGCTTATGTGGAAGGCGGTATCATCGGCGTGGGCACCGGGTCCACGGTCAATCACTTCATCGACGCGCTGGCGACCATCAAGGGCCGTATCGACGGCGCGGTGTCCAGCTCCGAGGTCTCCAGCGCGCGCCTGAAGGGCCACGGCATCCCGGTCTATGACCTCAACGCCGTGGGCGACCTGGCACTCTATGTAGACGGCGCCGACGAGACCAATCGTCAGTTGCAACTCATCAAAGGCGGCGGCGGGGCCTTGACGCGCGAGAAAATCGTAGCGGCGGCGAGCGCGCACTTCGTCTGTATCGCCGATGAGACCAAACTGGTGGACGTCCTCGGCCGCTTCCCGCTGCCGGTGGAGGTCATCCCCATGGCACGCAGTCTGGTGGCCCGGCAACTGGTTCAACTGGGCGGCACCCCGGTGTGGCGCGAGGGCTTCGTCACCGACAACGGTAACCTGATCCTGGATGTCCAGCACCTGAGCATCCTGGAGCCCGCCAAACTGGAGCAACAGATCAACAACCTGCCAGGCGTGGTGACGGTCGGGATCTTCGCCCTGCGGCCGGCCGATGTGCTGATCCTGGGGACGCCTCAGGGGCCGAAGACGCTCAAGGTGGAGTGACCGCGGGGGGCTGACAGGTCCGAAATTTCTTGACAGGAAGGCGATTTCCGAATAAGACGCTATCAAGAATCAAGCTCCGTGGGAGCCCGCTTGCGGGCGACGTGACCTGCCGGACTCGAGTCATTGCGCCCCCACCCGTCGCCCGCAAGCGGGCTCCTACGGGTCGGATCTTTCGCGGAAATTACCTAAGACCTCCATTCCTGCCGATGCTGGCCGCAACAAGACAAAAAAACGGGGCCTGAAGGCCCCGTTTTTAGTCCATCCCTGGCCGCCCGCAGGCGGGCTTCTAAGTCATCAGAAGCTGTGCATCATGCCGATCGAGAAGCCGCTCCAATCCGCATCCTCGATGTTGTCCGTGACCTGGGTATACAGGGCGAACGCGGTGGTGCGCTTGCTGAAGTTGTAGTCATACCCGACGGCCCAAGAACTCTTCTCGCTGTTCTGGACCAGGATGCTGTCGGCAAAGTACTCGCCCAAGGCGCTCGACGGGCAGGTGTAACGGAAGCCGACATTGTTCGGATCGGCGCAACGGTTCAGGTCGGCACGGCCCCACATCGCCTTGATCATGTTGTTGCCGAACGCATAGCCGGCCTGGACCTGGAAGAAATTGCCGTCGGCATCTTCCGGGGCACCATAGATGTGCTCACGGTCTTCATAGATCGCGGTCAGGCTGAAGCCGTTCCAGTCCAGCAGGCCCAAACCAACACGCCACTTGTTGTCGGACTCGGCGGTCATGCCGGGACCGTATAGCAGCTCGTAGTTGGCGTCGTCAGCCGCAAAGTTTTCAGCCTCCAGCGACTCGTAGGCAACAGACCCATAGAAAGGCCCGTTCTTGTAGATCGCGGCCAGGGAGTAGGCGCCGGCGATGGAGTCTTCATCCTCGTTGAACACGCCAAGCGCGGTCGCGCCACCCTGCGGAATGATGGCTGCCATGAACTGGAAGCCGCTCCAGCTCGGGGACACATAGGCCACCGTGCTGTCGGCGCGCAGATCCTGATAACCGATGGTGTTGTTGTAGTCCGCCAGAGTGTCGGAGAAGAGATCCAGCTTGCCGGTGGAGATCTTCAGCGGGGTGTCGTGACGGCCCAGCAGGAAGGTACCCCAATCGCCGGCCAGACCAACGAAGGTATTCCGGAAGGCAAAACCGTCAGCGCGGTTACCATTGACGATGTTGTTATCGCGGTAGGCGTTGGTCATGTCGACGCCGAGTTCGATCTGGTAGACCGCCTTCAGACCGTTGCCCAGATCTTCAGAGCCCTTGACACCGACGCGCGAGGCCGGACCGAACCAGCTCTGATCCATGCCCCAGCCCTTAAACTTCGTGCCGGACTTGAAGGCCCCGACGGCTGCGGACCCGACCGCGATGCGCTCCAAACTAACGAGCCGCTCAACCTGATCCAGGTACTGGGTTTCGGTCATCCGACCGAGCGCATAGTTCTGCTCAAGCAAGTCAGCCTGGGCACTGAAATAATTGTTAAGCGACGTATAACCAGCCACGGCCCCGCCGGTCGCGAAGGCAGCTTCCCGGGCGCTCTCGATATTCGCGACCTGGGCCGCGCGTTCGGGGCTGTCCACAGGGAACTTAGTAGGATCGGTGCTGTACAAGTTCGCGGCGGCGACACCGGCTGCTTTAGCCTCGTCCTGACTTGCGCCCGAATTCAAGGCCGCAGTCGCTGCGCTGTAATAGGCCGCCGTCGCATTGCTGCTCAGGCCGTTTGTCGTCAGCGTGCCCAGAGCCGCGGTGCCGGCCGAGTAGACGGGGCTGAAGGTCCCAAGGCTCGTGGTCGGGTCGATGGTGCCCGTGCCGTTGAAGGTGGCCATGTTGAACCGGGGGCCGACCTGCTGCCCAGGACGGAAGAACGTGGCGTTCTGCTCGACATCGATATAGTCAAGCGAGACATTGACCTTGCCGTAGAGGATGGCTTCGGCAGAGGCGATGGCCGGGGCGGCCATGGCGGCAGCGACTGCCAGGGTGAGTAACTTCTTGTTCATCGTGATCTCCGCTGTTGTGGATTTAGCAACAAGGACTGCATAAACCAAAAGCAATCGTGCTTTGCAGGGCTAATCATAGAGGACGCACGAGCCCTTTGCAACACGATCGAGAAAAAAAAGAGACACCCGTGACGAATGTTGCGTTTTCGGCACAGGGAGTAGGGGCTCGACTCCCATGCCGGCGGCCGGGCGACAGACCACGTCCTGGCGCACTGGCGTGGAATCCTGCTTCCCCAAACCAGCCCGACGCACCGGACAGTTGCCAACAGCATTGCCACACACCGCTACAGAACCGGTTGAAGACTTGACAGTGCACAGGCCCGGCTGGCCCGACGCTTTCCAACAACTCACTGTTTAGGAAATCATCTTTCGCTCGGCCTGGCCCTTGGCCCGGCATTTGCTGAATCCGTGCTGCGCACTCAGCCGCGGCCATCGCCGGCGGCCGACTACCTTGAGGGGATGAGCAGATGCCGACCACCGAGACCTTCTATGAGGTCATGCGGCGCCAGGGGATCACCCGCCGCAGTTTCCTGAAGTTCTGTAGCCTCACGACCGCGGCCCTAGGTCTGAGCCCGGCGGCCGCCGCCCAGGTCGTAGAGGCCATGCAGACCAAGCCGCGCATTCCGGTGCTGTGGCTCCACGGGCTGGAGTGCACCTGTTGCTCGGAGTCCTTCATCCGCTCGGCCCACCCGCTGGTGAAGGACGTAGTGTTATCCATGATCTCGCTGGACTACGACGACACCATCATGGCCGCCTCGGGCCACCAGGCGGAGGCGATCATCCACGAGATCCGCGAGAAGTACCGGGGCAACTATATTCTGGCGGTCGAAGGCAATCCGCCGCTCAACCAGGACGGCATGTCCTGCATCATCGGCGGGCGCCCCTTCCTCGAACAGCTCAAAGAGGCCGCCGCCGACTGCAAGGCGGTGATCGCCTGGGGCTCTTGCGCCTCCTGGGGCTGCGTGCAAGCGGCGCACCCCAACCCCACCCACGCGGTACCGATCCATCAGGTCATCCACGACAAACCCATCATCAAGGTCCCGGGCTGCCCGCCGATCGCGGAAGTGATGACCGCGGTCATCACCTACCTGCTGACCTTCGAGCGCATTCCGGAACTGGACCGCCAGGGTCGGCCGAAGATGTTCTACGGCCAGCGCATCCACGATAAATGTTACCGCCGGCCGCATTTCGACGCCGGCCAGTTCGTCGAGCGCTGGGACGACGAGGGCGCGCGCCGCGGCTATTGTCTCTACAAGATGGGCTGCAAGGGGCCGACCACCTATAACGCCTGCTCCACCGTGCGCTGGAACAACGGCGTGTCCTTCCCGATCCAGTCCGGCCACGGCTGCATCGGCTGCTCCGAGGACGGTTTCTGGGACAAGGGCAGTTTCTACGACCATGTCACCGACACCCGGGTCTTCGGCATCGAGGCCAACGCCGATCGCGTGGGCCTGGTCGCGGCCGGCACCGTCGGCGCGGCCGTGGCCGCCCACGCGACGGTCTCCGCCTACAAGCGCATCAGCAAACCGGCCACCTTCGGCGACAGTGAACCCGGCGAGAGCAAGCAACAGACAGGGGACCGTTCATGAGCATCCAGACCCCCAACGGCTTCACCCTGGACACTTCCGGCACCCGTATCGTGGTGGACCCGGTGACCCGCATCGAGGGTCATCTGCGCTGCGAGGTGAACCTGGACGAACACAACGTGATCCGCAACGCGGTGTCCAGCGGCACCATGTGGCGCGCGCTCGAGGTCATCCTCAAGGGCCGTGACCCGCGCGACGCCTGGGCCTTTACCGAGCGGATCTGCGGTGTCTGCACCGGCACCCACGCCCTGACCTCGGTGCGGGCGGTGGAGGATGCGCTTGGCATCCAGATCCCGGAGAACGCCAACTCCATTCGCAACATCATGCAGTTGACGCTCCAGTCACACGACCACCTGGTGCACTTCTATCACCTGCACGCGCTCGACTGGGTGGATGTGGTCTCGGCGCTCAACGCCGACCCTAAGGCGACTTCCACCCTGGCCCAGTCGATCTCGGCCTGGCCGCAATCCTCGCCGGGCTGGTTCCGGGATGTCCAGAACCGGCTCAAGCGCTTCGTGGAGTCGGGCCAGCTCGGCCCCTTCATGAACGGCTACTGGGGCAATCCGGCTTACAAACTGCCACCGGAGGCCAATCTGATGGCGGTCGCGCACTATCTGGAGGCACTCGACTTCCAGCGCGAGATCGTCAAGATCCACACCGTCTACGGCGGCAAGAACCCCCACCCCAACTGGCTGGTGGGCGGGGTTCCGTGCGCGATCAATGTCGACGGCACCGGGGCCGTGGGCGCGATCAACATGGAACGGTTGAACCTGGTCTCGTCCATCATCGACCGCACCATCGACTTCATTGATCAGGTCTATATCCCGGATTTGCTCGCCATCGCGTCCTTCTACAAGGACTGGACCTTCGGCGGCGGACTCTCCAGCCGGTCCGTCATGTCCTACGGCGACATCCCGGAACGGGCCAATGACGATTCCGCGGCCAACCAGCTCCTGCCGCGCGGGGCCATCATCAACGGCAACCTGAATGAGGTCCACGAAGTGAATCTGCGCGACCCCGAGCAGATTCAGGAGTTCGTTGCCCACTCCTGGTACAGCTACAAGGACGAGAACAAGGGTCTGCACCCCTGGGACGGGGTCACCGAACCCAATTTCGTACTCGGCCCCAATACCAAAGGCACACGCACCAACATTCAGGAGATCGATGAGGGCGCGAAGTATTCCTGGATCAAGGCGCCGCGCTGGCGCGGCCATGCCATGGAAGTCGGTCCGCTGGCTCGCTGGGTAATCGGCTACGCCCAAGGCACTCCGGAGTTCAAGGAGCCGGTCGAGAAGGTGCTGACCGATCTGAATCTCCCGGTCGAAGCGCTCTTCTCGACCCTGGGACGCACTGCCGCGCGCGGTCTGGAAGCCTCCTGGGCGGTGCACAAGCTGCGCTATTTCCAGGATAAACTGGTAGCCAACATCAAGGCCGGCGACAGCGCCACCGCCAACATCACCAAATGGGACCCGGACACCTGGCCGCGCGAGGCTCGTGGGGTCGGGACCACCGAGGCCCCGCGCGGCGCGCTCGGGCACTGGATCGTCATCGAGAACGGACGCATCGAGAACTATCAGGCGGTCGTCCCCACCACCTGGAACGGCTCGCCGCGTGACCCGGCGGGCAACATCGGCGCCTTCGAGGCGGCCCTGATGAACACTCCGGTGGCGGTGGCCGACCAGCCGCTGGAGATTCTGCGCACCCTGCACAGCTTCGACCCCTGCCTGGCGTGCTCGACCCATGTGATGAGCCCGGACGGGCAGGAACTGACGCGGGTCAAGGTCCGGTGAGCCGCGGTCCCGACGCGGTTACTGAACAATCGTTGGCGTCTTCTCGCTCCCACGCTCCAGCGTGGGAGTGTCGAGCGGGCGCTCCGCATCCAGTCTGTTGCGTGGACGCGGAGCGCCCGCACCTGCTCCCACGCAGGAGCGTGGGAGCCAGACTCAACTCGATTGACGCCAACGGCGTTCCCCAATGAACTTGTTTCGCTGATTAGTGAACGGTTCCTCACCCCCTTTACCGCGGAGATCACCACCGATGAACACCGCCCTTCCGACCGTCAAACGCACCGCGGTCTATGTCTACGAGGCCCCGTTGCGCGCCTGGCATTGGACCAATGCCCTGTCGCTCACCGTGCTGGCCGTTACCGGCTATCTCATCGGCAGCCCGCTGCCGACCCTGTCGGGGGAGGCCAGCGACCATTACCTCATGGGGTACATCCGGTTCGCCCATTTCGCGGCGGCTTACATCTTCGCGGTGGGCTTCCTCTTCCGGCTCTACTGGGCCATGGTGGGCAACCGCTGGTCGCGTCAGCTCTTCGCCCTGCCATTCTGGCGGCGGCGCTTCTGGAGCGAGCTGTGGCACGAGGTGCGCTGGTACGCCTTTCTGGAGCAGGAACCGCGAAAATATATCGGCCACAACCCGCTGGCGCACCTGTTCATGGTGGTCATCATCACCGTCGGCGGCATCGTGATGATGTTCACCGGGTTCGCGCTCTACTCGGAGCAGAGCGGGCTCGGCAGCTGGCAAGACCGCTGGTTCGGCTGGGTCATCCCCTTCGTGGGACAAAGCCAGGACGTGCGTATGTGGCACCACTGGGGCATGTGGATCATCACGATCTTCGTCATGCTGCACGTGTACACCGCCATCCGCGAGGACATCCTGTCGCGGCAAAGCCTGATCAGTACCATGATCAGCGGCTGGCGGATGTTCAAGGATGACCGGCCTTGAAGACGATCTGTAGGGTCCGCTGTGCGGACCAACAGTCTTGCCCAATCTCTGAAGCATGGGAACGAGAAACATAGATGTATTTCTTCATCTGTGAACATCTGTGACATCTGTGGACAAATCCGAATGCCGAAACCTAATCTAAATGTGCTGATCCTGGGGATCGGCAATGTCTTGTGGGCCGATGAGGGGTTCGGCGTGCGGGTGGTGGAGGCCTTGGCCGCGGGTTATCGCTTCGGCCCCCGCGTGCGACTGCTCGACGGCGGGACCCAGGGGATCTATCTGGTGGATCAGGTGCGCTGGGCGGACGTGCTGGTGGTCTTCGATGCCGTGGATTACGGTCTGCCGCCCGGGACACTCAAGCGGGTCGAGGGCGCCGAGGTTCCCAAATTCATGGGCGCCAAGAAGATGAGCCTGCATCAGACCGGGTTCCAGGAGGTGCTGGCACTCGCCGACCTGCTGGGCGAGTTCCCTGAGCACCTATTACTGATCGGCGTGCAGCCGGTTGAACTCGACGACTTCGGCGGAAGTCTGAGACCCGAAGTTAAGGCGTGCATCGCGCCCGCCATCACACTCGCTCGTGACTACCTGGCCGGTTTTGGGGTGCACTGCCCCCCGGGCAGCGATCCCGACGGGGGCGGTCATGCCCAGCTGCGGGACCTGCCCGACCCGGCACTGGCGTTGGATGTCTACGAATCCGGCCGGCCCAGTGCCGCCAGCGCTTATCGCCACGGCGACCCGCGAGTGCTGGCCGCGGCAGGGGCCTGCTGATGTGCATCGGCGTCCCTATGCAGGTCATTGAGGGTGGCCCCTATTGGGCCTGGTGCCAAGGACCCGGTGAGCGCATTCAGGTCGACACCCGGCTGGTCGGAACGCAGCGGGCCAATGTCTGGCTGCTGGTATTCCAAGGGGCGGCCCGTGAGGTCTTGACCGAGACCCGCGCCCGGCTGGTGCTGGACGCCCTGGCCGCGCTCGACGCCGCCGCGGTCGGCCGGGAATTTGACCACCTCTTCCCGGACCTGGTGGGTCGCGAGCCGCAACTGCCGGAATTCCTGCGCGTTGCACAAGCGGACCACTGAACGCGTTTTCCAGTTTGGAACAACCATCACCCCCGGAGCCGCGCCCATGTTCCCCATTCCGATGACGACCGGCCTCGCAGGTCCAGGGACGCCGCCGCCTGACCCGGACGAGGCGGCCCTCGACTATCTGCCCATGCCCAAGACGATGGCGACCTATCAGCCCCCACTGCTGCCGGCGGCGGAGGATCTCAGCGCGTGCGGCCCCGCACTGGCCCTGCTGGAGCGGCTGCAGCAGGCGCTCGCCGCCCATCGGGTGGCGGCGCCGCCGGTGGTGATCGACCTGTCCGACCTTGACACGGCCAATCGCGCGCTGCTCGAACAGACCTTGGGCGACGGCGAGGTCAGCGCACTGATCAGCGGCCCGCGGGCCGCGCGCATTCAGGAAACCCGGCTGGCGGGCGTCTGGTGGGTCGATGCTGGCGGACCCCAGGGCGCCGTGACCCCCGATCATTACCTGGAGGTTGCGGATCTGCCCGGCCTGATTCGCGCCGAAGCCTTTCGCGAGGCACCCCCCGCGGCGTCCATCCCGGACCACTGGCCCACGGGCGTGATGAATGCGCCCGGCGTGCTGGTGGAGGTCAATGCACAGGCCGCCCGCTATCGGCCTGGGGATTTGCCCCATGTCGTGAATCTGACCTTGCTGCCGCAGACCGAGCAGGATCTCGGCTGTCTCGATCAGGTGCTTGGCACCGGGCCGGTGACCCTGCTGTCGCGCGGCTACGGGAGTTGCCGGGTGAGCGCCGCCCGGGTCGAGAACCTCTGGTGGGTGCAGCATTTCAACTCGGAGGACCGCCTGATTCTCAACACCATCGAGGTGACTGCGGCCCCGACGGCGGTGCTGGCCGCCCAGGAGGACATCGACGACAGCGCGGGGCGACTCGCCGAAGTCCTGGACGCCCTGCGGTGCGCGTGACGCGCCGGCTTAAGGTTCTATTCAAACCCAGAAGACCGATCGGACTTATAATGGTGGCTTTACCGTTACAACTCACTGGAGTTCAATGGTCAAGCGTGTACAAGAGCCGTTCCCCGACCGCGCCCAGCCGCTGAAGACAGCCGCCGGAACGGTTCATGACCGCGCCTCCCCGAACACCCTCAGCCGGCGCGCCCGCCCCCCGCGTGCCGCGTCGGGCGGGCGCCGCTGAGGCATGGCCGACCCGCGCCCGACGCTCCGACCAACCGTCCTGGTCGTGGATGACGAGGTCTTGTCACTGGACACCCTCAACCGCACGCTTGATGAGGAGTTCGATTGCCGCACCGCCGCCAGCGCAGCGGAAGCCGAGCGCTGGCTGGAGCAGGACGATATCCGTGCCGTCATCTCGGATCAGCGGATGCCGGACATGAGCGGCGTCGAGTTTCTCACCCGGGTGCGCGAGCGCTGGCCCGAAGTCGTGCGGATGATCCTCTCCGGGTACACGGACGCCGAGGATCTGATCGACGGCATCAACCGCGCCGGAATCTATCAGTTCATCAGCAAACCCTGGCACCCCGATCAGCTGCTGCTCGCCGTGCGCAACGCCTGCCGGCTGCACCAGCTCCAGCGGGAAAACACACTGCTGGCCTTGGAAATGAAGGTCATGACGCCCACCCTAGAGCAGCGGATGCAACACCGCCGCGCTCAGCTCAAGCGCAACTTCAGTCTCGACAACATCATTCGCGGCCCGCAGAGTCCCTTGAACCGGGTCTGCGAACAGGTGGCGCAGGTCGCCCTCTATGACGTGCCGGTGCTCCTCACCGGTGAGTCCGGCACCGGCAAAGAGCTGTTCGCGCGCGGGCTCCATTACAACAGCCCGCGGGCCGACAAGCCGTTCGTGGCGGAAAACTGCGCCGCGCTCGCCGATGACATTCTGGAGAGCGAGCTGTTCGGCCATGAGCGCGGTGCCTTCACCGGGGCCATCAACGCCCGCATCGGGCTGTTCGAACAGGCCGACGGCGGGACCATCTTCCTGGACGAGATCGGCGAGGTCTCCGCGGCGTTTCAAGTCAAGCTGTTGCGCGTCCTTCAGGAGGGTGAAGTCCGGCCGGTCGGCAGCAACCGCCGCCGCCGGGTGGACGTGCGCGTGGTCGCGGCCACCAATCGCGATCTGGCGCAGGACATCCGGATCGGACGCTTCCGTGAAGACCTGTTCTACCGCCTGGCCGGGGTTTGCCTGCATCTGCCGCCCCTGCGCGAGCGCCGGGTCGACATTCCGCTGCTCGCCCGCGCCCTGTTGAACGAATTGATCCAGACCCTGGGAAAACCCTGTCGCGGTTTCAACGACGACGTGCTCGAATGTCTCCAGGCCTACGACTGGCCGGGCAACGTGCGCGAGCTGCGCAACGAGATCCAGCGCATGCTCATCATGACCCCGACCGACCAGCTGGACATCGAACTGCTCGACCCGCGCGTGCGCCACGGCGCTGCCTTGGGCGCGCGTGGTGCGTCCGGCGCGACCAGCGGCAGCCCGCTCTCAGCCCCCCACAGGCCCGGCGCTGGCGGACTCAAGGAACAGGTCGAGGCGCTGGAGGAGTACCTGCTGCGCGAGGCACTGACCCGCCACGGCTGGAACAAGAGCCGGGCGGCAGACGCCTTGGGACTGTCGCGCATGGGCTTGCGCAGCAAGTTGGAACGGTATGGACTGCCGCTCAACCTACCTGGAAACCCTTAGGACGAGCGTTTAGTATTATCTTCCCCGCGACCACACCCTTGACGGAAACCAACGAAGACCCCGGGCGCCGCTGCTAAACCACCACTTCACCACCACCCGAAAACGAGAGGAAGAACGAGATGTCAGACGAGAAGGTCTATCCAGTTCCCGCGGCCATCGCCGCCAAGGCGCACATCAACGCCGAGCAATACGAGGTCATGTACAAGCAGTCGGTCGAGAGCCCGGACACGTTCTGGGCCGCACAGGCCGAACAGTTCGTGACCTGGTTCAAGCCCTGGGAGGCGGTGACCGACTGGAGTTTCGACGCGGAGAACCTGCACATCAATTGGTTCAAGGGCGGCAAGCTCAACGTCTCCTACAACTGCCTGGACCGCCACCTGGAACAGCGCGGCGATCAGGTCGCGATCATCTGGGAAGGCGACAACCCGGCGGAAGACCGCAAGATCACCTACCGCGAACTGCATGCGGAAGTCTCCAAATTCGCCAACGTGCTGAAGGCCAGCGGGGTGAAGAAGGGCGATCGGGTGTGCATCTATCTGCCGATGATCCCGGAAGCGGCGGTCGCGATGCTCGCCTGCACCCGCGTCGGCGCAGCCCACTCCATCGTGTTCGGCGGCTTCTCCCCGGACAGTCTGCGCGACCGTATCCTCGACTCCGACTGCCGGGTGGTCATCACCGCCGATGAGAGCATGCGCGGCGGCCGCAGTGTGCCGCTGAAGAAGAACGTGGACACGGCGCTGCAGGAGTGCCCGAACGTCGGCAGCGTGCTCGTAGTGCGCCGCACCGGCGGCAACGTCGCCTGGACCGCGGGCCGCGACCGTTGGTACCACGAGGAAATGGCCAAGGCGGACGCGGTCTGCGAGCCTGAGCAGATGGACGCTGAAGACCCGCTCTTCATCCTCTATACCTCCGGCTCCACCGGCAAGCCAAAGGGTGTCATGCACACCACCGGCGGCTATCTGGTCTTTGCCGCCATGACCCACAAGTACACCTTCGACTACCAGGAAGGTGAGATTTTCTGGTGTACGGCCGACGTCGGCTGGGTTACCGGCCACACCTATATCGTCTACGGCCCGCTGGCCAACGGCGCCACCTCGCTGATGTTCGAGGGCATCCCCAACTACCCGGACATGTCACGCTTCTGGGAAGTGGTCGACAAGCATCAGGTCAATATCTTCTACACCGCGCCCACCGCCATCCGCTCGCTGATGCGCGCGGGCGAAGACCCGGTCAAGAAGACCTCGCGCAAGTCACTGCGTATCCTGGGCTCCGTCGGTGAACCGATCAACCCGGAAGCCTGGGAGTGGTACCATCGGGTGGTCGGCGACGAGCGCTGCCCGATCGTCGATACCTGGTGGCAGACCGAGACCGGCGGTCACCTGATCACCCCGCTGCCCGGCGCCACGGCGCTCAAGCCCGGCTCCGCCAGCAAGCCCTTCTTCGGCGTGGTCCCGGCGCTGGTCGACGCGGCCACCGGCGCCCTGATCGAGGGCCCCGGCGAGGGCGCACTGATCCTCACCCAGCCCTGGCCGGCGATCATGCGCAGCGTCTACGGCGATCATCAGCGCTTTGTCGACACCTACTTCAAGCAGTACCCTGGATCCTACTTCACCGGTGACGGCGCGCGCCGCGACAAGGACGGCTACTATTGGATCACCGGGCGCATCGACGACGTGCTCAACGTCTCCGGCCATCGCCTGGGCACCGCCGAGATCGAATCCGCCCTGGTGCTGCATCCGCATGTGGCGGAGGCGGCCGTGGTCGGCTATCCCCACGACATCAAGGGGCAAGGCATCTATGCCTACGTGACGCCCATGGCCGGCGTGGAACCAACCGACGCGCTCAAGAAAGAACTGGTGGCCATGGTGCGCACCGAGATCGGACCTATCGCCATCGTCGACATCATCCAGTGGGCGCCGAGCCTGCCGAAAACCCGCTCGGGCAAGATCATGCGCCGTATCCTGCGCAAGATCGCCGCCAACGAGATCGACTCACTCGGCGACACCTCGACCCTGGCCGACCCGACCGTGGTCAACGATCTGATCGAGAATCGCGCGAACAAATAGGTCTCGACTGCGAAGCGGACACACCGCGTCCGGTCGGCGCGGTGTGTCACCCTGAACCGTAACTTTACCAGAAAGTGTATTGTCGGCGCCAATCATCGTTACTTCAAGACGCACTTTCACTTTGCATTTGTCCGAGGTCAGCTTGAGTTCTTATTGCCGCGTGGGCGTCTTCGTCGACGCCGAAAATGTCCGCTACAACGGTGGCTACCAAATGCGCTATGACGTCCTGCGCCGCTTCGCGGCCCGCGGGGACTGTGCGCTGCAGCGGTTGAATACGTACATGGCCTTCGACGCCGAGCGCGCCCGAGAAGACCAGGAATACGCAAAAAAATCACGTACGTACCAGCAGATGGTGCGCGACTTCGGCTGGAAGATCACGGTCAAGCTGGTGCGCCGCTACACCGACGAGGCCGGCAACGTGACCACCAAGGCCAACGCCGACCTCGACATGGCGGTCGATGCCATGTTGCAAGCCGATAAACTGGATCAGGTCCTCCTGGTGACCGGTGACGGCGATTTCATACAGGTCGTGAACGCTCTGCAAAACAAGGGCTGCCGGGTGGAACTGATCGGTTTCAAGAACGTCTCCCGTCAACTCCAGCAGGAAGTGGATGCGTTCTACTCCGGTTTCCTGATTCCCGACCTGCTGCCCGTTTCCTACGAGCCGCGAAACGACTGGGGAAAACCAGCCTCATGTGTACGCGGTGTCTGCACCAAGTGGATTGCGGACAAGGGTTACGGGTTCCTGCGCATCATGGACCACATTTCTCCCGACCTGTGGATCACCGACCCGCGGGCGGAGGGCTCGCCATACACCAGCGTCTTCTGTCATGTCAATGAATTGGCTGACGATGTGACCGAGGATCAACTCATGAACAGGGAAACAATCCTGGAATTTTATGTCAACGAGAGTGAGCAGAAAGACAACGGACTGGTGGCCAACAACGTAAGGCTCGCATTTTCGGTCAACAGGTAAGACACTGGTATCGTTGCGGCGGCCACCTGATGGCCGCTCGCACGGGAACATCGGCGGGTGATCGCCACCCGCAAGAACGCAGCCGACCCGACAGTACAGGCAGCCAATGGCGACGAATCCGACCACCATGAAACCCTCGGGCCTGGCCTGGCGTTTGGTCCGGGACCGCCTGCTAACCGAAGACCAGGCCAACTTCGCGACCACCGAGTCGCTGCGTCGGCGCGAACCCTTTGTCCGTTATCTGGTCGAGCAGAAGATGCTCGACAGCCGCCGCATCGCCATCGCGGCATCCCATGAGTTCGGCGTTCCGCTGCTGGATCTGGCCGCGATCGATCTGGCCGACCTGCCCCTGACCCTGGTCGATGAGAAGCTGATTCGCAAGCATCGGGCCCTGCCCTTGTTCCGCCGCGGCAACCGCATCTTCCTGGCGCTGTCGGACCCGACCAACGATCAGGCGCTGGAAGAGATCCGCTTCAACACGGGGCTCGCGACCGACGCCGTGCTGGTCGAGGAGGACAAGCTCGCCGCCGCCATCGACCGCGCCATCGATGCCCAGGACACCACCATGACTGACCTCATGGATACGGACCTGGATAACCTGGATATCGCCAACGAAGATGAGGACCAGCGCGACGACTCGGATGTGAACGTGGACGATGCCCCGGTGGTGCGTTACGTCAACAAGATCCTGGTGGACGCCATCACCAACAGCGCCTCCGATATCCATTTCGAACCCTACGAGAAATACTTCCGCATCCGCTTTCGCCAGGACGGGCTGCTGCGCGAGGTCGCCAACCCGCCGCTGAACATCGCGGGCCGCCTGGTGGCGCGCCTCAAAGTCATGTCGCGGATGAACATCGCGGAACGCCGGGTGCCCCAGGACGGACGCATCAAGCTCAAACTGAGCCGCACACGCGATATCGACTTCCGCGTCAACACGCTGCCTTGCCTGTACGGCGAAAAGGTCGTCTTACGGATACTCGACTCGTCGTCGGCGCAAGTCGGTATCGATGCGCTGGGCTTCGAGCCCGAGCAGCGCGATGCCTTCCTCTCCGCCATCGCCAAGCCGTACGGCATGATCCTGGTCACCGGACCAACCGGCTCCGGTAAGACCGTGTCCCTCTACAGCGCGATCAACATTCTCAACAAGCCGGAAGTCAACATCTCCACGGCCGAAGATCCGGTGGAGATTCAGGTACCGGGAATCAATCAGGTCAATGTCAACACCAAGACTGGGTTGACCTTCCCCGCCGCCTTGCGCGCCTTCCTGCGGCAGGACCCGGACATCGTCATGGTCGGTGAGATCCGCGACCTGGAGACCGCTGAGATCGCGGTCAAGGCGGCTCAGACCGGCCATCTGGTCCTCTCCACGCTGCATACCAACGATGCCCCGCAGTCACTGACGCGACTTGCGAACATGGGCGTCGCGCCGTTCAATATCGCGTCCGCGATCCTGCTGATCATGGCCCAACGCCTGACCCGACGGCTCTGTCCACACTGCAAGCAGCCCGAGGAGGTGCCGCGCGAAGCCCTGCGCGAGGAGGGCTTCACCGATGAAGAGATCGAGGAGGGCATCACCATCTACCGCCCGGTCGGTTGCCAACGCTGCACTAAGGGCTATAAGGGGCGGGTCGGTATCTTTCAGGTCATGAAGGTATCGGAGGCGATCGGCCGGCTCATCATGGAGGGCGGCAATTCACTGCAATTGGCGGATCAGGCCGCCCGCGAGGGCGTCGCCGACCTGCGCCAATCCGGGCTGCGCAAGGTCAAGGCCGGAGTGACCAGCCTGGAAGAGATCAATCGCGTCACCAAAGACTAAGGACGTCACCAGACGCACCAAGTCATTACAAGAAGTCACTGAACGCCCATGGCACTCGCTGCAACCCAGAAACCCAAGCCGCAACACAAGGCCCCGCCCAAGGTCGAAAAGGCCTACGTCTTTGCGTGGGAGGGCACCGACCGACGCGGCGGCCGGGTCAAGGGTGAAACGCGCGCGCCCAGCATTACCGCCGTGCGGGCCGACCTGCGGCGCCAAGGGGTCAACCCCACCAAGGTCACCAAGAAGGCGCAGCCGCTCTTCAGCGGACGGAAAAAAATCGGTCCTGGAGATATCGCCATCTTCAGCCGCCAACTCGCCACCATGATGACCGCCGGGGTGCCGCTGGTGCAGGCCTTCGACATCGTCGGCCGGGGCCACGAAAACCCGGCGATGCAGGACCTGATCCTCTCGATCAAGCAGGATATCGAAAGCGGCACCGCGATGGCGGAGGCCCTGGGCAAACAGCCGCTGTATTTCGACGATCTGTTCTGCAATCTGGTCGCGGCCGGCGAACAGGCGGGCGTACTCGACATCCTGCTGGACAAGATCGCGACCTACAAAGAAAAAACCGAATCGATCAAAGGCAAGATCAAGAAAGCCCTGTTCTATCCCGCGGCGGTCATCGTGGTGGCCATCATCGTCACGGTGGTGATTTTGATGTTCGTCATCCCCCAGTTCAAGGCGCTATTCAGCAGTTTCGGGGCCGATCTGCCCGCCTTCACCCTGCTGGTCATCGGCGCCTCCGACATCTTGCGGGACTGGTGGTGGCTCATCTTACTCGGGGTGATTGGCACCGTTTGGGGTATTGGTTACATATTCAAGCGCTCACGCAAGTTCCGCGATATCGTGGACCGTGCGGTACTGAAGATCCCGATCATCGGCGGCATTCTCAACAAGGCGTCGTTAGCGCGTTTCGCCCGGACACTATCCACCATGTTCGCCGCCGGCGTGCCCCTGGTGGAGGCCTTGGAGTCGGTGGCCGGGGCCACCGGCAACGTCGTCTATCAGGAGGCGGTCCTCAAGATGCGCGAGGAGGTCGCCACCGGGCAGGCACTGCAACTCTCCATGCGCCAGCGTAACCTGTTTCCTCACATGGTGATTCAGATGACCGCCATCGGCGAGGAGTCCGGCGCGCTTGACGACATGCTGGCCAAGGTCGCGGATTTTTACGAGGAGCAGGTCGACAATGCGGTGGACAGCTTGAGCAGCCTGCTGGAGCCGATGATCATGGTGGTCATCGGCGGCCTAGTGGGTAGCCTGGTGGTCGCCATGTATCTGCCGATCTTCAAATTGGCGGCCGTGGTCTAAGGCTAGTGGCTAGTGGCTAGTGGCTAGTGGCTAGTGGCTAGTGGCTAGTGGCTAGTGGCCAACGATTGTCGCTTGGTCTGAGATCCTGTCAAGCGGCGACGATCAGGTTGTAAACCGGACGCCGACACCTGAAGGATCTGCGCTTTACCGCATTGGGAGTTGACGATGGATTGGATCGACATTTTCAACGACAGCCCGGGCCTGCTCTACGGGACGACTCTGGTGCTCGGGCTGATCGTAGGCAGCTTCCTCAACGTCGTCATCCTGCGTCTGCCGCGGATGATGGAGGCAGGCTGGCGTCGGGACTGCGCCGAGTTTGTCGGCACCGAAACGCCAGGCGACGAACCCGTGCTGAATCTGGCAAGGCCGCCGTCCCACTGCCCGGCTTGCGGGCATCGCATCAGCGCGCTGGAGAATGTCCCGATCCTGAGCTATCTGTTCCTGCGCGGGCGCTGTTCCGCTTGCGAAACCCGCATCAGCGCGCGCTATCCGCTGATCGAGGGACTGACCGCCGGACTGTCCTTGATCGTGGTCATGCACTTCGGCTTGAGCTGGCAGACGCCGACCGCGCTGGCACTGACCTGGGGGCTGATCACGCTCGCCGTCATCGACTTCGACACCCAGTTGCTGCCCGACGGCATCACCATCCCGTTCCTCTGGGCGGGTCTGCTGCTGAGCCTGTTTGGGCTGTTCACCGACAGTGCGTCCGCGATCATCGGCGCCGCGGCCGGGTATCTGAGCCTGTGGGCCGTATTCCAGGTCTTTCGTCTGGCCACCGGCAAGGAGGGCATGGGCTACGGGGACTTCAAGCTCTTCGGGCTCTTCGGTGCCTGGTTCGGCTGGCAGTTCCTACCCCAGATCATCCTGCTGTCCGCCGTGGCCGGAGCGGTGCTCGGCACCCTGCTGATCCTCGGCGGACGCCATCAACCTGGACGCCCAATGCCGTTCGGGCCGTTCCTGGCCACCGCCGGATGGATCAGCCTGATCTGGGGTCAGCAGATCAACGACGCCTATCTGCGTTTCTCCGGTTTGGGTTAGGAACCACTAACAGGTTGAACAGGTGCGTTAAGGAGCGCCTTTGGCGGCTCTTTCGTTGTCTTATTGATTTCTAAGTTGTTACCTGAGGCGATCACCCCAGTGTTAAGAATCGGCCTCACCGGCGGCATCGGCAGCGGCAAATCCACCGTGGCCGATCAGCTCGCGGCGCTGGGTGCCGGGGTCATCGACGCCGATCTCCTGTCCCGCGACCTCACCGCACCAGGCACGCCGACCCTGGCGCGGATCGGCAGCGCCTTCAACGACTGCCTGTTACCCGACGGACAGTTGGACCGCGCGGCGCTGCGCGCGCGCGTCTTTGCCGATGCCGCGGCGCGGGCGCGATTGGAATCCATCCTGCACCCACCGATCCGCGCCCTGATGCTGGAACGGGCGGCGGGCCTGACGACCCCCTACGCGGTGCTGGTGATCCCGCTGCTGTTCGAGACCGGCCAGGAAACCCTGATGGACCGCATCCTGGTCGTGGACTGCCCAGAGTCGGTCCAGATCGACCGGGTACGCCGCCGCAGCGCACTGAGCGAAGCCGAGGTCGCCCGCATCATTGCCACCCAGATCCCGCGCGCGCAACGCCTGGCCCGCGCCGATGACATCATCGACAACGGCGGCGGGCCTGAGGCACTCGGACCCCAAGTCGAACGTCTGCACCGGTTCTACCTGGCAGCTTACGGCTGACCGCTTTTTCTGGGATCATGTCGCCATGATGCACTGGTCCCCATGAAACGCAGAATCACTATGAACGCCCCAGAGACCCCCACTCACCCCACCGGCGCCGCCCTGTTATTCGATGTGCTGACCGATCTCGGCGTCGAGATCATCTTCGGCCACACCGGCGGGGCCGTCATCCCCCTTCATGTGGAGCTGAACAAGCGGATGCGCCGCGGTGAACCCTGCCCGCGCTTCATCATGTGCCGTCAGGAGGGCGGGGCCGGCCACGCGGCTGAGGGCTACGCGCGGGTGAGCGGCCGGGTGGGTGTGGCCCTGGCGACCTCTGGGCCGGGCTCCACCAACCTCACCACGCCCATCGCGGACGCCTACAAGGACTCAATCCCGACCCTGTTCATCACCGGCCAGGTACCGAGCCGGGCCATCGGTACCGATGCCTTTCAGGAAGTGGACACGGTTGGCCTGACCCGCCATATCTCCAAGCACAATTACCTGGTCAAGGACGTGCGCGACCTGGAGTGGGTGCTGCGGGAGGCCTATGCGCTCGCCAATCATGGCCGGCCTGGACCCGTGGTGGTCGACATCTGCAAAGACGTGCAACTCGCATGCGTAACCGAGACCAATCCGCCGCGACGCCGCCATCGTGAGCCCATCGCATTCGACGCGGCCCAGGCCGACGCTATCCTCGCCGCCCTGGCCACCGCCCAACGTCCGGTGATCAAGGCCGGCGGCGGGATCATACATGCGGAAGCCGCCGCCGCCCTGTGCCGGTTCGCCGAGCGCTTCGATGTGCCGGTGACCACCACCTTCAACGCCCTGGGGGCGGTGCCCTTTGCTGATCCGCACAATCTGGGCATGCCGGGCATGCACGGCACCATCCCGGCCAACTATGCTCTGCGCGACGCCGACCTGATCCTGACGCTTGGCGGGCGCTTCGATGACCGGGTGGCGGTTCGCGGATTCGCCGAAGGCAAACGCATCGCCCAAGTCGACATCGACCCCTCCGAGATCGACAAGACAGTGCCGACCGACCTCCATCTGGTGGCTGGCCTGGACGCCTTCTTTGACTATGCGCTGGGCACCGGGCGCACCGCCAGCCACCCGGACTGGATGGTCCTGATCCAGCAGTGGCGCACCCAGATGCCGATGCCTTACCTGCCAATGCCCAACCTCAAGCCCCAGGCGGTCGTTGAGGCCATCTCCGAACTGACCGGCGGCAACGCTACCCTGGTCACCGGGGTGGGCCAGCACCAGATGTGGGCGGCCCAGTATTACCGCTTCCAGCGCCCCCGCCAGTGGGTCTCCTCCGGCGGGTTGGGGACCATGGGGTTCGGCCTGCCGGCGGCCATCGGCGCCTGGTTCGCCGACCCGGCCCGGCCGGTGGTCCTGATCGACGGCGACGGCAGCTTCCAGATGAACATCCAGGAGCTCGGCACGGTGGTGGCGCAGCAGATTCCACTCAAGATCTTTGTGCTCAACAACAACTACCTGGGAATGGTGCGCCAGTGGGAGGACATGATGGACGACGGACACCATTACGAGACCTGTCTCTCCCGCAACGTCGACTGCGATCGTGACTGCACCGAGATGGACGAAGACTGCCGCCGCCAGATCCCCAATCTGCTGGGGTTGAAGCACGTTTACCCGCGTCTCAAGACCCTGCGGATCACCACCGCAGCGGAACTGCATGAAGGCATCGCCCTGGCCCTGGCCGATGAGCACCCGATGGTGGTGGATTGCTGGGTCGACAAGGCGGAAAACGTGCTGCCCATGGTGCGGCCGGGGCATGGCCTGGACCAGATGATCGAGTCCTGAACCGGGAAAATCGCCTTTAAGGGCGATTTTCCCGGTCTGTGTTATAGCCTTCGGACGTGATTACCGGACGTAGGGGCGGGTTTCAAACCCGCCCCTACACGAAAGTCTGTCCGGATATCAGGTGCGAACGCTATCGTACCCCGCTCCAACTTCAGCTGCGGCGTCATTCCGGCAGGATGCCGGAATCCAGTGCCATGGATGGTCGCGCGCCGACACTACGGATTCGCAGGACTCGCCGGAACGGTGTATTACTTTCGGAATCAATGATGTACAGCGACGACACCACGGGCTTGTGGCGCCTGATCCGACCCCTGGCCTTTCGGCTCGACCCGGAATTGGCCCACCGTCTCACGCTGGGGCTCCTCGCGCGCTGGTCGGCGGTCTTCGCCGGCGGCCTGCCTGACACGGACGCCGCGCGGCGACCCGCGCTGGCCCGCCGGGTCATGGGTTTGGATTTTCCCAACCCGATCGGTCTCGCCGCCGGGCTGGACAAGGAAGGTGCCGCGGTCCCGGCCTGGCAGCGGCTGGGTTTCGGATTCGTGGAGGTCGGCACCGTCACCGCCCTGCCCCAACCCGGCAACCCGCGACCGCGGCTGTTCCGCCTGCCCGCGGATGAGGCCATCATCAACCGCATGGGGTTCAACAACGGCGGTGCGGCGGCGATGCAGGCGCGCCTCACCCGACTGCGGGCGCGCGCCGTCCTCCAGGTGCCGCTCGGCGTGAACCTGGGTAAATCCAAGGTCACCCCGGCCGAACACGCCGCCGCGGACTATCGGGCGAGCTTCGAGCGACTCGCCGAGCTTGCCGATTACGTCGTGGTGAACATCTCCAGCCCGAACACGCCGGGCCTGCGGGACCTGCAAACCGTCGATGAAGTCCGGCGCATCGTCGATGCCATCCAGACCCCCAACCAGGCCATGCGCCGACCGCGCCCCCTGCTGCTGAAACTCGCCCCGGACCTCGCAGACGCGGACGCCATCGCCTGCGCCCGGGCGGCCCTGGACGCGGGCTGCGCCGGCCTGATCCTGACCAACACCACCATCCGCTTCGCGGGACTGCGCAGTTCGACTGACGGCATGAGCGGCGGCCTGTCGGGCCGGCCGCTCCTGGCCCGCAGCACGGCCCTGCTCCAGACCGTGCGACAAGCGCTGGGTCCCGCGCCGGTGTTGATCGGCGTCGGCGGGATCATGGATGCAGCAGGCGCGCAGGCCAAGCTGGCAGCCGGGGCGGATTTGCTGCAAGTCTACAGTGGGCTTATCTATGGCGGACCCGGATGGGTACGGCGCCTCCTCGATCGACTGGAGCGGGCCTAGTCAAGTGCTTCGTCTGCGTCTTGCCGACCGGCAACATCGCCCGTGGAGCGGTCTGCGGCTGCGACACGGTACCGAGGTGAAACGCTGACGTTCGTGAGCCCTCGAGGGCCGGTCGCGGCCGGAGGCCGCTCCCACGGGATCGCCGGCTGACTTCAGGATCACGGCACCTCCGCCCCAGCGGCAGCCTGGAGGATGTGGAACCAGGCCTGCCGATCCAGGACGATCTGCTCCGACTCCAGCGCGAGGCGCACCCGGTCGATTCGACCGCTGCCGATCAGCGGCAGCGGTCGGCTCGGGTGCGCCATGACCCAGGCATAGACCAGTTGCTCCAGACTGCAGCCGCCGACCGCCGCCGCCTCCGCTCCCAACACCTGCCGCAGCCGTTGGCTATACGGTTCCTCCCCGCTGAACAGCCGCCCACCACCCAAACAGCTCCAGGCCATCGGGCTGATCCGCCGCCGCTGGCACTGATCCAGGCTGCCGTCGAAAAAGGGCGCAACCTGATACGGAGAGATCTCCAACTGGTTGGTGACTAGTGGAAAGGGCAGCCGGTCCTGCAACAACTCGAACTGATGTGGATTGAAGTTTGACACCCCGAACCAGCGGACCTTGCCCGCCGCGCGCAGGGTCTGAAAGGCCTCGGCGACCTGATCCGCGTCCAGCAGCGGATCCGGCCGGTGGATCAGCAGGAGATCAATGAAATCGGTCTGGAGGTTCGCGAGACTCCGGTCCACCGACGCCAGGATGTGGTCGCGGCTGGTGTCATAGTGCTTGATGCGATGATCAGGCCACTCGGGCGAGACCAGCCCGATCCCGCACTTGGTAACGATCTCCAGACGCTCGCGCAGTCCAGGTGCCTGCGCGAGCGCCTCACCGAAACAGCGCTCCACCCGGTAGCCGCCGTAGATGTCCGCATGATCCACGGTGGTGATCCCCAGCTCCAACCCCTGCTCAATGAACGCGATGAGTTGGTGCGTGGTCAATTCCCAGTCCAGTAGGCGCCAATAGCCCATGACGAAGCGGCTGAAGTCAGGTCCTGCGGGACAGATCGCAATGCGCGCGCATGACATAGGGGTATCCTAACATTGCTAAGGCGATTGCCGGATCGATCCACCTTGGCGGATCAATCCGACAGCGCGTCTGTCAACAGCAAGAAACCAGGGGAGCGGGCTGCTGCATCCTTCCTGTGGCAAAATACCGTCTGGCGCTCCCAGACCGGGCCGCGATGAGCCTGACCCCGCATGACCGATCAACCAGACATCCGTTTCGACTCGAGGCCGTTGCGGCGCGTGACGGCCGCCGAGCGCAAGCGCCTGCGCGCGCTGACCGCGGGCGGCAATGATTCCCACCTGCTGACGATCCTGCGCGAGCGCCCCCCGTACGTCCGCTGTTTCCTGGCCTGGCACGACGATATGATCATCGGCTGGAGTCTGGCACGCTGGTTCGCCCCATTCAAGGACTCACCGCGCAATGCGCATATCAGCGTCTTCGTGGACCCGGACTGGCGTCGCCAGGGCCTGGGGCGTCGCCTCATCGCGCAGGCGGTGGACTTCGCGGTGGCGCACCGGCTGACCGCCTGGGTCTATGCCGGCAACGCGGATCAACTGGCGTTCGCTCGCGGATGCGAGCATCCAACGAGCATCGTCACCACCCCCTTTCCGTTGCGTTAGTGATGCGACTTAGTCAACAGCTTGAAGATCTTGAAATTGATGATCCAGAAGCGGATGAATTGCCAAACCAGCGACCGGCGCATGTAGCGCGTTAAACCGGTCGGCATCGGTGGATAATAGGATTGCTTATAGGGCTCTTTGTTCTTGGCGGGCATGTCATACCTCCGCTGGGCAAGGTGATCGCAAGGTTTTGTGGACAACCCGACCGGTCGTCGGAGCGACCGGGATGCGCCACGAATGAGACCGGAATCCGTGCCGATCAATCCGGAAGGATCGACCAGCCGGGCTTGAGCTGCGCCTGGTAGAGGAAGACGTAGTGCAAAATCCACTTCATCCAGTGCCCGGCCAAACCGACTTCGCCAAAGGTCAGATCCATATCGCGGCCATAGTCCGGATAGGTCTCATAGTCGGGTACCACCGGAAATACCGTCATGGTCGCGGCGCTGCCCTTGAAGATATGAGAACCGGTGGAAGCGACACAAGCGGCACCCATCTCGGCCATCGATGCGGTGTGGGTTGGTCCGGTGGCTTTACCATTGAGAATATCCCGGATATTCTCAGCCACCGCTTTGCCGATGGCCGCCGAGGGCATCCCGGTGCGCGGCGGTGCCGGGTTGATCGGCGTACCGTTAGGGCTGCTCATCGGCTTGCTGATCAGGTGCGGCGGCGCGAAGGCGATGCCGACCGCGAAGACGTTCTTGTACTTCGGCGTCTCGTAATACTTGGGCCAGTCGGCTTTGCTCCACTCTTCAAAGGGCTTGGGATTATAGTCCGCGTCCACCTTCATAAACCCGTTGGGGGCAAACACCGCCGCGGTGATGTCGCTGCCGTCATTACCGAAGGCTTTCAAACCGACCCCGGCAAAGGGTGGGATCAGCATCGCAAAATCGTAGTCCAACTCGTGGTAGGTTCCCTCCAGCGTCTCATAATGGATCTTGTTGGGTTCGATCTTGTTGACCGCGGCGCGCGTGATCCAACTGATGCCGCGCTCGACCATCAGCGACTCGGCAAACACCTTACCGTTGGTGATATAACCGCCGCGTTTGATGTGGACGCCGCCCATCCCGAAGTCGCCGAGTTCATACTCGTTGCTGATCCAGGTGATCTCGGCCTGATCGCGGACACCCGCCTGACGCAGCGAATGGTCGACATTGTAGATATACTCGAAGGCTGCTCCCTGACATGTGCACATACCATGTCCTGTGCCCACGACGAAACGGCGTCGCGCGCCGGTCCTCATGGCCTGGATGTGTTCCTGCAACCGCGCGTTGGCTTCCACGGCGTGCTCGGCAGTACAAACCGAGACGGTATAGCCCCCCTCCGGCCCCAGACCGGGCGTAGCACCGAAGTTGAGCTTGGGGCCGGTCGCATTGACCAGGAAGTCGTAATCAACGTCCTCGGTCTGGCCGGCACGGGCCGGATCGGTAGACTCGATCCGCACGAAGGGACGGCTGCGCTCCGCCGCGCCCTCGGGATGCACCGAAACAGCCTTACCCAGCAAAAATTCCACGCCGGCCTTCTGGTAAATCGGCCCAAGATCGAAGGTCACCTGCTCCGCGGTCATCTCGCCGCAGGCAACCCAGACGTTGGACGGTATCCAGTTCCACTGCGGTTTCGGTGAGACCACCGTGACCTGATGTTGTTTGCCGACCCACATGGACAAATAGCGGGCCACGGTGTGCCCCGAGATACCGGCGCCGAGAATAACGATGCGTGACATCTGATGTACAGCCTCCTCGTTTGAGTTCGCCGGTCACGCTAGCAAGCCTGAGCAAGACTGTCAAATACAGCATTTTTATGGTAGTCAATGACTTGCCCAGGGAATCAGCGCCGACACCGACTTCAGGCGTTAAGCGAGTCGCGCAAGTGGGGGCCGATGAGCTCGAGCATCGCCTGATGGACCTTGAGGTTGCCGGCCACCAGATTACAGGTGTCGAAATAACGGGTACCGCCGCTCAGATCGGTCACAGTACCCCCGGCTTCGGTGACGAGCAGTGCCCCGGCCGCGAAGTCCCAGGGCGACAGGCCCAGCTCCCAAAAACCGTCGGTGCGCCCGGCGGCGACATAGGCCAGGTCCAGGGCGGCCGAGCCGGGGCGGCGCAGGCCGGCGGTCGACAGCGTCATGTCCTTGAACATGCCCAGATAGGCGTCGATGTGGCGCTGGTCGCGAAACGGAAACCCGGTGCCGATCAGCGCCCCGTCGAGCGACGGCCGACCGGCCACCCGCAGTCGCCGGTCGTTGAGTTGCGCACCCTCACCGCGGGCAGCGGTGTAGAGTTCTTCGCGCAGCGGATCGTAAACGACCGCACACTCCAGTTGCCCGCGCACCCGCAAGGCGATGGACACCGAGAACTGGGGAAAGCCATGCAGATAGTTGGCAGTGCCGTCGAGCGGGTCGATCACCCACTGATGGTCGCCCTGGCCCTGGGCACCGCTTTCCTCGGCCAGGATCGCGTGGCTGGGGAAACGGGCGCGCAGTTCCTGGATAATGACCTGCTCGGCGCTGCGGTCGACTTCGCTGACGAAGTCGTTGCGACTCTTGGTCTGGACCTTGATCTGGTCCACGCGGTCGTAGTAGCGAAGCAGCACCTTGCCTGCGGCACGGGCGGCGCGGATAGCGATATTCACGGTAGGATTCATGGTCGACACGATACCCCAAGGGACGTGCGGATCAAAGATTGACAATGTGACCTTTTCTGATAAAGCTGAATACCCCATGGACGCGCACCCCGACACGACCCTGGCCCGCATCCGCTGCGTGCTGGTGGAGACCACCCATACCGGCAACCTTGGCGCCGCCGCGCGTGCGCTCAAGACGATGGGCCTGACCCGCCTGGAGTTGGTGAACCCCCGCCACCCGCCCGATGCCGAGGCCCTGGCGCGCGCGGCCGGGGCCGATGACCTGCTGCAGCGGGCGGGGACGCATCAGGACCTGACGGGCGCCCTCACCGGCTGCCGACTGGTGGTCGGCGCCAGTGCCCGGCAACGCTCGGTGGAGTGGCCGCTGCTGGAACCGCCCGCGGCGGCCCGCCTGCTGCTTGCCGAGGCCACGGCGGGCGAGGTGGCCCTGGTCCTCGGGCGGGAGAGCTCGGGACTCACCAACGAAGAACTCGCCCACTGCCATTATCTGGTGCAGATCCCGACCGACCCCGCGTTCAGTTCGCTCAATGTCGCCGCCGCCGTCCAGGTGCTTGCCTATGAAATCCGTCGTGCCTGGCGGGAGGGCCGGGGCGAGCAGACCCCCGAGGAACCGCGCGAACTGGCAACCGCGGAAGCCCTGGACGCCTTCCACGACCATTTGGCCCGAACTCTGCAGGAGATCGGCTTCCGTGATCCCGAGCAATCCAGCCGGCTGCTGATGCGGTTGCGGCGCCTGTTCAACCGGGCGCGCCCCGACTGGATCGAAATCAATATCCTGCGCGGCATCCTCAGCGCCGCCCAGGGACGCAAGACCGCGCACCGTCCGGTCGCGGTGCACCAGGAGCAGGAGCCCAGTTAAGCGCATGTTCGACCAACTGCGAGAGGACATCGGAAGCATTTACGATCGTGACCCGGCGGCCCGCACCGGGTTCGAGATCCTGACGACCTATCCGGGGTTGCATGCCGTGCTGGCTCATCGTTTGACCCACACGCTGTGGGTGCACGACCTCAAGTTGCTCGCCCGGGTGCTGTCGAACGTTGCGCGCCTCTTCACCGGGATCGAAATCCATCCCGGCGCGCAGATCGGCCGCCGCCTCTTCATCGACCACGGGATGGGCGTCGTCATCGGCGAGACCGCGGTGGTCGGTGACGACTGTACCCTCTACCACGGCGTGACCCTGGGCGGCACCAGTTGGCAGCCGGGCAAGCGCCACCCGACCCTGGGGCGCGACGTCGTCGTGGGTGCCGGAGCCAAGGTCTTGGGACCGATCGAGATCGGCGACGGGGCACGGATCGGCTCCAACGCGGTGGTCGTCAAGACGGTTCCCGCCGGCGCCACCGTGGTCGGCGTGCCCGGCCGCATCATCGAGCGCGAGCGGGATGCGGACCAGCGCCGCCGCGCCGATACCGCGGCCCGCATCGGCTTCGACGCCTACGGCGCGACCGTCGATGCCCCGGACCCGGTGGCCAACGCCATCAACCGCATGCTCGACCACATCCACCACATGGACGGCCGCATGGAGGCCATGTCACGCGCCTTGGAGGCCAACGGAATCATGCCGCACTTTGACCATGACGCCGACCTGGATACGGTGGTGATCGACTCGCCCAACCCGGAACTCTTGAAGTCAAATCCAAGTCATTAATTGATCAATGAGGTCGGGTAACGTAGGATGTGCAGGGAAGACTCCCCGGAGGGCGTTGACCATGAGACTGACGACAAAAGGCCGCTACGCGGTCACTGCGATGCTGGACCTGGCCATCCATCACGGCAAGGGACCGACGGCGCTTGCCGATATTGCCCAACGGCAGGGTATCTCTCTGTCTTATCTGGAGCAGTTGTTCGCCAAGCTCCGACGTAACGGCCTGGTGACCAGTGTCCGCGGTCCGGGCGGAGGGTACAACCTGGCCCGTTGCGCCGGCGAAATCCATGTGGCGGAAGTCATCGTCGCGGTGGATGAGAACGTGGACACCACCCGTTGCGGCGGCGCCGGCAACTGTCAGGATGGCCAACCCTGCCTGACCCACGCGCTATGGTTCGACCTTAGCAACCGCATCCAAGACTACCTGGAGACCATCACGCTGCAGGATCTGGTGAATCGGCGCGACCCCGCGGGCGACCGCACCCAACCCTGCACCACGGTCGACATCAAGCTCGGTGTGGTGGGGGGCGGGCGGGTCACCGCCCCGATCTGACCGGCCGGTTCGATCTGGCTGGTCGATTGCGCAAGCCCCGCGACGGGGTGCCGCGCGGTCTCTATCCCTAGCGAGCGCCCCGGCCTCCAGCCTGGCGGAGGCGGCGCGGAGTCCGACATGAAGCTGCCGATTTATATGGACTATTCAGCCACCACCCCGGTCGATCCGCGGGTGGCGGAACGCATGTGTGCCTGCCTCACCCCGGATGGCGTGTTCGGCAACCCGGCGTCACGCTCCCACGCCTTCGGCTGGGCGGCCGAGGAAGCAGTGGAAGATGCCCGTCGCCATGTCGCTGAGCTGGTGAACGCCGATCCCAAAGAAATCGCCTGGACGTCCGGTGCCACCGAATCCGACAATCTGGCGATCAAAGGCGCCGCCCACTTCTACCAAAAGCGCGGTCGTCACCTGATCACCGTCAAGACCGAGCACAAGGCGGTGCTGGACACCTGTCGCCAACTGGAGCGTGAGGGGTTCACGGTCACCTATCTCGACCCCGAACCGAACGGCCTGATCGACCTCAACACGCTGGAGTCCGCCCTGCGCGATGACACCATCCTGGTCTCGGTCATGCACGTGAACAACGAGATCGGGGTGATCCAGGACATCGCCGCCATCGGCGAACTGACCCGCGCCCGCGGCTGCCTGCTGCACGTGGACGCCGCCCAAAGCACCGGCAAGGTCCGGATCGACCTGGACACCATGCCGGTGGATCTGATGTCCTTCTCGGCCCACAAGACCTATGGTCCCAAGGGCATCGGCGCACTTTATGTGCGGCGCAAGCCGCGGGTGCGGATCGAGGCGCAGATGCACGGCGGCGGTCACGAGCGCGGCCTGCGCTCGGGCACGCTGCCCACCCACCAGATCGTCGGCATGGGCGAGGCCTTCCGCCTTGCCCGCCTCGAAATGGTGCAGGAGCATGCGCGCGTGCTGGCCCTGCGCGAACGGCTGTGGGATGGACTCAAGGACCTGGATCAGGTTTTTCTGAACGGCGATGCGCAACACCGGGTCGCCGGCAACCTCAATGTCAGCTTCGCCTATGTGGAGGGCGAGTCGCTGATCATGGCGCTCAAGGATCTGGCCGTCTCCTCCGGCTCCGCCTGTACGTCCGCCAGCCTCGAACCCAGTTATGTCCTGCGAGCAATCGGCCGCGAGGACGAGCTCGCTCACAGTTCCATCCGCTTCACCCTGGGGCGCTTCTCCACCGCGGAGGAGGTGGACTATGCGATCTCCAAGATCCGCACCCAGGTAGAGCGGCTGCGCGGACTCTCGCCGCTCTGGGACATGTATCAGGACGGGGTGGATCTCAAGTCAGTGCAATGGGTTGGGCATTGAAAGTCAGCTTTGGTTCGTGGTTTGCATGGCAGGTATCAGCCTGCTCAGCGTCAGGCTGAGCGCTGACAGCTCCTCAACATGAGGTGAAACGCAATGGCATACAGTGACAAGGTTCTGGACCACTACGAGAACCCGCGCAACGTGGGCACCTTCGACAAAGATGACCCCAACGTCGGCACCGGCATGGTCGGCGCGCCGGCCTGCGGGGACGTGATGCGCCTGCAGATCAAGGTCAATGACCAGGGTGTCATCGAGGACGCCCGCTTCAAGACGTACGGCTGCGGCTCCGCCATCGCCTCCAGCAGCCTGCTCACCGAGTGGGTCAAGGGCAAGACCCTGGACGAAGCGCGACAGATCAAGAACCAGGAAATCGCGGACGAATTAGCCTTGCCGCCGGTCAAGGTCCACTGCTCCGTGCTGGCGGAAGATGCGATCAAGGCGGCCATCCACGACTACGCCGCCAAACGTAAGCCGGAGTAATCGCCAACCGGGTCTCCGGCCCAGGCATCGGCATTGCGATAAGGGATACCAGGGATACCAGAGGACACCTTGCGCTTGCGTTCGCGCTCCCAAAGCGCCTAGCATTTCCCCATCCTGCAACGCGCGGCCCAGGGGTCGCGTCGTTGCCCATTGGGATCGACCCGCGGAAGACACGCCCATGACCATCTCCCTGACACCCGCTGCTGCCGCTCATGTCACCCCCAACGCCAAACATGCCTGCGGTTGCGGCGAGAGTTTCAACGTCTAGCGAGGCATCGGTGCGGTGAATTTTGCCATGCTGGACTTTTCCAAAAACTATTTCGAGCTGTTCGAGCTGCCGCTCGGCTTCACCGTGGACGCCAAGCGCCTGGCCGAGCGCTATCGCACACTCCAGGCGGTCACCCACCCGGATCGCTACGTCGTCGCGGCGGATCATGAAAAGCGGGTGTCGCTGCAGGCGTCGACCCAGGTCAACGAGGCCTATCGCACCTTGAAGGACCCCCTCGCCCGCGCCCGCTACCTGCTGTCCCTACACACCGGCGACCCCGGGACCGACAGCGAAACCAGCAAGGACGGTGCCTTCCTTATGGAGCAGATGGAGTTGCGCGAGACGCTCGCCGAGGCCCAAAGCAGCCCCAATCCCCATGCCGCGGTGGCCAGGGTGCTGACCCATCTGGCCGAACAGAGCGCGGCACTCGACAAGGAACTGGCGGGACTGTTCGCGGACCCGACGCCGGCCAACCTGACGAGCGCCCGCGAGATCGTCCGCAAGCTTCAGTTCCTGGACAAATGCCGACGCGACGCGGAGGACCTGGAAGGGCTGATCGATGGCCGATATTAGTGACGAATCCATCCGCCAATGAACACCGTGCCGCGTTCATCGGCGGCCGGGATGGCTTCCCCGCAACATCCGTGAACGCGCAGACGAGACCCGATGCCACTGTTACAGATCGCTGAACCCGGTCAGTCGGCCGCCCCCCATCAGCACCGGCTGGCCGCGGGCATCGATCTGGGGACCACCAACTCGCTGGTCGCCACCGTGCGCAGCGGCGTCGCCGAGACCCTGCCGGACGCGCAGGGCCGCCACCTCCTGCCCTCCGTGGTGCGCTTCAGCGCTGCGGCGGCGCCGGTGGTCGGGTACCCTGCCCAAGCGGCCGCCCTGGATGACCCGCTCAACACCATCGCGTCAGCCAAACGGCTGATCGGGCGCGGTCTCGCGGAGGTCAAGCAACTGGGTGGTCGCCTTCCTTACGTCTTCGTGAATCCGGACGCGGCCGTACCGCGCATCCGCACGGCAGGTGGCGATCTGACCCCCGTGGAGGTCTCGGCAGAGATCCTGAAGACCCTGGCGCAGCGCGCGCAGGACACCCTGGGCGGTCCGCTGGCCGGGGTGGTCATCACCGTGCCCGCCTATTTCGACGACGCCCAGCGTCAGGCCACCAAGGACGCGGCGACCTTGGCCGGGCTCAACGTCTTTCGACTCCTGAGCGAACCGACCGCCGCGGCGGTTGCTTATAGCCTGGATCACGCGGATGCCGGAACGGCCGAGGGTATACACGCAATCTATGACCTGGGCGGGGGCACCTTCGACATCTCCATTCTGCGTCTGACCCGCGGTGTTTACGAGGTGCTGGCCGCGGGGGGCGATTCCGCCCTGGGCGGCGACGATTTCGACCGCATCCTGGCCCAATGGGCGTTGGAACAAGCCGGCGTCAGCGATGGCGCCGACCACCGGACGCTGCGTCAGGCAATGCAGGCGGCCTGCACCGCCAAAGAGCAACTGAGCAGCGCACCGACCGCCGACCTGATGCTCACCCTGCCGGATGGCCGCCAATGGTCCGCCACCCTGGACCGGGCCGCGTTCGAGGGCCTCATCGACCCGCTGATCGACCGTTCACTGGCCGCCTGTCGGCGTGCCCTGCGCGATGCGCGGGTGAGCGTGCCGGAGGTCGACGCGGTCGTCCTGGTCGGCGGCTCCACCCGAGTCCCGCGGGTCCGCGAGCGGGTCGCGGCCTTGTTCGGCCGGCCGCCGCTGGCCAACATCGACCCGGATCGCGTGGTCGCCATCGGCGCCGCCATTCAGGCCGACCTGCTGGCCGGCAACCGTCCGGGGGACGACCTGCTGCTGCTGGACGTGATCCCGCTCTCGCTCGGCATCGAGACCATGGGCGGATTGGTGGAACGGCTGATTCCACGCAACAGCACGATCCCGGTCGCACGTGCCCAGACCTTTACCACCTTCAAGGACGGCCAGACCGCCATGGCGATTCATGTCCTCCAGGGCGAGCGTGACCTGGTGGACGACTGCCGGTCGCTCGCACGCTTCGAGCTGCGCGGCATTCCGCCGCTGGTGGCCGGCGCGGCGCGCATCCAAGTCAGCTTCGAGATCGATGCCGACGGACTGCTGCGGGTCGCCGCGAGCGAACTGACCAGCGGGGTCACGGCGCGCGTGGAGGTCAAACCCTCCTATGGCCTGACCGACGGCGAGATCGCCGCCATGCTGAGCGACTCCCGGCAGCACGCCGGCGAGGATCAACTCGCGCGACGCGTACGTGAGGAACGGGTCGAGGCGCAACGGGTGCTCGAATCGCTGCGTGCCGCGCTCACGCGCGACGGCGACGCCTTGCTGGACACCGCTGAACGCACCCGGATCGAGGACGCCATGACCGCGCTGGCCGCCACCCTGAACAGCATTGATGCCAAGCGCATCGGCGATGCCCGCCGTGCCCTGGAGCAGGCGTGCGGCCGCTACGTGGAGCGACGCATGAACCAGAGCATCCAGTCGGCGATGGCCGGGCAGCGCGTCGATGCATTCGAATAAGCAACGTCAATCCCATGCCTAATCTAATCTTTTTACCCCATGAGAGCAGCTGCCCGGAAGGCGCCGTGATCACGGCCGAACCCGGTGTGAGCATCTGCGATGCCGCTTTGGCCCAGGGGATCGAGATCGAGCACGCCTGCGAGCGCTCCTGCGCCTGCACCACCTGCCATGTGATCATCCGCGAGGGCTTCGATTCGCTGGCCCCGGCCGATGAACTGGAGGAAGATCTGCTCGACAAAGCCTGGGGTCTGGAGCACGAATCACGCCTGAGCTGTCAGGCCCTGGTGGGTGATGCGGATCTGGTGATCGAGATCCCGCGCTATACCATCAACATGGTCTCGGAACGGCGGTAGCACCAAGCGAGGTAAGCCGATGGAACTGAAGTGGACCGACACACGGGAGATCGCCATCGCCCTGGACGAGGCGCATCCGAAAGTCGACCCGCGTTACCTGAACTATGTGGACCTGCGCGTTTGGGTCGAGTCGCTTGCGAAGTTCGCGGACGACCCGACACGGTGCGGTGAAAAGATCCTGGAAGCCATCCAGCTGGCCTGGATCGAGGAGCGCGAATAGTCGCGCCCCCGCCGATGCCGTGAACCGGTCAGCACTGCTCCCAGGGCAGGCCGCGGAAACGCCAGCCACCCTGGCTGCTGCGCTGATGGTGCTCGTTCAGATCGCCCTCGAACCCTTCGTCCACATGATAGACCGCGCGCAGCCCATCCTTCATCAGGACCTTGCCGGCCTCCAGCGAGCGCTTGCCGCTGCGGCAGATCAGGATGACCGGGGCGCAGGGGCTGTCCGGGTCGCAGACCGCACCGCCCAGGAGCAGCTTGCGAATCTCCGTGGTGAAATGCGGGTTGACGGTCCAGTCCGGCTCGTCGATCCATGGCACATGCACCGCCCCCTTGGGGTGGCCCACGAACAGAAACTCCATGGAGGAGCGGATATCGACCAGGACCGCCTGGGGATGCTCTTCCAACATCCGCAGTGCCTCCTGCGGGCTCAAGCCTTTTGGGTGTTCGTCACTCACGCGGGGTTACCTCGATTGGTGGTCGTTATCATGCAGCGTCAGACGCGCCCGGAACCCGCGGCGCGCGGCGGACAGTGTAGCAAGCAGCGGCCGGTACGGGTCGCCTCGGCGCACGGGCGATGCGGATGAAGGCGAAACAACTGAGCCGCTGGCGCCGCCTCCGGGTCAGGGCAACCGACGGCATGGCCCGCACCCTGGCGCAACTGACCGCACGTCTGCCCCTGTCGCTGATCCATCGGATCGGCGCCGCCGTCGGCTGGGTGTTCATCCATTGGCCCAACCGACAACGGCGCAACGCCTTGATCAACATCGGACTCTGCCTCCCGGAACTGAGCCCGCCAGAGCTCATCCGGCTGCGCGACCGCAACCTGGTGGAGTTCGGCAAGACCTATCTCGAGATCGGTCACCTGTGGCTGCGCCCGGTCGAACAGGTGCACGCCCTGGTGCGCGAGGTTCGCGGAGCGCAACTGCTGCAGCGGCAACCCGGTAAGGGCCTGATCGTCCTCTCCCCGCACCTGGGCGCCTGGGAACTGGCCGGCCTGCATCTGGCCCGCCAGGGTCCGACCGCCATCTTCTACAAACCCCAGCGCTATCTCGACGACCTGATCCTCGCCGCGCGCCGCCGCAGCGGCGCCGAGCTGGCGCCCATCACCGCCCGGGGGATTCGGGTTCTGGTCCAGGCACTGGAGCGCGGCGACTATGTCGGCGTGCTGCCGGACCAGGAACCCAAGGAGAACAAGGGCGCCTGCTTCGCCCCCCTGTTCGGCATCCCCGCCTTTACCATGCTCCTGGTGCAACGGCTCGCACGACGCACCGGCGCCCCGGTCATCTTCATGTTCGCGGAGCGCCTGCCGGACGCTGCCGGCTTCCGGATGCACTGCCTCCCCGCCCCGGAGGGCATCGACAGCCCAGACGAATTGACCGCCGCGGCCGCCCTCAACCGCGGTATCGAGCAGTGTGTGCGGACCTGCCCCGAGCAATATGTCTGGCCCTACAAACGCTTCCGCCGCCGGCCGGACGGCCGGCCCGGCCTCTACGACGGTCCGCTGAGCGATGCCGGCATCCTGCCGCTCATCGCGCGCCGCCGTTCGGTTCAATTGAGCGACTGATAGTAATCCATCAGGATCTGCGCAACCTCCGGGCGCGAGAACTCGGGCGGCGGGGCAATACCGCTGCCGAGCAGTTCGCGCACCTTGGTGCCTGAGAGCAGCACGAAGTCGTCCTTGGTGTGGTCCGGCGCCTCACACATCATCACGACCCGGTTGAGCTTCTTGGAGTAAGCCGTGTGGTCGGCCTTGAAGATCTCGATCGCCAGAGCGCCGGGCGGGACCTCGTCCTCGAAGATGGTCTGGGCGTCGAACGCGCCGTAGTAGTCGCCGACACCGGCATGGTCGCGGCCGATGATGAAGTGGGTAGCACCCATGTTCTGGCGGAAATAGGCATGCAGCACGGCCTCGCGCGGACCGGCATAGAGCATGTCGAAGCCGTAACCGGTAACCATGGCGCTGTTTGGGGCGAAGTACAGATCCACCATCTTGCGGATGGCCGCGTCGCGCACCGGGGCCGGAATGTCGCCGGGCTTGAGCTTACCCAGGAGCATGTGAATGACCAGGCCGTCGCAGTGAAGCCGCTCCATGGCCATGTGGCACAGCTCCTCGTGGGCCAGATGCATGGGATTGCGGGTCTGGAAGGCGACCACGCGCTGCCAGCCGCGCTCGGCAATAGCGTTGCGGATCTGCACCGCGGTGCGGAAGGTATCCGGAAAATCGTCCTGGAAGTAGGAGAAGTGCAGTACCTGGATCGGGCCTGAGACGGCCACGCGCCCCTGACCGTGGAACGCGGCCACGCCCGGGTGTTGCGGGTCCTGAGTGCGATAGACCCGCTCGGTCAGCTGCGCCATCTGCGCATCGCTGACCGTCTCGACCGCCTCCACGTCCATAATCGCCAGCACCGGATTGCCTTCCATGTTGGGATCACGCAGCGCAATGCGCCCGGCGTCGCCGATCAGCGCGGCGCTCTCCAGCAGGCAGAACACCGGCACCGGAAAGAACAGGCCGCTCGTGGTGCGCATGGTCTCGGCCACGCTGACCGCATCCGCGACATTCATGAACCCCGGCAGCGGACTGAAATAGCCGGCGCCCAGCATGACCGCGTTGCCGGCGGCCTGGGAACTGATCACCACCGACGGCAGCGTCTCGGCCTGACGCATCAGCGCGTGATGCTGGTCCGGGTCGTAGACGAACAAGGGTTGCAAAGCGTCGGAACCCACGGGTTTGATCATCGACTTTCGCCTCTCTCGGCTCGGGCTCCACCGGCGCGCGGCACCGGTCACGCGGGGCGGAAGCGACTAATGGTTCGGGATCGGATGGCGCGCGGAATGCGCACGGCGGCCGGAACCTGGAACTGCCGTCGGCGGCTCCAGGTCGGCGTCAACGCGGGTGAAACCTTACCACGGTCCTGGATTGAGGCTACCCAGGTTGTCTTTATGGGGACAACAGAAAACCGTCGGGCGGGATCACACCCGCAATAAATACTGTCGATAATGCTTCAACTCGGCGATCGACTCGCGGATGTCGTCCAGTGCCTGGTGCTTGCCGGTCTTCTTGAAGCTGCTCGCGATTTCCGGTGCCCAACGCAGGGCGAGTATCTTCAGCGTGCTCACGTCCAGATTACGGTAGTGACAATAGGCATCCAGACGCGGCATACAGCGGGCCAGGAAGCGGCGGTCCTGGCAAATACTGTTGCCGCACAGGGGTGAAGCGCCGGCCGGCACCTGCCCGGCCAGGAAGGCGAGCGTCTCCGACTCCGCCCCGGCCTCGTCCCAGGGGGAAATCCGCACCCGTTCCAGCAACCCGGAGGCGCCGTGGTGACTGCGGTTCCATTCGTCCAGATCGGCCAGAATTTCCTCCGGCTGATGGACGGCGATCACGGGGCCTTCGGCCAGGATGCGCAGATCCTGATCGGTCACCACGGTGGCGATCTCCAGGATGCGGTCGGTGAAGGGGTTGAGACCGGTCATCTCGAGGTCCAACCAGATCAGGTTTTGTTCGCTCATAGCCATTGCCGGATTCCTTGTTATTCGCCGCGGCGGGCGCCAGCCTCTCAGTGTACCAGCGGCCGGCCGTGCGCCGCGCCCGGTCAATCCCTACAATGGGCAAATCAACCCGACTGGAGCCAAGTCATGATCACACGACGTCTGCGCATCGCCCTGGCACTTCCCTGCACCCTCGCACTGGCCGTCCCGCTGACGGGTCCGCTGGCTGCCGACCCGCCGGCGCCCCAGGCCGCGGCCGCCCCCAGCGGCACCGACGCGCTCTACCAGGAGCATTGCATCAAATGCCACGGCAGTGAAGTTTATACCCGCGCAGACCGCAAGGTGACCTCCCTGGACGGTCTGGGCCGCCAGGTTCGGCGCTGTGAGACCGCACTGAGCCTGCGCTGGTTCGACGAGGACATCGATGAGATGACAACCTTCCTGAACGACCGGTTCTACCACTTCAAGCCGGGCTCCTGATGCCGCGGCGGCGGCTGTCGGAACGACAGGTCCAGCGGATTCGGACGATCCAGGAGCGACGCCGTCAGCATTTGGCCGACCGCGCCGAGAATGCGCTGGACACGGTGCGCGACGAGATCGCCGAGGAAGCCCCGCCGCGGTCCGGACGGGTGGTGGTACGCCATGGCGCCAACCTGGCGGTGGAGGACGCGGACGGACACATCACCCACTGCCTGGCGCGCCGCAACATCGGCCATCCCGTCTGCGGCGACCAAGTGGTCTGGCAGGACACCGCGGACGGCCAAGGCGTAGTCACCGCCATCCAGCCCCGCCATTCGGTCCTGAGCCGTCCGGACTACGGCGGCCATGACAAGCCGCTGGCCGCCAACCTCACGCGTCTGGTGGTGCTGATCGCCCCTGAACCGGACCCCAGCGGCTACCTGATCGATCAATACCTGGCGGCGGCAGAGTTGATCGGCGTCCAGGCGCTGATCGTCGCCAACAAGATGGACCTGCTCGACGCCCCAGCCGAGGCCGCATTTCGGGCGCGCTTCGCACTCTACCCCGCGATCGGCTACCCGATCCTCTGGACCAGTCTGCGGCAACCGGCGACCCTGGACGCGCTGATCACCGCCCTGGCCGACCAGACCAGCATCCTGGTGGGTCAGTCCGGCGTCGGCAAGTCATCGCTGGTGCAGACCCTGCTGCCGGACCTGGACATCCAGATCGGCCGTTTGTCCCAAGCGACCGGACTCGGCCGTCATACGACCTCGACCGCGACCTGTTACCGGCTGATCGGCGGCGGCTTCCTGATCGACTCGCCGGGGGTGCGCAGCTTCCGTCTGGGCGCCATCGACCGCGACACGCTGCAACGGGGATTTCGCGAATTCGGTCCCCACCTGGAGGGCTGCCGGTTCGCGGACTGCCGGCACGACCGCGAACCCGGCTGCGCCATCCGCGCGGCGGTCGATGCGGGCGAGATCGCGCCTGAACGGCTTGCCAATTTCCATCACCTGGCTGCCGGGCTGGGTCCGACCTGGGCCTGAATCCGGCAATTGCTCACGCCAAGGCGCCAAGACGCCGAAATACTAAGGTGGCACCATGGCCTACTGGCTCTTCAAGTCCGAACCGGACGCCTTCAGCATTGACGACCTGGCGGCGCGGGCCGCCGCGGGCGAGCCCTGGGACGGGGTGCGCAACTATCAGGCGCGCAACATGCTGCGCGATCAGCTGCGCATCGGCGACGGCGTGCTCTTCTACCACTCCAACTGCCGGGTGCCCGGCGTGGTGGGGCTCGCGGAGGTGTCAAGCGCCGCCTATCCCGACGCCACCGCCTTCGACCCACAGGCACACTACTTCGACGCCAAGAGCGACCCCGAGCACCCGCGCTGGTATCTGGTGGAGATCCGCTACCTCCGCCACCTGAGGCGGACCATTGCGCTGACCGAATTGAAAGACCACGCGGACGGCCCCTTGGCCGGCATGCCCCTGGTCCGCCGCGGCAACCGGCTCTCGGTGATGCCGGTCACGGCGCAGCAATGGACGTTCATTCTGGGGTTGGAATAGTCTGGCTACTCGAAATCGTAGTGGATGATATCCTTCACCCGCTGACAGATCTCGCGGCCGTAGTCGGTCCACTGGCCTTGGCCCCAATAACGGAAACAACTGGTCTGGGAGGCCATCAGGTGGAAGAGCGCGTTGCGGTAGCGCGGATCATCGGTGGGCGTACCGGGCTTGAGGACCTTTTCATAGAACAAGGCACTGGCCTCTTCCATCGGCCCAAGCACGTTGTCATAGCCCTGCACCCAAGACAGACTGTTGGTCCAGCTTCCGCCGTCCATATGGAAACGGCCGTCTTCCTGCTTCAGGTCGGCGATGACTTTCGCCAGCACCTCCGGACCATCGCCGGGCTTCATGCGCGCCCAGATGCGGTCATGGAAGATCGGCTGAACCACTGGGAAATCAGACTCCTTGATACCCAGCGCAAACAGCTGCTCCAGATATTCACTGGCGTTCATCATGGGCACATCCCCATGGCTGGACGCCCGCGCCACCTCCATGAACTTGCCGGGGAACTCGTTCATCATCACGCCGCCGTTCTCACCATCGGCGATCTGCGTCACCAGCGGCGGAATGGAGTGGCCGGCCAGTTCGACGCGGGACAGACTCTGCGCCTCGTACCAGGGCTGCATCTGCGCGACCAGCTTGGTATCGGAACCCTGCGTCTTGATGATGGCGATGATGCCGACGGTCTCGCCCTTGGAATTGGTGCAGACCAACCGGTGCGGAATGTGCGGGCGCTCCGGATTGCGGCCGTTACTGACCTGCACGACCGAGTGTTCCTGGATCAGCACCCATTGGAAACCACAGTCGACCAGCGTCTTGACATAGGCATAGGCGACATCCGGATGATTGGGCAGCGCCATCTCGGAGGGCGAGAAACCGCGCATCCGCTCCAGCGCCTCCCAGCCGAAGATGGCGGCGAAATGATGCTGGAAAGCGCGCACATGCAGCTTGAAATCCTGCACCGGGGTGGAGGGCGCCACCGCATGACCCCAGGGCATCCCGAGCCATTCGATGCAGCGATTGTAGTCCGGATTGCAAGTGATATTCTTGAGCGCATCAATGACGTGGTTTTCACCCATCTTGCGCAACCCGTGCAGCAGCGTGCCGGAATATTCCAGCATACAGCGGGGTGACTTGCCCTCGCCCACCAACTGCGGAACGAACTCGCCCATTCGCTTGTAACACCAGACGAAGGCCCCGGCATTGTAGTTATCCCCGATTCCCTGATTCTCCATCATGTATTGGAGATTGCTGATCAGGGTGGCGGTGCGCAGGTCACCGCCGCCCGCGGGGATCAGCGGCTGATGCTGGTGCAGCGCGATGGCGGTCGCGGCGCGTACCTTGCTGAAGTCGATACCGCCGTGCTTGGCGAACAGGGGCTTGGCCCGGGCGGCAGTCACGACCTGATCGACCAAGGGTTCCTGGCCGCAGATATTCGGCAGATCGCCGACATATTCGGGTAATGGGTTCATTCTAGGCTCCTATTGGTGGTCCCGGCACGGCCGGGGGACGGCGGACCGGGCCGGCGCGGACAGTCGCCGGCGTTCGGTCCAGGATCATGTTGTTATCGTTCATTCGGCGCCGCAACGGCTACCGGGGCGGACTCCGCAACCGGCAGCGCCGCATCAGCCAGGCGCGTCTGCGGGTCGCCCACGTCCGCGGTATCCAGGTCCGGCAGGTCAGCGAACGTCAGCACACTGGCGCCATACTCCGGCGCCACCATCGCGGGCTGCGCGGCCGGCAACTCCGCGGCCGCGATGGTGTCATCCAACCCGGCGCTGTCCGCAGCGGCCGCCGCCGGGTCGATCCCGATCCGCGTGAGAACATCCCGCACCGCCTGGAGGTCCGCCTCCGCCCGCGGCACCCAGGCCTCGCCCCAATACAGGTTGCAACTGGTCTCGGCCCGCAGCAGCCGCCACAGCGCCTCGTCGAGCGCGGCCATCTGCGGCCCTTCGGTGACCCCGTGCTCACCCGCGTACCACCGGGCATCATGCACGACCTTGCTGAGCTGCGCATAAGCCGTCAGCGTCGCCTTCTGGGCCTCGGACCCGGTCCATTGGGTAAAATCCCGGCCGTGATGCCAACCGGTGTTCCAAGCGCCGGTGCGCACCTTGACCTCCCTGTGCACCCCGTGGACATTGAGATAATCGCTGATGAAGGTCGGCGAAATCCCGGCCGTCCCGGCGCGCACCCGCTCCAGCAGCGGGAGATAGAAGGCCGTCCAATAATTGGCCCCCGCGGTCACATTGCGGAACCAACCGCCGTTTTCCCCGTCGGTGCAGGTCGTCACCAGCGGCGGGAAGTCGCACCACTTGGTGCGCTCCGCCACCTCGGCGAGGAACCAGTCCAGTTCCATACCCGACTCCTGCGCATCGGACAGCTCGCGGTCACGCACGATGACCGTGATCTCGGCATCGCCGTAACGCGCCAGGTGCGGCCGATAGCGCAGCTCCTGCCAACTCATGTCGGTCACCGGCTCGATATGCTCGCTGTCGACCAGGACATAGCGATACCCGCTGGCCCGCAGCAGCGGGATCAACTCCATCGAAAACCCCATCTCCGGGGGCCAGAACCCCTGGAACCGCGGACGCCACAACAGGTGATGAGCGATCCCGAGCCAGCGCTGCAAATGCTCCTTGCGGTCCGCCGCCGGGATCAGCGGCAACACCGGATGGTAATATCCGGTTCCCAGCACCTCGAACAGATCCTGGTTCTGGAAGTGCCAGAGCAGGGCTCCGCAGTCGACGATGCCGTAGACCCGCTCCTGAAAGGCCGGGTCCGACAAGGTTTCGAGCAGCGTGCCGGACAGCGACAGATGAACGCGCGCCAGGGCCTCGTGGCCCCACAGGACGCGCGGAATCCGGTCCATCGCGAACAGAATCTCCTTGGCCTCCCAGGGCTGATGCTCCAGCAGATCTTGCAAATTACCGGGCGGCTGATGGAGATTGAGCACGAGCGCGTGGTGAGCAATCATCGGAAAGACCCCGCAACGGTTGAGACAGCGCCGCAGCATACCTAAAGTGGACGCAGATCTGTAGGGTCCGCTGCGCGGACCAGCCCTGAAGCATAACCCAGTCGCCGGCTGACATCGGGCGGCGTCAGCGCC
>JACDZG010000069.1 GCA_013426805.1 Chromatiaceae bacterium
GTAGGGTCCGCTGTGCGGACCGTCCGCGGCCGGCCGGAACGATGATCAAGGCCTCTTGGTGTTAGACTGCATGCAGCCTACCACCCAAACATCCTACCCAGACCGTATGGCGCGGATCGCCACACGGCCCGATGCCGAAGTGCCGGGGCCGCATCAGGCGGCTGGAAGGTCAGGCATGATCGCAATGTCAAGCACCAAGACTCACCTGCCCTTTCCAAAGTCCAACAGGGCGCCGCCATCGATAGACAGACAGACAGACAGAAGTATAGTTAGAGCCGATCTGCAAATCGTGATAAGGCTCACGTTTTGCCGACGAAGGCTCAGTCTTGAGTATCGCCCCAGCCGGTAGCGGACTGTCCGCACAGCAGACCCGACGAATCGCGGTCTTAGGCGATTTCCCGCAATCGCCTCACCAGACCGTGCAATCCATAGAGTGTGGAGGAGTGAATGGTCGCCGCTGCTGTCTCGGAATCGGCTTATTGTTCCAAGATCTCCGGCGCCTGGGGCAGCGCCGGTGCAAATGGCCCTTTGCCTTTAACCGGTGCTCGCCGAGCTTCCGGCGGGCGATCAGCGCATTGGAGACATCGGCGAAGGCGGTTTGGATGACTTGTTGGTAGTTCTCCTCCGCCGCCCGTTGTTGGGCTTGGGCCTGAGCCACCTGCCCGCTGACCGATCCGGCGGCGAAGAAAGGGCCGATCACTGAGCCTGCGTAGTTCCAGGTGTTGGCCGGGCCGCTGAACAGATCGAACAGCTCCGAACTGGACCAGCCGAGGGCCACGGTGAGCGAGATGCTCTGAAAATACAGAGATTTGTCCACCCCGATCTGGGCATTGGCGGCGATCAGGTGTTGCTCGGCCTGGAGGATGTCCGGGCGCCGCCAGGAGTTGGGACGGGACTCCGGACGGCACCGCGGGCCGGCCCATGGTCGCGACCGTCAGACCGCGTTGGATGGGTTCGGGGTTGCGTCCGAGCAGGATCGAGATGCCATTCTCGAGTTGCCGGATCTGCTGTTCGATGACCGGGAAGCGGTAGGCGTCCGGGGTATCGACCAGCGGGCGGGTATAGTCGGGGCCGACCATGCAGCCGGCGATCAGGGTTGCAATCAGACAGGCGATCAGGGGACGGCGCATGTCAGACCTCCTCGCGCCGCGCCTGAGGGGTCTGGGTGGCGGGTGCCCCGCTGCTCTCTATCCGCCGATCCGCGTCCGGCGCCGCCGGGGCGCCGCCCTTGGCGCTGCCGAACAGCCGGCCGCTGGCGGTCGACAGCAGCCAGTAGAACATCGCAATGGATGGGGTCACAATGGATGGGGTCAGGTCTTGACTTATGCCCTATGGTAATTAGGGGAAAAAGAGCCAATTTCCTTGTGGAATTGTGCGAGCAGATCATGGAAGTGCTATACAAGTACAACCTTCCACTAGCCTTAATCATAGGTCCGGCCAGTACCTTGGCCTCGCGCACCGGAGGTCGAGGCTTTAGCCGGACCAGGGGCGCGCAGACGCGATGTCCACCGGCTAAAGCCTCGACCTCCAGTTTGCTTGCGGCGGGAACGACGATCAAGGTCGCGTTGGCTTACCAGCGGGTTTGAAACCCGCCCCTACATACGGTCATCTCGTTGAGCGCTTATAGCTGGTGGCTGGTCACTGTGAAGACCCGCGCGACGGGTAACCGGCATCCCTACGGCTGAGGCGTTATACCGGAGCAACCATGGACTTGAGTGAGCAAGAGGTGCGGTTCCTGGCAAACCGAACAAGATTGGCGAACGCTTGGTGCTATGTCGGCGTCGTTCTTCTGTTCAGTGTGGCGAGTCTCGCAGGCGCGCTGTTCTGGTTCGTGCCTTTGCTGGCCAATCCATTCACGGTATTGACTCGCCTGCAAGACGATTCCATTCCTCAATCGACGATGGCTCTCTCGACAGCCCTGTTGCCGATCGTGGTTCTGACCTGTCTGTTCCTTACGATGGCCATCGTGCTGTTTATTTTCGCGGCTTTCGCCAATGAGCGGACGTATTTATCGATTGTTCAGAAAGTGGCGGGGGACGTTCGACGCCGATAGGGCGTGGGTGTCCCGATCGCGAGCGGGCCGGCGGCCCGCGGTCCCAGGATGGCGGCCGGAGATTTGATCCTGGTCCATTGATGCCTTACCGTATCATCGGCTAGCATCTCTCTTGGCGCCGTCTGTTTTGGTCTATTTCCACTTTCTTGGGTTGAATCGGTCAGATGAGTTTAGGAGGCAACATGACACGCGGCTTGTTTATCGTGCTGGCGTTCGCGGGCATCGTGCCCGCGCTTGCCGGGGACATGGCGACCGATGGGATTGACGCGTTCCGCAGCGGTCGGTACGCGGATGCCTACGCGCTGTTGTATCCGGTCGCAAGGTCGGGCAATGTCGAGGCGAAGTACCTGGTTGGCCGGATATTGGATCAGGGGCTGGCTGGTGAAACAGCCCCGGGCAAGGCACTGCAAATGCTCATCGACGCGGCAAGGTTGGGCCACAAGGATGCCAAAGTCCTGGTCGAACAGACAAAGCACTGTGTCGCGGAACAGACGTGCGAAGGCGGCGAGGCGGTCGAGATCTGGACCTGTGACCGCCGACAGATTCGGATGGCGCCGCTATCGGACGTCGGTTGCGATCGGATGGCGGGGAATCAGCAACCGGTCCAGGAGCTGATCGATCGGAGAAAGCGCATCGATCACGCCGTTTACCGTCACTTTGGCGATCCGCTTCCCGGAGGTCAGGCTGCCGGGCAATTCGGATCAGCGGAGGAGTGCGCCGCCTGGGCGGCGGCAGCCGGACCTAATGAGCAAAGGCGCTGTCATTAGGCCGTTCGGCCGCTCTGAAGTGAGTCCCCGGTTGGGACGGATTTGTCAGCGAAGTCGACATCGAGCGCTTCGGCGAGGTGCTGCACGAGCAGGGCCAGAGCCGATCTTGGCATGTTGGCATCAAGCAGGAATCTCATGCCGCACCGCGCAGCAGGTGGAAGGATTCTTCGTTAACCAACGCGCTCGCAAAGGCGAGCGCCGCGCGAACATCCTCCTGGGTCAGGTCGTACTCGCGCTGGACCTCCTCAAAACCCATGCCCCCAGCGAGGCTCCCAACGACGATGGACACCGGCACCCGTGTACCCCGGACGACGGGTTTACCGTGGCAGATGGCCGGATCGATCCGTATTCGGTCGTTCGTTGTCATGACTTTGACCTCCGACAGCGACGATGGTGGGTTCAGTTGAGGTTAGCCGCAACCGGCGGCTTGCGCCAGAGGGTTAGGCTTGACCACTACGGCAACGCCGTATGCTTTGTTACATGAGAACAGTCGCTGAAACTGAAATTTTCGTCAAGTATGCGGCAGACATATGGAAAGACGACGAAAGAACTGAGATTGAAGATGCCTTCTGAAGCCGAGAAATTTCAAAATGACTTGCTTGAATCCGTGAGGCAGATGAAAGCTGGGAAAGCTGCTCGCGCTACACAAATTCAAGTGTCTCAAGCTGCGGAAGCACGATCACGCGTTGGGCTTTCTCAATCAGCATTCGCGCGACTGCTAGGCGTCTCACCTCGCACCCTGAAGGACTGGGAGCAAGGTCGACGCGAACCCACAGGCGCTGCGAAGATGCTTCTCCGCGTTGCCGTTAGTAATCCAGAAGTACTGCTTAAGCTCCAAGAGTTATAGCGTACTACGAGCTTCTTGCACACGGGGGATGATCCCGGCACGCCGCCGGGTGCGGTGCCGCCCTTGTGCACGGCCGCCTATCTGGACGCGTTGCTTACACGGTGGTTGGAGCGTGAGCCTGACAACCCCTTCGTGGTGGTGTTCGCCCCGCTGATCATCGCGCGTGACGATGCCTTGCGGGCTTGCGCTCTTGGTGCTTGGCGCGTTCCGGGGACAGTTTGGTTAATTCCCCGAACGGTAGAGACGCCGGCGTTAGCCGGACGAGCGCCGCCCAGACGCGAGGTCGACCGGCTAAAGCCTCGACCTCCAGTTTTCCTGCGGCCGGAACGATGATCAAGGCCGATCGCGAAACGCCCAAGCTTTGGAGGATAATCGCCTTCCCGCGGACCAACCGCTGCTGCGAGACCAGAGCCCTCATGACCACCCACCAACCGAACTCCAGCCTGGACACGCTGCACCACCAGCGCGCGCCGGCCGCCGCGCAGCCGCTCGCCGACGCCCTTGATGCCCCGCACAAGACATTTACGACCCGCACCGGCCGGCGGCTCGCCTACTATGCCGACGGCCCGGCCGCCGGGACGCCGCTGGTGCTGATCCACAGCATCAACGCGGCACCGAGCAGTTACGAGCTCAAGCCGCTGTTCGACCACTACCGCGCACACCGGCCGGTCTACAGTCTGGATCTGCCCGGCTTCGGCCAGTCCGAACGTCCGGCCGGCCCTTATACACCGCAGATCTTCGCCGACGCGATCAGCGATTTTTTGACCCGGGTGGTCGCACAACCAGCCGCGGTCGTCGCGCTGTCGCTCAGCGCCGAGTTCGCCGCCCGCGCGGCGGCGGACCTGGCGGATCGGATTGTCTCACTGGTGCTGATCTCGCCGACCGGCTTCAGCCGCCGCCCGCTGCCGTCGGCTGCCGTGGCCCGCGGCGTCCATCGGGTCCTGACCACGCCGGGGCTGAGCCAGTGGCTGTACGGACTGGTCGCGTCGCGGCCCAGCATCCGCTATTTCCTCAACAAGTCGTTCACGACCAAGGCTCCGGACGGGCTGATCGACTACGCCTACGCGACCTCTCATCAGCCCGGCGCCCGTCACGCCCCCCTGTATTTTCTCTCGACGCAGTTGTTCACGCCCCAGGCCGCCGATCGGCTTTACGCCGGGCTCAGGGACCTGCCGGTGCTGGTGATCGCCGATCGCGATCCTTATGTCGATTTCGCGGCGCTGCCGGACTTTGTCGCTGCCCATCCGAACTGGCGGCATGAGACCCTGGCACCGCATCGCGGACTGCCGCACTGGGAACACCCGGCGGCGACCCGCGCGGTCCTGGATCGGTTCTGGAATCGACGGGTCTTTCCAATTCCAGCCTAAACGGACATGATGAGCGGATGGACAGATACCCCTACCCAATCGCCCGTATCGGCATCATCGGCGGCGGTCAGCTCGGCCGCATGATGGTCAAGGCCGCCAAACGCCTGGGGTGCACCTGCGTGGTGCTGGACCCAACCCGCAGCTCGCCCGCCGGTCAGGTGGCCGGACACCAGATCGTCGGCGACTACCACGATCCCGCGCGGCTGCGTGAACTCTGCGAGTCGTGCGACGTGACCACCTTCGACATCGAGGACATCGACAGCGACACCCTGATCGAGCTGGAGCGGGAGGGCAATCTGATCTTCCCGGCCCCTGGCGTGCTGGCCGTGATCCAGGACAAACTGAGGCAGAAACAGGCACTGCGCGACGCCGGCATCCCCACCTCGCCCTTCGTTCCCATGCCGGAGCCCAACCCGGAGGCCTTCGCCGCCTTCGGTTATCCGCTGGTGCAGAAGGCCTGCCGCGGCGGCTATGACGGCCGCGGCGTGGTGATCATGAGCACGGCGGCCGACTACCCCGAGCGGCTGCCCGTACCGTCACTCCTGGAACGTTTCATCCCCGCCGCCAAAGAGCTGGCGGTACTGGTGGCACGCGGCCGCGATGGGGACTGCCGCTGCTATCCGGCCGTCGAGATGTGTTTCAGACCCAAGCAAAACGTGCTGGATCTGCTGCTTGCACCGGCCGACCTGGACGCGGCGACCGCCGCCGCCGCCGCCGCCCTGGCGCGGCGCACCGTGGAGGCATTGGGCGGAGTCGGCGTCTTCGGGATCGAGCTGTTCCTGACCACCACGGGTGAACTGCTGGTGAACGAGGTCGCACCGCGCACGCACAACTCCGGACACCATACCATCGAGGCCAACATGACCGATCAGTTCGAGCAACACCTGCGCGCGGTGGTCGGCTTCCCGCTCGGGGCCACCGATCAGCTCTCACCCGCGGCCATGATCAACCTGCTCGGCGCCCCCGGACACCGCGGACGGCCGGTCATCAAGGGGATGGCCGCGGCCCTGGCGATCCCCGGGGTTTGCGTGCACATCTACGGCAAGGCCGCCACCTCACCCTACCGCAAAATGGGCCATGTGACCGTGCTCGATCAGGATCTGACGAACGCGCGGCGCAAGGCGGAACAGGTTCGCGCACTGATCGAGATCACCGGAGAAGACCATCCATGAGCGCCGTACAGGTCAAACCCCTGGTGGGGATCATCATGGGCAGCGACTCGGATCTGCCGGTGATGCAAGAGGCCGCGGACATCCTCCGCGACCTCGGTGTCCCCTTCGAGATGACCATCGTCTCCGCCCACCGCACGCCCCGGCGACTCTATGACTATGCCCTAAGCGCGGTGGAGCGGGGGCTGGCGGTGATCATCGCCGGTGCCGGCGGTGCGGCCCACCTGCCGGGCATGGCCGCGGCCATCACTGCGCTGCCGGTGATCGGCGTGCCGGTGAAGACCGCAGCCCTTTCCGGCCAGGATTCGCTGCTGTCCATCGTCCAGATGCCCGCCGGGGTGCCGGTCGCAACCGTCGCCATCAACGGCGCCAAGAACGCCGGCATTCTCGCCGCCCAGATCCTGGGAACCGCCGACCCCGCGTTGCGCGAACGGGTCGCCGCTTTCAAGCGCGATCTGGAAGCCGTGGTGCTGGCGAAGGCGGCACGGATGGAGGCATCAGCTTAAACCCCGTCCAGCGCGAAATGCATAATTTTCATGGTATGTTCGGCCTTGGGGATTTCACCAACTGTGGTGGAGACGCGGTTTAAGATTTTATTGGTGAGCGGTTCCTGAACCTGCGGCGGCACCGGCGATCTGCCCCGCGCTCGGCGGCTGCGCAGCCGCCCATAGCAGGGTATGCAGCTCGAACAAGCCATCGCGATGGGACACCAGCGCCCGCTTCTCATTGGGCTTGAGGCTGCCCAGGCCCTCGTCTTGAAGCTGGAAGATCAAACCCTCCAGGTAGTGGCGGCGCCGACGGTTCGGGGTCTCGTCCGGCAGCATGGAGGCGTGCAGGGCGTAGGCGCAGGGGTCGACGACGGCCCGATACCAGAGGTCGCCTCCCGTGGCAGTGGTGCACAACGGCGTACCGGCACGCTCCAGATTCTGCTCCAACAGTTGCAGCACCCGCGGCTGTGCGCTCTCCTCGGGAGTCAGAAAGATGCCGGCCCGCCGGGCGAGTTGGCCGAGCCAGACCCGGCTGGTGATCATCGACACCGGGATCGAGAGCGCCAATCCGGCCAGCACCGGCGTAAACCACCAGAAGAAGGACGGCACATACCAATAGGACAGGAACCCGACGACCACCGCGATGAGTGTGTGCGAGAGATGGGTCCCGAATGCCTCGGCGAACCCGGTCTGGTGATCTCCACGTTGCTGCGGCGGCCAGCCGACGTTCTGACGCAGCAGAATGGCGAGCACGAACTTGCTCTGGAACAGCATCAACACCGGTGCCAGGAGGACGGAGAACAGACTCTCGGTCAGCACACTGAGGGTGGCACGCAGCAGGCCGCCGAACTGGCGACTCAGAGCAGGCTTGGCGGCAAGCAGCACCAGGGCCAGGATCTTAGGCAGGAAGAGCATGGTCAGCGTCACCCACAGCACCGTGGTCATTTCCACCGTGTAGGTTTCCGGCCAGACCGGCAAAATATTGTTGCCGAAAAAATAGACCGGCTCGACCAGGCTCTGGAAATAGGCGGCGACGCCGGTGACCACGAGAAAGATCAGCCACAGGGGTGAGGCCATGTAGGACATGACACCCATGGCGAAGTGGATGCGGCTCAGCGGCTTGAACCCGCGCGCAAACACCAGTCGACTATGCTGGAGATTCCCCTGGCACCAACGCCGATCGCGCTTGGCATAGTCGATCAGGGTGGGTGGAATCTCTTCGTAGCTCCCGCCCAGATCATAGGCCAGCCAGACCCGCCAGCCGGCGCGGCGCAGCAAGGCCGCCTCCACGAAGTCGTGGCTCAGGATCTCCCCGCCGAAGGGCTCACGGCCCGGCAGCTTCGGCAACCCACAGTGATCGGCAAAGGGTTTGACCCGGATGATGGCGTTGTGACCCCAGAAGTTGCTGGTGCCGAGTTGCCAATAGGACAGCCCCGCGGTGAACATCCGTCCATAGAGACTGCCGGCGAACTGGAGCATCCGGGAAAACAACGAGGAGCGGTTCACCGGGACCGGCGGGACCTGGATCAGGGCCACCTTCGGATTGCGCTCCATGCGTGCAACCATCTCCACCAGGGTCTCACCGGCCATGATGCTGTCGGCATCCAGCACGATCATATAGCGGTAACGCCCACCCCAGCGACAGCAGAAATCAGCGATGTTGCCGCTCTTGCGACTGGTGTTCTCCACCCGGTTGCGATAGAAAACCCGCGCCGGATGTCCCATCTCCTTGGCCCAGCGGCGCCAGAGCAACTCCTCTTCCACCCAGATATCCGGGTCGCGGGTGTCGCTGACGACAAAGACCTCAAAACCGTCCTGCCGACCCGTCTCCACCAGGGATTGCCACATGGCCCGCAGCCCGGCGAAGACCCGCACCGGGTCCTCGTTGTAGACCGGCATCACCAAGGCCGTCTTGAATGGACCGCTCGGTGCGGCGGCCGTGCCGCGGGTATCCGCGTTGGCAATGGCATAGTGATCGCGCCCGGTCACCAGCATCGCGAAGCCGATGGTCGCGGTCCAGAATGACGCACTGATCCAGAGCGTGAGGATCGCGTAGAGACCCAGCATGACGAGCTCGTGCGGCCGGGTTCCGCCGTCCTGGAACGCGACGCTGAGCAGGGACATGGCGCCCAGTGTCGTGAGCAGCACCAACAGAAAAAAGAGGATACGGCGGTAGTGGTGGCCCATGATGCCGATCCGGGACTCACTGGTCATCGCGGTTGCTCCGTACGCGGCGGCGCGGCGGCCGGCTCGTGGCCGGCCAGCACCCGCAGGGCGCCGGTGATGCGCCGACCCAGGTCGTGACAGCACAGATTGATGGTATTGGGCTCCATCTCCAGCGGGGCCGGCTCAGGCTCCGGCTGGACGCCGGCAGCCCGCACCTGGGCGGCGATCGACTCTCCGGAGACCCCCGCGAAGCGCGCCGTCCAGTTCGGCACGGCACCGCTCAGCACGGCAGCACGGGCGGTGAACAATGCGTCGAGCTCACCCGTGATATCGAGCTCTGCGCAGAGCCAGGTATCAAGCAGAGCGTAGGCCTCCTCGATACCGGCCTCGAGCGGGTCCTCCAGAGGAACCGCGCTCACCCGCGCCTCCCAGCGCTGCCGGACGCGCACCAGCAGCCGCTCGCGGTGCAGCGGGTCTTCGATACCCAGGGCACGCAGGTAGAGAGCGACACGCTCCGATACCCGCGCCCAGGCCGCCGGGGACCGGTCGGCCACCGCGACCCCCGCCATGGCTAGTCCCGAATCCATTGGAAACTCCAGGTTTCACTCAGTACATCATTGCCGTTGCGCAGGAAGGCCCGCAGGTCGACCGGCCCTGAACCATCGGGAGTGAGTTCAAAGAATAGCCGCCAACCCTTGGTCTCTGGATTCGGCTGGACCGTCGGGGTGGACAAGGTACCCGAGGACGTCGAGACGAAGGCCTCCACCGGTGTGTCGGTCGGCAGATTGGCCAGGTTCTCGCCGCCGAAATCGAGCACGAACTTGCGCTTCTCGGAATCCAGCGCGACCGTGCCGGCGGCGCCGATCCGGGTGGACAGGGTCCGCCCACCTTGCAACTTGGCCTCCGGATCGCCGGCGAAGCGCAGCCGGTAGGCATACTCGAACTGTTCGCCGACGCCGGCGGTCCGCTCCGGAATCCAAAAAGCGACGATATTGTCGTATTGCTCCGAATCACTCGGAATCTCTACCAGTTCAACCGCACCCTTGCCCCAGTCGCCGATGGGCTCCACCAAGGCGCTCGGACGACTCTGGTAGGACGCCTCCAGGTCCTGGTAGCTGCGGAAGTCGCGGTCGCGTTGCAGCAGACCGAACGCCTTCGGATTCTCGGCCCGGAAGGCACTGATGCGCAATCCCTTGGGATTGACCAGCGGACGCCAGATGCGCTCGCCGGTACCGTCGACCACGAGCAAACCATCGGAGTCGTGAACCTCGGGACGGAAGTCGTCCATGAAACGGTCGGTATCTTCGGCGTGGAAAAACATGCTGGTCAGGGGAGCAATCCCGAGTTTCTTCACTCGCTCGCGCAGGAACAGGTGGGCCTTCACATCGATCACCGTTTCCCGTCCCGGGGAGATCAGGAAGCGATAGGCGCCGGCCACGCTCGCACTGTCCAACAAGGCGTAGAGCGTGATGGAGGTCGCGTCCCGATCCGGTTTTTCCATCCAAAACTCACGGAAGACCGGGAACTCTTCCTTGCTCGGCAGCCCGGTATCGATCGCCAGACCCCGCGCGCTCAAGCCGTAGAGCAGCCCCTTGGCGACCGCGCGGAAATAGCTGGCCCCGAGGAAGACGGCCACCTCGTCAAACACGTCGTCCCGATTCAGCGGATACAGCAACCGCAGACCGGCGAACCCCAAGTCCTCCGGCAGATCCGGCGGGACCGTATTCTTGCCGTAATCAAACAGGCTGTTGCGATACAGCACCGGGGCCGCTTTCCCCTCTTCGATCACGTTGAAGGTCACCCGGTCCTTGAACATGAACCCGCGCGGGAAGAGTTCGGCCTGGAACGGCAGGGACTCGGCCCGCCACAGAGACTGATTACGCCGGAACCGGATATCGCGATACTGGTCGTAGTCCAGATTGGCGAAGAAGGGAGGCAGCGCGGGCTGATCCGGCTGGTAAGGCCCGGCCGCGAGTTCGTCGGCGCGGCGCACCACCGAGGCGAAAGTAAAATGACCCGGCACACCTTGCTCCGCACCTGGGGCGGCAGAGCCGGTTTCGGCCTCGCCCAGGACATTCCCGGTGATCGCCAGTGCCGTGAAGGAAAGGGCCGCACAAAGCGGCAAGAGTCCGAAACGTCTCGGGATCATGATACTGAATCGCCTGCAAGTCAGGGTTGCGTGATAAGGGCATCGGGTCGCGGCAACCGGACGCTGCGGGGACACCGGTCGCGGTTGATGCGACCCGGCCCCCGGTCAAGCCCATCCGACCGCCCCGATCGGGAACAGTCGCGCCAAGCGTGGATTGTAGGACAGCGCCTGGGGCGCACGCACGGTCCTTGTTGATCAAGCGGCAAGCGCTGCGCCGACCGCGGTCGCACGGCACCGCCGCCGAGGCGACCACGCGGCGGCACACGACCCGCGCGGCGGCACGAAATCACCAATCGGGAGCGTGCAGTGTCTGGTTGTCGGCGGCGCCCAGGAGTAAGCTCCGCTTGGGGCTGATCGTGAGCGGCGGATCGCCGCCGGCCGGCAACCGCGTCACGCGGGCGGACCCGACGCCAACCACCGCGCATCCCCTAAACCGTAGAATGATACCAGAATATCCAGAGCCACCGCTCACCCGCTACCCGTGAAGAGCACCGCTGATCCAACACTGACCACGAGGCCCGACGCCGCGGCGGCCTCGGCCCGCAGCGAGGCGCACCTGCAAGCGGTGCTGCGTTGCGCCCCGGTGGGTATCGCCATGGTCGTGGATCACCGTTTCGTCGAGGTCAACGACCGGCTGTGCGAGATGATCGGCCACCCCCGCGAATCACTGATCGGCCAATCCACCGGGATCCTGTTCCCCGACGAGGCGGAAGTCGATCGCAGCGGCGCGGACAGCGATCCGCGGGTGACGCGCACGAGCAGCGCCCCGATCGACGTGCGACTGCGCTGCCACGACGGCCAACTGCTGGATGCGATCCTGAGCAGCGCGGCACTGGACCCGGCCGACCTGTCGCGCGGCCTGGTCTGGACCCTACTCGATGTCACCCAAGCCAGGCGCAACCAGGCCCTGATGGAGACCCGTTGGTCCTTGACCGCGGAAGCCGCCGCGAGCGATCTGGACACCCTGCTCGGGCTTGGACTGGATGCCGCCAAGCGCCTGACCAACAGCCGGGCCGGGTATTTTCATTGCATCGAAACCCTCCCGCATCGCCAACGTCTGCCGACGGTGCACCGGGCACTGGAGCCCGAACTGGTGGTGCCGGTGGAACGTGATGGGCGACTGGCCGCCATTCTGGCGGTCAGTGGCAAGCCTGGCGACTACAGCGCGGCGGATCGCACGGTGGTGACCGACATCGCCGCCATGGTCATGGAACGGGTGGAGGCCATGCGGACCGAACAGGCCATGCGCCAGGCTGCACGCGTCTTCGCGATCACCGCTGAGGGCGTCATGGTGACCGACCCGCAGGGGCACATCCTCGCGGTCAACCGGGCTTTCACCCGCATCACCGGCTATGCGGAGTCGGACGTGCTCGGTTTAACGTCTCATGTACTCTACTCCGGACGCCATGAGCCCGCCTTCTACGAGGAACTCTGGAATGCCTTGCGCAGCGCAGGCCAATGGCGCGGCGAGATCTGGAACCGACGCAAGGACGGCGAAATCTACTCCGAGTGGCTGACCATCAGCGCGGTTGATGACGCGGCAGGACGGACCACTCACTATGTCGCGGTGTTCAGCGACGTCACCCAACTCAAACAATCCCAAGAACGTATGGATTTCCTCGCACACCACGACGCGCTCACCGGCCTGCCGAACCGCATCCTGCTCCAGGATCGACTCGGCCAGGCCATTCGCCGCGCCCAGCGGGAACGCGGCCGTCTCGCCCTGCTGTTCGTCGACCTGGACCGGTTCAAGGAAGTAAACGACACCCTGGGGCACGGCGTGGGAGACCGCCTGCTCGAGGCGGTCGCGCAGCGACTCGGCGAGCGGCTGCGCGGCGCGGACACCCTGTCACGACTCGGCGGGGACGAGTTCCTGGTCCTCCTGGACGGCAACTCCTCGGCCGCCGGGGCGGCGGCGGCGGCTCAGGCCTGCCTGGAACTGCTGCGGCCGCCGATCCAGATTGATACTCACGAGATTCATATCTCCGCGAGCATCGGTATCAGTCTCTATCCGGCTGACGGCATGGATGCGGAGACCCTGATCCGCAGCGCCGATCTGGCGATGTACCAGGCGAAAGAGCAGGGCCGCGGGAACTACCAGTTCCACGCCCCCGAGATGAGCATCGCCGCCCAGGAGCACCACGCACTCGAAAATGCCCTGCGCGGCGCGCTTGGCCGCGGTGAGCTGGGACTGCTCTACCAACCGCAGATCGAACTGACAACCGGTCATCTGTGGGGTGTCGAGGCCTTGGCGCGCTGGACCCACCCGGAGCTTGGAGCGGTTGCGCCGGAGCGCTTCATCCCCGTCGCCGAACGCATCGGGTTGATCGGCGAACTCGGCGAGTGGGTTCTGACCGAGGCGTGTCGGCAATTGGTCCGCTGGCGCATCGCCGGCTTTGCCGTGCCGCGCATCGCCGTCAACGTGTCGATCCAGCAACTCGCGCGCTCCAACCTGCTGCCGACGCTCCAGCGCTGCCTGATCGAGTCCGGACTGGTCCCTGGAGATTTGGAAGTGGAAGTCACCGAGTCGGTGATCGTGGGCGACAACGCGCGGGTGATTACCGCACTGAGCGATCTGCGCAGCCTGGGGATCAGCCTGGTCGTGGACGATTTCGGTACCGGTGCCTGCGCGCTGGGACGGATCAACCGCGTACCGATCGATCGGCTCAAGATCCATGGCTCTTTCATCCGCTGCATCGGGCGCGGCCAAAGCGAAGAGGCGATCACCCGTGCGATCATCGGCCTGGGTCGCGACTTGGGGCTTGCGGTGATCGCCGAGGGAGTCGAGCGGGAGGACCAGTCCACCTTCCTGCAGGCCGCCGGTTGCCGGCTGGCGCAAGGTTATCTGTTCGGCGCGCCGATGGATGCCGACGCCCTCGGGGCCTATTTGGGCCGGGAAGCGCTGCATTAGGCGGCGCGCGACGCCGGTTACCCGGCTGATCGCGCACCTGACCACCGCTCGCGACCTACAGCGGCACCGGCGGGACCGCGTCCAGATGCCAGATGTCCCGATTGTATTCACCGATGGTCCGGTCGGACGAGAAGAACCCACTGTGGGCGGTATTCAGGATGCTCATGCGTGTCCAGTGTTCCTGATCGCGGTAGGCCGCCGCGGCGCGCTCCTGAGCCTCGCAATACCCCTGGAAATCCGCGGCGGTCATCCACGGATCATGCGGGCTGCGAATGGAGTGAATGATCGCGTCGAAGATCCCCCCTTCGAATTGATTGAAATGACCGGACTCCAGCAGGTTCATCACATCCTGTAGACTGCTGTCGCGGGCGATGATGGCATTGGGATCATAGTGACCGCGACGTTGTTCGACCTCGGCGGCCGTGAGCCCGAACAGAAAAAAGTTCTCATCGCCCACCTGGTCCCGAATCTCGATGTTGGCCCCGTCCAGCGTGCCGATGGTGACGGCTCCGTTCATCATGAATTTCATGTTGCCGGTGCCGGAAGCCTCCTTGCCCGCCGTCGAGATTTGCTCTGAGAGGTCGGTGCCGGGCGCGATCACCTCCATGAGCGAGACCCGGTAATCGGGCAGGAAGGCGACCCGCAGCCGCCCCTCGGTATCCGGATCGCGATTGACCGCCCGCGCCACATTGTTGATCAACTTGATGATCTGTTTGGCCATGTAGTAGCCGGGCGCGGCCTTACCGCCGATCAGCACACACCGCGGCGTCCAGTCACGGGTATCCCCCCGTTTGATGCGGTTGTAGAGGTGAATGACGTGCAGGATGTTCAGGAGTTGCCGCTTGTACTCGTGGATGCGCTTGACCTGCACATCGAACATCGCCTCCTCGGGGAACGCGACATGAACGAGCTGCTTCACGGTCTGCGCGAGCCGGCGCTTGTTCTCCTGCTTGATGGCACGCCAGCGCTGACGAAACACCGCGTCATTGGCATAGGGAATGAGCCGTTCGAGCTGATCCAGCTCACGCACCCAGCCGTCGCCGATCGTCTCGTCGAGCAATTCACGTAACCCGGGATTACAGAGTGCAAGCCAGCGCCGCTGAGTCACCCCATTGGTCTTGTTATTGAACTTGTGCGGCCAGAGGTCGTAGAAGTCCTTGAACAGCCCCTCCACCAGCAGCTTCGAGTGCAGGGCGGCGACGCCATTGACGGAGAAGCTGCCGACGATGGCCAGGTAGGCCATCCGGACCTGGCGCTCATGTCCCTCTTCGATCAGTGACATCCGACGCTGCCGCTCGCTGTCGCCGGGCCAGCGGCTGGCCACCTCGGCGAGGAAACGGGCATTGATCTCGTAGATGATCTCCAGGACGCGCGGCAGGAGTTGCTCGAAGAGCCGGACCGGCCAGCGCTCCAAGGCCTCCGGCAGCAGGGTATGGTTGGTGTAGGCCATGGTCTTGGTGGTGATGGCCCAGGCCGGCCCCCAATCCAGATCGTGTTCGTCCATCAGTTGGCGCATCAGCTCCGCCACCGAGATGGCAGGATGCGTATCGTTCAACTGGAAGCAGTTCTTGGCAGCGAATTCGCTGAAATTCTTGCCCTTCAGGCGCACCCACTCGCGCATCACGTCTTTGATACTGGCGCTCGCCAGGAAGAACTGCTGGCGCAGGCGCAGTTCCTTGCCGCTCTCGCTGGCGTCGTTGGGGTAGAGCACCATGGTGATGTGCTCCGCCGCGTTCTTCTGCGCCACCGACTCCGGATAACTGCCGGCGTTGAACTCGCCCAGATCGAACTCGTCAGTCGCGGCAGCCTTCCAGAGGCGCAAGGTGTTGATGTTGTCATTGCGGTAGCCGGGAATCGGCACATCATAGGGCACCGCCAACACATCACGGGTATCGACCCAGCGTGCCGCCGGACGGCCGGTGTGATCCTTGTAGCGCTCGGTACGACCGCCGAACTGGATGCGCTGGGTGTATTCCGGCCGCTCCAACTCCCAGGGACTGCCGTCGCGCATCCAGTGATCAGGCTCCTCCGACTGATGGCCGTCCTCGATCAACTGCCGGAACATCCCGTATTCGTAACGCAGGCCATAGCCTTTGACGGGCAGTTCCAGCGTCGCGCAGGAGTCGAGGAAGCAGGCGGCGAGTCGACCCAGACCGCCGTTGCCGAGACCGGCATCGCGCTCGCCGCTCGCGAGCTCTTCGAGGACCAGACCCATGTCGTACAGCCCCTGCTCGGCGGCATCGTGGACGCCGAGGTTGAGCAGGGCGTTGCACAGGGTCCGCCCCATGAGAAACTCAAGGGACAGATAGTAGGTCCGCTTGCAGTCCGCGTCGTTATGGGCTTGGCGGGTCCGCTTCCAACGCTCCATCAGCCGATCACGCAGGGTGATCGCGAGCGCCTCGTAGGGGTAGTAGGCCGAGCGTGAATTCCGATCCTGCCCCATGGTGTGGGCGAAATAGCGACGCACATCGGTGGCGATCGCCGTCGCGTCCATCCCTAGAGGCGGGAGATCGAAAAACGCGTCGTTCGGTTGGCTGCGGCTCAGATCTTTAAATGGAGACATGGGCTTATACTTATCCTCTTGTTATCGGAACACGGCGATTGGTGGCTGCGGCTGGGATTCTACAGGCAACGAGCGAGCTTGAGTCAATGAGATGGCGGCCAGCCGCCGCGGATTTGGGGCTCGCGCCGACATCGGCCGGACCGCAACCATCAGGCTGGACCTTGGCCGCTGAACGCTCGCGGGTCAGTAGTAGAGCGCCTGTACCCGCCAACCGCTGCCGGTGAAACCCAGGCGCACGACCACCGGCCCGCCGCAATCCGCGTCCAGACGTAGCGAAAACTGCCCCGGGCCGTCGAAAAAGGCCCGCGCCAGCGCCGGGCGCAAGCCCGCACCCGGCGGGGAGTAGGCGAGCATCCGCCCGCGGACCCAGGCCAGATCGACCTGGGTCTCGAGTGCCGCGGTACCGTCGCGCCGCAGCGCCGCTTCCAACCAGTCGATGAAGGCATCCGAAGGCGAATCGATGGTGCCGTCGACATCCTTGTTGAGCCGACGGCGGAGCGCATCGCGAATGGCCTCCAGGTCCATCAGACCGGCCAGCGCGATCTGATCATTCCGTACCAGGGCGCGATCCAACCGCCACAGGGTCACGTAGGGCCAGACCAGATAACCGATCAACAGGGTCAGCACTACCAGGAGCCGGCCGAGACGCCGCCGACCGCCTGCCCGCCAGGCCCGCGACAGTGCGACCGGACGGGTCTGCTTCATTCCAACTCTGCCTGCCGTTGCTCCAATTCCTCACCGACCGTCAGCCACTGCCCCTCGGCCGCCGCCAATTCGACGGCGACTCGGCGCTGCTCTTCCAGTAAGGACAGCAGTCGTGGTTTGGCATCGGCGGCATAGAGTTCCGGCTCGGCCAGCGCCGTAGCCAACTCGGCCCGCCGGGCCGTGAGGACTTCGCACTGCTGCTCTAATGCCTTGAGCTGGTTGCGCAGCGGCTGCAGAATCTTGCGGACCTCCGCGGCGGCGCGCCGCTGCTGCTTGCGGTCGGCGCCGTCGCGGACATCGGCGACGGCACCAGGCCCAGCCGCATCCGGGTCACGGGCGGCGAGCCAGGCCGGATAGTCGTCCAGATCGCCGTCGAAGGGTTCGACCCGACCGCCATCCACCAGCAACAGGGTATCGGCGGTCACCCGCAACAGGTGACGATCATGCGAAACCAGGACCATGGCACCGTCATAGTCCTGCAGCGCCTCGCTGAGTGCATGGCGCATTTCGAGATCCAGGTGATTGGTCGGCTCGTCGAGCAGCAACAGGTTGGGCCGCTGATAGATCAACAGGGCCAGCACCAGCCGGGCCTTCTCGCCGCCCGACAGCGGTGCCACCGGACCCAGGGCACGTTCCCCCGCGAAGCCGAAACCACCCAGATAATCGCGCACGGACTGCTCGGTCGCCTTGGGGTCCAGGCGCTGCAGATGCTGGAGCGGACTGTCGTCGCGCCGCAACTGATCGAGCTGGTGCTGGGCGAAATAACCGATCCGCAGGTCCTGAGCGGTTTGCCGGCAGCCGCCGCTCGGGGCCAGATCCCCGGCTAGAACTTTGATGAGCGTGGACTTGCCGGCCCCGTTGCGGCCCAAGAGGCCGATGCGGTCACCGGGGTTGAGACTCAGGTTCACACCGGCCAGGATCGGCCGGTCCGTGTAGCCCGCGGCGGCCGATTCCAGGCGCAGGAGCGGGTTGGGCAGGTGCAGGGCCGGCGCGAAACCGAAATGAAAGGGCGAGTCGACATGGGCCGGGGCGATCAGCTCCATGCGCTCCAGCGCCTTCAGCCGGCTCTGCGCCTGGCGCGCCTTGGTCGCTTTGGCGCGAAACCGCTCCACGAATTTATGGATATGAGCAACTTCGCGCTGTTGACGCTCATAGGCCGACTGCTGCTGGGCCAGGCGCTCGGCACGCTGGCGCTCGAAGGCCGAGTAGTTACCCGCATAGAGCGTGAGGCGCTCGCGCTCCAGGTGCAGGGTGTGGCCGACCACCGCGTCAAGAAAATCACGGTCGTGAGAGATCAGGATCAGCGTGCCGCGATAGGCTTTGAGCCAACTCTCCAGCCAGATCACCGCGTCCAGGTCCAGATGGTTGGTGGGCTCATCGAGCAACAGCAGGTCCGAGCGGCACATCAGGGTGCGCGCCAGAGCCAACCGCATCCGCCAGCCGCCGGAATAGCTGTTCACCGGCCGCCGCTCATCACCCGGCGCGAAACCCAGGCCGTGCAGCAGCCGCGCCGCGCGGCTCTCCGCACCATAGCCGTCGATCGACTCCAGACGGCCGGCCAGTTCACCGTGGCGCAGGCCATCGCCGGCCGCATCGGCGGCGGCCAGTGCGTGCTGGATACGGCGCAATTGCGCGTCGCCGTCGAGGACGAACTCGATCGCCGCTGCCGGGGTATCCGGGGTGTGCTGAGCCACGTGGGCCAGTTGCCAGTCCGCCGGCAGGCTGCAGGCGCCGGCATCGGCGTGCAGTTCGCCCAGCAGCAGGGCGAACAGACTGGACTTGCCGCATCCGTTGGCGCCGACCAGGCCCACTTTAGAGCCTGGATAGATGGTCAGCGAGGCCCCGGAGAGCAGCAGCCGCGGACCGCGGCGAAAAGAAAGATCAGTGAGTTGCAGCATCGTCGAGAGCCATTTTCAGCATCGGGAGGGAATCAGGCCGACCCGCGGTCGAGGCGTCGGTAGCCGATCGCCTCGCTCAGGTGCGGCACCGCGATCGACGCGGCGCCCGCCAGGTCGGCGATGGTCCGGGCAACCTTGAGGATGCGGTGATAGGCGCGCGCCGACAGCGCGAGCCGGGCCAGCGCCTGTTGTATCAGGCGGCGGCCGCTATCATCCAGAGAGCAATCACGCTCGACCTCCCGCGGGTGCAGTGCGCAGTTCGGCTTGCCGGCCCGGGTGTGCTGACGCGCGCGCGCGGCGGCCACCCGCACCCGCGCGGTCGCGCTGGTTGCGGCTCCCGCCGGCGCCGGACCGTCCAGCACGGACAGATCGAATCGCGGCACCTCCACATGCATGTCGATGCGATCGAGCAACGGACCCGAGATCCGCCCCCGATAGCGCGCAACCTGATCCGCCGTGCAGTGGCAGCGCCCGCCGCTGTCGCCCAGATAGCCGCAGGGGCAAGGGTTCATCGCCGCCACCAGTTGAAAGCGTGCGGGAAACTCGGCCTGTTGCGCGGCGCGCGAGATGTGAATGCGCCCCGATTCCAGCGGCTCGCGCAGCACTTCCAGCACCCGGCGATCGAACTCCGGCAACTCATCCAAGAACAGCACCCCCAGATGCGCAAGCGAGATCTCGCCCGGCCGCGGGTTGCTCCCCCCGCCCACCAGCGCGACCCCGGAAGCGGTATGGTGCGGCGACCGAAAGGGCCGTTGCAGCCAGGTCGCCGGATCGAATCCGGCACGTTCACCGATCGAGCGGATCGCCGCGGTCTCCAACGCCTCGGCTTCGGTCAGCGGCGGCAGCAACCCCGGCAACCGGTTCGCGAGCATGGACTTGCCGGTCCCCGGCGGGCCGATCAGCAACAGACTATGGCCGCCCGCCGCGGCGACCTCCAAGGCGCGTTTGGCCTGCTCCTGACCGCGCACCTCAGCGAGATCCGGGTAGTCCGGAGCCTCGACCGCGGCGTGGTCCGGGCAGTAGACCGGCAAACTCCGGGTCCCGTTCAGGTGCTCGCACACCGCCAGCAGATGAGGCGCCGGTCGGACGGTGAGGTCACTGACCAAGGCCGCCTCCGCCGCATTCGCAGTCGGCAGAATCAGTTCGCGGCCGGCGTCGCGGGCAGCCAGCGCCGCCGGCAACACGGCGGCGATCGGCCGCAGGTCCCCGGACAGCGCCAACTCACCCAGAAACTCACAGCCAGCAAGCCTCCCGGCCTGGACTTGACCGGAGGCACCCAGGATACCCAGGGCAATCGCAAGATCGAAGCGACCGCCCTCCTTGGGCAGGTCGGCCGGCGCCAGGTTGATGGTGATGCGCCCCAGCGGAAACTGAAAACGCCCGTTGAGCAGCGCCCCACGCACCCGATCCTTGCTTTCTTTGACCGCCAACTCGGGCAATCCGACGATCGAGAGGGCGGGCAAGCCGCCGGCGAGATGGACCTCGACCGTCACCAGCGGGGCCGCGATCCCGACCCGGGCACGACTATGCAGGACGCAAAGAGCCACGGGCGCGCTTGGCTGACCGGTCGGCAGACTGTCAGAGCGACACCGTGAAGGTCGGGATCAGCCCGACCGCGACGGCGCCCCAACCGCCCGCTCCAGTTCAGCGACCTGCGCCGCCAACTGAGTGAGCTTCTCACGGGTCCGGGCAAGCACCGCGGACTGCACGTCGAATTCCTCGCGCGTGACCAAATCCAGACGGTTGAGACCCGCCTCCAGGGACGTTCGGAGGTTACGACCCAGGTCTTCTTGTAGGGTCTGAATGCCCTTGGGCAAGGCGCTTGAGAGGCGCTGTACGAGATCGTCGAGTTGCTTCGGATCCAACATGACAGGGGGTCCTCGGTGTAGGCCCCGGCACGACAGGCGTCCGCGGGGAGTCTTGGTTTCGGGTCTTCATTATAGAGGCTTGAGGCCGAACCCGTCTTTACGGCAATCCGCACCATAATAGCGCACGAGAGTAATGGGAAGACCACTGATCAGAGCGTATTTGGTGCAACCATCTGTTGCGATTTCAGCACAATCGACCCCAATGCCGTTGTGTATTCGGGACAGTCCAGGTTGGCACACTAGCTGCTTTCGGTAACTATCGTGAACCTTGCACACCAGCCCAGCCAGCGACCGTGATCTCAACCCGACCACGGAACTGCAACGTATACCACTGAATTTCAGAGGTTTAGCTCAAATGAACGCTCCGCACATCCGTATTGCCTGCACCGGCGGCGCACTACTCCTCAGCCTCGGCACGCTCCACACGGCGACCGCGGCGGACCCCAACACCTTCAGCGCCAATATCGGCGCGGTCAGCAACTATATCTGGCGCGGCGTCTCCCAAACGCAGGACGGCCCGGCCGTCCAGGGCGGACTGGATTACGCCCATGCGAGCGGCTTCTATATCGGCACCTGGGCGTCCAACGTCGATTGGAACAACGAGGGTGCGCCGCAGATCGCCACCGCCCTGGTCGATGCCGATGGCCTGGCGATCCTTGATGAAAACGGCTATCCGATCTACGGCACCCTCGGCGCCTCCAACCCCGACTCTCCAACCTACGAGATCGACCTCTACACCGGGTTCGGCGGTAAGATCGGCGAAGACTGGAAGTGGGACATCAATGCCATTCTGTACGCGTACCCCGACGGCCGTGACGTCAACTTCGGCGAGATCGGCGGCAAGCTGACCTACCGCTGGATCACCGTCGGCCTGGCCTACACCGTGTGGGCCGAAGCCGATGGCGGCGACAATAACGAGGGGATCCTGTTCTACGAAGGCGACCTGTACTCCTTCGGCGCCATCGACTTTGCCCTGCCCTACGACTTCGCCTTCAACGCCCACGGCGGCTATTACGCGTTCCGCAACAGCAACGGTCAGAGCTACGGCACCTGGGGTGTGTCCATCAGCCGCACGGTCGGCGAGTACGGAACCGTCAGCTTCAACTACGACCAGAATGGCGGCAATCAAGAGGTTTGGGACACCGACCCCAAGGTCTGGGTCGGCTGGAAGAAGACCTTCTGATCGCGACTCCCGCTCAACCGGCAACCATCCTGACCAGGGGACCCGCCCTGGTCCCTATTCGGAGATTCCTGTCGTGAAACTGATTTCAGCCATCATCAAACCCTTCAAGCTCGACGACGTGCGCGAGGCCCTAGGCGATATCGGCGTCTCGGGGATCACGGTCACCGAGGTCAAGGGCTTCGGCCGCCAGAAAGGCCATACCGAGTTGTATCGCGGCGCCGAATACGTGGTCGACTTCCTGCCCAAAATCAAGGTCGAAATCGCCGTGGACGACGGTCTGGTCGACAAGGTCATCGAAGCCATCACCAATGCGGCCCGCACGGGCAAGATCGGCGACGGCAAGATTTTCGTCTACAACCTGGAACAAGTCGTGCGCATCCGTACCGGTGAGACCGGCATCGACGCCCTCTAGTCCAGAAGCCGGAGGAGAACCCATGATGCTGCCCAATTCCCCAACGACCTGGCCTGGCCGGATCGCCCTAACGGGTCTTCTGACCCTGGCGCCGACCCTGGTGCTGGCTCAGGAAGCCGCGACCCCGACCCTCAACTCAGGCGATACCGCGTGGATGTTGACCTCCACCGCACTCGTCCTGTTCATGACCATCCCGGGCCTGGCGCTCTTCTACGGCGGCCTGGTCCGTTCGAAGAACGTGCTCTCGGTGCTGATGCAGTGCTTTGCCATTACCGCCATGGTGACGGTCCTGTGGACACTGTACGGCTACAGCCTGGCCTTCTCGACCACCGGCATGGAGCAGGGGGTCATCAACGTCAACAGCTTTATCGGCGCGCTGGACAAAATGCTGTTTGCCGGGCTGACCCGTGACAGCCTGGTGCTGGGCATCCCGGAGTCGGTCTTCGCCACCTTCCAGATGACCTTCGCCATCATCACCCCGGCCCTGATCGTCGGCGCCTTTGCCGAGCGCATGAAGTTCTCGGCCATGCTGTGGTTCATGGCCATCTGGTTCACCGTCGTCTACGCACCGATTGCGCATATGGTCTGGAGCGGCAACGGCGGCCTGATGTGGGACTGGGGCATCCTGGATTTCGCGGGCGGCACCGTGGTGCATATCAACGCCGGTATCGCCGGCCTGGTTGCCGCCCTGATGCTGGGCAAACGCAAGGGCTTCCCGACCACCGCCATGCCCCCGAACAACCTGGGCTACACCGTGATCGGCGCCTCCATGCTGTGGGTCGGCTGGTTCGGCTTCAACGCCGGCAGTGCCGTCGCCGCCGACGGCAGTGCCGGCATGGCGATGCTGGTCACCCAGATCGCCACCGCGACCGCGGCGCTCGGCTGGATGTTCATGGAGTGGCTGACTCACGGTAAGCCGAGCGTGCTGGGCATCGCCACCGGCGCGGTGGCCGGCCTGGTCGCCATCACGCCGGCCTCGGGGACCGCTGGTCCCTTGGGCGCGCTGATCATCGGTGCGGCGGCGGGCAGCATCTGCTTCCTGACCGCGACCAAGCTCAAGCGCGCCATGGGCTACGATGACTCGCTCGACGTGTTCGGTGTGCACGCCATCGGCGGTATCATCGGCGCCCTCCTGACCGGCGTCTTCGCCGACGCCAGCCTGGGAGGCAAGGGCTTGGCGGAGGGCATGACCATGGTCAGTCAGGTCCTGGTCCAGGGCAAGTCGATCCTGCTGACCATCGTCTACACGGCGGTGATGAGCTACATCATCCTGAAGGTCATCGACCTGATCATCGGACTGCGCGTCACCGAGGAACAGGAGACCGAGGGCCTCGACCTCGCACTGCACGACGAGCGCGGTTACATCCTCTAAACCTCCGCGCGGACCGGTTGCGACCGGCCGCACCCACCAAGGCCAGACCCTCGCGGGTCTGGCCTTTTTCTTTGCTCGCGCGGCCGCGATCCAGACTGCCGGACAGGTTATCCAACCACCGAAACGCCAAAAACCGAGCACGTCACGCGTCGCCGTCTAACTCGCGGTTAATGCCCCGCGGCGGCGGTGTCCAGCCGCGCTCGCTACGGTCGTGCAATTGCAGACGATCCGAGTTCAACGCATCCTGCAGGGAACCGACGTGTTCTCGGATACGCGCCTGCAGAACCAGGTTGCGGGCGATATCCGGGTTCTCGTCCCACAGGTCGTACATGCTCGTCAAACCCTCGGCCTCGTGACGGCGGAACGCGCGGGCCATCCGCTCGACCTTGAAGGGATGCATGCCAAGCGCTTTAAGGGCCGCAATGCTCAGGGTCAGTGAACTGTCGAAGACCTCCCGCACCACCAAATCCGCACCGGCCTGTTGCAGCAGATACAGATGCCTGACATCAAAAGCACGGGCCAGGATCTTGACCGTCGGATAGGTGCGGCGCACATGCTCGACCATTTTCACCGCCCGATCCTGGTCATCGATGGCGACGACGAAGAGGCGCGCCTGGCTGATGCCGGCCGCATGCAGCAAGTCCGGGCGGGCGGCGTCCCCGTAATAGCCCTTGATCCCGACCTTGCGCAGCAGGTCGATCTGGTCCGCACGGTTGTCCAACACCACCGTGCGCACGCCGCTCGCCAGCAGCAGCCGGTTGACGATCTGACCGAAGCGGCCGATTCCAGCGATGACCACGGTCCCCCACTCATCGATGTCATCGGGCGCCGACGCGCTGCCGGTGCGCAGCGCCGGGGCGATCAGCCGGTCATAGGCGATGAAGAGCGCCGGGGTCAGCAGCATGGACAGCGCCACCACCAATGACAGAATCCGCGCGAGATCCGCCGGGATGACCCCGTTCTGCACACTGAACGCCAGCAGGACGAACCCGAATTCACCGGCCTGAGCCAACCCCAGGGCGAACAGCCATTGGTCGCCGGGCTGCAGCCGGAACAGCCGTGCCAGCCCGAGCAGTACGGCCATCTTGAGCGACATGACACTGAGGGTCAGTACGATCACCGTGGCAAGATGCGCGGACAGGACTCCGAAATCGATCCCCGCTCCCACGGTGATGAAGAACAGCCCGAGCAGCAATCCCTTGAAGGGTTCGATATCCGATTGGAGTTCATGGCGGAATTCGCTATTCGCCAGCACCACCCCCGCCAGAAAGGTCCCGAGGGCCGGCGACAGGTCGACCAGGGTCATCAAGAGCGCGATGCCGATGATCAACAGCAGCGCACTGGCCGTGAAGACCTCGCGCAACCGGGACTCCGCGATATAACGAAACAGCGGACGCGACAAATAGTGGCCGGCGAGTACCACCAGGGCGACCGCCCCCAACACCACCAGGGCATAACCCCAACCCGGCAGGCCGGCCACCAGACTCATGGCGCCATGCGCCGCACCCGCGCCCGGTTCGCCCGACCCCGCCGCCCACAAGCCGCTCAGACCCGGCGCGGCCAACAGCGGAATCAGGGCGAGCACGGGAATCAGCGAGAGATCCTGAAACAGCAGCACCGCAAAGCTCGCCTGTCCGCCGTCCGTGCGGGTCAACCCCTTCTCACCCAGGGTCTGAAGCACGATGGCGGTCGACGACATGGCAAAGATCAGGCCGACCGCCAGTCCCAAGCCCCCGTGGTAACCAAGCAACAGGGCCGCGGCGGCGATCAGCACCGCGGTCATCATGACCTGTAGGCCGCCAAGCCCCAGGATGCGGGCACGCATCTCCCACAGCAGTTTGGGCTCCAGTTCCAGGCCGATCAGGAACAGCATCATCACCACGCCGAACTCGGCGACTTGCTGGACCTCCTCGGTCTCGGCACCCACGAGACCCAGGGTCGGCCCGATCAGGATACCGGCGATCAGATAGCCGAGCACCGAGCCCAGACCGAGCCGGTTGGCGATGGGCACCGCCAGCACCGCGGCGGCTAGGTAGATAAAGGCATGAAACAACATCCCGTCCATCGGTTCAGGGCTCCCGGATAATGGCGTCGAGGTCGGCATTGAGCTTGGTCAGCGGCACGGCCGCCGCCAGATCGAGCCGATGGTCGCGCAGGGCTTCGAGCACCCGCACCCAGTCGGTCACATGAGCGCCGATGCGCCCCTCATCCACCGCGGTCCGGGCACCAAACAGGGCAAAGGGCGGCAGGAAGACCATGCCGCACAGGCGCGCTGTCTGCTCCAGGGGGCACAGCAGTTCCCGAATCGTGAAGTGGTTATAGCCGGCGGCACAGTAAGCCTGCTCCGGGCCGCCGGCGGTCAAGGCGTTGAAGAACAGCTTGCCGTGCAGCGCCGTCCCCCCGATACCGTACGCGAAGCCGTGTTCCAGCACCAGATCTTGCCACTCCTTGAAGATCGAAGGCGTTGAGTACCAATACAGCGGATGCATGAAACAGATCACGTCATGACCGCGCAGGCGCGCCTGTTCCCGATCGACATCGATCTCGCCGGTCGGATACTCGGCATAGAGATCGACCAGAGTCACGCCCGCGACCCTTGCGGTCGCATCAAAAAGCGGGCGATTGGCCTCTGAGCGGTCGATCGACGGGTGGGCAAACAGGCACAGGATGCGCCGCCGAGCTGTGATCACACCGACCTCGACCCGGCCCGGACTAGCTGCAAGTGGCGCGTGCGACGGCATGGCGGACCCCTGATACGATGCGACTGACCAGTCGGCAGCTTACCCAAGAACAGCGCTTGGGCGAAGTCCCCGAGCGCTTGGCGACCAGACCGGGGGATGCCGTCAGCGTCGACCTGCCGTATCCTGATCGATCGAGCCTCCCCCACCAGCCGCGAGTCCACGCCCGATGACCGACCAACCGACCCAGCGCCACCCCACTCAAATCAATCTGCATACCAAGTCGCGCGTGCTGACCATCGGCTTCGACGACGGCGCCCTGTTCGAACTGCCCTGTGAATATCTGCGGGTCTTCTCCCGCGCCGCGGAGGTCCGCAGCGCACCGCAACCCGTCACCGGCAAGGAGAGCGTGAACATCACGGCCATCGAGCCGCAAGGCCAGTACGCCGTGCGCATCTGCTTCGACGACGGTCACGACACCAGCATCTACTCCTGGGACACACTCTATACCCTGGGCCGGGATCAGGCACAGAACTGGGCGGACTATCTGGCGCGGCTGGAGCAGATCGGCTACCAGCGCCGGGAACCGGATCAGGGGGACAAGCGGGTGCGGCTGCTCTACTTCTCGTGGCTGGCCAAAAAGATGCGCAAGGAGTCCGATCAGGTCATCGTACCGGCCGCGGTGGCGGACGTAAACGGGCTGCTCCAGTGGTTGGGGGCGCGCAAAAAAGGCGCCGCGGTGATCTTCACCCCGGAGCGGGTGCGGGTGACCGTGAACAAGCAGTTCACCGAGGGCTTCACCAAGCTCCACGACGGCGACGAGATCGGGCTGGTGCCCACCTCACCGACGGCACCCGCCACGCCGGATTTGATCTGATCTACCGACGTGTAGGGGCGACTTAAGTCGCCCCTACAGGCGCCCTTATCGTCCTACGAACCCGGAGCTGACGGAAGCCACGGCGGTGCTTGGTCGGACAGCGAGCCGACCGACCCCTGTCCGTGGTCAAACCGAGGATCCGGCGGGCAGGTCGCCAAGACCGCGGCCCCAAGAACGGCACTGTGCGGGGGCGGCGCGCGCCCCCGTCACAGTGTCCCCGGCCGGTTACGGGGCGACGGTATAGACCGCCGTTTTCTGGTTATTGTTCTCGCTGGTTTCCTGGGTGTCGCAGTAGCTGTCCACAAAGGCGCGCAGGGTCTTGGCCCCGGGGGTTCCCCCGAGCAGTCCGTCGACGGTCAAGGTGGTGCTGGCGCCCGCCGCCAGGGTGCCGACACTGGCAAAGGTGTCGCCATCCGCACGACAGGTCGGGGCCGTCGGTTGATCGGCCCAGACATCCAGATAGCCGCCATTGCCGCTCATCGAACCCTGGTTCTTGACCGTCACGGCGGCACTGAAGGTTGCGCCGACGCGCGGGCTGGCGGGGGTCAGGACGATGCGGGTCACCACGAAATCGGGCCTCGACTGCCGTACGGTGTACGCCTTGATGAACTGGTTGTTCGTCTCATCAGGCTCCGCGGTCTGGCACTGGCTGTCGACGAAGACCCGCAGGGTCTTGGCCCCAGCGCTTCCGGCCGGTAGCCCGCTGACCGTGACGTTGCGTACGGCACCCGCGCCGAGGCCTGTCATGCTCGCGGATCGGTTCCCGACCGCGCTGCAGCCCTGGGGACTCGTCTGGTTGGCCCAGATCTGCACTGTTCCGGGCGCCCCGGAAACCGTGCCCTGGTTCCGCACCGTGACGGTGGCGCTGAAAGTCCCGTTGGCGGACGGGTCAAGCGGGTTCAGGGTCACACCGGTCACCACGAAATCGGGGGCGGGCGCCGCCGCGAACCCGGTAACCGGCACTGGACTCGGGCGGTTCATGGTGGTGCCGTCGCCGAGCTGGCTGCGCGAGTTGCCTCCCCAGGCCCAGAGACTGCCGTCGGTCTTGCGGGCCAGGGAGTGAGAATTGCCGGCTGACATGGCCGTGACCCTGGTCAGGACCTCAACCGGTGCCAAGCGCCGTTCAGTAGTGCCGTCGCCGAGCGCGCCACCCGTGTTACTTCCCCAGGCCCAAAGGCTGCCGTCGGTTTTGAGGGCCAGGGTGTGATTACTCCCGGCTGACACGGCCGCGACCCCGGTCAGGACCTGGGCCGGCGTCAAGCGATCGGTGGTGGTGCCGTCGCCGAGCTGGCCGTACCAGTTGGCTCCCCAGGCCCAAAGGCTACCGTCGGTCTTGAGGGCCAAGGTGTGATAAGCGCCGGCTGACACTGCAGCGACTCCGGTCAGGACCTGGACCGGTGTCGACCGATTGGTGGTGGCGCCGTCACCGAGCTGGGCGTACTCGTTCCATCCCCAGGCCCAGAGGCTGCCGTCCGTCTGGATGGCCAGGGAGTGCAACAGGCCGGCTGACATGGCCGCGACCCCGGACAGGACCTGGACCGGTGTCGACCGATTGGTGGTGGTGCCGTCGCCGAGCTGACCGTAGTTGTTGAATCCCCAGGCCCAGAGGCCGCCGTCGGTCTTGATGGCCAGGGTGTGAAGGTTGGTGGCTGACACGGCTGCGACGTTGGTCAGGATCTGCACTGGGACTGAGCGAGTCCCGGTGGTTCCGTCGCCGAGCTGGCCGTATACGCTGTATCCCCAAGCCCAGAGACTGGCGTCGGTCCTGACGGCCAGGGTGTGAACATTGCCGGCTGACACGGCGGTGACCCCGGTCAGGACCTGGATCGGCGTCAAGCGATCGGTGGTGGTGCCGTCGCCGAGCTGGGCTCCCCAGTTGCCTCCCCAGGCCCAGAGGCTGCCGTCGGTCTTGACGGCCAGGCTGTGAGCATGACCGGCAGCCAGCCGCTGCATCTCCGGATTGCCGGCCGCGGCCACCGTCGCCGCCAAGGGCGATAGCAGCAGTGCATCGAGCCCGGCGGCATCCACCCGCAGGGTCAGGCTGGCTGAACCGGCGGCCCGCTGGACACCGTCATAAGACCCGGCGGGCAAGGCGAACAGCAGGTCCTGCGCCGTCTGCTCCAGGTTATCCGCCGCCGCGGCCTGCTCCGGCGCGCGCAGTTCCACCCGCAGGGCCAGCCAGCCCACCACGGCCACCTGGTCGCGCAAGGCGGCGGGGTTGGTCGGCTCCGCGGCCTGGCCCTGGGCCAGGTTAAGTGCCAGCATTAAACACAGTCCAATGGTCGCCGCACGCTGGTCGCGCGGCTCCGGATGGCGTAGGAATATTCCAAAAATCATCAGTTTTTCATTCCGTTGTGGAAAGTTTGGTGAGTGCGGGCGCACACTAACATGGTAGGGTGTTCGTGTTCAATCGCCACCGGACGGATGGTCCGGATCAGCAGACTGGGCACGGGTCAGCGGTCGGTGGGATTTTGATTCCTGGGAATCGACTTAAGTGCAGTTCGGATGAAGATGCACGCACACAACAGACCGGAGATCGAGGCTTCGACCGGACGCGGCACCGCCGCCCGCTAAAGCGTCGGCCTCCGGTCGCGTCGCTGGGTCCCCGGAGGTTGAGCCTGTCTGGTACGAAGCTCTTCGGAAATCGCCAAAGGCCCTCGTTGTTTAACGTATTTCCGACTCGTTACTTTCACAGGAATTGCCGTAGTTCCCAAGACCCCAACGCACCCCGAATTCGGCCGCCATGCGGGTCGCGGTCTGCGCACCGAGCAGCGCGTAGAGCCGCTCGACCACGGCGGCCTCCGGACTGCCGGCCAGGTCGTCAATGCCGGGTTCGGGGGCGCGGGTGAGTCCGTGCCGGACGCGGGCGACCAGCGCGTGCGGCAACAGGGTGCGGGCGGCCCAGGCAACACCGGTGCGGCGCAGCAGCCGCGAGAGCCCGGTCTCGACCCGGTGATCGCCGACGTTGAACTCACCATCCGCGTCGGACACGGGTTCAGGGTCGAGCCCCAGATGGGCGAAGCAGCGCGCCAGCACCTGTTCGGGTTGACGGCGCAGGGCTTCCTGGGGGATGACCAGCAAGGCGTCCCCGAAGGTCTGACGATAGACCCCGATCAGCGGGTCATAGAAGCCGCCGGCAACCACGGTGATGGTGCCCCGGTCGGGGGGACGGTCCGGTCCCAGCCAATCGCGACGCGCGGCCAGCCGCACAATGAGATCCGCATCGTCCGCGGCCCCGACCGCGGCGCACAGACCGGTCAGATTCCGGCGGACTTCGGCGCTCAGGCGCGACTCGGCCCAACCCTCGGCGTGGCGCATGCGCCAGTCCGACACCAGACGTTTGCGCGGGTCGCGCACCGTGAGGATGACGCGCAGATTCGGGCAAGCCTCTTTGAGACGGCGGGCGGTTCCTTCGATCACGGCGGGATGGGTATAGCTGGTGCTGGCGTCGATGACCAGGCGCCCACGGCGGCGCGCCGCCGCCAGCGCCGCCGAATAGTCCGCGGCGCTCAGGGCATTGGCCCGCGCCCGCGCGGGCAGATCCGGCTCCAGCCCCCAGGAAAAGCGATGCGGTTCCTTCGGCGCGATGAGCGCGACCTGGCTGTGCCCGGCAAGCAGAGTGGCGAGCGCCGTGGTGCCGGCCTTGGGGAAGCCGGCGATCACGATATCGGGGCGGTCAGCCATCCGTGTTCAGCGCCGATGCTTCCGGAAGGCCCGCTCAGCAGGCCGCCAGGGCCCGGATGGCGTTGCGATTCGTCCATGAGCCGGTCAGGCGCGCCGCCCGCTCGGCCGACAGCCAGCGGTACTCCAGGTGTTCGAGCGGATTGAGCCGGATCATCCGGCGGGTTTCCAGCACCAGGGCGAACCAGTATTCCCGATTGAAGCAGACATTGGGTGCGTAGCGCGCCCGCCAGGCGCGCACGATGGGGAACAGGACCGAATGTTTGAGATCGATCAGGGCGGAGCCGACGCGCAGTCCGGTCTCTTCCCACACCTCGCGCAAGGCCGCGGAGCGGGGGCTCTCGCCCGGGGCCAGGCTACCGGTCACCGACTGCCAGAACTGGCCGGGGTGGGTGCGGCGCAGCATCAGGAACTCACCGCCGCGCGTACAGATGACTACCAGCACCGATTGGGGACGCTTGTAGACAGCCGGGGGCATGGTGCTGGTCTCCTGCGGAGTGGTCGCTGTTTCGGCACTCACGTGCAGCGCCAAGCCGGACGCGGCGGCACCGGCCGGTTCGTGGTGATCCTCGTGATCCTCGTACGCGAGTGCCATTGCTCACACCCCGGCGTCGGCCCGGGCCCGCAGCCGCAGACCCAACTCTTTGAGCTGGGCCTCGTCCACCGGGGAGGGGGCGCTGGTGAGCAGGCAGGCGGCGGTCTGGGTCTTGGGAAAGGCCATGACATCGCGAATCGAGGCGGCCCCGGTCATCAGCATCACCAACCGGTCCAGACCGAAGGCGATCCCCCCATGGGGCGGGGCGCCGAAGCGCAGTGCCTTGAGCAGGAAGCCGAAGCGATCCTCGGCCTGGGTCTCGCTGATATTCAAGAGCTTGAAGACCTGTCGCTGCACCGTATCGCGATGGATACGGATGGAACCGCCGCCGATTTCGCTGCCGTTCAGGACCATATCGTAGGCGCGGGAGAGGCAGGCGCCGGGATCGGTCTCCAGCAGCGCGAGTTGCTCCTCCTTGGGGGCCGTGAAGGGATGATGCAGGGCCGCCCAGCGCTGGTTGGCGGCATCGTGCTCGAACATGGGGAAGTCCACCACCCACAGCGGGCGCCACTCGCCCTCCAGCAGGCCGCGGTCATGGCCCAACCGGACGCGCAGTGCGCCCATGGACTCGTTGACTACGGTCGCCTTGTCGGCGCCGAAGAAGATCAGGTCGCCATCCTGAGCGCCGGTGCGGGCCATGATCCCGTCGATCGCCGCCGCGGTCAGGTTCTTGACGATCGGCGACTGCAAGCCCTCGCGGCCCTTGGCGGACCAGTCGTTGACCTTGATGTAGGCCAAGCCCTTGGCGCCGTAAATGCCGACAAACTTGGTGTACTCGTCGATTTCCTTGCGGGTCAGCTCCCCGCCCTTGGGCAGGCGCAGCGCGACCACGCGACCCGCCGGGTCCTGTGCCGGACCGGCAAACACCTTGAAATCCACCCCGGCCATCAGGTCGCCCAGGTCGATCAACTCCAGGGGCACCCGCAAATCCGGCTTGTCGGAGCCGAAGCGGCTCATGGCCTCGTGGTAGGGCAGACGCGGGAAAGGATTGGGCAACTCGGTGTCCAGCACCTCTTTGAACACCCGCCGGATCATCTCCTCCATGAGAACCATCAGCGCGTCCTCGGACATGAAGGAGACTTCGATGTCGAGCTGGGTGAACTCGGGCTGACGATCCGCGCGCAAGTCCTCGTCGCGGAAGCAGCGCGCGACCTGATAATAGCGATCCATCCCCGACATCATCAGCAACTGCTTGAACAATTGCGGCGACTGCGGCAGGGCGAAGAACTCGCCGGGGTGGGTGCGACTGGGGACCAGGTAGTCGCGGGCACCCTCGGGGGTGGACTTGGTCAGGATCGGGGTTTCGATATCCAGAAAGCCCTGGTCATCCAGATAACCGCGCAGGATGCGCGTCACCCGACTGCGCGTACGCAGCCGCTCCTGCATCTCGGGACGGCGCAAGTCGAGATAGCGGTAGCGCAGGCGCACTTCCTCCGAGGCGTCGGCCACATGGGTATCGAGCTGGATCGGCGGGGTCTCGGACGCGTTGAGGATCTCAAGCCCGGTGCCCAGGACCTCGATCTCGCCGCTGGGCAGATCGGGGTTGATGGTCCCTTCCGGACGCGGCCGGACCCGGCCCTCGACCTTGAGGACATACTCGCTGCGGGCCTGCTCGGCGCGCTTGAAGACCTCCGCCCGGTCGGGATCGAGCACCACCTGGACCAGACCGTCACGATCGCGCAGATCGATGAAGATGACCCCGCCGTGGTCGCGACGCCGATGCACCCAGCCGCACAGAACCACCGTCTGTCCGATATGGCCGCTGTTCAATTCCCCGCAGTAATGCGTGCGCATGACCCGATCGCCCCGTTTGCAGAACCCGTAAATAACCGTCCAGAGCGCTCAGGAGTCGCCCGGATAAAACCGATCAGAATACCGACCCCTCGCCGGCAGCGCAAGTTGCAACATGCCGCACAGCAGGCAGGTGCGCCGACCGCTGCCGACCCGGCGCGGGGGCTGCCGCACCGACGAACACCGCGGGAATCACGGATGGCCCTGAGCTCAGGCCGCGTCGGACTTCGCGGCAGGCTTCGGCGGTGTCGGCTTGCTGCCGCTGTCCGCCGGCTTGGCGGTGTCCGACTTCGCGGTGTCCGACTTCCCGGTGTCGGACTTCGTGGTGTCCGACTTGGACGCCGCGTCCCCGCCGTCGGATTTTTCACTGTCGCCGTGAAGGTTCTTTTTCTTTTCGCCCTGTTTGAAATCGGTTTCATACCAGCCGCTGCCCTTGAGTCGAAAGCCGGCGGCCGAAATCTGCTTTTTCAGGGTAGGCTGGCCGCAGGCCGGACAGTCGGTCAGGGGCGCGTCGGCCAGCTTCTGCATCTTTTCCAATTCGTGGCCGCAGGCCGTGCAGCGATATTCGTAGATCGGCATCGAGAACTCCTTAAAATCACCGTTGAATGGGTGCGCTTTATAGGGATTTGAGCGCGAAAATCAAACTCGGCCGCGCGCTTGGGCGTCACCGCGCCGCCGCGTGGTCACGACAGCGAGAAATCCATGTCCGGAATCGGTCAAACCGCCCCCCGCTCGGTGCTCATCACCGGTTGCTCCAGCGGCATCGGTCACACCTGCGCCCACGGACTGGCCCGCCGCGACTGGCGCGTCATCGCCTCGGCCCGCCGGGCCGCCGACGTGGCGCGACTGCGCGACGAGGGGCTGACGGCGCTTCAGCTCGATCTGGACGATCCGCAATCCATCGCGCAGGCGGTGGAGCAAACCCTGGTCCACACCGGCGGAAACCTGGACGCGCTGTTCAACAATGGCGCCTACGGCTTGCCGGGCGCCGTCGAGGACCTGAGCCGGACGGCCCTGCGCGCCCAGTTGGAGACCAACCTGCTCGGCTGGCATGACCTGACCTGCCGGGTCATCCCCATCATGCGCCGTCAGGGGCACGGACGCATCGTCCAAAACAGCAGCATCCTCGGACTCATCCCCCTGCCCTACCGCGGCGCCTACGTGGCCAGCAAGTTCGCGCTGGAGGGGTTGACCGACACCCTGCGTCTGGAATTGGCCGGGAGTGGCATTCAGGTCGCACTGATCGAACCCGGCCCCATCCTCTCACGCTTTCGCGAGAACGCCCACCGGGCATTCAAGGCCCGGATCGACGCCGAGCACAGTGTCCATCGGGAAGCCTACCGCCGGGCCGAGACACGGCTGCTCAAGGAAGGTCCGGCCCAACCCTTCACCCTACCGCCCGAGGCGGTCTTGAAGAAGCTGATTCACGCGCTGGAGAGCCGCCGCCCGCGGCCCCGTTACTACGTGACCTTCCCCACCCACCTGTTCGGGTTCCTGCGACGGGTGTTGTCCAGCCGGGCGATGGATTGGGTGATCCTGCGGGTGTCGGGAGGCGGGACCCGATGATTGCGGGGTAATTGATGGTATCACGCCAACACCGCAACACCGTCAAAAGCAGGCGTCCCGCAGCACTTTCATATAGATCAGCCCCTTGTCACGAGCGAACGCCACGTTTTTCTCCGGAATCGAGTCGGGATCGAGATCACTGGCCAACGCCTGGTCGATACTCTCTTCGCGGATCAGATGAAACATCGGATACAAGGACCGATTGGTATAGTTCGCCGGATCATCCACCGGCGCATCCCCAAAGCGGTAATCCGGATGAAAACCGGCAACCTGATAAACCCCGTCATAGTCTTGCGCAATCAACAGATCTTCCGCCATGGCGACCAGATCCAGATAATCGTCGAAATCGGGATACCCATCGGGGAAGATCAGCAGCGTTGTCTCGATTTCCGGATGCTCATCCAGCCGTTGGCATTCCAGCAGCAAGTCCCGCAGGCAGGATTCCGCATCACAGGAACCGGTGACCTCATAATGGATACTGTCACCCTTGAATGGTTTCTTGGCAAAAGGGCAAAAATAACATCCGATCACGACATCGGCGAGCCACTTTTTTGTCTGGGTTATGATGATAGTGGATTCGATCACGAAGATGAGGACACCCCGTTTTGTGTGTTGCTAAACCGCGCCCAGCGCGGTATACGATATTCTTGGATGCGATCGGCCCCGGCCGACGCGACGATTGCTGGAGTTGGCGCGGTTTAGAGAGATTTGATAGACCAGAGCTGGAGGATGGGTTTCGCCGCGCTCTACCCATCCTACAGGAATCGACCCCGCTGAAGGGTCAGCGGTGAGTCCACCGGGCATCAGCCCACTGCCACGCCCGAGGGTCCCATGGGCCATCTGTTGAGCACCAAGTCCTCCCTGGTTCCACTGATCGACCGGCTGAACCGCTACCCCATCGGGCTGGTCGACAGCACCAAGCTGCGCGAAATCCTGACCCTGCTGTTCACCGAGCAGGAGGCGTTCGTCGCCTCCCGCTTCCCGCTGCACGAGGCGACCGCCCGCGAACTCGGTGACCTGACGGGGCTGCCCGCCGCGCAATTGCACGCGATCCTGGAGTCGATGGCCGACAAGGGACTGGTCATGGACCTGCCCTACGCCGACCAGACCTTCTATCTGCTGGTGCCGGCGCTCATCGGCTTCATGGAGTTCACCTTCATGCGCCGCAAGCCGACTCTGACCGCGCCTGTCCCGGTGGCGGCTCCGGCCCTTTGTGGCCGATCGGCTGCGGCTGCGCGGTCGCTGCCGACCATCCTGAGTCCGCCGAACGCGGACTGCATCCATCGCGGCCCCGACCCGCTTTGACCTGAATCAAGGCTCACCGGCCCAGGTTCTATGATACTGCCCGCCCAGCGCCACCCGTCATCCACGCTTTGTTCCACGGATCGACGGCGCACTATTCCTGAACCCACGCGATAGAAGAGATTCCATGCACTGCAACCAATGCGAACAGACCTTTCGGCAGACCGCCTGCGTCAACTCACCCGGCATCTGCGGCAAGGACGCGGATGTCCAGTCACTCCAGGAGACCCTGCTCTACGGACTCAAGGGCATGGCCGCCTACGCCCACCACGCGCGGCGCCTGGGCAAGAGCGATGAGGCAGTCTCGGCCTTCATCGAGGAAGCCCTGTTCGCGACCATGACCAACGTGAACTTCGACATCGAATCCCTGCTGGAATTCTGTCTGAAGTGCGGTGAGATGAACCTGCGGGTAATGGAACTGCTCGACGAGGGCCATGTCGAGAACTTCGGCAAGCCTGCCCCGATCAAGGTCAAGGAGGGTACCCAGGCCGGTCCCGGCATCCTGGTCACCGGACATGACCTGATGGACCTGTGGGAGCTACTGCAGCAGGTCGAGGGCACCGCCATCAAGGTCTACACCCATGGTGAGATGCTGCCGGCCCACATGTACCCCAAGCTCGGCGGCCACCCTAACCTGGCCGGCCACTACGGCGGCGCCTGGCAGGATCAGAAGCGTGAATTCGCCGCCTTTCCGGGGCCGGTCTTGGGTACGACCAACTGTGTCCTGATCCCGCCCGAAAGCTATCGCGGACGGCTTTTCACCACCCGCACCACGGCCGTACCCAATGGTCAGCGCCTGGTCGACGGTGATTTCTCCGCGGTCATCGCCGCCGCACTGGCAGGCGCCCCCTGTGAGGAACAAATCGTCGGTGAATCCACCATCGGCTTCCACCGTACCGTGTTGCTGGACCGCGCCCAGACCATCGTCGATGCCGTGAAAGCGGGCCAGATCAGCCATTTCTTCGTCATCGGCGGCTGCGACGGAGCGGAGAAGGGGCGCAACTATTTCAGCGACTATGCTCAGGCGACCCCGCCCGACTCGTTCATTCTCACACTTGGCTGCGGCAAGTACCGCATCCGCGACCACGACTACGGCGAGCACCTGGGTCTGCCGCGGCTGATGGACATGGGTCAATGCAACGACGCCTATGGGGCAATCGCGGTCGCCGTGGCCCTGGCCAAGGCTTTCGACTGCGGTGTCAACGACCTGCCGCTGACCCTGGTCATCAGTTGGTTCGAGCAGAAGGCCATCGCGGTCTTCCTGACCCTGCTGCACCTCGGCGTCAAGGCGATCACCCTGGGCCCCAACCCGCCGGCCTTCATCACAACCAAGGTCTTCGCGATCCTGCAGGAGCGTTATGACCTGCGCCTGACCGGCGACGACGCCCAGGCCGACCTGCGCCTGGCCATGGCGGCCTGAAAGCCCCTTCCCGCCGCGATAGGACCGCGGGCCTTGAGCACGGTTCCGGCCACGGGGCATCGAACGGACAAGCGCAGCGCAGTCCACCAGCGGCGGCGGCACAGCATTCGGTGGACTAGCAGCCTGTCGGACTTTAGGCGATTTCCGAATAAGACGCTATCAAGAATCA
>JACDZG010000238.1 GCA_013426805.1 Chromatiaceae bacterium
CCCAACAACTCCGCCCCCGTCGCCCCCGCAATCACCGACGCATCCCCGCGCGCCAACACCCGCCCCTGATCCATCACCAGCACCTGATCCGCCCAGTCCAGGCCCACGGGCCGGTGGGTGATGAGGATGACGGTGCGCCCGGTCATCAGGCGGTCCAGTGATTCCATCAACGCTTGTTCGGTCTCGCCGTCCAGGCCCTCGGTGGGTTCGTCGAGCAGCAGGACGGGGGCGTCGCGCAGCAGGGCGCGGGCGATGGCGATGCGCCTGGCTTGGCCGCCGGAGAGGCGCACGCCGGTTTCGCCCGCCCAGGTGTCGTAGCCCTCGGGCAGAGTGGTGATGAAGTCGTGGATTTGGGCGACTTGGCAGGCTTGTTCCAGGCGGGCGGGTGAGGCGTCCGGGGCGGCGATCAGCAGGTTGTCGCGGATGCTGAGATCGAACAGGTGCGTGTGCTGGCTGACCAGGGTGACGTAACGGCGCAGATCATCGCCGCGGTACTGTGCCAGGTCGTGACCGCCCAGACGGATGGTCCCGCGGTCCGGGGTCCAGAAGCGCAGCAGCAGGTTGAACAGCGTGGTCTTGCCCGAGCCGCTGGCGCCGACGATGGCCACCCGTCCGCCTTGGGGGACGTCCAGGCTCAGGCCATCCAGGGCTGGCGTGGCGGCGCCGGGGTAGCTGAAGCCCAGGTCCGTGATGCGCAGATCAAAGCGGTCCGGGCGGGGCGAGGGTCCCGCGGGTTCTGCAACCGCCGGCCGCGCGTCGACGATGGCGAACAGGCGGCGCGCGGCGGCCAGGGTGCGGCCGAGCTGCTGGAAGGCCAGCGGCAGGGGGGCGACCGCCTCGAAACTGGCCAGCGTGAAGAGTGCCAGCATGGCGAGTTGGGGCGGGGCCAGGCGGCCGTCCGCCACCAGCGGGATGGCGAGCCAGAGCAGGGTCCAGAGGCTCAGGTTGGCGCAGAGTCCGACCGCGCCCTGGTTGATGCCGGAGTAGCCCGCCAGCCGGACTTGTTCGGTCGCCAGGGTCCGGCTCAGCGCGTCGAGGTGCCGCGCCTGCGCCGCCGCGGCGCCGTAGACCTGGAGTTCGCCCAGACCCTGGAGCCCGTCCACGCAGGCGGTGCGTAGGTCAGCCTCGGTGCGGGCGATGCGCTCGCCGGGGGCCTGACCCAGGGCGCGGCTCCACAGCGGCACGGCGACCCCGGCGAGCAGCAGGAAGCCCAGGCTGACGACGGCGATGCGCCAGTCGTAGAGCAGCAGGAACCCGAGCAGCAGACCGGCGCCGACGGTCGCGACCAGCACCGGCACCAGTACCCGCACATAGAGTGTGTCGAGCGCGTCCACGTCGGCGCGGATGCGGCTTTGCAGGTCGCCGCTGTGGAAGCGCTGGAGCACGGCCGGCGCCAGGGGTTCCAGGTGGCTGTAGAACCAGACCCGGAGTTGGGCGAGCAGGCGCAGGGTCGCCTCGTGGGTGATCAGACGCTCCGCGTAGCGCCCGACGGTGCGCAGGATAGACCCGCCGCGGATCAGGGCGGCGGGCGTGAAATAGTTCATCGCGATCCCGGCCGATCCCGCCACGGCCATGGCGGTGATGAACCATCCGGAGACCGCCAGCAGCACGACGTTGGCGATCAGGGTCACCAGGGCCGCCAGTGCCCCCAGCAGCATCCAGTGGCGATAGGGTTTGAACAGCCGCAGCAGGCGGATCACGTCCTTCATGCGGCACCCCCGAGCCGACCCCGGCCGGCATAGGCGTGCAGCAGGCGCCGATAGGCCCCGTCCTGCGCCAGCAGGGTTGTGTGGTCGCCGGACTCCACCACCCGGCCCTGATCCAGGACCAGGATACGGTCGGCCTTGCGCACCGTATCCAGCCGATGGGCGATGGCGATCAGGGTGCGTCCGCGCGCCAGTTCATCGATGCCTTCCTGCACCAGCCGTTCGCTCTCGGGGTCCAGGTTGGCGGTGGCCTCGTCCAGGATCACCAGCGGGGCTTCGCGCAGGAAAGCGCGCGCCAGCGCGATGCGCTGGATTTGGCCGCCGGAGAGCCCGGCGCCGCGTTCGCCGACCGGCGTTTCATAGCCGGCCGGCAGGGACTCGATGAAGCCCGCGGCGCGGGCGAGCAGGGCGGCGGTGCGTATCGCGTCCGGGTGGGCGCGGGGATCCTCCGGCGGGATGCCGAGCCGGATATTGGCGCCGATGGTCCCCTGGAAGAGCCGGGGCTGCTGCGGCACCCAGGCGAGATGCCGGTGCCAGTCGTCCAGGTCCAGGGTGCGCAGGTCGCGGCCGTTGACGGTCAGGGTGCCGGCGGTCGGGGTCAGGAAGCCCAGCAGCAACTGCACCAGGGTGGTCTTGCCGGCACCGCTGGTGCCGACCAGGGCCAGGCGCTCGCCGGGTGGGATCTCAAGGCGCAGACCACAGAGCGCCTCACGCCCTTCGCTGTAGCTGAAGTGGACGTCCGTGAAGCGGAGGCTGACCGGACCGGGCGCGGTCGGGGGGGCGGCGGGTGCTGCCGTCGCGTCGGTCGGCGCTGTTTCAGGCTCCGGCCCCAGGACCTCGATCAGCCGCTCGGCGGCGGCCGTCGCTTCCATTCGCCCGTGGTAGTGGGTGCCCAGGCTGCGCAGCGGCAGAAAGAACTCGGGGGCCAGGAGCAGGACGAAGAAGCCGGTCTGAAAGTCGATCCGCGGCAGGCTGATCCAGGCCGGCAGCGGGAGCTCGAAGCCGTAGAGGCGAAAACCGATCAGCACGGCGACCACCGCGATGCTGATGGTGGCGAAGAACTCCAGCACGGCTGAGGACAGGAAGGCCACGCGCAGCACCCGCATGGTGCCCACCCGATAGGCCTCGGAGACGGCGGCGAGTTCGGTGCCCTGACGCCGACTCGCGCCGAACAGCTTGAGTGTCGTGAGCCCCTGGATGCTGTCGAGGAAGCGCGCGCCCATGCGTGCGAGTTCCTTCCATTGACGCTGGTTCAGCCGTTCGGCATTGCGTCCGATCAGAATCATGAAGAGCGGGATCAGGGGTGCCGTGACCAGCAACACCAGGCCGGATACCCAGTCCAACGGCCAGACCAGCAGCAGGATGGCGAAGGGCAGGGTCATGGCCAGGGCGCGGGCCGGCAGGAAGCGGGCGTAATAGGCATCGAGATCGTCGACCCCTTTGGTCAGGGTCTCGACCAGGGCGCCGCTACGTTCTCCGGCCAGATAGGCAGGCCCCCGAGCTTGCAGGCGGCGATAGACCCGGTCGCGCAGCGCGACCTTGATGCGGGCGCTGCCGCGGACGGCGAAGCGTTCCGCTCCCCAAGCGGTGAGTGCGCGGGCGGCAAACAAGGCCAGCAGTTGCCACAGCCAGGGACGCACCTCGGCGAGTCCGGCGTGCGCGAAGGTCACGGCGTTCAGGATCAGGGCCAGCAGCCAGGCCTGGGCGATGAGAAGTGCGCCGTTCAGGCCCTGAAGCACGATGGCGGCGGGGAGTGCGCGTCCAGCCAGCGGAGTCTGGGCCTTGAGCCAGGCAGTGGGGGTCATGGGGTCGGTAAACTGAAAACTCGGGGTAGCGGCAGGATACCGAGCCAAGTGCGCACACCGCAATGCGATGGGTCATGTGCAAGGGCGCTTTGTTCGGCAGGCGGGTCTTGATCGTCGTTCGGGCCGCAAGAAGACACCATCGTCTCGGATGTAGGTGCGACTTCAGTCGCACCGATTCGGATGCAGGTGCGACTGAAGTCGCACCTGCACTTACCGGTATCCAAACTGTCGGAAATCGCTTAGTTCTACTTCGTTAAATTTAAAGTCATGAAAGATATACATAATTTGAGTA
>JACDZG010000239.1 GCA_013426805.1 Chromatiaceae bacterium
GGATAAAATTACGGCGCCTTTATCCGACACTTGATTGTTGACGAGACACTAGCTCCCGGTGTATCTTGAGCGCCGCGTCCACAATCGCGCCGGTGATGTCGTCGAGTTCTTTCATGTTTTTTTTCTCCGCGTATTCCGCGCCTCCGCGTGAGCCCCCTTGAGTTGCTTCGCCGCCTTCTCAAATTCCGCATCAATCCTCTGGGGTTGAGTCTCCAGCTGTTCACGATATCGTGCATACTCCAGCTCGGCCTTCGCTTTGGCGGTCTGTGCGGAAATCTTGCCCGCATGATCCAGCAGCTTGCGCTCCGAGATTTTCAAGAACTCATCCAGCTTGGTGATCCAGTCCTGCATCGTCATTGGCTTGCGCTCCAGTGCCTGGAGTTCCGCGTATTCGATGTAGAGGTTGACGATGCGGTTGAGCACCTTCAGCTCATCCTCCGTCAGGTAGTTCTTGGCCACGGTCACATCGTCCTTGCGCACGATCCCGCCGGGCCGCGTGGTTTGCAGACCCATGAAGGGTTTCACCGCATCCGCCCGCTCCGCGACGACTTCGGCGGCTGGCCGTGCGTGGCCCAGTGCATCTTGTTCTGCACAGCGGCAAAGAACTGCTGGGAAGTCTCCGCGTTTGGCGTATAGTCCACGCTCGTGGCATAAATATCCAGCACCTTCTGGTAGAAGCGCCGCTCCGACGACCGAATGTCGCGGATGCGCTCCAACAATTCATCGAAGTAATCCTGTTGCCCCTCGCCCGGCGGATTTTTGAGCCGTTCGTCGTCCATGGTGAAGCCCTTCACCAGGTACTCGCTCAAGCGACCGATGGCCCACTGCCGGAACTGAGTGCCCCGATGGCTACGCACCCGAAAACCCACGGCCAGAATCGCCTCCAAACGGTAGTGCCGGAGCTTCCGCGATACATCGCGCCCGCCTTCCAATCGAACTTGTAAGTAATCCTTACAAGTTGCCGCCTCGTCCAGTTCACCTTCGGCAAAAATGCCCTTCAAGTGGAGGGTTACGTTTTGAGGGCTCGTCTGGAATAGCTCGGCAATCTGCGCCTGCGTTAGCCACAGGGTCTCATTCTCAAATCGGCACTGGATGCGGGTGCGGCCATCCTCGGTTTGGTAGAGGATGATCTCGGATTGGGGCAACGGCTCGTCGCTCATGGTTTCACCTCCGTGATGGATTTGGGGATCAAGCGCGTCCTGCCGGTGAGGAGTTCCTGCATCATGGCCTGCTTGAGGGCGCGGGTCTTGTCGCGCCTCTGCGTAAGCGCCGCCAGCTCCGCGTCCATATCGGAAAGCACCTCGGCAATGGCGGTTTGTTCGGGGAGGGGGCTTGGATATGAAACGCTAACCGCAGCTAATGGCGAGCGAACAATCTGAGGCTGTCCTGTTCCTGTAATGCAATCCGATAAATTTTGGCCAAGCAGCAAGTAATAGAAAAAATTCTTGTCAATGGTCGGGTTCTGATCGCAATTCAGAACCATCGCATTCCCCGTAATCCAACATTCATCAACTGTTCGATTTACTGTTCCGCATGTTGAGCCACGACAAGTAACGGTTACCTGCCAAGTTTTGTGGTTTGCGGTGCGGTAGTAGCCAACGATACCGTTAGCGCCATAAACCGGATACCCTGATTCGGTGAATTTATTTGCGGAGATTGTTTCTGGTTGATAAAGGTTTGCGATCTCCCCCAGCCGCTTCACCTCCCACTCGCCGTGGAAGCCGGGGAGGCGGGTTTGGCCGGTGAGGAGTTGCTGCATGGCGGCCTGTTTGATGTCGCGCTTCTTGGCGATGAGCCGGTCCAGCCCACCCAGCAGCCCAACCACATCGTTCAACGCCGTTGCGATGGCGCGTTGTTCGGGGAGGGGTGGCACTGGTACCGGCACTTCCAAAAACTTTTCACGGGGAAGATGCGCGATGCTCGTCTGAGTCACATAGTTTGCGAGCAGACCGCAATCCGACCAGCGCCGGAGGAATGCAGCCATAAGTTCCGAGTTGAAGCCGCGTAGCGGACGCAAGCGATGAAGCGCTTTTTGGTAATAACACTCTTGAAGTGGAGCCTCCCAAATCGCGGCACGTCCAACTTCTCCTCCTTCGCATACGAGTAGGTCGCCCTTCTGTAGGCGAAATCTTTCAAGGTCAGAGCGAGACATGGGGACGGTTGGAAGGTCGCTGACGTCTATGCGATCCCATTGGACTGCCCTGTTACCAAGATAAGGCTTAGGAACGCCTACGTTCTTTTCTGCGTCAAGCATCTTGCCGAGTTTGATTTCATACTCACGCCCAACATAAGACACCTCCCATTCCTCCGGAATCACCCCCACCTCGGTCTGCTTGTAACCCGGCCTCACAGCGCTTCCCCTCCCTCATTAAGGATGCTCAGGTAAGCGTCATAGACAAACAGGCGGTTGCGGCGCTGGCCGGTGAGTTCGCGGACAATGCCCAGGTCCATGAGTCGCAGCATGGACTTGGTGGCGGTGGGGAAGGTCATGCCGCTGTTGTGGCAAAGCTGGCCCAGACTGCACAGCGGCCGCCGACGCAGAGCGTCCAGTACCCGCAGGGCGTTGGCGGCGCTGCGGCCGCTGGCCTGGGTGCGCTGGGTATCCTGCTGGAACAGGGCCAACAGCCGTTGGCCGGTCTGCACCGCGCCGTTGCCGGTCTCTGCCACGCCTTCGAGAAAGAAATCAACCCAGGCCTCCCAGTCGCCTTCGGTGCGCACACGGTCGAGCAAGGTGTAGTAGTGGGAACGGTGCTGTTTGAAGTAGAGACTCAGGTAGAGCAGCGGCTGGCTCAGTGCCCCGCCCTCATGCAGGAGCAGGGCAATGAGCAGACGGCCAAGACGGCCGTTGCCATCCAGGAAGGGATGGATGGTCTCAAACTGGACATGCGCCAGCGCCGCCTTGAGCAGTATCGGCATGGCGCTGGGTTCGTTATTCTGGATGAACCGCTCCAGGGCAGTCATGCAGGTCTCGACCTCTTGGGGCGGGGGTGGGACAAACTGGGCGTTACCAGGGCGGGTACCGCCAATCCAGTTCTGGCTGCGACGAAATTCGCCCGGAGCTTTGTCACTGCCGCGTCCCCGCGCCATCAGCCGGGCGTGCATCTCGCGCAACAGGCGGTTACAGAGGGGAAAACCCTCCCGCAACCGCGCCATGCCATGCTCCTGTGCAGCAATGGAGTTGGAAACCTCGACAACGTCATTGAAGGGCACCCCCGGCGACTCGTCCAGCTCGAAGAGGAGCAGATCCGAAAGGGAGGACTGAGTGCCTTCAATCTGTGACGACAACACTGCCTCACGGCGCACATAGGCATAGAGAAAAAGCTGCGGATCTGGCAAGAGCAGGCTGATGCTGTCCAAGCGACCTAAAGCAAGGGTGGCGCGTTCGAGCAAGGGTTGCCGAATGCCGCTCAGGTCGAGGGGCGGCACAGGCGGCAAGGGCTGGGGAATAAAGGCGCGAACGGTTTCCCCCCCGGCGATGCTGGTGGCGTAGCTTCCCGTGGTATCACGGTGCATAATGTGCGATCCTTGAATAAGAATTTTGTTTATTAAAAATATATACGGATTTCTTTAATAACATTCCAGCAAATGGAGAGTCAAGCACATACCACGAGACTATTTCCATGCGAACCCCATCCGCCCCAAATGAAGGTGTACCTTAGCCTCCAGTTTGGCCACTTCGTCGGTGAGCTGCGGCAGCGGAGCGGCGTAGCGTTCGGCGAGCTGACGGATGCGGGAGGTGAGGGTCTGCGAGACGCGGTCCAGCTCGCCCTGCACGGCGGCGGCAATGGTGGCCAGCCATT
>JACDZG010000070.1 GCA_013426805.1 Chromatiaceae bacterium
CAGGTCACCGTGTTACCGTAGGGTCCGCTGTGCGGACCGTCCGCGGCCGGCCGGACCGACGATCAAGGCCAGACACAGGTTATATCTTGTATCAGAAAAGCACAACTTTTATATTGTGCATCTCGGCCGACTGCGCCCCAGCACCGGTTTTTCCTCGCGCTTTGGCGCATACTTGGTGCCGGACTGCGCGGGCAAGGCGGCTGGTTCGCCACGGAACGGGTCCACCCCTATCGCCCGTCTGCCCCGTCAACCCAAGTGCGCGATCCCGATCCGGAGGCGGCCATGGATCTCACCCCCAGAGAGAAAGACAAGCTCCTGCTGTTCACCGCCGGCCTGGTCGCCGAGCGGCGTAAGGCACGGGGCGTCAAGCTCAATTATCCGGAGGCCGTGGCCTTCATCAGTTGTGCCATCCTGGAGGGCGCCCGCGACGGCTGCTCGGTCGCCGAGTTGATGAACCATGGCCGGACCCTGCTCACGCGCGACGATGTGATGGACGGCATCCCGGAACTGATCCACGAGGTTCAGGTCGAGGCGACCTTCCCGGACGGCACCAAGTTGGTGACGGTGCATGACCCCATTGTTTGATCCGGCGCTTGAGAGACCGGAATCAACAAGTTTTCAGGAGTCCAGACCCATGATCCCAGGCGAACTGCTCCCCGCCGCCGGCACCATCGAGCTCAATGCCGGACGTCCGGTCCTGACCGTGGAGGTCGCCAATACCGGCGACCGGCCGATCCAGGTCGGCTCCCACTACCATTTTTTTGAGACCAATGCCGCGCTGCGCTTCGACCGCGCGCCGACCCGCGGCTGGCGACTGGATATCCCGGCCGGCACCGCGGTGCGTTTCGAGCCGGGCCAGAGCCGCACCGTCACGCTGGTGCCCTACGCCGGCAGCCGGCAGGTCTTTGGTTTCAATGCCCGCGTGATGGGCGCACTGGCACCGGAGGGCGTCACGCCATGAGCCGCATCGATCGTGCCGCCTATGCCTCACTCTACGGACCCACCGTCGGCGACCGGGTGCGCCTGGGTGACTCGGAATTGATCATCCAGGTCGAAGCGGATCGGACTCACTATGGGGATGAGGTCAGCTTCGGCGGCGGTAAGGTGATCCGCGATGGGATGGGCCAATGCCAGCGCCAGGCGGCCGAGGTGGCGGATCTGGTCATCACCAATGCGCTGATCCTTGATCACTGGGGGATCGTCAAGGCCGATATCGGCATCAAGAATGGGCGGATCGCTGGCATCGGCAAGGCCGGCAATCCGGATACTCAGGCGGGTGTCGACATCCTGATCGGCCCCGGCACCGAGATCATCGCGGGCGAGGGCCAGATCCTCACCGCCGGCGGCATCGATGCGCACATCCATTTCATCTGCCCGCAGCAGGTGGAGGAGGCGTTGATGTCCGGGATCATGACTATGATCGGCGGCGGTACCGGGCCCGCGACCGGCACCAATGCCACCACCTGCACGCCGGGACCCTGGAATCTGCATCGCATGTTGCAGGCGGCCGAGGGGCTGCCGGTCAATCTGGGCTTTCTCGGCAAGGGCAACGGCAGCTTGCCGCTCCCGCTGGAAGAGCAGGTGCACGCCGGCGCCATGGGGCTCAAGCTCCATGAGGATTGGGGTACCACGCCGGCCGCCATCGACTGCTGTCTTGGGGTGGCCGAGCGCTACGATATCCAGGTCGCTATCCATACCGATACCCTGAACGAGAGCGGCTTTGTCGAGGACACCATTGCCGCCTTCCAGGACCGCACCATCCACACCTATCACACCGAGGGCGCGGGCGGCGGCCATGCCCCGGATATCATCAAGGCCGCCGGCCTGCCCAATGTGTTGCCGTCATCGACCAACCCGACCCGGCCCTATACGGTCAATACGGTGGATGAGCACCTGGACATGCTGATGGTGTGCCATCATCTGTCGCCGTCCATTCCGGAGGACGTGGCCTTTGCCGAGTCGCGGATTCGCCGGGAGACCATTGCCGCGGAGGATATCCTCCACGATCTGGGTGCCTTCAGCATGATCTCATCGGACAGCCAGGCGATGGGCCGGGTGGGGGAGGTCATCACCCGCACCTGGCAGACCGCTCACAAGATGAAGGTGCAGCGCGGTGCCCTGGCCGGCGACCCGGCGGAACATGACAATGTCCGCGTCAAGCGCTATGTCGCCAAATACACCATCAACCCGGCCATTGCCCACGGCATCGCTCATGAGGTGGGGTCGGTCGCCGTCGGCAAGCTCGCCGATCTGGTGCTGTGGCGGCCGGCCTTCTTCGCCGCCAAGCCGAGTCTCATCATCAAGGGCGGCCTGATCGTCGCGGCGCCCATGGGTGACCCCAACGCCTCCATTCCCACGCCGCAGCCGGTCCATTACCGGCCGATGTTCGGTGCCTTCGGCGGGGCCTTGGGGGCAACCTGTATGACCTTTCTCTCGCAAGCGGCCGGCGCGGCCGGGATCGGCCAGCAGCTTGGGTTGCAGCGCTTGATCGGTACGGTGCGGGGCACCCGCGGTCTGCGCAAGTCAGACATGGTCCACAACGACTGGCAGCCGTTGATCGAGGTCGACCCCCAGACCTATCAGGTCCGCGCGGATGGCCAGTTGCTCACCTGCGAGCCCGCCGCCGTGTTGCCTTTTGCCCAGCGCTATTTTCTGTTCTAACCGAGAGGGTGTTCGCCATGTCCAAGACCTCATTCGAGTTTCCCCGCTCCAGCGTGGGACTGCGGTCTCGGCTTCTCCAGCGGCTGGAAGGCCCGCGCGGCAATGGCGGGTCGGGACCTGCCTTCACGCTGGAGCGTGGGAGCCAGAGCGCATCATGAGAATCGAACGGCTGATTCTGGAAGCGGCCGGTTGCTTCGATGACCTGGATATTCAGTTCCAGCCCGGACGGGATCCCAAGAAGGCGGATATCCATTTGCTGGTGGGGCCAAATGGGAGTGGAAAGAGCACGATTCTCATGGCGATGGCGCAGGTGTTCTCCGGACTTTCGACCGGAATCGATAAGCGGTTCTACAACCGTAGTGGGTACGCTTTGATTGAGTTTGCCGGAGGTCACATCGCGGCCGTTGCTCCGGTCGGGCGGGAGACACCACCACCCTACATATCGAATACCAGTGTGCCGCAAACGACATTGTTAAAGTCGCCGTATGATCATCCATACGGATCCGATACCGACTATTTAGCTTTCTACGAATATCCTGGAAAAAATGAAGATTCTATTTTTTCTAAGTATCGTATGCTAACCATGTATTATAAGCTGTTTGATACGAAGCATAAGGACACTCGTTTTTCTCATTTGGCCTTTGCCTATGGAGGCCAGCGATCCGTTGACACCTTCAGTCTAGATGGTATCATTGATCAGCAGGATACGCCTTTGGCTTCCGCATGTTTGAATCCCAAGCCGGATTTCAATAGTAAGGTGCCGCCGCTAATTCAATGGATTGCCAACACGTCCGCGAAGGCTGCATTTGCCAAGGATCAGTCAGATGAGTCCGGGCACGCCCGTTATCGCGGCGCAATCGTCAGAATCGAGCAGGTGATCAGTGAAATTACCAGCCGGAAATTTGCGTTCGTTCTTTCTTACGAGCCCATTAATGTCAAAGCCTCCATTGATGGCGAGCAATTGCCAATCGAGGTCCTTCCGGACGGGCTAAAATCATTGATCAGTTGGATTGGTGATCTGCTGATGCACATGGATCGAATCCCTTGGATCGACGATACACCACTCCTGGATCGGCAAATCACGCTCTTTCTGGATGAGATCGAGGTCCATCTGCATCCCGCCTGGCAGCGCAAGATCCTGCCGGTCGTTCAAGACCTGTTTCCGAACGCTCAGGTCTTCGTCTCGACCCATTCTCCTTTCATCATCGCTTCCGCGGACGATGCCTGGATCTATCCGCTGTATCTGGACGAGCAAGGGCGGGGGCATGTTGGTGAAACCCTACCGAGCATGGTTGGTAATAGTTACGCGACCGTGCTGCGCGATGTACTCGGGATCGAGGCGGAGTTCGCTCCGCAAGTCGATGAGAAACTTAGGGTGTTCTATGCGCTTCGCGACAAAGCGTTACAGCGTGAGCCGGGGGCAATAGAGGAGTTGCAGGCAAAGGGACGCGAACTCGCGGGGTTTGGTGAAGAGGTGCTGGCGATCGTGCGCCCGGAGCTGCGACAGGTCGAGCGGCGTCTGGCGGGGGCAGTCGCGGAGACTGTCGGATGACTCCCTGTTGTCGGCCGGCCTGTCCCGACTGGTTAGCGGAACATTGGGAAGAGTGGGGTGCCGAGTTTGCACAGCGGCTCGCAGCGAATGTCAGCTATTGTTTTTCGTGGAAGCAGTGGCATGGTCAGCGGGTCAACCAGCGGCTGCTGCCCCTGCTCAGTGCGATGACCGAGGGTCATTGCGCCTATTGCGACTGGTTTCCCATGGACACGGGGACTGATCCGACCATTGATCACTTTAAACCCAAGGCGCGCTTCCCCCATCAGGTGTATTGCTGGGACAACCTGTATCTGTGCTGTCGTCACTGTCAGGAAAAGGCGGATGACGATTACACTGACCAGATTTTGCGCCCAGATGAGCCGAGCTTTCGATTTGCTGTGTTCTTCATTTACAATTACAGCGACGGAACACTCTCGCCCAATCCTGATGCATCGGCGGTGAACCGAGAGCGTGCGCGATTGACGATCGAGATTCTCAAGCTGAACTCACGGGGGCGACCAGCCGCGCGGAAAAGGGAGATCAATCGGTTCCGCGCTTTGGCGGCAGCCGAGCGGTCGACGTGGATTCCATTGTCACCGTTTCGATACCTGTTATGGGATGAGATGCGTGAATCCCCATCCGTCTGATCAGGCCAGAGTCAATCCGGCCCATCTCGAATCGTTGAAGGCGGCGTTGGAAGCTGAGGACGCCGATCTGGTCTGCGCCTGGCTCTTCGGCAGCACAGCCCGCGGGGAGGCGCGCGCGGACAGTGATCTGGATGTCGGCGTCTTGTTCGAGACCGATCCGCCGCAGACGCTGGCCGGTCTGCACTTGGACTTGGCCGACGCTTTGACTGAAGCGGCCGAGCGTCCGGTGGACTTGGTGGTGCTCAACCGCGCTCCGGTCAATCTGATCCATTTCGCGACCGTTTGGTTCCCTGATGATTCATTTCACCCGTAAAATCGATCAATCGCCTGAAACGGCTCCCACCATCACCTTGACCCGCGACCAACGACTGCGCAGCCGCTTGCGCGTAGTCCTCGACGATGGTCGGGAGGCAGGCATCCTGCTGCCGCGGGGGACGACGCTGCGCGACGGCGATGGCTTGGTGTCTGAGGATGGCCTGGTGGTGCGGGTACGTGCCGCCGCCGAGTGTCTGTCGCGGGTGGATTGCGCAGACCCGTTGGTCCTCGCCAGGGTCTGCTATCACCTGGGCAATCGCCATGTGGCAGTGCAGATCGAGCCCGGACGGTTGTCCTATCTGCACGACCATGTCCTGGACGATCTGGTACGGGGACTGGGGTTGGCGGTTGTGGTGGACCATGGCCCCTTCGAGCCGGAAGCCGGTGCCTATGGCGGCCAGGGTCATGGGCAGGCTCACGCGCATGATCACTGACCTGCCGCTGCTGCGGCTCGTTCAATTGGTGAGTCCGTCCCTGCCGATCGGTGGCTTCACCTATTCCCAGGGGATCGAATGGGCGGTGGAGGCGGGCTGGCTGAAGACCGCGGCGGACCTGGATGCCTGGCTCGCCGATCAGCTTCAGTCGAGTCTGGCGCGGGTGGACCTGCCCCTGCTGGTGCGGATGCGGACGGCGGCCGCGGCGCGGGACCCGCGGGCCATGGGCAGTCTCATCGACCGCCTGATCGCCGCCCGTGAGACCATGGAACTGCGTCTGGAGGAGAGCAACCGCGGCCGGGCGTTGGCCGATCTGCTGCTTGCCTGGGAGCTGGCCGGGGCACGGGAGTGGCGGCCGGTGCTGGCGCGCAGTCAGGCGGCCGGCATCGCCTTTGCCGCGGCGGCCTGGGGCATCGCGCCGCGGTGTGCCGCTGCCGGCTACGCTTGGGCGTGGCTGGAGGGTCTGGTGTTGACGGCGGTCAAGTGTGTGCCGCTGGGTCAGACGCAGGGTCAGCAGGTTCTGGTCCGTTTGGCGGGCCTGATTCCGGGCGTTCTGGATCAGGCGCAGGCGTGCGCGGATGACGCCGTTGGCGCGTCCTGTCCGGCACTGGCCATTGCCAGCAGTGCGCATGAAACGCAATATACACGGTTGTTCCGGTCCTGAGGTGCAAATGGCTGAGTCTTCCCCCCTGCGTGTCGGTGTCGGCGGCCCCGTCGGTTCCGGCAAGACGGCGCTGCTCGATGCGCTGTGCAAAGGCCTGCGGAATCATTACGAGATCGCGGTGGTGACCAATGATATCTATACCCGCGAGGATGCCGAGTTCCTGATCCGCTCCCAGGCGCTGCCCGCGGAGCGGATCATCGGCGTGGAAACCGGCGGCTGTCCGCACACCGCCATTCGCGAAGACGCGAGCATGAACCTGGCGGCGGTAGAGGACTTGCAAGCCCGGTTTCCGCAGCTTGACGTGATCTTCATCGAGAGCGGCGGCGACAATCTGGCCGCGACCTTCAGTCCGGAGTTGGCGGACCTCACGCTCTATGTCATCGACGTGGCCGAAGGGGAGAAGATCCCGCGCAAGGGCGGGCCGGGGATCACCCGTTCGGATTTGCTGGTGATCAACAAGATCGACCTGGCGCCCTATGTGGGCGCGTCGCTGGAGGTCATGGAACGTGATACCCGGCGGATGCGCGGCGATCGGCCGTTCGTCTTCACCAACCTGCGGGTGGGGGCGGGCGTGCCGACGATCGTCGCGTTCCTCTGCCGCGCGGGGATGTTGCCGGCCCGCCGGGAGTCCAAGGCTTCAGCCTTGGCGCCCCCTTCCGGCCAACGCTGAGTCGCGGACTCCCTGGGCGAGAGATGACCTGCGCACCTGATATAGCGTTCGCACTTGATATCCAGACAGACCTTCGTGTAGGGGCGGGTTTGAAACCCGCCCCTACGTCCGGTTATCACGTTCGACAGCTATATCCGGACGGTCGGCAGGCGGTCAGCGAGACTCACCGGATGATGTCGGTGATCTTCCAGTCGAAGCCTTCCAGTGTCAGGCGCACATTGGTTGCGCCCTGACCCAACTCGCCGATGCGGATCAGAAAGCGGTTGTAGGATTCGAAGAATGCGAAGTCGATTCCGCCCAGCAGGTAGGGCGGCGTCTGATTGGTCGCGGCGGTGACCGCCTTGCGCAAGGTTTCCTGGACCCAGGGCAGGGTGATGGCCTGGTCGAGTGCCGAGTCACCCAGCCGCTCCAGGTTCTGGCGGATCCAGGCCATGGCCGTGTTGGCGTCGCCGCTGGGCAGCAGTTGGTCCGCGCCCGCGCCGATGCGTGCCTTGTAATTGGCGCGGATGGCCGGCAAATCCACCAGCGCGGCCAGTTCGGTGGTATCTTCCCGACTTAAGGCGCTGTCCAGTTTGAAAACAGTGTAGTAGGGCCAAACGCCGAAGGCGATCAGGGCAAACAGGAGCAGATAGCCGATGTACCGCATGGTCGGATCACTCGTTCGATTGAAGGGGGCGGTATTCTAGCGCGAAGGACGCGCCAACTCGCGTACCGCGCGGTTGGCCGTGCGAGGGGACCGAGACGCCGCGGCTACCCTATAATCAAATAATCACATCCGCATCTGCGCGAGGTAGCCGTGGACGACGTGACCCAGAACCTTGCCTTAGCCCTCGGCGCCAGTTGGGCGAGCGGCATCAATCTCTATGCCGCGATCCTGGTGCTCGGGCTGATGGGAGCCAGTGGAGCGGTCGATTTGCCGGCCGGCCTCGCGATCCTGTCCGATCCGCTAGTGCTGTTGGCTGCCGGCGGCATGTATCTCGCCGAGTTCTTCGCCGATAAAGTCCCTGGTGTGGACAGCATCTGGGATGCCGTGCATACCTTCATCCGCATCCCGGCCGGAGCCCTGATGGCCATGGGCGCGGTGGGCGACCTGGGTCCGCTGACCCCGCTGGGAGATACGGCCGCGCTGCTGCTCGGCGGCGGTGTGGCCGCGGCCAGTCATGCCGCCAAGGCGGGGACTCGGGTCCTGATCAATACCTCGCCGGAGCCCTTCACCAATTGGATCGCCTCGGTCACCGAGGACCTCGGGGTGATTGGCGGATTGCTGCTGGCGCTGCAACACCCGGCGGTGTTCCTGGTCGCGTTGGCCCTGTTCTTCCTGCTCCTGATCTGGTTGTTCCCCAAGTTATGGCATGGGCTTCAGCGGGTCTGGACGGCACTGCGCAAGCACTTCGGCGGTGATCGGGCGCTGCCATCCCCCGTGGTCGCCACGCCTGGTGCGGCTGGCGTGGTCGCGGTCGACGGCCGGCTACCGGCCGCGCCGCCCAAGGTCTGATCGCGATGTCCGCCGTTGCCTGCCGGTGCCCGGTGGATGCCGCCGATGGTCTCGAGGTCTATCTGGTCGGCGGCGCCGTGCGCGATCAGTTGGTCGGTCAGGTCCCGAACGAATGGGACTATGTGGTGGTCGGCGCCACCGCGGCTGACCTGACGCGGCGCGGTTTCAAGCAGGTCGGTCGGGATTTCCCCGTCTTCCTGCATCCGCAAACCAAAGACGAGTACGCCCTGGCCAGAACCGAGCGCAAGACCGCCCCCGGCTACTGCGGCTTTGTCGTGCACGCCGACCCGTCGGTGACCCTGGAGGAGGACCTGCGTCGCCGCGACCTGACCATCAATGCGCTGGCGCGCTCGGCGGATGGCACGCTGATCGATCCCTTCGGCGGCTTGGCCGATTTGCAGGCGCGGGTGCTGCGTCACTGCTCGCCGGCGTTCACCGAGGACCCGGTACGCATTCTGCGGGTCGCCCGTTTTGCCGCCCGTTTCGCGCCGCTGGGTTTTCGGGTCGCCGACGAGACCATGGATTTGATGCGGGCCATGGTCGCCGCCGGCGAGGTGGATGCCCTGGTTCCGGAGCGGGTGTGGCAGGAATTGAGCAAGGCGTTGGGCGAGACCCGCCCCTCGCGGTTCTTCGAAGTCCTGCGCGCGTGCGGCGCGCTGGCCCGCCTGCTGCCCGAGTTGGACTGCCTGTGGGGTGTTCCCCAACCGGAAAAATGGCACCCGGAGATCGACACCGGCGTACATGCCATGCTGGTACTCGATATGTCGGCGCAGCTCTCGCCGGATCTCGAGGTGCGTTTCGCCGCCCTCTGCCACGATCTGGGCAAGGGCACCACCCCGGCAGCGATCTGGCCGAGTCACCACGGACACGAGGAGCGCAGCGTCACGCTGCTGGAGGCCGTGTGTGATCGTTTAAGGGTACCCAACCGCTACCGCGCCCTGGCGCGCATCACGGCCCGCTACCATGGGCTGGTGCATACGGTCGAGGTGCTGCGGTCGGCGACGATCGTCGACCTCATGGAGCGGACCGACGCCTTTCGCCGCCCCGAGCGCTTCCGTCAGCTGCTCACCGCCTGCGAGGCGGACTTCCGCGGCCGCGCGGGCTACGCCGATCGCCCCTATCCCCAGGCCGGGGAACTGCGGCATCTCTTCGATGCGGCACTGGCGGTCGATGTCGCGGCGCTCGCCGTCGCGGCCGCGGAGCCCCGACTCATCGCCCAGCAAATCCGTCAGGCCCGCATCGCGGCCATTCGTCGGGCGCGCCTGGACCGCACCACCCTCGAACCTGCCGGCCACCGCCAGCCATGAACGCCGCTGCCGAACATCCGCTGACCCCTGTGGTTTTGCTCCGCGAGGTTAAACCGCTGAGCCTGATCTTCGAGCGGCCCCTGGCCTTGTCGCCAGGCTTCTGTGACGCCGTCTGTGAGCGCTTCGAGGCGCACCCGCAGCACCAGTATGCGGGGCGGGTGGGGCAGTTGCGTACTGCTGATCCGAGCGTGAAGCGAACCACCGACCTGGTCGTCAGCAACAAACCGGATTGGCAGGATGTCGACCAGGAGTTGTTCCGCTCGCTGGCCGCTGCCATCAACGAGTTTCGCGAGACCTTTCCCTACTTCAAGGGGCCGTTCAAGGATGAGGGCTATCAGGTTCAGCGGTATCTGCCGGGGGAGTATTACCACTGGCACGTCGACGGCGGCAGTCATGAACTCAGCCGGCGGCAACTCGTCGCCCTGTGGTATCTCAACGATTGTCCCGGCCCCGGCGGCGAGACCGAGTTTCTTCACCAGCAGGTGAGCGTGCGTCCGGAGCGCGGCAAGCTGGTGCTGTTCCCCCCGTTTTGGACCCACGAACACCGGGCGGCGGTCGTCCGGACCGGGGTCAAGTACATCGCGACAACCTGGGTGGTATTTGCCTGATGGCCGACATCCTACTGATCGGGGGCGGCGCAGCACAGCGGGAACGCCTTGACCGGCTGCACCAGGCGATCGAGGCCCGCGGCTGGGTCATCGAACGGCTCGCGCCCATTGATTCCCAGCGTGACTGGTTGAAGCACTCGCGACCGCGCGTCTGCGCGGCCTCCTGTGTGATCGCGGTCTGGACTGCCGCCTCGGTACGGGATCGCTGGACGGCGGTCGGGGCCGATGTGGCACTGGAGCGGCGCACTCTGGTCTCCCTGCTGTTTGACCCGGTGGAGTTGCCGCGCGCCTTTCGCGGCATCGACTCGGTTGATATCGTCGGGTGGGCGGGTGACTCCGAGTCGCCGCTGCTGGACGCTCTGGACGCGGCGTTGCGCGTGATGTTGGGCCCAACTGCCAAGCGGCGGCTGACGGCCCCGATCCCGATGCGGCCGGCGATGTCCACCGGGTCCGCGGCCGCGCGGTCTGTGGTTGCGCTCCACCCGGCATCCGGCCAGAAAGCCGCGGTGATGGAGCGTCTGGAGCCGGTCCGGCGACGGGCCGAGTTGCCGGTCGCGGCGGACGCATCCGCCGGGTGGATGCGCACCGATGTGTTGTTCGACGGCTTCTATCCCCTGTCGCCGCCCGTGCTCGGTACCGCGCCCGATCAGGACGAACCGGATGCGGCCGAGGCAGCGCCGCCGCCAGGGTTGCGCGTCGGCTTGCTTTCCTGCATCTTCGGGTGGGTAATCGCCTGGGTCATCGGCCTCACGGCCATGGGGTCCTATCTGCTGTCGAGCCCGTACAGTGCCGGGGCTGCCGAAATCGCGATCGAAAATCCGCTCTTCAGTGCGGTGAGCGGTGCCGTGGTTGGTTTGATTGGTGCCGGGTTCATGATCTACGCCCTATTGCTGCGGTGCGTCAGGATGTCGTCATCGCAGCTTGGATTCGTCGTTTTCGGCTGGGGTTTCGGCGGCGGCTGCGGGTTATTGGCGGCCGCGCAGTTCGGTCTGCCGGTCGTTGGCCGGCTCTACGGGGTGTTTGGCTTCGATCTCGGTTGGGTGGTCGCGTGGGTGATCGCCGGGGCCATGGGAAGCTTCTTTACCTGGTTTGCACTGCGACGATCCAATCCGGTCCTTGCGCCCATTCACCTCGCCGTGAGCGCGGGAGGATTCACGCTGGGCGCCGTGGGCGGTGCGATCCTGGGCTGGCTGGTGGTTGTGCTCCCGATTCTGGGCTTGGGTTGGCTGCTCGGTGACCCGACCGCCGTCGCGCCGACGGCCGACAGCCAGGCCGGTATGCTGCCGCAACTCCTCAGTTTGGGGCTGATCGGTGCGGTCGGCGGCGCGGTTTACGGCGCCGGCGGCGCGCTGGTGAACTTCAGCGCCTTGAACCGCCGCCGCCGCGCCATGTCCCGCGACGGCAGCGCTGTGTAATGAACGGAGCCTAATCGGGCAGCAGTGCCATACAGCCTTTGGGGATGGTCGGTTCGACCTGAGGCTCGGCCTTTGTCTTCGCTGGTTTGCGCGCGTTTTCGCTGAACCACCAGGCGAGATCCGCGCCGCAGCCGTCACCCGCGGGTAGTGTCCCCTGAGGCTCGCACTGCGGACTGTCGGCCGGGCAGCGGAGGCGCAGATGAAAGTGCGCATCGTGACCCCGCCAGGGTCTGATCTTGCGCAGCCAGGCCCGTTCGCCTTGCACCTCGCGGCACAGTGCGCGTTTGATGCCGGGGTTGACGAAGATACGGTCCACCGCCGGATGGCGGGCGGCCGTCTCCAGCAGGAAGCGCTGCGGTTCGCCCCAGGCGCTGCTCGTCTCCAGTCCGCCGGGTTGCACCATGCTCTGCGGATCGGGCTGATGGTCCATCACCCGGCGCGCCGCGTCCGGCGAAGGTGCCAGGGTGAACCAGATATCCACGTCCAAACCATTCTGATGACTGCGATGCGCGGACGCCATGCGACCGCCGCGCGGTTGGCTGAGATCACCGATCATCACCAGAGCGCCCTGTTTGCGCGCCGCGGCTTGGCCCAAGTCGGCGACCAGGCGCAGCAGGGTCTGGTGTCCGTAGTAGCGGTTGCGGTAGCGCCGGATGCTGACAAAGCCGGGTCCCGACTCGGCAAGCGCGTCGGCACCGCCCACACAGCCGTTGGATGCCCCGCCGATGACCCGCGTCGGCCCTGGGCTGGGCGTGGTGATCGCGGCCCAGGGCGTGGCCGCGGTGGTCGGCGAGGCCCCGATCGCAAGGGCCAGAAGCGTGGCCGCCGACGCGAGCCGATGGGTCAGGGTGGCGCAATCGCGCAGGCGGTTCTGGGGCATGGTTGGGACTCTACTTGATCCAATCGATGAGGTTCATCAGCGGGTCTTCGTCCTTGGCTGGCGCGATCACGCGGCCGCGGACACTGTGGCCGGCTGCCGCGACCGCGCCTGGATCGCCGGTGAGCAGTGGATGCCAGTGCGGCAACGGCCGCCCCTCGGCAAGGCGCCGATAGGCACAGGTCTCGGGTAGCCAGGTGGCCGGGTTGAGCTCCGCGGGCACCAGTCTGACGCAGTCCGGCACTTGACTGGAGCGGTTTGCATAGTCCCCGCAGCGACAGGTGTCCAGGTCGAGCAGTTGACAGGCGACGCGCGAGTAGACGATGCGCCCGGTCTCTTCTTCCTCGAACTTCTCCAAACAACACTTGGCGCACCCGTCGCACAGTGATTCCCATTGTTGCGGAGTCATCGCGGGCAGGGGTGTGGTTTCCCAGAAGGGGACGTCTTGGCTCATCGGCTCGAATCTCAGCACAGGTTCAGGCCGCATCTTGCCCCAGTTGGGGCGGAAAATGAATCTTGGGTTGCGGATACGCATCGTCCGTTGCGCGCGCTCGGGACAGACTGACAGGTTGTGGGAGCGGCACTGTCCCGCGTCCCGAGCACCCGTCCACCGTCATCGATCAGTCGAGAATCCGGTGACTCTGCTTTCCTGATTTGCATTATCCGAGGACTTTCCGATGTCGTCACACCCTTTACGCATCGTCGTCATCGGCGGCTCCGCCGCCGGCCCCAAGGCCGCCGCCAAAGCGCGTCGGATGGATGAGTTCGCCGAGATCACGCTGATCCAGCGCGAACCCGACCTGTCGATGGCTTCCTGCGGTTTTCCCTACTATGTCGGCGGCACCTTCGATGACCGCAATCTGCTGATCTGCACTCCGGCCGGGATCGTGCGGGATCCCAATTTCTTCGAGCAGGCAAAGCGCATCAATGCCCTGGTCGAGACCGAGGCGGTCGGGATCGACCGTGCCGAACAGATCGTGACCTATCGCCACCTGCCCACCGGCGACCAGCAGACCATCGCCTACGACCGGCTGGTGATCGCCACCGGTGCCAAGCCGTTGCGTCCACCGGTTGCGGGCCTCGCGCTCAAGGGCGTTACGACGCTGCATTCGCTGGCCGATGCCGATTTTCTGCGGGCGGTGCGCGACGACAAGAAAGCCGCCAAGGCAGTCGTGGTCGGCGGCGGGCTGATCGGCTTCGAGGTCTGCGAGGCGCTGCGTCTGGCCGGAATTCATACCACGGTCATCGAGAAGACCCGCCAGATTCTGCCCTTTCTGGACCCGGATCTGTCCAAGCTGGTGGAAAACCACATCCGCGCCAATGGTCCGGACATCATCGTCGGCAACGGCGTGGCTGAATTTCTTGGCGAAGATGGGCGTCTCACCGGGGTCAAACTGGACAACGGCACCGAACTGCCCTGCGAGGTCGCCGTCGTGTCCGTGGGGGTCAGGCCCAACGTCAGCCTCGCCGAGGCGGCCGGGATCGTCCTGGGGGAGACCGGCGGTATCGCGGTCAACGACTTTATGCAGACCTCGGACCCGCTGATCTATGCGGTCGGCGACTGTGTCGAGTGCACTTCACTGATCACCGGTGCCAAGCTGCGTGCGCCCTATGGCGACATCGCCAACCTGCAGGGGCGGGTCGCCGGCCAGAACGTCATTCAAGAGGGCAGCGCCCGCTTTCCAGGGATCACCAAGACCGGCATCTGCAAGATCTTCGATTACACGGTCGGCTTCACCGGTCTCTCGGCGCAGCGGGCCCGGGATCTGGGCTATGACATCGAGACCGCGATCATCGCCGGGCTCGACATTCCCGGCTATATGAGCGGCAAGCTGTTGATCAGCAAAATGGTAGCCGATCGCAAGTCCGGCCGGGTCCTGGGCTTCCAGTGCATCGGCCCCGGGGATGCCAGTAAGCGGGTGGCGACCGTGGCCATGGCGCTGCGCGGCCAATTGACGGTGGCCGATCTGGTCAATGCCGACCTGCCCTATGCCCCGCCGTACTCACTCGCCCTGGACCACGTCATCGTCGCGGCGCAGGTGCTGGAGAATAAGCTCATGGGCCGGATGCAGGGGCTGTCCGCTCGCGAAGTCAAGCAGCGCGTCGATCAGGGGGCCGATTGCTTCATCCTCGACACCCGCGGTCCGACTGAGTTCGAGGAACTGCGTCTCGGCATTGGCGAGACCCTGATCCCGCTCGGTGCGCTGCGCGCGCGGCTCAACGAACTGCCGCAGGACAAAGACAAGGAGATCATTCTTTACTGCAAGATCTCACTGCGCGGCTACGAGGGTGCCGCCATCCTTCAGGCCCATGGCTGGCGCAACGTCAAGGTCATGGAGGGCGGCATCATGGCCTGGCCCTATCCGCGCGAGAAATAGCCTTTCGCCGCGGGGCGCGGCCAAGGGGTGCGGGCTGGTCGGGTATCCGCTATAGTCGGGTCTTATTCGCCATGGATGCCCGCTATGACGGAAGACCGCCAAGACCCCGAACCCCTGGAGCGCCGCCCGGAAGCGCGCGCGTTCAAGGTTGAGGATCTGCTGCCCGATCTGCGTCGTGGGCGCATCCGCATCCCACCCTTTCAACGCGGCATCAAATGGAAGTGGACCGATGCCGCGAAGTTTTTCGATAGCCTCTATCGCGGCTATCCGGTCGGCACCCTGTTGTTCTGGGAGACCAGCGCGGAGCCGGCGGAACTGCTGTTCGGCGCGTTGCGGATCAGCGCGCAGGCCCGCGGCGACGCGCTCTGGGTGGTGGATGGTCAACAGCGGCTCGTCGCGCTCGCGCGGGTGCTGTTGGCTCCGCAGCCCGACGCGGATGAGTTCGCGCTCTATTTCGATCTCGACCAGAGCACTTTTGTCCGGCCGCCGCGCAACCGTGCCGAGGACCCCTCCCGTTGGCTGCCCATGACCGCGGTGGCGGACTCCGAACGCTTGATGCAGTGGGTCTTCGCGCATGTCGCCAAGCACCCGGTTCGGCGCGAGCGCACCTTCACCCTGGGTCAGCGTATCCGGGAATACGCGATTCCCGCCTATCTCGTTCGCGCCACGCGTGAGGAGACCCTGCGCGAGATCTTCGGACGGACCAACGCGACCGGCAGGCGACTGAAACAGACCGAGGTCTTCGATGCCTTGCACGGCGCACGCGGCCAGACCCGTCCCGCAACCATGGTGCAGATTGTCGCTGATCTGGAGGCGTTCAACTTCGGCCCCATTGAAGAGACACTGCTGTACCGGCTCTTGCGGGTCTTACGCGGCGTCGATGTGATCGAGCGGGCGAACGACGGGTCCCTGCGTCTGTCCGCGGCGGACGCCATGGCCGCGTATCGCGAGACGGCTGAAACCGCCGAGCGCGTGATCCAGTTCCTGAAGGCCGACGTCGGCATTCCGCACTACGCGCTGCTGCCCTATAAGCAGCCCTTTGTATTACTAGGTAAATTTTTCCAGCACCATCCGCAGCCCCGGCCGCGCTCCCGCGATCTGTTGGCGCGTTGGGTCTGGCGTGGCGCACTGAATGGCGTCCACCAGGGCAACACGGTCTCCACGCGTGCGAGCCTCGAGCGCATTGTTTCAGACAGCGAGGATACGGCTGTCCAGCGGCTGTTGGCGATGCTCGAAGCTCGGCCCGCGGTCTTGCCCGAGCCGACCAGTCCCTTTAATTTCCGTCATGCCGCCAGTAAGTTACAGACCCTGGCCCTGCTGGATCTCATGCCGCGGGACCTGGAAAGCGCGGCGCCGATCGGCCTGGATCTGCTCACTGGGCCGGGAGCGCGGGCGTTCGCGATGCCCGCGGTGGCCGCGAGCAGCCGGGGCTTGCTCACGAAGTCGGTCGTGAACCGGCTCCTTCACCCCAAACGTCCGTGCCTGCGGCGACTTCTGATCGACGTGGCGAACCCCGTCGTGCTGGCTTCGCACGGTATCTCTGCGGACGGGATCGAGGCGCTGCGGCGGGGTGATACGGAAGGCTTTTTCGCGGCGCGAGCCGGGTTTCTGCGTGACCACTTCGAGCGTTTCTTCGCCCGTCATGCGCGCTGGGACGAGCCGGACCGGCCCGCGCTGGCGGCCTTGGTGGTCGATGACGAGGACCTCTGAGTGGCTGCGTTGCTGCGTGTGCTGTTGAACGATCTGCCGGTCGGCACGCTGACCCGGGAGCGCAGCGACGGCTGCGCATTCCGGCTGCTCGAATCCTACAAACAGGCCTACCCGAGGCTCGTACTGGGCCAGGCTTTTCTTGATGATCTCGATCAGGTGCAGCGCACCCGCTCGAAAGTCCCGCCGTGGTTTTCCAACCTCCTGCCGGAAGGACCCTTACGCGCGCTGGTCGCGCAACGCGCCGGCGTCCTCGCCTCCCGCGAATTTTTTCTGCTCCGACATTTGGGGGAGGATCTGCCGGGCGCGGTAAGGATCGTCGCTGATCCGTCGGCAAGTGAGCGCGAGGAGACGGACCTGCTTGACGCGGAGCCGAGCGAAGCGGATGGCGATTCCTGGCATTTTTCGTTGGCGGGGGTACAACTGAAATTCTCCGCCCGCCGCAGCGAGCGTGGGTTCACGATCCCCGTCAGTGGGCGTGGCGGCGACTGGATCGCCAAGCTCCCGGACAGCCGCTACCCCGGGGTGCCGGAAAATGAATACGCCAGCATGCGGTGGGCTGAGGCCTGCGGAATCCCGATCCCCGAGCTGGAACTGGTCGATGTGGCGGACATCACGGGCTTACCCGATGCGGTCGGAACCTTTCACGAACGCCGGGTGCTGGCGGTGCGGCGTTTCGATCGCCGCGCCGATGGCAGCCGCATCCATATGGAGGACTTCGCGCAGATCCTCGGGCTCTATCCAGAGGAGAAATACAAGAAATTCAATTATGAGACCTTGGCGAGGGTGATCTGGTCACTGGCCGGGGAGGAGGGGTTGGCGGCATTCCTGCTGCGCCTCGTTTTCATGGTGGCCTCCGGTAACGGCGATGCCCACCATAAAAACTGGACCTTGCTCTATTCGGACGGCGTTCGGGCGGAGTTGTCACCGGCCTACGATCAGGTCGCGACCATTCCCTATAAAGCGGACGATACTCTGGCACTCAATCTCGCTAAGTCAAAACGCTGGGAGGATGTGACCTTTGAATCTTTTCAGCGGATGGCCCGCAAAATCGGCGCTGATCCGGCGTGGCTGGCCGAGCGCGTGCGCACTGCGGTGGGCCGGGTCGTCGATGCCTGGAACGCGACGGGTGCCGAGTTTGGTTATGACCGCGCCACGCGCGCGGTCCTGGTCGGACACATGAAGCGAATTCCCCTGCTGCGCGGCGACTCGCGCGCTTGAAATCTCAGGTCTCTTGTCCCTCCTGCGCCTCGACCGTCGCAACGAAACCGAGCAGAGCGGCCACTCTCTCACGTGCTGGTCCATTCAGATTGGTGCCGTAGTGAGGGTCATAGTGTTCACAGTCATCGGCCGCCAACCGATAGCCGTCAGTCGGCCTGGTCCGCTGCCCCAGGTACAAGTCGAGACCTTCTTCGACCAGGAGCAGATTCCGGTTCCGGATGATCCGCACCGGCGTTCCGCGAATGTATTGCACGGTGTTCTGGAAGGCCGCAAGACGACGGTGCAGTGTCTCGGCGGCCGTCCAGCCGGGTCTCGGCTCGGACAGGGGGCGCTCGGTCAACAGGGTGCGCGCCTGCGCGAACAAGTCTGCGGCCTCTCCCTCGGCCCCTTCGCCGCGGGCGGCAGCTCGCTCCGCGACCCAGAGCCCGAAGGCGCGCAGGCGTTTGGGGTGGTATTCGAACCATTTCTTCAGCACCGTGAGGCGCAGGACATCGGCCTGTCCGGTGCGGTCGATCTCAGCGATGATCGCGGCGAGTCGGTCTTGAACGCGTGATGGCATTGATTGTGTTCCTGCAAAACGGACTGACAGCGCATCCGCCCGCGCGGACCTTCCACAGTCACTGTGACCGTTTCTGTGGATAGCCTGTGCCCAAGACGGGTGCAACCTTGATCAGCCAGTCGGTTAGCAGGGCCGGTCAATGATTGATCGCCCACGAGCCGGATCGCAGCGCGGCGCGTGCGATGCCGCCGCTTGCGTGATGAGAGCCTGGGCTCAGGACCCATCGACGAGCAGATAACCGCGCTGGCGGCGGCGCTTGCTGATCGCTGCGAGGCGGGCGAGGCCCGCCTCGTAGGACTGCACACCGGAGCTGTACATCCGGCCGCGGTGCGAGCCCAGGCTGCCCCAGACCGTGATCAGGGTCCAGTCGCCGAACAGGTCGCGGATCAGGTGCGCCTGGTAGTAACGGGCCTTTTCCTGGTGAATCCAGCGATACATCGGGGGGTCACTTCATTGCTGTTGGCGATCGGAGACGCGGGTGATCAGGACGCTTGCCGCGGGTGTCGCGCGCCCGGCCGGCATCCGCGCTCCCGCCCCGCGTCCTGGATGGTATCATTCGACCTTCCTAAGCCTGTCATTCCGCCCTGATTCTAACTGAATCAAGGCGTCGCGGCAGTATCCTTGTGTCGTTTTCCCTGTCTGTTCCTGAATTCACGAGACCCCGCATGACCGAATCCCCTCGTACTGTCCGCATCATGGATACCACGCTGCGTGACGGCGAACAGACTCAGGGGGTGTCCTTTTCCCCGGACGAGAAGACCAATATCGCCAAGGTCCTGTTGGATCTGGTGCGGGTGGACCGCATCGAGGTCGCCTCGGCCCGGGTCTCCCCTGGTGAGCTGGACGCGGTCGCCAACATTGTCGACTGGGCGGCGCGCCGCGGGCTGGCCGAGCGGGTGGAAGTGCTGGGTTTTGTCGACGGCGGGCGCAGCGTGGACTGGATCGCGCGGGCGGGCGGACGGGTGCTCAATCTGCTGGCCAAGGGCAGTGAAAAACACTGCGTGGGCCAGCTTGGCAAGACGCTGGACACGCACGCCGCGGACGTGCGCGAGACGGTCGGTCTGGCGCTGGCGCGGGGGCTGAAGGTCAACTGCTACCTGGAAGACTGGTCCAATGGCTACCAGGACAAACCGGCCTATGTCTATGGCCTGGTCGAGCGGCTGGCGGACGTGGGCATCGCGCACTTCATGCTCCCCGACACCCTGGGGGTAATGACGCCGGAGCGGGTCTTCTGTGCCATGAGCGACATGATTCTGCGCTTTCCGGAGCTGCTGTTCGATTTCCACCCCCATAACGACTATGGACTGGGCACCGCCAATTGCCTGGCCGCCGCCCAGGCGGGCGTCGCGACCGTGCACTGCACCGTGAATTGCCTGGGCGAGCGAGCCGGCAATGCCTCGTTGGCCGAGGTTGCCGTCAACCTGCGCGATCAGCTCGGTTTCGAGATCGGGATCGACGAGACTCATCTGGCGCGGGTCAGCGAACTGGTGGAGTATTTCTCCGGCAAACGGGTCGCCGACAACGCGCCGATCGTCGGCGCCGATGTTTTCACCCAGACCGCGGGCATTCATGCCGACGGGGACAAGAAGGGCAGCCTCTACCACACCCGGCTCTCGCCGGAGCGCTTCGCCCGGCGGCGCAAATACGCCCTGGGCAAGCTCGCGGGCAAGGCGTCCCTGGCCAAGAATCTGGAGCGCCTGGATATCAGTCTGTCCGAGGAGAACCAGCGCCGGGTGCTGGCCCGCATCGTCGAGTTGGGCGACTCCAAGAAGACCATCACCGCCGAGGATCTGCCGTTCATCATCGCCGAGGTGCTGGACAGCAAGGATTACAACCACGCGCAGTTGCTGGCCTGTAATGTCTCATCAAGCCTTGAGTTGGAGTCCACGGCCAGCATCAAGATTTGTCTGGGTGACGAGGTGATGAACGCGGCGGGGAGCGGCAACGGCGCCTTCGATGCCTTTATCAATGCGCTGACCAAGCCGTTGAAGCGGAACGGGATCACTCTGCCGGAACTCAAGGACTATGAGGTGCGTATCCCCAAGGGCGGGCGCGCCGATGCGCTGACCGAGTGCATCATCACCTGGGACACCGAGCGCGGCAGCATCAAGACCCGCGGCGTCCATGCCAACCAGGTCTTCGCCGCCATCGCGGCCACCATGCGGATGCTCAATATCCTGATGCACGGGGCCGCGGCGGAACGCCAGTCGGAGGTGCCGGAGGCGGTGGTCTGAACCAGGGCGGCTGCTTCGTCGTTGAAACGTCTGGAGCGAGGGGCCGGTTTTCAGTTTGAACGGCAACCGCCTTGGGAGCGCTGGTACACGCATGTTAGTTAAAGAAGAAGACGCCAAACGGTTCTTTTGTCCGGTCGTCTCCGGTGCCCAGCAGCACATTGTCTGCAAAGGTTCGCACTGCATGGCCTGGCGCTGGGCGGCCGGTGCCGCGCGGTCCCCCCGGGCGCCTGACCATGAGCAATTAGGGTACTGCGGTTTGGCCGGTACCATCACCAACCCGCCGGTCTGATCGACGTCTTGCCGTCGTTTCCAGCGGCCGGATTCGTCCCTCAGCGCCTGACCGTGAAAGCCAGGCCGCGCTCACCGGAGACATCCTCAGTGCACCCGTACTCCCGCCGCCTCCAACTCCGCGAGGACCGGCATCAGTTCCGCAATTTCCGCCGCGTCGTCGCTGACCTGGAAATAGCGGCGCAGGTCAGCCGCGGCGGCCGGGGTATAGCCCAGTTCGCGGTAGATCAGGCCGCGGTCGCGCAGGTCATCGGGCGAGTCCGGCTGCAGGGCCAGGAGTCCATCGACCGCGATCAGTGCCTGTCCCAGGTCACCGTCGCGCAGGAAGATCACCTTCAAGTTGGCCAGCATTCGCACCAGGATCTCCCTCCGGGTGGCCGGCCGCAATAGCGCCGGATTGGCCGCGACCGTCACGGCCCCGCAGCCGTAGACATCGTCCAGGCGGCGGTCCAGATCCTCCAGATCGAGTGAGGCGCCGCGGCTGAAAGGGTCCAGGACCAGCATCGCGTCCCCGGCCGCGACCCGCACCAGGAAGTGGCCCGGAAAGCCGACCCCGAAGGCCGGTATTCCAACCTGATGCGCCACTTCCACATAGATCAGCGACAGACTGATGGGGATGCCGGTGCGCCGTTCCAGTACCTGATCCAGGAAGCTGTTGCGGGGGTCGTAGAAGTCCTCCAGATTGCCGCCGAATCCCTCCTGGTCGAACAGAAAGCGGTTGAGTGCCCGCACCCGGTACGTCAGGTCCGCATCACGCGGCACGCTGGAGACCGCGGCGATGCAGAGGCTTTCAAACCGGCGCAGCGACCGGTCGGCATCCAATGTCGGCTGGAACAGACGGCTGATCGCCAGCGCGGCGCGCGGGAGATCGATTGCCGCATCCGGGAGTTGGGCCAACCGGGTGAGTTCTGCTTGGGCTCGCTGCATCGTGATCTCCTGGCTGCTGTGGTAAGGCGATTTCCGTCGAATCCTATACTATCCCGCTCGTCTTTTCGCCCGCCGTGCGCGTCGCTCCGACCGTCATATCGCCCTGCTATGCTCCGATCTGTGCTCGTTGACGGCAAACGAAAATCCTTCGCGATCCGCTACAGGATTTTCCGGCATTCGCCGAAGCCCCGACAGTGCATCCGCTGAAGCGTTCCGTCAACCCATGGGCGAAACGTGTCCGGCGCGCAGTTCAGCCGCGACTGCCGCGGATGGGATACCCCAAGGCCCCGGCTCGGTATACTGTGTTCCGGTCCAAATCTCACGAACCAGACGATCCCAATTCAACCATGTCCGTCAACCCTGTCTCCGGTGCCGGCTATCTGTTCCAGGGCATCAGGCTCATCACCCGCCCAGGCCTGCGGCGCTTCGTCATCGTGCCTTTATTGATCAACATCCTCGTGTTCTCGGCCGGTATCGCCGCCGGGGTCTCCTGGTTCGAGGGCTTCGTCACCTGGATGGACGCGCGCGTTCCCAGTTGGCTGCAGTGGCTCGACTGGATCCTCTGGCCGGTCTTCGTGCTGCTGCTCCTGGTGCTGGTGTTCTACGGGTTTGCCCTGGTAGCGAACCTGATCGCCGCACCCTTCAACAGCCTGCTGGCGGAGAAAGTCGAACTGCTGCTCACCGGACGGCCGCTGGAGCAGGGCGGTGGGGTACCGCAGATGCTGAAGGAACTGATTCCGACCCTGTGGGACGAGACCAAGAAGATCCTCTATGCCGTGCTGCTCGCCATCCCGTTCCTGCTGCTGCTGTTCGTGCCGCTGGTGGGGCCAATCCTCTGGTTCCTCTATACCGCCTGGATCATGGCGGTGCAGTACACGGACTATCCTATGGGCAACAACGGGCTGAAATTCCGCGAGCAGCGCCGACGGCTGCGCGAGCGGCGCACCCTGAGTTTGGGGTTCGGTGCCGCGACGGTCGGCGTCAGCATGGTCCCGGTGCTCAACTTCATCGTGATGCCCAGCGCGGTGGCGGGTGCGACCGCCCTGTGGGTGCGCGAACTCAAAGGGTCGCCCAACTACCAGGGCGCGCACGAATCGCGGGTGGCGACCCGCGGCGTGTTGCTGGTCATCGATCAACTCTCCGGACACATGCGCGGCGAGTTCCTGACCGGACCCTTCAGCGGACTGCCCCTGGAGCGGGTTTCGACTCAGGACCTGATCGATCTCCTGGCGCAGTGGTATGCCGGTGACCTCGCCTCGGCCGAAGCCCTGGAAGTCTACCTGGAGCGTGAGCGCGAGCAGCCGGTGCGTCGGCCGACGCCCGCGCAGCGTGCGGATGCTCCCAAGCCGACGGCGCTCCAGCACATGCCGCAGGAAGAGGCGAGGGCGGTCCTCGGCTTGAGCCCGGGGGCCGGCCCGGCGGAGATTCGCGCCGCCCATCGGCGGCTGGTCCAGCGACTGCACCCGGACCGGGGCGGCTCTGATTACCTGGCGGCGAAGATCAACGAGGCGAAGGATGTGCTGCTCGGTCAATCATGACGAGCGAACGCCCGCGCTGCGCCCGGCACCTGCAGCGTCTGCCTGCCCGTCAATTACCGAAGCACGCTGGGCCGGACTGCTGAAAGGCCACCCCGAGATCATGCTGGTGGCGCTCAGTCTGCTGGTCAGCCTGGCGGCCTGGTGGACTGCTGCACAATGGGAAGACGCCCGGCGCCGGGCAGTCTTCCGCGAGGACGCGCAAGCCTACGCCCGCGCCCTCGAGGTGGAATTTCAGAGCCTGGTCGCCAACGTCGAGTCGGTCGCCGATTTCTACGGCGCTTCGCCGGCGGTCTCTACAAGCGAGTTTGCACAGTTCACGCGGCCACTCCTGCGGCGCAAGCCGACCATGCAGGCGATCGAATGGCTGCCCCGGGTACCGGCGTCCGAGCGCGTCGACTTCGAAGCCCAGGTGCGGGCGGAGGGCCTGGAGGGCTTTGCGATCCGCGAATGGTCGGCCTCGGGATTGCGTCCCGCGGGCCAGCGCCCCGTGTATTTCCCCGTCCATCGGTTGGAACCCTTGACCGGAAACTCGGCGGCCCTGGGCTTCGATCTCGGGTCTGAACCGCAGCGCCGCGCGGCCCTGGAGCAGGCCTGCAAGACGGGCCGGCCGGCGGCAACACCGCCTTTGACCCTGGTTCAGGAGACCGCCGACCAGCGGGGTTTGCTCATCTTTGTGCCGCGGCCCCCGGACGACACCGGGGGCGATGCCGCGCGGGATCGGTGCCAACGCCTGCGGGGTTTCGCGTTGGGGGTCGTCCGCGGGGGCGATCTCACGGAGCAGGTCCTGGCCGCGCTGCCGCCGCACGGGATCGACCTGGTGCTGCGCGACGCTGCCCTGGAGGGGGACCAGGGACTGTTCTATGTCCATTCGTCGCGGACCCGCACCTCCGGTTCCGCCCCCGATGCTGCCCACCTCGTTCGCGACCCGCGGGCCTATACCGCGCGGCTCGCGGTGGCGGATCGGACCTTGGCCCTGTGGGCGGTGCCGCGTCCCGGCGCCTACCCGATGGGCGCCTGGCCCGCCGTCCTGCTGGGGTTGATGCTGGCGGTCAGCCTCGTGTCGGCAACCCTGCTGTGGCAGCGGCGGCGCTCGACGCGGCAGGTGCGGGAGCGTGAGGACCTGTTCCGCCTGTTCATGGATCACAACGCCGCGGTGACCTGGGTCAAGGATGAGCACGGCCGCTACATGTATATCAACAAGTCGTACGAGCGAAGCTTCGGTATACGCCCGGATGACTGCCTGGGCAAGACCGACTTCGCGATCTGGCCGGCGGACCTGGCCGCCCGATTTCAGGCGCACGATCAGGCCGCGCTCGAGCAGGACCGACCCGTGGAAACCAATCACCTCGTGCCGACCGTCGACGGCCGGCTGCGCGAGTGGCAGTCGCTCGAAGTCCCCTTTCGGGATCAAGCGGGTCGTCGTTATCTGGGTGGTATCGTCGTGGATGTCACCGAGCATAAACAGGCGGAGCTGGAACTGCGTCGTTACCAGCAGATCGTCGACACCTCCAGCGAGATGTTGCTCTTTATCGATCCGGATCGGCGCTTGCGGTTGGCCAATCCCGCGTATGCCGCCTTTTGCCGGTCAACCCCAGGGCAATTGCAGGGTCGCCTGGTGCGAGAGGTGGTGGGCGAGGATGCCTATGCGCGGATCGGTCCCCACCTGGAATCCGCGCTGGCCGGTCAGAGCGAGCGATTCAGCAAGCACGTCACCGGGGTCGACGGCCGGTGCCGCTACCTGGATTCGGATTACCGACCCTTCTGGAGTCACGATGGGCGCGTGCTCGGCGTCGTGGTGAGTATCCACGACCTGACCGAAGTCCGGGAGGCGCACACCGCCCTGGAGGATCAGCAGGCGCGCCTGGAGGAGCTGGTGGCGATCCGTACCGCGGCACTGCAGGCCTCCGAGACCAAGCTGCGCACCATCTACGACCTGTTGCCCATCGGGATCGCCGTCACGGATGGGACCGGTCGCATCATCGACTGCAATCGGGCCGCGGAAGTCCTGCTGGGGATCGCCCGGGATGAACACTTCCGAACCTATGATGGCGAGGCATTGACGATCATCCGTCCGGATGGGACGTCGATGCCGCCGCAGGAGTACGCCGACGTGCGTGCCGTGGCCGAGGGGCGGGCCGTCCGCGACCTGGAAATGGGCATCGTCCGGCCGGACGGCATCCGGTGGATCTCGGTCAATGCCATGCCCTACCCGCATTCGGACTATGGGGTGGTCATCGCCTATGTCGACATCACCGCGCGCAAACAGGCCGCGGCCGACCTGTTGCAGGCGCGGGCCTTGGCCGAACAGGCAACACGCATGAAATCCGAGTTCCTGGCCAATATGAGCCACGAGATCCGCACGCCCATGAATGCGGTGCTGGGCTTCTGCCATCTCCTGGAGCGGCAGCCGCTCGCCGCGGAGGCGCGCGACCTGGTCCTCAAGGTGCGCAACGCCAGCCGGTCGCTGCTGACTCTGATCAACGACATCCTGGACTTCTCCAAGATCGAGGCCGGACGCTTGGAGATTCAGTCTGCGCCCTTTCGTCTGTTCGGGATGCTCGACGATCTGGCCGCCATCATGACCGCGGCCGCCAACGGCAAGCCGCTGGAACTGATCATGACCCCTCCGCCCGCCGGGTGTTGCGATCGCCTGATCGGCGATGCGGGACGCCTCCAGCAGGTGCTGGTCAATCTGCTCGGCAATGCCATCAAGTTCACCGAACGGGGAGAAGTCGAACTGCGCATTGAACTGGTGACGGCACCGGCGCGGGACGTCCGGCTGCGGTTCACGGTGCGCGATACCGGCATCGGGATCTCCACCGACCATCAGGCGCAGGTCTTCGCCCCCTTTAGCCAGGCCGACAGCAGTATCAGTCGCCGCTTCGGCGGCACCGGCCTGGGCTTGGCCATCAGTCGGCAATTGGTCGCCCTGATGGGCAGCGAGTTGCGGCTCGAGAGTGTGCTCGGCCAGGGCAGCGCCTTTTGGTTCGTGCTGTCGTTTCCGTGCGATCAACCCGCGGCATCCGTTCCGCCGGAGTTGGCGCGGCTCCAGCTGTTGGTGGCCGATGACAGCGCCGCGGCCGGCGTCGCGCTGGTGAGCACCGCCGCCGCCCTGGGCTGGACCGCCGAACTGGTGACCTCGGGCGAGAGCGCCGTGGAGCGGATCTTGACGCGGCTGGATGCGCCGGGGCGCTACGATGTCTTGCTGCTCGACCGGCAGCTGCCGGGACAGGACGGCTTGACCACCGCCCACCTGATCCGCGACGCCCTGCGCGAGCGGATCGCGGCCTCGCAACGGCCGCCCATCGTCATCATGGTCACCGCCGATTCGCGTGACGCACTGTTGGGCGAGTCCGGCCTCGCCGCGGTGGACGCCCTGCTCAGCAAGCCGGTGACGCCCTCCGCCCTCTACAACGCGATCGGCGCGGCGCTGAGCCGGCGCCGCCGACCGGGGCAGGTCCCGGCGCCGCCGGTGCCGCCGGCGGTCCAGACGCAACGCATGTTCGGGGTGCGGGTGTTGGTGGTCGATGATAGCGACATCAACCGGGAGGTGGCGCAGAGGATTCTGGAAGACGAGGGGGCCATCGTTCACCTGGCCGGTGATGGTCAGGAGACTCTGGATTGGTTGCAGGACCATCCGAACGCGGTGGACATCGTGCTGATGGACGTGCAGATGCCGCTGCTGGACGGCTACGCGGCGACCCGCCGGTTGCGTGAAGATGCGCGCTGGCGCGAATTGCCGATTCTGGCACTCACCGCCGGTGCTTTCCCGGAGTTGCGGGAAGCCGCCCTGGCTGCCGGCATGAACGATTTCATCGCCAAGCCGTTTGATGTCGACCAGATGATTGCGCTTATCCAGCACTGGACCGGCGGTCGGCCGCAGCCGGTTGCAGGTGACCTGGCCGGAGTTGCGAAGCGGCCGGAGTCGTCCGTGGCACCGACGCGGGTGGTCCCGACCGTGCCCGGTATCGACCTTGCGACGGGACTCAAGCGATGGCGCAAGATCGCCACCTATCGGACCTATCTCGACCGGTTCGCCGCCAATTACGCCAACGCCGGACGGGAGATCGTGACCCTTTGCCGGGAGGGCGACCGCGCAGCGGCGGGGGCACTTGCCCACAAACTGGTCGGCGTAGCGGGAAATCTGGCATTACCGCGCGCCCTGAATCTGACCCGGCAGTTAGACCAGCGGCTCAGAACGCAGGAACCGCTCGAGGAACTGGCCGCGGCCCTGCAAACGGCCATCGACGAGGTATGCGCCGGGATTGCCGTAGAGCGGGCGGTCGCGCGCCCCGCGGTTGTCGCGAGGTCTGCCGATGGCGGGTCCGCGGGCCTGCGCGCGGTGTTTGATCAACTCTTGCTCGCCCTCGATCGTAACGATCCCGTCCGTTGTGAATCCCTGCTCGCGCAGGTGTCGGGTCGGGTGGCGGATGTGCCCCTGGCCGCAGTACAGTCGCGCTTGACCGAATGTGATTTTCGCGGAGCCGAGGCCCTGATCCGCGCCTTGTTCCACGACCTGGATCAATCAGCCTGAGGACCGACTCATGACGCCTAGACCCCTGCTGCTCGTCGACGACGAGGTCACCAATCTGTCGATTCTGCGGGCGATTCTGGAGAATGATTATCCCCTGATGTTGGCCCGTGATGGTGCCGAGGCCATCCGTCTGGCGCTCAAGCATTGGCCGGCGCTCATTCTGCTCGACATTCAGATGCCTGATATGGATGGGTACGCGGTGTGTCGAGCGCTCAAGGCCGATCCGCGGACTGAAGATATTCCGGTGATATTTGTCACCGTCTTGTCGGACCCGGGAGAAGAGGAAGCCGGATTCGCCGTGGGCGCTGTCGATTACCTGACCAAACCGGTGTCCCCCGGAATCGTGCGGGCGCGGGTGCGTGCGCACCTGTCGCTGGTCCATAACAGGGAATTGGAGAAGCGCAGCCGCGACGCGATTTTAATGCTCGCTAAAGTCGGACATTACAACGATGTCGATAGCGATCTACACAACTGGCGGATGGCAGCCGTTGCCCGCGAACTTGCCGCGGCGGTCGGTTGGTCCCAAGCGGATTGCGACCTGCTGGAACTGGCGGCACCGCTGCACGACACCGGCAAGATCGGTATCCCCAGTGCGATCTGGCGCAAACCCGGCACCTTGGACCCCGACGAATGGACGCTGATGAAGACCCACTGTGAGATCGGTTTTGAGATCCTGTCCAACAGCGACGCACCGGTCTTTCGGTTGGCCGCCGAAATCGCGCGGTATCATCACGAATGGTGGGACGGCAGCGGCTACCCGGAAGGCCTGGTCGGAAAGGCCATTCCCGAATCGGCGCGAATCGTCGCCGTGGCCGATGTCTTCGACACGCTCAGCATGAAGCAGCCATACCGGGACGCCTGGTCCCTGGAACAGGTCATGACGACACTGCGTGCGGACGCCGGCAGGCATTTCGACCCGTCACTGATCGCCGCCTTCGATGGCTGTCTGCCGCGCATCCTGGAGATCAAAGCCGATTGGGACAAAAGCCAGGAACTGCCGCAACAGCGATTGCCATTGCCATGAACAATTCGCGCGGATTCATCTCTCATTCGCAAGCCGGCACTGACCTCGGCGGGAGACCTGACCTGCCGTTACGGATTGGCCCGCACCCACCTTTGCTCCCAGGTGCATGTCGGTGCGACTTCAGTCGCACCGACACTGACCGGTATCCAAATTGCCGGAAATCGCCTAAAGCCAAACCGCATCCCAATGCGGATAGTCCCCGACCCGCTCCACCACCCCTGCCCGCAGCGGATTGGCGATGATATAGCGCGCGACCTGCCGGCTGTCCTCATCCGGTCGTAGCGCATGGTCATGAAATGCCCTCTGCCACAACGGCCCCGCCCGCCCCGGCCGGGTGTTGACCCGATGCGCGGATCGTGCCTTGAATCGCTTCATCACCGTTGACAGCGACAGGGCGCCCACGAGCTGAAATAACCAGTGCACATGATCCGGCATCACCACCCAGGCCAGGGAGGCGACAGCCTCTGCATCATGCAGGGCGCGCATCTCGGCGATCACCAGCCGGGCGCACCAGAAATCCGCGAACCAGCGTGACTGGCGATCGGCCAGCACGGTGGTGACGAAATAGGCGTGGCTCCGTTCGGACCAGCGGCCTTTGCGTAAATCGTCATAGGGTAACGCCGAATTCTCCGGGTGCGAATCAATTCGCACCGACATGCGCTGGTCTCCGGGATTTGTCGCATTGCTGATGCATCCATCACCCCAAGGCCGCGGCAAGCTGCTCCAGCGCCTGCTGGATGACCGCCCGCGGGGCGCCCAGATTGAGTCGCATGTGGCCGCTGCCGCCGGTGCCGAAGAGGGTCCCCGGACTCAAGCCCAGACCGGCACGCTGGATGAAGAAGGCGTGCAGGGCGGCATCGTCCAGGTCCAGTCCCCGGCAGTCGAGCCACAGGAGATAGGTGCCCTCGGGCCGGATCGCGGTGATGCCGGGCAATCGGGCGGCGATGAAGTCCAGCGCCAGATCGCGATTGCCCGCGAGGTAACCGAGCAGGGCGTCGAGCCAGGGGCCGCCTTCACGGTAGGCGGCGGTGAAGCCGGCGACGCTGAACGGGTTGCTCGCGCTGACATGAAAGGTGTCGAACACCCGGCGCAGAGTGCGGCGCTGGGTCGGGTCGGGGCAGATGAGCGCGGAGAGTCCGAGACCGGGGATGTTGAAGGTCTTGCTCGGCGCCGCGGCGGTGATGACGGAGGCGGGATCATCCGTCAGTCGCGCCAGGGGGTGATGGACCTGGCCCGGAAGGCACAGGTCGTGATGGATCTCATCCGACAGGACCACCATCCGGTGGCGACGGGTGATGTCCAGCAGGGCGGTCAGTTCGTCCGTGCGCCAGACCCGTCCAACCGGGTTGTGCGGCGAGCACAGGATCAGCAGACGTGCGCCCGTGGCGGCGCAGTGTTCCAGATGATCCAGGTCGAACGCGTAGCCCGCGGGCGTGGGACGCAGCGGGTTCTCCACCACCCGCCGACCGTTGGCCCGGACCACCGAGAAGAAGGGGGCATAGACCGGGGGTTGAACGATCACCGCCTCGCCGGGCTCGGTCAGGGCCTGGACGACCGCGGCGAGCGAGGGCACCACCCCCGGCGCCATGATGACCCAGTCGCGCTCGATGACCCAGTGGTGCCGCGTGCGCATCCAGTCGGCCAGAGCGTCGAAGAGCGCATCGGGAAACAGCGTGTAGCCGTAGACCGGGTGTGCCGCCCGCGCGGTCAGGGCGCGGGTGACCGCCGCCGGCGCGGGCAGATCCATATCGGCAACCCACAGGGGCAGCACGCCGGGGTCACCGAACTGCGCCGGGCGCGCGTCCCACTTGACCGCGGCTGTTCCCTCCCGGTTGATCGGTCGGTCGAAATCCAGTTCGGTCCTGTTCATGTGCGGGGGGCATCCTCGCACTCCGCAAGACGCTCCCAAACCGTTACCTCGGAGAGGCTGTGCTGGAATTTACGGCGGGTTTCGCGGATCACGAAGGGGACCTCCAGCGGGCCTTCGATCAATCGGAAGTGGGTGCTCAGCACCGCCTTGAGTCCATCCAGCGTGGTGACGTTCTCCCCGTCGCGTTTGAAGCCGCCCAGCCATTCCTCCCGCGGGGTGTGCTCGGTGAGCCAGGTGTAGGGCGAGGCGATGAGCAGCAAGCCGCCGGGGTTGATGCGCTCGTGACACTGGGCGAGGAAGCGTGTCGGGCTGTAGAGCCGGTCGATCAGATTGGCGGCCACGAGCAAATCATAGCCGGTGAACGGAGCCTTGAGGTTACAGGCGTCGCCTTGAACGAAGGTCACCCGGCCCCGCGCCTCGGTGAGATCCAGGTCCTTCAGCCAGACCTCTCGCCAGGAGACCAGTTCGCCCTCGTCCACCAGCGTGTAGCGCAGCACGCCCTGATCCGCCAGCTGCGCGCCCAGGCCGATGAAGCGGGCGGAGAAATCCATGCCGGTCACCTCCTCGAAGCGGCGCGCCAGTTCGAAGGTGGTGCGGCCCGTCGCACAGCCCAGATCCAGCGCGCGGCGGGCCGGACGGTCGCCGAGACAGCGCAGCGCGATGTCGGCGAGCGCCCGCGGGAAGTTGGGTACGCCGTGATACTGGGCGCCATAGTGGAACTCGGCGTATTCGGAGAGCAGGCGGTCGGTCTCGTAGTGCGAGGCCGGCGGCAGTCCGGGCGCCGCGCCGACCACCGTGCGGAAGCCGGCGTGCTGGAAGAAATGGCGGCGGAAGGCGTAGCGGGCGGACCGCAGTGACTCGTTGCCGCTGGAAATCCAGGACCCGCCCTTCATCAGATTGTGGCGTTCGTCGAAGGTCGGGGTGGTGAAGTCATCGTAGAGCGGATGCACCCGGAATCCGGCGAACGGGTAGATCGGGGTCTCGGTCCACTGCCATACATTGCCCGTCACATCGCAGAACTCACCCTGCGCAAAGCGCTCCACCGGGCAGGATGAGGCCCAATGATCCAAATGCAGGTTGGCGGCGGCCGGTCGATCCGCGGGGACCTCGGGGCAGCCGGCGACAGCATGAAGGCGATACCACTCGTCCTCGGTCGGCAGCCGCACCAGTGCGCCGGTCTGCTCCGCCTTCCACAGACAGAATGCCTTGGCCTCGTGATAGTTGACCTCCACCGGCCAGTTCCAGGGCATCGGGACGGTTTCCAGCATCAGGCGCAGGCGCCAGCCGGCGGGCTCCGGGACCCAGAAGGTCGGGAAGCGCGCCTGACTGAATTGACGCCAGGCCAGGCCCTCGGGAGTCCACCAACCGTCGGTCTCGTAGCCGCCGGTCTCGACGAAAGCCAGGAATTCACGGTTGGAGACCAGTGTCCGCGACGCCGCGAACGCCGGGACCTCGGCCTCATGGAGCCCATATTCATTGTCCCAGCCATAGTGGCGCGCGCTCGCCTGGTCCTTCGCGAGCCGGATCGACCCGGCGGCGACCGGCACCAGCGGATTGGCCGGCGGTTCGCCCGTCTCCCGACAGGGTTCCCAGGCCGGGTCGGTGCGCAGGCAGTCCAGCGACTGCTGCCGGATCAGCACTGACGAGGTTTCCAGATGAATGCGTTCATGTTCGATGCCCATCAGGATCGGCCACCAGGGGCTGTCCCAATGGATCGGCAGCCGCAGCGGCAGCCGCTCGATCAGGCCGATCACGGCGGTGCGGACGCGCTGGCGATAGTCGCGTACGGCCTGAACCGAAGGCCAGTCGTAGTTCGACTCGTCCAGATCGTCCCAGGACATCTCGTCCACGCCCACCGCGAACATCGACTCGAAGCGGGGCTCGATCCGCTGCTCCAGCAGGCCCGCGAGGATTAGTTTATTGATAAAGAAGGTCGCCGTGTGGCCGAAATAGAAGATCAGTGGATGGCGCAGGGCGATCGGTTTGCGATAGTAGGCCTCTGCCGTGACCAGGGTGGCAAACAGCGACTCATACCGGTCGAAGGTCGCGATGAAATAATCGCGGATTTCGCGGCGCTTGGCCTCGGGATCCGCGTCGTGCAGCAGTGGGGTGCGGGGGAAGCGTTCCGTATTCATGGCGTTGTGTGTAATCTGGTTGCCGTCGGCACCGGCGGGCACCGCCGATAGCCCGCTAATTTATGGGCCAGAGGGCGGGAAAAACAGGGATGTCCGGATCGATCGACGCTGCGGCGCCCCGCGCGCGCGCGTGATCGCGCCGGACGCCCGGCCGGTCAAGCCATCCCTAACCGGGCCGGGTGTCGTGTAGGTGCGACTTCAGTCGCACCTACACTGACCGGTATCCACATTGTCGGAAATCGCTTAGGTCTCGCAGGTTCATCTCGGTGTCCGCTGGGGTGAACCGACAAGACGCAGTTTTCGCACCAAGTCACAAAGATCAAATATCAGAGATCGTGGATCAAAGATCAATGATTAATAAACTGCTGTGATTCTTATAAGCCTTCGTCAACCCTGTGCATCGACCGCGCGTTTCGAATCCGCGCGCGCCGGCCCTTGTGCAGTGCAGCAACCGGACCCATAATCATCCGAAGTTGACGAGTCGAAGACGCCGACTTAACTGCTTTCCTGATTTCAAACGACCCAACCAGCTTCTTCACCCGCGGACCGACCCATGCTCACCCTAGAAGCAGAATCCATAGAAATTATCCGCGAGGCCGTGGCGACGGCCCGCAATCCCGTCATGATGTACTCCATCGGCAAAGACTCCTCGGTCATGCTGCACCTGGCACGCAAAGCTTTCTATCCCGCACCGCCGCCGTTCCCGCTGCTGCATGTCGATACCGGCTGGAAGTTCGCCGAGATGTACCAGCACCGGACCCGCATGGTGGAGGAGAGCGGGATGAAGCTCATCACCCACACCAACCCGGAGGGGGTCGCGGCGGGGGTCAATCCATTCACCCACGGCAGTAACTACCATACCGATGTCATGAAAACCCAGGCGCTCAAGCAAGCCCTCGATGCCCTGGGCAGTGATGTGGTATTCGGCGGTGCCCGGCGCGACGAGGAAAAGAGCCGGGCCAAGGAGCGTGTCTTCTCATTCCGCGCGGCGGGTCATCGCTGGGATCCCAAAGCCCAGCGCCCGGAGCTGTGGAATCTGTATAACACCCACGTCAAACCCGGCGAGACCATCCGGGTCTTTCCGATCAGTAACTGGACCGAACTCGACATCTGGCAATACATTCACGCCGAGGGGATTCCGATCGTCCCGCTCTATTTGGCGGCGGAGCGGCCGGTGGTGCAGCGCGATGGTCAATGGATCATGGTCGATGACGACCGTTACCCCTTCGCGCCGGGTGAACAGGCGGTGATGAAGCGCGTGCGCTTCCGCACCCTTGGCTGCTGGCCGCTGACGGCCGCCGTCGAGAGCGATGCCGATACGCTGGAGGCGGTGATCGCCGAGACCTTCAATGCCCGCAGTTCGGAGCGTCAAGGCCGGTTGATCGATGCCGATACCCCCGGATCGATGGAGAAGAAGAAGCAAGAGGGTTATTTCTGATGAACGACCTGCACGCCCGTGACATCGTTTCCTTCCTGGAAGAACAACGCAATAAGCAAACGCTGCGCTTCATCACCTGCGGCAGCGTGGATGACGGCAAGAGTACCCTGATCGGCCGTCTGCTGTTTGAGAGCAAGAGCATTTTCGATGACCAACTGGAGGCGCTCGAGAGCGACTCGCGCCAGTACGGTACCCAAGGCGAGAAGACCGACTTGGCGCTCTTGGTCGACGGCCTGCAGGCCGAGCGTGAGCAGGGCATCACCATTGATGTCGCCTACCGGTTCTTCGCGACCGACCGCCGCCGCTTTATCGTTGCCGATACGCCCGGTCACGAGCAATACACCCGTAACATGGCAACCGGCGCCTCCACGGCGGAACTGGCGGTCATCCTGATCGACGCGCGCAAGGGCGTGCTCACACAAACCCGCCGTCACAGCCGCATCGCCGCGATGATGGGGATTCGTCATATCGTGTTGGCGGTCAATAAGATGGATCTGGTCGGTTTCGATGAGGCCGTTTATCACCGGATCATCGCCGACTACCAGGCCTTTGCCGCCGATTTCGCGTTTCGCAGCACCCAGGCCATTCCGCTGTCGGGTCTGGACGGGGACAATGTGCTGCATCGCAGCGCACAGACGCCTTGGTACAGCGGCCCCAGCCTCATGGAATATCTCGACACGGTGGATGTCGGCGATACCAGCGAGCGCGCGGCCTTCCGGATGCCGGTCCAGTGGGTGAATCGGCCGAATCTGGACTTCCGGGGCTTCTGCGGTCGGATCGCCGAGGGCACCCTGCATCCGGGCGATGCGGTACGCGTCTTGCCGTCCGGTGTGCAGACACGGGTGAAGGCGATTCTGGCGGGTTTCGACGCGGTCGAGACCGCCCATCCGGGCGACGCGGTGACCGTCACCCTGACGGAAGAGGTCGACGCCAGCCGCGGCGACGTGCTGGTGGCCGCCGCCGCGCCCCCGGAAGTGGCGGACCAGTTCGAGGCCAAGCTGCTGTGGATGGTCGAGCACGCCATGACGCCGGGCCGGCAGTACCTGATGAAAACCGCCTGTAAGGAGGTGACGGCCACCATCACCGCGATCAAGTATCGGGAGGACGTGAATACCGGTGCGCATCTCGCGGCCAAGTCGCTGGGACTCAACGAGATCGCGGTCGTCAATCTGTCCACCGGCGCGCCCCTGGTGTTCGAGCCCTATGGCGTCAACCGGGTGATGGGCGGCTTCATCCTGATCGACAAACTCACCTTCGAGACCGTCGGGGCCGGGATGATCGATTTCGCGCTGCGCCGCGCGAGCACCATCCACTGGCAGATGTTGGAGATCAACAAGACTGAGCGGGCCGCGCAGAAGCACCAGTCGGCGCGCTGCATCTGGTTCACCGGACTGTCGGGTTCCGGCAAGTCGACCATCGCCAACCTGCTCGAAAAACGGCTGCACGCCGAGGGTAAGCACACCTATGTGCTCGACGGCGAGAACGTCCGTCACGGCTTGAACCGCGACCTGGGCTTCACCGAGGCCGACCGGGTCGAGAACGTCCGGCGCGTGGCCGAGGTGGCACGGCTGATGGCCGATGCCGGCTTGATCGTGCTGGTCAGCTTCATCTCGCCCTACACCAGCGAGCGGCGCATGGCACGCGACCTGTTCGAACCGGGTGAGTTCGTCGAGGTCTTCGTGGATACCCCGGTCGCGGAATGCGAGCGGCGCGATGCCAAGGGCCTTTACGCCCGCGCACGCCAGGGCGGCCTGGAGAACTTCACCGGCATCGACAGCCCCTATGAACGCCCGCAGGCGCCCGAGGTCCACCTGCAGACCCCCGAGATGTCTCCCGAGGACTGTGTCGAGGCGGTGCTGCGCGCGCTGACTTGAAAGGACCCCGGGCGGTCTAACGATGATTTTCGGGAAAAGATGGACCGACGCGTAGGGGCGACATGGAGGAGCGACATGGAGGGGCGACATGGAGGGGCGACTTTAGTCGCCCCTTCCAGTTCGCCCCGGCCGCTGCGCTCGGCCGCCCCTCGAACCGACCTATAGGGGGCGACTAAAGTCGCCCCTACAGCCCCCTACAGCCCCCTACAGCCCCCTGAGGATCGCACAATAGACAGGAGGTCGAGGTTTCAGCCGAACGCGCCGCCGCCCGCTACAGCGTCGGCCTCCGGTTGCGTCGCCCCGCTCACCGCTTCCATCGGATTCAGTCGAGGCGGCCTTGATCGTCGATACCGAGCAGCGCGATCTCACTGCCAAAGGCAGAACGGCAAGACTCGAGGTGCGTTTCAGCGACGGCCGTCAAGGTTATCGCGCGGGATTCCGCTAGCTTGACATCGAACACAAGTACCGGCGCAATCGTGCCCGGCGGTGCCGCATGCCTCGAGAAATCACATGAAGACCGATCAGACCGACGACACCGATCTTACCCGCCGCCGCCTGCTCCTGGCTGCCGCCGTGCTCGCCGCGGGGGCGCGCTGGCCGGCATTGGCGGGGGCGACCGAGTCCGATGCGGCAGCCGGCGCCTTCCTGCCGGCGGGGAGCGCACAGGGTCAAGATGTGCTGGTGCTGGGCGTCGGCATTGCGGGGCTGGTGACCGCCTACGAGCTGCACCGGGCCGGGTGTCGCGTGCGGGTGCTGGAAGCGCGCGAGCGGGTGGGCGGGTGTTGCTGGACGCTACGCCGGGGCGACCGCTTCATCGAGCTGGGCGGGGCCGAGCAGGAGTGCCGGTTCGCGCCGGGCGATTATCTCAATGCGGCTGCCAACCCGTCAAGGCGCGCCGCAGGCTGGCGTGGCGCGGGTCGCGCAAGCGGGCGGTCAGCCGCTCCGCCGCGGGGCCGTCCGCCGCCAGTTCTTCCAGCCGCACCAACTCGGCCGCGACACTGGTCGCCTGCGCCAGCGTCGCTTTCTCGACACGGCCCTCGTCGATCAGATGTAGCACCGGGCCACGGCCCTCGAGATTCTGGAATCCCTGCTGCGTTACTCTGTCCTACTGGATTTCTGGTGGGCGTCGGTTTGCGCCCCACGGACGAACGACGGCGCTCCGCCAAGCCCGATCGTATCGGGGTTGATCGGAGAAATTGCTATGGCTCCAGAAGACTGATTACGACTGATCGAGCAAGGTGAAAACTCGGGCGGCGCATTTAAACGGGACGCGCTGCGACCAGAGCAACTGGCGCGGGAACTTGTTGCCTTTGCCAATTTTCAAGGAGGTCGGAGTGACAAGAAGCGTAGCGAAACCCAAGGTGGAAGCCGCGAGGCCAAGCTGAAAGCAGGGCGACGCGGCGACACGACCGTAGGAACACGAACAGGCAGTGAGGCCGGGTGTGGGCGATGAGCGTGCTAGCAGCCTGTCGGACTTTAGGCGACTTCCGAATAAGACGCTATCAAGAATCA
>JACDZG010000240.1 GCA_013426805.1 Chromatiaceae bacterium
CATCAGCAATCCGCTGTTTTATATATAAAAAGACCTTAACTTAGTGCCATTCGGGACAGACCACGGTTTTCCCGAACAGAATATAGAAAGCCTAACGGGCGGCCAAAGAGCGAGCGCGCGCCACGGGCGTCGTGCTAACTCGCAAGGTCATCTGGGGCGCGCGCCGCCTTGGCCTTTCACGTTGGACTAATCCGCTCCGCGGGGCCTACCGCGGCCATCCCATAGCGCCATTGAAGCGCTAACAACGCGCGGATATCCCCAGCCGCCCCGCGGTTGACCTCCAGCCCCGCCCCGTCGCCCATCGTCCACACTTTTAACGGCCCACTCCGGGTCGTTAACAGAGAACCGGACGATGACTCTCTTGCGTCAGCAGATGATCACGGCCATGCAGATGCATGGCTTCTCGCCGCGCACCCACGAAAGTTACCTGGCCGCGGTCCGGGATTTGGCGAAGTTCACCCGCCGCTCCCCGGACCTCCTCGCCCACGCCGATCTCACGCGCTACTTCGAACACCTGGTGGTGCAGCGCCGCTTGGCGCCGGCCAGCGTGCGACTCATGTACAACGGCATTCGTTTCCTCTATCTGAAGGTGCTTGGCTGGCCGACGGTCGACCTGGAGGTGACCTTACCCAAACGCCCGCAGCGCATCCCCGAGTTGCTCACCCGCGGCAGCGTCGCCGCCATCCTCGCGGCCTGCGACGATCCGCGTTGGCGTACCATGCTCACCGTGTGCTATGGCTGCGGGTTGCGCCTGAGCGAAGTCTTGGCGCTGCGGGTACAGGATATCGACGGTGAGCGGCGACTCCTGCGCATCACCCAAGGGAAGGGCGCGAAAGACCGCCTGGTCCCGCTCTCACCCACCTTACTCGATGAACTACGCGCCTATTGGCGCCTTTATCGGCCCGCCGACTGGTTATTCGCCGGGCGCAGCGGGGAGCCCCTGTGCGCGTCGACCCTCCAACGGGCCTTCACCGACGCCAAACAAGCGGCCGGTGTGACCACGGTCGGCGGCATTCACGGCTTGCGCCACGCTGATGCCACCCATCAATTGGCGGCCGGCTTGTCGGTGGAGCGCCTGCAACGGCTGATGGGCCACCGCAGCATCCAGACCACCCTGCGTTATGTGCATTGGCTGCCCAGTGCCAATGAAGGCGAAGGGGCGTTGGACCTGATCGCCCAATTGGGGGTTGATCATGGCTAATCCCTCCCTGCAGGCAGTCATGGCCGCGTGCCTGTCCGGCTATGCCGAACACCATCCGATGAGTCCGCGGGAATGGCAGGTCTGTCACCACATCCTGGACTGTCGCACCGCCGCCTTGGGTGGCTTTGCCCTGGAGTGCGACCAGTGCGGGGAGACGCCCGTGCTGTATCACGCCTGCCGTGACCGGCACTGTCCACGCTGCCAGCGCCGCGCCTCCGCGGACTGGTGCGAACGCCAGCGCGCGGCGGTGCTGCCCGTGACCTATCACCATCTGGTCTTCACCCTGCCCGACACCCTCAACGGCTGGGTCGAGGTCCACCCCGAGGTGATCTACGACCTGCTGTTCGAGACCGTCTGGGCGACCTTGTCCACCTTCGGCGCGGACCCCAAGCGGCTGAACGGCCAACTGGGAATGACCGCCATGCTGCACACCTGGGGCCAGACCCTGGCGCGCCATGTCCACCTGCACTGCCTGGTGCCGGGCGGAGCCTTCGGGGCTGACGGCACCTGGCATCCGGCCAAGAGCACCGACCTGTTCCCGGTGCGGGCGCTGTCGAGGCACTTTCGCGGTGGCTTGGTGAGCCGACTGCGCCGGGCCAACCAGGAGGGGCGGCTGGCGCGGATCACTGCGCCGGAGGTCGACCGGGTCCTCAACGCCCTCATGCAACCCGAGTGGGTGGTCTATTCCAAACCCTGTCTGGCCCGCACCGAGACGGTGATCGATTATCTGAGTCGCTACAGCCATCGCATCGCCCTGTCCGACCGTCGACTGCTGGGCTTCGATGAAGACGACGCCACGGTGGATGTGCGTTACAAGGACTACCGCGACGGCAATCGCCACAAGGTGATGACCCTGAGCGGGGAGGAACTGATCCGCCGCTTCTTGCTGCATGTGCTCCCAAAAGGGTTCATGCGCGTGCGGCATTTCGGCTTCCTGGCCAACCGCTGCCGGGTGCGCTGTCTGGCGCTGATCCGCGCAGCACTCGCCGCCCCGGCACCGGAACCTGCCGCAGCACCGGCGGTCACCGCACCCTTTGACGGCTATCCGTGTCCCACCTGCCGGACGGGACGGCTGCATGTGACCCAGCACCTGGCCCCGCGGCGGCGCGGTCAGGGCGTGATGAACGCGCCTGTCCCAGCCTAAGCATCAGGGCTCACCCGTCACGTTGGACAGGCCGCGCGCGGCCTGCGCTCGCGCTCGCCCCCACGCTGGAAAATGGTCTACAATCAACCAAAAATCGCCCCGTGTCAGCCTCGCGGCCCCCTCGGATGCCCGCTTTGCGCTGCTCCGAGCGTTGCCCACCTGCTGAGAGACCGCCCGGCACCGGCCGGCGACCCAGGGCTCGGGGATACAATTCCCTCTCTCTAAGAAGACCGTGCCCGCAGCGGGCACCGTGCCAGGATCGGATGAGTCCAACAAACGTTTATCCGTGCGCGCCAGGCGCCGTGCCACGACCAGGGATCAGTGCGGCGCGCACGACGGATAAACGCTTAGTCGTTAGGTCGCTCAAATTTAGAGAGAATGTCATGAAAAACCTAAAACACTCATTGAAAATAGTCGGAATGGCCATGACGGTTAATTTTTGCGCTATCTCGATGTCAGAGGCGAATACAATTAACCTTCTAGTCAACGGTAACTTTGAGGCTGATCTACCTGGTACGACTATGGCCGCTGGAGTCACAGGCTGGCTTTATGGGGGTAATGGCAATCCAGCACTATCCTTTATTATCAATGATGGACACAGCATCGATAACAACTATCTCTGGTTGAACGACTTCCCTGGGCCAATGCCGTCGGCATATCAAGACATCACGATCACTCCGGGTGCTACCTATAATCTTTCCGGGCAATATCATAACCGCGTACTTAATCCAGGAGCCAATGGATTAGGTATTGCATTTATTGATATCAATGGAGGTTTCAACATACTTGAAACCATAGCCCTCGGAGTTACCCCTACATCGGCCTCTCCCGATAATTGGTTTAGCTTAGACATAACCCGATCTTTTACAACTTCAGCGATTCGCATTGAGTTCATTTCCCAGTTTGGCGCAGACGCAGACACCGCTATTGACAACCTCGCTCTTACTCAAACAGCAAGCCCGGTTCCAATACCTTCCGCGTTGCTTCTTTTTGGTACGGGGCTCTCCGGTCTTGTCAGCATTGGGCGCAGTAGGAGGCAGAGGGGAAAAGGGGCCGGGAAAAGCGGCCAGGCTCAATTATGAGACAAGAAAATGGCCTAACCTTTGGCTTAAAAGCGAGCGCGCGCCACAGGCTTCGTGCTAATTTGCAGGCTTCGTGCGGGCGCGCGCCGCTTTAGCTTCATATAGTTGCTCCGACTGGGGTGTGGTATTCAAAAAGTGTTGTTGCGGATCGGCGCCGTTCGTCGGCGCTCCGCACCGAGTCCGCTCGGCGTGCTATACCATGTACGACGGGCAGACGACGCCGCCGGGCTACGAATATTTGGCTTCTAGCGTGTGACGCTTGTAACGTTTCTTTCGAGTCCGGAGGTGTTTGTCGTTTCGCTAACGAACTCTCAGAGGTCGTCGCCGACGGCTGTCTATATGGCATTCGCAGAAACGACTCGCAC
>JACDZG010000241.1 GCA_013426805.1 Chromatiaceae bacterium
AACGCTGACCTACCAGGGCGGCGTCTTCGCCGATCAGCCCTTGACCGTGACGGGGATCAGCATCGAAGCCAACGATCAACTGGACTTCAGTACCGATCCCAATCGAGCCATCTATTCGTTGATGGTCGCCGGGTCCGGAGAAGACGGCTTTGACTTCTCCGAGCCCGTCGGCGGCGCGCTGTGCTTCAATTTGAACACCCCGCCCGGCACACCGGTTTACCTGGGGTACCTGCGCACACCGGTCTTTCCCCCCTTCGACTTGCGGACCATGGGTGCCTGCACCAACCTGCCGCCGACGATCACGATAGCCCCTGCTACGGTGACCGAAAATGATTCAGGCGGCGTGCTCGGGGTGACCGTCAGCCTGTCCCAGGCAAGCGAGGCCACGGTCATGGTGGATCTCATGAGTGCCGACGGCACGGCGACAACACCAAGCGACTACACGGCGCTGGCGCCGACGACTGTCACCTTTGCACCAGGTGAGACCAGCCATGTCCTGGAGCTTGCAATCCACGACGATGCCCTAGCCGAGGGAACCGAAAGCTTCACCCTGATCCCGAGCAACCCGATCAACGGCGTATTGGGCACTGTGACCGCACAGGCAGTGATCAATGACGACGAGGCTTCGCCCTGCGGCGAGCCCGTCTACGACCGCACCAGCGAGCGGGGCGTCTTTCTGTGGAGGGATTGCTCCACCGGCAGTTGGCATGCCCGCATGACGCCTGGGATCGGCACGGTGACCTATCGGGGTAAGGTCTTTGCGGATCAGCCCTTCGTCAGCGTGACCGGCTTCAACCTCGAAGCGGACGATAGTCTTGATTTCTCATCCGATCCCAATCGCATTTTCTATCAGTTGTCGGGCGGGAGCGGCAGCCAGGACGGTGTTGATTTCGCATTCCCAACGGATGCGAGCGTTTGCTTTGCGGTAGACGCGCCGATGAACATTCCGGTCTATGTCGGCGCAGCACGGACGGAAGTCTCAGCACCCTTCGATTTATCGACTTTAGGGATGTGCGGCACTGTCCTGCCGCCGACGATCTCGGTCGCCGATATCACGGTGACCGAAAACGACGAGACAGACGTCGCGGAGTTCACGCTCAATCTGTCCAAATCCCACCCCGCGACGGTCACCGTTGATCTGGTGACCGAAGACGGCGAGGCCACGGCCGCGGCCGATTACGCGGCGCTGGAGCCGACCACCGTCACGTTCGCGCCGGGCGAGATCACCAAGGATGTCTCGGTGGCGATCCTGGACGATGCCCGGGCGGAAGGTCCTGAGGGCTTTAGCATAATCCTCAGTAATCCGGTCGGTGCTTTCCTGGGCAACGTCAGGGCGACAGCGACGATCGTCGACGATGAGCCATCACCCTGCGGCGCACCCGTCTACAACCGGGCGACCGAGCAGGGCATCTTTCTGTGGAAAGATTGCCCCACCGGCGGTTGGCATGCCCGCATGACGACGGGAACCGGCACGGTGACCTATCGTGGTCAGGTGCTCGCGGATCAGAACGTCATCAGTGCGACCGGCTTCAATCTCGAAGCGGTCGACAGTCTGGACGCTACCTCGGACCCGACCCGCATCGCTTATCTTATGCGCGGCGGACCGCGTAACCAAGACGGGGTTGATTTCGCCTTCCCGGCGGATGCGAGCGTCTGCTTTACCGTGGACGCACCGACGAATGCGCCGATCTATGTCGGCGCGGCACGGACGGAAATCTCAGCCCCCTTCGATTTGTCGACCCTGGGGATGTGCGGCACTGTCTTGCCGCCGACGATTTCGATCGCCGACATCACGGTGACCGAAAACGACGCGACCGGCGTCGCGGAGTTCACGCTCAACCTGTCCCGCCCCTACCCCGCAACGGTCAGCGTCGAGCTGGTGACTGAAGACGGCGCAGCCTTGGCTAGCACCGATTACGCGGCGTTGGCGCCAACGACCATCACCTTCGCACCGGGCGAGACCACGAAGAATGTCACAGTAGCGATCCTGAACGATACGTTTGCGGAAGGCCCTGAGGATTTCAGCGTGATCCTCAGCAATCCGGTGAGCGCCGTCCTGAGCAAGATCAGGGCGACAGCGACGCTCGTCGACGATGAGCCATCACCCTGCGGCGCACCCGTCTACAACCGGGCGACCGAGCAGGGCATCTTTCTGTGGAAAGATTGCCCCACCGGCGGTTGGCATGCCCGCATGACGACGGGAACCGGCACGGTGACCTATCGTGGTCAGGTGCTCGCGGATCAGAACGTCATCAGTGCGACCGGCTTCAATCTCGAAGCGGTCGACAGTCTGGACGCTACCTCGGACCCGACCCGCATCGCTTATCTTATGCGCGGCGGACCGAATGGCCAGGACGGCGTTGACTTCGCCTTCCCCGCGGATGCGAGTCTGTGCTTTACTGTAGACGCGCCGGTCTCGGTCCCGGTGTATGTTGGTTCGGCTCGCACGCAAGTTGCCGCGCCCTTTGATTTTTCAACGTTATCGACTTGCAGGGAACTGTTACCGACAGTGATTTCGATCGCCAGCGTCAATGTTGCGGAAGACGATCCGAGCGGCGAGGCGATATTCGTGCTAAGCCTGTCGAAGCCGAGCACGTCCGAGATCAGCCTGGACCTGGTGAGCGCAGACGGCACGGCGACATCCCCGGAAGACTACACGGCGCTGCCGCTGACAAACATCACCTTTGCGCCTGGTGAAACCAGCCGGGAAATCGCCATTGCGCTGGCAGACGACATGCTGTCGGAAGGCGACGAGAGCTTTACGGTAATCCTCAGCAACGCTGTCAACGGTGTGCTCGGCAACTCCGCCGCGACGGCATTGATTACCGACAACGAGCCTACTCCCTGCGGCATACCGACGTACGATGCCGCCACCGAGCAGGGTATTTTCCTTTGGAAAGACTGTAGTAACGGCCGCTGGCAGGTCCGGGCCACCGCGGGAACAACTACAGTGACCTATCAGGGGGAGGTCACCTCCGACCAGGATTTCATCGAAGTCTCCCCGTTCAATCCTGAGTCGGTCGACATCCTGGATTACGCATCGCAACCGACGCGCATTTCCTATCAACTGAATGCTGAAGCAGGCAGTGAGAGCGGATTTGCGTTTACCCCCACGAGTTCGACTACCTGTTTTACGGTCGATATGCCAACATCCGTTCCCGTCTATTTTGGCGGTGCCCGAACTGCGATGACTGCACCTTTCGATCTGCAGACGCTTGAAACCTGTGCGGCCGCTCCCTGATGCAACGACAACCAAAGACTCCGGGAGCGATTCCATATAGGAATCAGTTGTGCCCCCGGAGCAATACGGCCGGACCGGAAGAGTCCGTCCGGCCTTGATCATTGTTCAAGAATAGCCCGAGTTTCGGGCAAACTTCGGCGATCAGCCGCAAGGCGCCAGCACGGTGAGCCAGTCGGCCGCAGCGTCGGATCGCTCGCCAACAGCAACAAGAATCAACTATAGATAACGGAACGCACTCGGACACACTCAGAGAGTGAGTCATGGAGCCCTGTTTGCTGTATTGGAGAAATTTTGTGACCTCAAACATGAACGACCGGCTACGGAAACGAATGACGACTGCCGCCACCACAGCGCTCTATGCCGCTCTTTTTGCAACTCAGGCAACCGTCGCGCAGGTGCAGTTCGAGAACGTGTCGACGCCGGCGAATATCTCCTACATTGGGGAGTCCTACGGCGCCTCCTGGGGCGACAAGAACGGTGACGGCTGGCCCGATCTGTTCGTCAACCATCACCGCGCCCAAC
>JACDZG010000071.1 GCA_013426805.1 Chromatiaceae bacterium
GCCCGGTCGAGCTGCGGCAGCTGGCCTATGTCATCTATACCTCCGGCTCCACCGGGCAGCCTAAGGGCGTGGCCGTAGAGCACCACAATGCGCTCGCCCTCATCGCCTGGGCGCGTTCGGTGTGGTCGGTGGAGGAACTGGCCGGCGTCTTGGCCGCAACCTCAATCTGTTTCGATCTGTCGGTTTTCGAGATCTTCCTCCCCCTCGCCGTTGGGGGTCGGATCATGCTGGCCAACACCGTGCTCGAGTTGCCGCAGCTCCCCGGCCGGGACCAAGTGACACTGGTCAACACGGTACCCTCTGCCATGGGCACCCTCTTGAGCAAGGGCGACTTGCCAGGCAGCGTGCAGGTCGTCAACCTGGCCGGCGAACCGCTAAGCACCGACTTGGTCGACCGTCTCTATGCCCTGCCCAGGGTCCGGAAGGTCTACGATCTTTACGGACCGTCGGAAGACACGACCTATTCCACTTACAAGTTGCGTCTGCGCGGCGAGGCGCCGTCCATCGGCCGCCCGATTGCCAACACCCGCCTCTATGTCCTGGACCCGCAGGGCCAACCGCTCCCGCTCGGCGTCCCGGGGGAGTTGTACATCGGCGGCGCCGGGGTCGCCCGCGGCTACCTGAACCGCCCGGACCTCACGGCCGAGCGTTTCATTGCCAGTCCGTTCGTCGTCGGCGACCGCCTGTACCGCACCGGCGACCTGGTCCGCTATCGCCCCGACGGCAACCTGGAGTTCCTCGGCCGCCTGGACCACCAGGTCAAGATCCGCGGTTTCCGCATCGAAACGGGCGAGGTGGAGGCGGCACTGGCAGCGCACCCGGCGGTGCGCGAGGCGGCGGTCCTGGCCCGCCCGGCGCCCACCGGCGACCTGCAACTGGTGGCCTATGTGGTACCCGCGGCCGGAACGAGCCTGCCGACACCGAGCGACTGGCGCACCGTCCTCCAGCAGACGCTACCCGACTACATGGTCCCGGCCGCCTATGTCGCCCTGGACGCGCTGCCCCTGACCCCCAACGGCAAGCTCGACCGCCAGGCCCTGCCGACGCCGGATGCGAGCACGGCGGGGGCGAGGACGGTCGGCCCGCGCGATACCCTCGAAGCGGTCCTGCTCGGGCTGTGGTCGAGTGTATTGAACCGTCCCGTAACGGACATCCATGCCAACTTCTTTGAACTGGGCGGGCACTCGCTCCTGGTCGTGCGGCTGCTCGCCGCCATCGAACAGCGGTGTCGGCAGCGCTTACCGGTCAGCCGGGTCTTCGAGTCCCCCACCGTGGCCGGGCTCGCCCGCCTGCTGCGCCAGGGCGGCGATCAGCCCCCGGCCTCCTGCCTGGTGCGCCTGCAACCGCACGGCACGCGCCCACCGTTGATCCTGCTGCCGGGGGCCGGCGGGATGGTCAGTTATCTCTATCCGCTCGCCCAGCAGTTGGGCACGGACCAGCCGGTGCTCGCCTTCCACGCGCGGGGGCTGGACGGGGAGGCAGCGCCCCATACGGACCTGGCGGCGATGGCGGCCCACTATGTGGAATTCCTGCTCCAGGTGCAGCCGCACGGCCCCTATCGGCTGGCCGGTCATTCGCTCGGGGGACAGGTCGCCTTCGCCATGGCCCAGGCCCTGGCGGCGCGCGGCGAGGCCATCGCGTTCCTGGGGATTCTGGATACCACGGCACCCGGCGTCTTCGCCGCTGCCGAGCAACCGGTGGCGGCGGACGCGACCGCCAGCCTGTTGGATATCGTTCAGATCCTGGGCGAGCTGGCCGACACCGCCATCACCGTCGCGCGCGACGACTGGGCTGGTCTCGCGCTCGCGGAGCAAGTGGCGCGGGTCGCCCAGGCGCTCGAAGCTGCCGACCTGCTGCCCGCGGGGACGGGTGCCGCCTACCTGGGTCGCCTGCTGACGGTCTATCGCGCCCAGCTGCAGATGCCGGCCCGGTATACCCCGCCCGCCGGTCAGCCACTGCCGATCGTCCTCTTCCGGGCGTGCGCGCAGGGGTCGGCGGCGGCTGACCTCGTGACCCTGGGGGACGACTGGGGCTGGGGGCCTTATGCCTCCCGGCCGGTGCCCGTCCATGAGGTGCCGGGCAACCATGTGACCATGATGAGCCCCGCGCATGTCGGGCACCTGGCCGGGGTCCTGACGGCGGCGCTGGAGGCTGTCGGCGTATATGATGCATCTGCCTGGACAGCGCCCTGACGCACCGCCGATGACGACGCGGCGACCAGTGAAGGTCTCACCCTGGACTCGGCATCGGGGCGGCGATGACCCTGTGCTATCTGGGTGGGATCGCCGGGCTCGGCAATACCCTCTGGCCGCTGCTCAAACATCAGGATACGGGTGGGCGCCGACGCCGCGGCCGCCGATCCCGTAGGTCATGGTCTGCCCCCCTGCGCCGAGTCGCCGGAGTTTGCCGGTCACGACGATCCGTCTTGCCGACACCACAGGCGGCCACCCCCACCCGGTCCCGGTCGGTGCAAGCTTTGCGCGCTGGCGCAGTACTGCCGTGAAAAGCGGCGCCGCCCAAGCGCCTGGAGCGGGGCCGACGCACGTGACTTAACCTAATGGCAGTGACTCATGAATGCACCCTGCGACCGTTCGCTAGCCCGGATTCCCTTGTCTTCGGTACAGCGGGACATCTGGTTCGAGCAGACCCTGTATCCGCAGACGCCGCTATACAACATCGGTATTTCTGTCAGTATCGCGGGCGAGCTGGAGGTACCCGTCTTCCGGCAAGCGCTCGCGCAACTGGTCCGGGAGTGCAATAGCCTGCGGCTGGTGGTCAGCGAACACGAGGGGGTTCCCTACCAGTCCTGCCTCGACCGGCCGCCGGTCGAGCTCGCCTATGTCGACTGCTCGCACGAGCCTCAACCGCAAGCGGCGGCACGGGCCCGCATGCAGACCAGTCTGCAAGCGCCCTTCCACTTGAGTGTCGGCCCCTTGTTCCGCTTTGCGCTCTACAAGCTCGCCGACGGGCACTACCAGTGGTCGCAGTTCTATCACCACCTGGTCAGCGATGGCTGGGGCGTGTGGTTGATCACCCGACGGGTGGCGGCGCTCTATCGCGCCTTGCGGCACCATGAGCCGTTGCCGCCGCCGACGGGCGGTTCCTATTTGGCTTTTGTCGAGGCGGATGTCGCCTATCTCGCATCGGCCGATTTCGAGCGCCAGCGGCAGTTCTGGCAGCAACAGGTCACGGCCTGGCCCGCGCCGCTGTTATCCCCCAAGTCCGCCATCGCCATCGGCGCCGCGCCGGTAGCGAGCCGGTTATTCACCTGGCACCTGCCGAATGCCCAGTATGCCCGGCTGGAAGCCCTGGCGGTGGCGCACGGGGTATCGGTCTTTCATGTCTGGCTGGGTCTCTTGGCTGTCTATTTTACCCGGGTCCAAGCGCGCGACGCGTGCGTGATCGGCCTGCCGGTATTCAACCGCCCGACGCCCGCCTTCAAACAGACCAGCGGTCTCTTTGCCAGCGTGATTCCGGCCCGGCTGGAGGCCGGCCGGGACCGCGACTTCATCGGTGTGCTGCAGGCCATCGCCCGGACCCTGCGCGCGAGCTACCGCCACCAGCGCTTTCCGGTGAGCGAGATCGCCCGGTTGCTCAGGAGCAATGCCGCCGACCGGCACCGCTTATACGATCTGTCGCTGTCATATGAGAAGCTGGATTACAGCGGCTGCCGGTTCTGCGGCCAGCCCATCGCGGTGGACGTGCTCGTCCATGGCTTCGAGCAGACCCCCTTGGCGATCCATATCAGAGAGTATGCGCAGGCGCAGGCGGTGCAGATCGATTTCTGTTACCACCCGGCGTATTTCGACGCGGCGGAGATCGCGTTGCTCCCCAGTCGACTCCTGCACCTGCTGGAGCAGGTCCAGGCGGCGGCGCAACGGCCGGTCGGCGAGCTGGATCTGCTGCCGCCGCAGGAACGCCAACAACTGCTGGTCGACTGGAATGCCACGGCCGCCCCGCTGCCGCCCGACGGCGGCGTCCACACCCTCTTCGAGGCGCAGGCGGCACGGACCCCGGTGGCGCCCGCGGTGGTCTTCGAGGACACTACGCTCACCTATGGCGAACTCAATGCCCAGGCCAACCGTCTGGCGCATGCGCTGATCGCATGGGGCGTCGGCCCCGAGTCGACGGTCGCCATCGCCCTGAAGCGCTCCCCGGCGCTGATCGTCGCCCTGCTGGCGACGCTCAAGGCCGGCGGCGCCTATGTGCCGCTGGACCCGGCCTATCCGGCCGCGCGGCTCCAGTACATGCTCGAGGATTGTGGGGCGCAGATCCTGCTCACCCAGACGAGCCTGCAGGCGCAACTGCCGACGACGACGGCCCGGGTTCTGTGTCTGGAGAGCGAGGCCCCGGCGCTCGCGCACTACCCGGCGACCAACCCCGCACGCCCGGTCGAGCCGCAGCAGCTGGCCTATGTCATCTATACCTCCGGTTCCACTGGCCAGCCCAAGGGGGTGATGATCGAACACGGGGCGATCACCCGACACTGCCACCTCATCCGCAGGCATTTTGCCCTGACCGCCGCCGACCGGGTGCTGCAATTCGCCTCCCCCAGTTTCGATGCCTCGCTCGAACAAATCCTGCCGACGCTCGGGGCCGGGGCGGCGCTCATCCTGTCGGCACCGGGCTTGCCCACGCCCGACACCATCGTGGCGACCCTGCGGGACCAGCGGGTATCGGTCGCGAATTACCCGCCGGCCTTCTTCGAGCACTGGCTGCAATCCCCAGGCTTCAGCCTGGCCGGCAGTTCGTTGCGCCTGCTGCAAGTCGGCGGCGACCAGCTGTCGGCACGGCTGGTGGCACGCTGGCAAGACGCCGTGGCGAGCGCCCCGGCGCCGGTGCGCCTGCTCAATTGCTATGGTCCGACCGAAATCACCATCACCGCCACCTTCTATGAGGTTCCGGCCGACTTCGCCGACGCCGCGGTCCCCATCGGCCGCCCACTCCCCCATCGCCGCCTCTATGTCCTGGACCCGCAGGGCCAACCGCTCCCGCTCGGCGTTCCGGGGGAGCTTTACATCGGCGGGGTCGGGGTCGCCCGCGGCTACCTGAACCGCCCGGACCTCACCGCCGAGCGTTTCATTGCCAGCCCATTCGTCCCCGGCGACCGCCTGTACCGCACCGGCGACCTGGTGCGCTACCGCCCCGACGGCAATCTGGAGTTCCTCGGTCGCCTGGACCACCAGGTCAAGATCCGCGGTTTCCGCATCGAAACGGGCGAGGTGGAGGCGGCGCTGGCGGCCCACCCGGCGGTGCGCGAGGCGGTGGTCCTGGCCCGCCCGGCGCCCACCGGCGACCTGCAACTGGTGGCCTATGTTGTACCCGCGGCCGGAACGAGCCTGCCGACACCGAGCGACTGGCGCACCGTCCTCCAGCAAACGCTACCCGAGTACATGGTCCCGGCCGCCTATGTCGTCCTAGATGCCCTGCCGCTGACCCCCAACGGCAAGCTCGACCGCCAGGCCCTGCCGGCCCCGGACTACGTCGGCAGCGACGCCGGGGCGGTCGGCCCGCGCGACGCCCTGGAGGAGATCCTGCTCGGCCTGTGGTCGACGGTCCTCAAGCGCCCGGTGGCGGACATCCATGCCAACTTCTTTGAACTGGGCGGGCACTCCCTGCTGGCGACCCAGTTGGCGTCGCGCCTGCACACCACCCTGGAGCGACCCATCCCGGTGCGCTGGCTGTTCGACGCCCCCACGGTCGCCGCCTTGGCCGCGCGCCTGCGCGCCGCGCTGGGCGCCGAGGACGAACGCCTGGCCGCCGACCTGGCCGCCTGCCCCCTGGTGCGCGCCGTGCGCCCGGACGCCCTGCCGCTGTCCTTTGCCCAGCAGCGCCTCTGGTTCCTCGACCAGCTCGAAGGGGCGAGCGCCACCTACAACATGCCCGCCGCGCTGGCGCTGCGCGGCACCCTCGACCTGGCCGCCTTGCAGCAGGCACTCAGCGGGATCGTCGCCCGTCACGAGGCCTTGCGCACCACCCTGGTGGAGTGCGACGGGGTACCGGTGCAGGTCATCGCCCCGCCCGCACCGCTGGCGCTGCCGCTGATCGACCTGCGCGCCGACCCCGACCCGGCCGCCGTCGTGGCCCGCCGGGCGCAGGCCGCGGCCGCCACCCCCTTCGACCTGGCCCACGACTGGCCGCTTCGCGCGCAACTGCTGTGGGAAGACGACGGCGCCTGGACCCTGCTGCTGACCCTGCACCACAGTGCCGGCGATGGCTGGTCATTCGGCCTGCTCAGCCGCGAACTGGTGGCCCTCTATACCGCCTTCAGTCAGGGCGCCCCATCACCGCTCACGGACCTGCCGCTCCAGTACGCCGACTATGCGCTCTGGCAACGCGCCTGGCTGAGCGGCGACCGGCTGGCGCGGGAACTGACGGTCTGGCGCACCCGCCTGGCCGGCGCCCCCGAGTGCCTGCACCTGCCCACCGATCGGCCGCGCCCGGCCCAGCAGCGTTACCGTGGGGCGACGCTGCCGCTGACGATTCCCGCCGAGCTCACCGCGGGCCTGCGGACCTTGAGCCAAGGCGCCGGCGTGACCCTGTTCATGACCCTGCTGGCCGCCTGGGGCTGCCTGCTGGCGCGCTACAGTGGCGAAGAGGATCTCGTCATCGGTTCCCCGGTGGCGGGACGCACCCACCAGGCCCTCGAGCCGCTGATCGGGTTCTTCGTCAACACCCTCGCCCTGCGCCTGGACCTGACCGGGCGGCCGTCCTTCCGCGAGTTGCTGGCCCGGGTGCGCGGCGTTTGCCTGGAGGCCTATGCCCACCAGGAGGTGCCCTTCGAGCGCCTGGTCGAGGCCCTGGAGATCCCGCGTAACCTGGCGCAGGCCCCGCTGTTCCAGGTCATGTTCGTGCTGCAGAACACGCCTGAGACCGCACTGGAATTGCCTGATGTGGCGGTGAGCCTGCTCGCGACCGAGAGCGCCGTGGCCAAGTTCGACCTGACGCTGTCGCTGGCCGAAGTGGGCGACACCCTGCAGGGGACGCTCGAATATGCCACCGACCTGTTCGAGCGGGCGACGATCGAGCGCCTGGGCGGGCACTTCGTGCAGTTGCTGCACGCCGCGCTGGCGGCGCCGGAGCGGCCGATCAATGCACTGGAGATCCTGCCCCCGCACGAACGCCGGCAGCTGCTGGTCGACTGGAATGCCACGGACGTACCGCTGCCGCCCGCCGGCGCGGTCCACACCCTCTTCGAGGCGCAGGCGGCGCGCACCCCGGCGGCGACCGCGGTGGTCTTCGAGGACACCACGCTCACCTATGGCGAACTCAATGCCCAGGCCAACCGGCTGGCGCATGCCCTGATCGCGCAGGCGGTCGGCCCCGAGTCGACGGTCGCCATCGCCCTGGAGCGCAGTCCGGCGCTGATCGTCGCCCTGCTGGCGACGCTGAAGGCCGGCGGGGCCTATGTGCCGCTGGACCCGGCCTATCCGGCCGCGCGCCTTCAGTACATGCTGGCGGATTGCGGGGCGCGCCTCCTGCTCACCGAGACCCGTCTGCGGGCGCACCTGCCGACGACGACGGCCCAGGTCCTCTGCCTGGACGCCGCGGCGGACGCCCTCGCGCACCACCCGGCGACCAACCCCGGGCGCCCGGTCGACCCGCGGCAACTCGCCTATGTCATTTACACCTCCGGCTCCACCGGCCAGCCTAAGGGGGTGGCCGTGATGCACGGCGGCTTCGCCAACCTGGCCCAGGCCCAGATCGCGGCTTTCGATGTCGATGAACACAGCCGTTGCCTACAATTTGCTGCCCCTTCCTTCGATGTCGCCAGTGGTGACATCTTTACCGCGTTATCCGCTGGTGCCACGCTGGTGCTGTCTCCGTCCAGCCTGCTTGGCCCCGCGCTGGTCTCGGTCCTGAAGGCGGCGGGGATTACCCACTGGCAGACACCGGTGGCGGCGCTCGCCGCGCTGCCCGCCGCGGCCAGCGTCGCCTTAGGCGCGTTGCGCTGTCTCGTGGTCGGGGGTGAATCCTGTCCCCCGGCACTCGCGGCCTGCTGGGCCCCCGGCCGACGTTTCTTCAATGCCTATGGACCGACCGAAACCTCGGTCTGTGCCAGCCTGGCCGCGTGTGTCGCGCCCATCGACCCGGCCGTGCCCCTGCCGATCGGCCGCCCGCTGGCCAACACCCGGCTCTATGTCTTGGACGCCCAGGGCCAACCCGTCCCGCTCGGCGTGCCGGGGGAGTTATACATCGGCGGGGCCGGGGTGGCGCGCGGCTATCTGAACCGACCGGAGCTCACCGCCGCGCGCTTCCTTGACAGCCCATTCGTCCCCGGCGACCGCCTGTACCGCACCGGCGACCTGGTGCGCTACCGCCCCGACGGGAATCTGGACTTCCTCGGCCGCCTGGATCACCAAGTCAAGATCCGCGGCTTTCGCATCGAAGCGGGCGAGGTGGAGGCGGCGCTGGCGGCGCACCCGGCGGTGCGCGAGGCGGTGGTCCTGGCCCGCCCGGCGCCCACCGGCGACCTGCAGCTGGTGGCCTATGTGGTGCCCCAGCCCGAGGCCAGCCTGCCGAGCCCGAGCGACTGGCGTACCGTCCTCCAGCAGACCCTGCCCGAGTACATGGTCCCAGCCGCCTATGTCGCCCTCGACGCTTTCCCTCTGACCCCCAACGGCAAGCTCGACCGCCAGGCCCTGCCGACGCCGGATGCCAGCACAGCGGGGGCGGGTGCGGTCGGCCCGCGCGATACCCTCGAAGCGGTCTTGCTCGGGCTGTGGTCGAGTGTATTGAACCGTCCCGTAACGGACATCCATGCCAACTTCTTTGAATTGGGGGGGCACTCGCTCCTGGTTGTGCGGCTGCTCGCCGCCATCGAACAGCGTACTGGGCAGCACAGTGGGCAGCGCCTACCCGTCAGCCGGGTCTTCGAATCGCCCACCGTGGCCGGGCTCGCCCGCCTGCTGCGCCAGGGAGATGACCAGCCCCCGGCCTCCTGCCTGGTGCGCCTGCAACCGCAGGGGACGCGCCCGCCCCTGATCCTGCTGCCGGGGGCCGGCGGGATGGTCAGTTATCTCTATCCGCTCGCCCAGCAGTTGGGCACGGACCAGCCGGTGCTCGCCTTCCACGCGCGGGGGCTGGACGGGGAGGCAGCGCCCCATACGGACCTGGCGGCGATGGCGGCCCACTATGTGGAATTCCTGCTCCAGGTGCAGCCGCACGGCCCCTATCGGCTGGCCGGTCATTCGCTCGGGGGACAGGTCGCCTTTGCCATGGCCCAGGCCCTGGCGGCGCGCGGCGAGGTCATTGAGTTCGTGGGGATTCTGGATACCACGGCACCTGGTGTCGTCACCGCATCGGACCGACCGGCGCCGGCGGACGCGACCACCGGCCTGTTGGACATCGTTTATATCCTGGGCGCGCTGGCCGCCACCACCATCGCCGTCCCACGCGACGACTTGGCCGGCCTGGCGCTCGCGGAGCAAGTGGCGCGGGTCGCCCAGGCCCTCGAAGCCGCCGAGCTGCTGCCCGCGGGGACGGGTGCCGCATACCTGGGTCGCCTGCTGACGGTCTATCGCGCCCAGTTGCAGATGCCGGCCCGGTATACGCCGACCGCCGGTCAGCCACTGCCGATCGTCCTGTTCCGGGCGCGCGAACTGGGGTCGGCGGCGGCTGACCTCGTGACCCTGGGGGACGACTGGGGCTGGGGGCCTTATGCCTCTCGGCCGGTGCCCGTCCATGAGGTGCCGGGCAACCATGTGACCATGATGAATCCCGCCCACGTCCAACACCTGGCCGAGGTGTTAACGGTGGCGATGGGAGGGGAGGACGCCTGATGCGTCGTCCGGGGCGGGAGCGGGTGTTCGCGCAACCGAGCGTGGCGCCCGCCAAGTCGCGCCCCTGCGCAGTCGCCGTTGTGCTGGACCTGAAGAACCCGCGCGGCTGGCCCAGGAGTGGTTGGCGCTTTGACACACTCGCTAAGGCGTGTATGCCGTGCGCGAACGCGATTGAGTTCCATGGCGTCGGCAGAGGCCCGCACCGCTGGAACCGCTGCAGTTTGGAAAGCACAACATTCCCTTTGGTTGACACAGCCCATCGCGCTTGTCTCGGGTCGTGTCACTGCACACACTGCCAACGCTGGGCAACACCGCCAAGCGGACCGACAACCGTGCCGCGGCCCTGGCCAGTGACCCAGGAGGTGCCCGGATGTGATTAGCTGTTCACGGAGCAACCCACTATGACCGATACGGCGAATGCCCTCCCCCTGATCCCCGGCCTGGATATGGTCGGGCGCGGCGTCTACCTGCGCCCGCAACAGCCCTTCGAGCTCAAGGAGGTTCTGTTCCGCCAGGCCGACCACCAGGTGTACCCTTCCAAAGAGACCGGGGCGAGCTATCTGGTGCCCGCGGGCTACGAGGTCAACGACAGCCCGCCCATGCCCGCCGCCCAGGCGCTCAACCAAATCAAGATTGAGGAGTCGTGGGAGCGCTTCGAGAAACAGACCAGCCTCGACGTCGCCGCCGCGGTCGGCAACGGCCCTTTCAGCGTCGATGTGAACGCCAGCCAGACCGCGCAATTGCGCTCCGACGAGGAGGCCTATTACGCGCTGCGCAACTCGTTCATCCCGCTGTGGACGGTCTACATCCCCGATAGCCACCGCTTCATCCAGGGCGATTTCGATCTCCCGATCCCCACTCCCTATGATCCGGCGCAGCGGCGCGTCTACGAGCGCTTCTTTGAGCGCTACGGCACCCATTACATCAAACGCGTGTGGGTGGGCGGCAAGGCCATGCTCGCCTTCACCATCGCCAAGTCGTCTGCCATGAGTAAGGAGGACATCAAGGCCGGCCTCAAGGCCAGCCAGCCCGGGCTGGGCTCGATGACCGCCGGCGGCAGTGCGCAGAGCGCCAAGGAAAAGCTGCAGAACAACTCCGAATGCACCGTCTTCGGCAAGGGCGGCAACGAGCTGCAGCTCGCCACGCTCAGTTCACTCGACGAGGCCAGCTACAATGCCTGGCTCGCGACCATCAAAGAAAACCCGCAGGTCATCGAATTTGATGCCGTCGGCATCTGGACCCTGATCGCCGACGACGCCCAGGCCGAAGCCCTGCGCACCGCCTATATCGAGGCGACCGTCTTCACCCCCCTGCGCGTCGTTTTCAACCTCGACCAGCGCCTGCACGTCTTCCGCGGCAAGCAGTGCTTTACCTACCACCCGGCCACGGGGGAGACCAGCAAGATAGTCCCCATCAAGGAACGCTGGCCGGTGCTGACCGAGGTCGGGTTCGAGCAGGTAGACGCCGCCTTCCTCGGCAAATACCTGGTGTCGGCGATCGGCGAGGCACTCGACCGCAAGCTCTATTTCTTTAACCGTGACAAGTATATCCGCGTCGATGTCGACACCCGGGCGATCGACCCCGGCTACCCCCGAACCATTGCCGAAGGCTGGCCGGGCGTCCCCTTCGAGCGCATCGATGCGGCGCTTAACGTCTCCCCCGAGGAGCTGTATTTCTTCCTCGGCAACCGATATGTCCGCTTCGACATGCGCCGCAACCAGGCCGCGGACGGCTACCCGCAGACCACCGCCCAGCGTTGGGCGGGACTCACCTTCGACCGCATCGACGCGGCCGTCTACTCGGGCAACGCCAAGGTCTATTTCTTCCGCGGTAACCAGCACCTGCGCTACGACATGGTGACCTACCGCACCGACCCCGGCTATCCAAAATTCATCTTCGGCAATTATGTCGAGGATTGGAAATTCTTCGACTGACCGCGACCCCCCACAGGTGACGCATGACAGACACCGCGACCAAGACCGCCCAAGCGGAACAGACCATCAAACGACATGCCCTGGCCGCCATCGGCGTCGGTGTGGTGCCGCTGCCCTGGTTGGACCTGGCGGCGCTGGCGGGGCTGCAACTCAATCTGGTGCGCAGTCTCGCGGGGCTCTACGGGGTCGAATTCTCGAGCCAACTCGGCAAGTCGGCCATCGGCGCCCTGCTCGGCGGGGGCGTGCCCGTTTCATTTGCCGCCAATCTGGGCCAGCTGGCCAAGGGACTGCCGGGTCTGGGCTGGGTGATTGGCGGGGCCAGCGTGGCGCTCTTCGGCGCCGCCTCCACCTATGCTATCGGCAAGGTCTTCGTGCAGCAGTTTGAATCGGGCAATACGCTCCTGAGCTTCGATCCGGCGCAGGTCAGGGCTTATTACGCACAGCAATACGAACAGGGTCAGCAAGAGGTCCGGAAGAATTTTGCCGGACTGCGGCCCTGAGTACGGCGGCGGCACCGCGGTTTGCAGCGCATTGCGGCTGCCGTTCTCTCATTCCGGGCGCACCGCCGGGAGCCCCACCGGCGGCACTGGTGCCAACCGGCGGGGGCGGCTCGGCGCCTTGCTTACTTATAGAAGGAGACGTTGTTCGTGATGTGTCCCAGTTGCTGCAGCGTGTCGTTGATCGCGTCCATCAGGCCCAGATCCTGGGTGGTGCCCGTACCGGCCCTGACGCGACGCAGGGCCATGTAAAACGTCAACTCGCCGAAAGCGAACTCGTCACCGCGCTCACCTTGCTTGGCGATCAGCGCAGCGTACTTGCTTATCTTATCTTCGATGAAGGCTTCAATCGGCATGATCGCGGGACTCCGGACTGTGGGTTACAAACGACGCCGACGGATACGAAGCGCCGCCGACGAATCTTCAGGCGCTCAACCTTACCCGATTGAACGGCTGAGATCAACAACCAAATACGCTCACTGGATGCCATTGCTCCTTGTTGGCGAAGAGCCCATGCACCAGCACCACCGGCTGCCACTGCCCACCGCCTCATAGGCTATGTTGCCGTCGGCGGGACGGCATTGCGCGATAGGGAGCAAGGATAGGAAACCCAGGCTTCCACCGCGCGACTGACGCAAGATGACACGACACCCCGGCCGCCGCCAGCCGCCAGGTTCGGCACACCCAATCTTCACTTATTGGAAATGGGTGTAGAACTTCAATAAACCGTCCTGCGCCGCGTCGAGTTCTTCGATCGTATTGAAAGTGATCTCGTCGCCCTCATGCACGAAGGTGTAGAGCCGATCGAGCGCGATGATATGATCGAGCATCGCGATCAACCCACGGCCGTCGGGCGCGGCGATCATGTCGTGTGGGAGGGCGTCGAGCACCTCGGTCTCCATGACAAAGGTGCCGATATAGTAATATAGGATCGGCTTTTCGGTCAGCGACGTCACGCGACAGGACCCGTCCTTGGTAATGAGACCGAATGGACTGCGGATCGGGGACGAGACGATCGTTATCAGCGCGTGCTTTTCCATGTGGTAGGCGAGCAGTGCATCGAGGGACAGGTTGGACAACGTATCCCCGTAAGTCACGATGACGCGCTCGTCGAGCGCGGCCTTCGCCGCGGCGATACGCTCCAGCATCCCGGCTTCGACTCCGGCATCGGATATCCTATAGCGGAAGTCGAACGGCATCGCCCGGCAGGCCTCGACGATCATGTCGGCCTTGTAGCCGACCGCGAGTATAAAATCGTCATAGCCCTGGCGTAGCGCGTCGCTCAACTTGTGGTACAGGACCGATTGGCCACGCAACGGGACCAGCGCTTTGGGCAGCCGTTCGCCGAGGTCCTTCAACCGCGTACCTTTGCCGCCGCACAGTATCAGCGTCCGGCATTTTGCTGCCATACCCGTCATCGCCCTGGAGCGAGCGCCAACAGCGGCGAGTCTTGGCCGTGATAGATGTCGATGTAGCGTCTGAACCAGGCAATGGTCAGGTCGAGTCCGTCCTCGAAGCCGATGGTGGGATTCCATCCCAGCAGCTCGCGTGCCCGGGAGGCGTCCGAGCGCATCGTCCAGATCTCGTTCGGTCGGGTGGGCAGCGCGCCGATCTGCAGCTCGGAGGTCGATCCCGAGCGCTGGTGAATCATTCGCACGACCTCGCGTATCGCCAAGTCGCGCCCGTTACCGAGATTCACCACCTGACCGATGGCGCGGTCGTTCAAGGCGGTCAGGATCATGCCTTCGGCGAGATCGGCGACGAAGTTGAACTCGCGCGTCTGTTTGCCGTCCGTGGTGTAGACGGGGATGCCGCGCAGGCAACGGACGACGATCTCCGGGATGACCGCCCGCGTGCTCTGATACGGGCCGAAGGCATTGAACGGCCGCAGCACGGCGATGGGCCGCCCGGCTTGGCGGTGTTTCAGCAGGGCATACTGCTCGCCGGCAAATTTGCCGACCGAATAGGGCGAGAGTGGGCGCGGATACAGGTGCTCGACGAAGGGCTCCGGCTCCTGCAGGCCGTAGACCTCCGAGGTCGAGATATAGACGAAACGCGCGTAGTCGCCGGCGCTCTCCAAGAGGTTCATGGTGCCCATGGCATTCGTCTCCATGGCCTCGCCGGCATGCTGGAAGCTGTTGCCGACATGGTTGTAGGCGGCGAGATGAAAAATGATATCGAACCGCTGGCCGGGCATGAACGACAAGGATCCGAGGTTGCGTATATCGGCCTCGAAGATCTCGATCTCATCCCAGAGGTGGGCGATCCTGACGTTGCGCTCGATACTATTACAGCGCACCAGCACGGCCACCCGGGCGCCCTCGCGCACCGCCGCGGCGAGCAGGTGCGAGCCGATAAACCCGGAGGCCCCGGTGATGAGGACCTTCTTTCCAGCTAATCTCGACATGGCGTGACGGTTACCTCAGGCTGCAATAGGCGTCGACAAAGTTCGGTACCCGCTCCCGGGCGTCCGACAGATTACAGTGCAGGCGTTCGAGCACCGCAAGTCCGTAGCCCTCGGCCGCCCAGTCCCGGTAATGGATCGCAAACCCCAGGTCCAGCCACGCCTCGGCATTGCGCTGCTCATGCTCGCCGAACGGCTCCAGCAAGATCAGCGGCGTGGCCGCCGACAACGAATCGATCAAGGTCGAGCCGCCGGGCTTGCTGATAATGCCGAGGGCGTTGCGGATCAACTCGTAGACGCAGGGGCAGTCCTCGCAATGGGTATAGACGACCGCTCCGTCGGGGGCCACCTCCCCGAGCGGCGCAAAGCGATGCCGGCCGTCCGCGTCGCGTTCCCAGGGCTGCCACGCGGGGTCGATCATGTAATAGCGGTGGGCCGCCGCGCGGTCGGTCAGGTCGCCCGGCTCGTGGACGGTGATGTCCAATCCGATGCCCTGCGCAGTCAATTGGGGTATCCGCTCTTGGTAGGTCCCCAGGCCCCAACCGCCCCCATGGATGACGAAGCGCCCATTGCGTTGCTCGTAGGCGAGCGGCGGGGTGTCCGCGACCTGCAACCGGTAGTTGATCCGGCGCTGCTGCCCATCGCACAGCCACAGATGGCGGTAGCGGGGATCGGTCGTGTCGTATCGCCATGACGGCGAGATGACCGAGTCGGGGTGTACCAGATCGAACCGGATCGCGTCGGCGAACGATGCGCGGGCCAAGTACCGCGCCAGGATCGGGACCCAGAATCCATAGACCACGATGAAGCGCGTTCGCCCCTCGCTTTCCCAGGCGGCGAGCAGGCGCTCGACCCCGTCGTGGTCCAGGCTCGGCTCGATGTCCCGCACGAGCTTCTGGGCCATGCGCGCCAGTGCAAAGTTGTGATGAAAGGCGCTCTTGGTCTTCGCGATGTTGTCGCGTTTCTCGCCCAGGAAGCTGTTTTCGATGAGCAGCACGTCGGTCGTCAGGCCGCGGGCGCAGAGTTGTCGATCCAGCAGTAGCGCCGGTACATAGGCACCTAAAGAAGAGCCTGAGGCCAGTATCGTAACCAGTGTGGTAGGGGGAGCTGTCAACATTTCGCTAGCACTATAACGCTGCCAGGCTGCTGAGCTTCTCGGCCAGACGCCGGATCGAGTTCAAATCGCTGTAATCGAACCGCTCGAAGTCGATCTCGATCTCGAACGCCTCTTCGAGCTTGAATAAGAAGGTCACGACCTGAAGGGAGTCGAGCCCGACCTCGTTGATGATATCGGCATCGTCGGACAGCGTGGCTGCCAGATCGGGTGCCTCTTTGACTTCGGCGAGGATCTCTTTGATTCGCGTCTTCAATGCTATGCCACCCCTGTAGATACGAAGCTGTAATCTTGACCTTTTGCGCCGGCCTCGATCGTAACGCCAGCCACTGCGTTAGCCGCACGGTCGTCGGTCCGCACAGCGGACTACGGCCAGCGCTACGCCCGTAGGGTCCGCTGTGCGGACCGATCTGCGTTAGCCGCACGGTCGTCGGTCCGCACAGCGGACCCTACGGCCAGCGCTGCGCCCGTGGGGTCCGCTGTGCGGACCGATCGCCGCTGGCCGGAATTGCGTTCGAGGCCCTTATGCCGGTGGCCACGCCCGCTCCGCCGGGTCCGCCGTGCGCATTCCTTCCGCCGCTTGCCCATAGATCGCGGTGATCGCGGCAACGCGCTCGCGCACGGTCGCGAGCGGCTCCGGCTCGGCCTCCCGTTCGATCACGCGAATAAAGAAGTCCAACTGGGCGGCGTAATAGTTCTGAGTAGAAAAGCGGATTTTATCAGTGCGGCCGCCGTGCTCGATATCGAGCCAGAGCGCCTGTAGGCCGAATGCCGGGCGTAGGAAATTGCCGACCGTGACCGTGGCCTGCTCGAACGTCAAGCGATGGTTGGCCGCGAATGCCCGTTCGAACGAGCACGACAGCTCGCAATGCGGACCGTTCGGGAAGTCGAGTTGCACCGTGAACGACAGGTCGACGCCGTCAGGTGCATCGCGCTCGGCCCGCGCGGCGATACGATACCCATGCAGCCCGATGCAACGCTGCAGGAACTGGACCCAGTAGACACCCAGATCGAAGAATGCGCCGCCGCCGAGTGCCCGCGAGAAGCGGAAGCCGTCGCGTGCCCGCCCCCTCAGATCCGTAAACAGCCTGGTCTCGCTGGTCAGCAAGGGACCGTAGCGGCCATCCTGTATGAGCTCGGCCAGTGCCTGCTGCCACGGGTGAAAGCCGATCATGATCGCCTCGACCACCGGGACGCCGCTCGCCCGCGCGACAGCGGCCAGGGTGTCGAAATCGCGCAGATCAATGCAGAACGGTTTCTCGACCAGCACCGGCTTGCCTGCCCGCAGCGCGCGGATCGCCCAATGGACGTGCAGGCTGTTCGGCAGCGCAAGATAGACGCCGTCGACCCGCTCGCTGGCGAGCAGTGCATCGTAATCCGCAAACACGGTATCAATGCCATGGGCCTGGGCGAAGGCGCGCGCCTTGGCCGGGTCGCGTGCGGCCACCGCAAAGCTGCACGGTCGGTCCAAGAGCTTGGCCGGGGCCAACAGGGCCCGTGGCACGATGTTGGCCGCGCCGAGTAAGCCGATACGAACGGGTCGGTCGCCGATCATGACATCTCCGAGCCTTTACGACGCGCCGGCATGCTTTGCCAGGTATTGTTCGAGCGTGTGTGGCGCTATTTCCACTTTATCGCAAAATTCTTGGATCGTTCGGTCCAGCTCGTCGCCGGCGACTTGATACGTTTCAAGCGTTTGCAAAGCAGAATCCCGGTCGATTTCTCGCTCGCGGATCTTCCGGGACAGCACTTGAACCGGATAGGAGTCGCCGCGTCGGCCTTCCACATAGACGCGCAGGCGCTCCAGAGAGCAATTGGTGTTTTCCTTGGTATGGCCGACCGGGACATAATCGCAAAAGTCTTTCAGGAGGCGAATGAAGCGGTCTTCCCCGGCGAGACGCCAATTATGATATTGCCCCAGGGAGACGAAGGCGGGCAAGTCGGCCGGTGCAATCTCTCCAGCGACGAACGATTTGAAATACGGTGCCCGAGAATAGAGCTTCTCCAGCAATTCCGGCTCGCCTTGAAAACTCGTTTCGAGATCTTTCGCAAGCGTCGCGGCGTGTGCCTGATGGATAGCGAAACGTTCGTCGACGCCGAGTTGCCAATTGCTCGAAAACATGGGAAGAAGTTCCGCTTGGGTATGATCTGCACCATAAACGACAAGCGGTATTTTATGCTCCAGGCAGACATTATAGATCAGCGGTGTTCGCAGGTGATAGCAAAATAGGCAGGGATGTCCCCAGGTGCTCATCAGCGCGCGATAAGCGCGTTGCCACTCTGCCGGCGTGAACAGATCGACAACGAATAGTGGGGTAGCGGCCGCCCGCACCGCTTTTCGGATGTTGGTATCGGCCTCCTCGCGCTGGAAGAAATTGCTATAGCTATAGGCATACCCCCGGGCCTTTTGCACCCGTGTCAGGTAATAGAGAACATAGGTACTGTCCTTGCCGCCGGAGAGCGGTACCAGGCAGTCGTACCGGCCCCCTCGGTCACGGTAAGAGAGCAGTCGGTCGGCAAATTCGCTTTCGAGCGCACGCCAATCCCTGTCATTAAAATTCGCCGTGCTCTTTTCGCAGTCGGCACAGATCCCTTGCGCCAACTCCCGTGGCGTTGCCAGTGTTCGAATACAATTAGTGCAGCGCTGTTCTGCGATCACGATGGCTGTCTCCAATACAGTATGTTTCACGGGTGGCGGCCGGCGATGGGTACGGCCTCGAAGAGGGCCAGATCGGTGTCGGCAATCTTGTCCGAGCGGCGCGCCGACAAACCGGCGCGTCCGAGCAAGGCGCGATATTCACCGACGGTGCGCAAGGGCACGCCGAAGAGCGCGAGCAGGTTGAGGCTGGTTAGGGTCTGCGCCGGGGCTGATCCTTGATCCGGCAAGGCCATGTCGATGACGAGCAGTACGCCCTGCGGCGGCATGGCGGCGCGGACCTGCTTGAGGATCGCGACGGCCCGCGCGTCGTCCCAATTGAACAGGACCCGCGACAGTAGATAGAGTTCGGCCCCCTGGGGGACCGCCGCGAAGAAGCTCCCCGCGATGCACTCGCAGCGTGACTCGACCCCCGCCGCCGCGAGCACGGCCGGCGCCTCTGCGAGTGCCTGGTCGAGGTCGAAGAGGGTCCCCGTCATCCGCGGATAGGCGGCGAGCAGTGCGGCGCTGAGCCGGCCCCGGCTGCCGCCCACATCGACGAAGGAGCGGAAGGGCGCAAAATCGTAGGCGCGCAGCAGGGCCGGCAGCCAGTCGCTGGAGGAGGTGTCCATCCAGTTGTTGAAATGGGCGCCGACCCGGGGATGGCGGGCCAGATGCTCGTAGAAGCCGGTCTGGAACGCCGCGAGGAAGCCGCTCTGCCCGGTCGTGATACTGAAGCGCAGTCGCCGGTAGGCCGGATGCAGCAGCTCGACGTAGGACAGCACCAGGCCGTGCAGCGACCCGGGCACCTCGGGCCGGAAGCGTGTACCGTAGTCGGTGAGCGTCCAGCCCCCGCCGGGCGCCGCCTGCACGATGCCTTCGTCGCCCAAGAGCCGCAGCAGATGCTGTGTCGCCCGGGGGTCCGCGGCGATGGCCTCGGCGAGCCGCGCGTCGGTCATCGGCCCCGCGGTCAACCGGTCGATGACGCCGAGATCGATGGCGCTGTAGAGGGCCTGCATGACCAGCAGGTCGGACAGTCGCTGTTCCAGTTGCAGATAGTCGGACGACACGTTCATTCCTCGAGCGGATGGAGATAGGCGGTCAGGCGGGCGTTCAACGCCTGGACGTGTGGGCACCTGAACATCGACAGATGGTCCCCGGGTACCACATGGACTGTCGTGCCGTGCTCGGCCAGCTCGAGCCAGGGCCGCTCCGGGTGCGGCGGGTCGTAGCGGGGCCGGCGCGACTGGGCCCGGAAGTAGACCAGGTGCCCCGCATAGGGTCCGGGCGCATAGGCCCGCACGGCATCGAGGTTCGCGGCAAAGACCGCCACCAGCCGCCGCCATAGACCCAGATCCATGCCGTCGACCAGGTGGCCGTGCGTCTTGAGCGCCCGGTACAGCGCGTCGACCTGCGCGTCGTGGTCGAGGTGACTGGGCAACTCGCGCCGCAGTGCCTCGCCGCCGGAGAAGATGTCGGCAAAGTATTCGAGGATGAACGGTCGGGTTAGGAAGGCTCCGGGCAGATCGCGCCCGATGGGGGTATCGAGCAGCGCGACCAAGGCGACCGCCTCGCCCAGCGCCCGGAGGCGGCGCGCGATCTCGAAGGCCACCAGCCCGCCGGACGAGGCGCCGACCAGCCGATAGGGCCCGCCCGGCTGGATACGCCGCAGCGCGGCCAGGTACTCGTCGGCCATGTCCTCGACCGATAACGTCACCCGGGCGTCGTCCTGCAGCCCGGTTGCCGCGAGTCCCCAGATCGGGTGCCGGGCGTCGATCCGCTCCACCAGATCCCGATAGATGAACAGATTGCCACCGGCCGGATGGATCAGAAACAACGGTTGGCGGTGCGCTTGCCCGGGCTTGAGGCGCACCGCGGCGCCCCCGGCCGGCGCCGCTGGGGCGGCCGGTGAGTCGGCCTCCCGCCGCAGGGCTCGGGCCAACTCGGCAATGCTCGGATTGATCAGCAGGTCGTTGATGGTCAGGCGTGCGGCCAGGGCCTGGTTCATCCGCGCGACCACCTGCACGGCCGTCAGCGAATCGCCGCCGAGCCCGCGGAAGGTGCTCTCCGGACCGATGGCCTGGATACCGATGCAGTCCTGCCAAATCCGCACGATCGCCCGTTCGGTGTCGTCACCGCCCGGCGCCGCCGACGGGACAGCGGCAGCGCTGCCGGGTCTGGCGTCCAACGGGTCCGCGTCGGCCTGCGCCGGCGTCTCCCGGGCCAGGACCGGCGGCTGCTCGCGGGGGGCGTTCGACGCCGGCGGCGGCTCAATCCAGCACCGCGTGCGCTCGAACGGGTAGGTCGGCAGCGGCACCCGGCGGCGCGACTCGCCGCGGTAGAGCGCCTCCCAGTCGATCTCGGCCCCAGCGAGCCACAGCCGGCCAAGACCCTGCAGCATGCTGGACCGCTCGGCTCGCGCACTCGTATCCCGGTCCCGCGGCAGGCTCGTCACACACACCGCGGTCGAGGGCCAGTCGGGATGCTCCTGGGCCAGGGTCGACAGGACGGTCCCCGGCCCGCATTCCAACAGGAGGTCGATGCCCTGCGCGAACAGCCGCGCGAGGTTGTCGGCGAAGCGCACCGGCTCGCGCAGGTGCCGCACCCAGTAGCCGGGATCGGTGGCCTCCGCGGGGCGAATCCAGTCGCCGGTCAGGTTTGACAGCCAGGGTCGCCGCGGCGGCGCGAAGGCAACCCGGTCCAGTTGGGCGCCGAAGGCATCGAGCATCGGCTCCAGCAGCCGGCTGTGATAGGCATGGGAGGTGGCCAGGCGCCGGCCGGCAATCCCGCACTCGTCCAGATCGATGACGAGCTTCTCGATCGACGCCGGCGTGCCGGCGAGGACGCAGCGCTTGGGTCCGTTGACGACGGCCAGCGAGATGGCGTCCGAGCACCAGGTCCGGGCGTCCGGTTCGGACAAGGCCACGGCGAGCATCGCGCCGGGCGGCAACGACTGGATCAGCCGGCCGCGGGCGGCGACCAACCCAAGCGCGTCCTCCAGCGACCAGACGCCGGCGAGACAGGCGGCGACGTACTCGCCGAGACTGTGGCCAAGCAAGGCGGTCGGCGCGAGGCCCCAGTGCTGCCACAAGGTCGCCAGTGCATAGTCGACGACGAACAAGGCCGGCTGCGTCAAGGCGGTTTGGGTCAGATCGTATGCGCCGGCCTGGTCGAACAGCGCGCGGCGCAGGTCGAGCCCCAGGTCGTCGACCAGGTGCTCGGCACAGCGATCGACGCAGTCCCGGAAGACCGGCTCGCACCGATAGAGTCCAGCGGCCATGTCGGCATACTGAGTGCCTTGCCCCGGCAGGAGCAGCGCGAGCGACGGCGGCCCTTCCCCGGCCACGGCGCTCGGCAGGCGCGTTGCCGCGCGCAATTGCTCCACGGCATCGGCGGCATCGCGACAGACCAGCATCCGCCGCTGCCGCAAGCCGGTGCGACCCCGGCCCAGGGTGTAGGCGACCTCGGCCAAGGGCTGTTCCGGATGGCTTTGCAGGTGTGCGGCGAGATTGGCGCAGGCCCGCTCCAGCGCGCTTGGCGTCTTGGCCGACAGCACCAAGAGCTCGGCCTCCCGGGCCACGTGTACCCGCGGCGGCGGCACCGGCGCCTCCGCCACGACGACATGGGCATTGGTGCCGCCGATGCCGAAGGCGCTGACCCCGGCCAGGCGGGGCCGCTCGGGCGTCGCCGGCCAGGGTCGGGATTCGCTGTTGACGAAGAAGGGGCTATCGGCGAAGTCGATCTGCGGGTTGGACGGCTGCGCATACAGCGTGGCGGGGATGGTCTCGTGGGTCAGCGCGAGCACCGTCTTGATCAAACCGGCAATCCCGGCCGCCGCATCGCCATGGCCGATGTTCGACTTCACCGAGCCGATGGCACAGAAGCCGGTCCGGCGCGTGCTACCGCGGAAGGCCTGGGTCAGGGCCCGGATCTCGATCGGATCGCCGAGCGGCGTCCCGGTGCCGTGGGCCTCGATATAGCTCAGCTCGTCGGCCGCGACGCCGGCCGCGGCCAGGGCTTCGAGGATGACGCGGGTCTGCCCGCCGACGCTCGGTGCCGTGAACCCGATCTTGTCGCGCCCGTCGTTATTGATCGCCGAGCCGCGGATGACGGCCAGGATGCTGTCGTGATCGGCCAGCGCATCGGCCAGCCGCTTCAACAGGACCACGCCGCCGCCGCCGCCGAAGACCGTGCCGTTGGCCGCGGCGGCGAAGGGACGGCAATGGCCATCGGGCGACAGGATACCGCCCTGCTCGTAGCGATAGCCCCGGCCCTGGGGCAGGTCGAGGGAGACACCACCGGCCAGGGCCAGGTCGCAGTCGTAGCTCAGCAGGCCTTGACAGGCGAGATGCACCGCCACCAGCGCGGTGGAGCAGGCCGTCTGAACCGTCAGCGCCGGCCCGGTCAGTCCGAGATTGTAGGCCAGGGCGGTGGCGGCGAAGTCATGTTCGTTCATGATGTCGAGCCGATACTGCCCGACGGCGGCGACGAATTCCGCCATCCGGGGCCCCAGATGGTGCTCGCGATAGGCGTTCTTGCCGACGCCGGCATAGACCCCGGTGCGCGCCGCGGTGGTGCCCGGCGGGTAGCCGGCCTGCTCCAGTGCCTGGTAGGCACATTCCATGAACAGGCGGTGCTGGGGATCGGTCAGCGCCGCATCCCGCGGCTGGATGCCGAAGAAGCCGGCGTCGAAGTCTTCGATGCCCGGAACCAGCAGGTCCGCCTTGACATAGTCCGGGTGTGCGATCAGGTCCGGCGCGACCCCGCCCGCGCGCAGTTCGGCGTCGCTCAAGGCCCGAAAGGCCGAGCGCCCATCCGCGAGCATTCGCCACAGTGCAGCGAGATCCGCGGCGTCCGGAAAGCGGCCGGCCATGCCGAGGATGGCGATGCCTTGGGGGTCGTCGTGCGTCTGCATGGTGTCGATGGCGTTGCTCGTGGCTGGTCGGCCGTCAGTGCGATCCCGATCGGCTAGACGTGGTGCTCATCCGGGAACAGGCCCGGCGTGAGTCCGGGCGGCAGGATCTCCTTCATGCAGGCGGCAAAGGTCGCATTCGATCCGAAATAGGGATTGACCTCCTGGTCGCGAACGAAGGTGACCAGATGCACCCGGTCGCGGGAGCGCAACGGCTCGAACGGCGGCGCGACCTCGAAATCCTGATTGTCGTACAAGACGACGGCCAACTCGGCATCGGCCTTGCGGCCCTCCAGCATGGCGAGAAAGGGCCCGATCGATGCGATATAGTCCTCGGCCAACTTCAGACGCGCAGGGACGGCATTGATCAGCAGCACGGGCCGCTCTGCCAGGACGATGAGAAATCGCGCCACCCGACGGTTATAGACATCGATCAAGCGCTCTGTGCAAGGCCGGTAGCCAGTCCACGGATTGCCGATGCGATTGGCGATGAGATCGTGATGCCCGAACACTGTCTGCTGATAGCGCCCGGCAACCACGAAACCTTTGGCGTCGTAGCGCAGATCGGTCGTGAAATCGGCGAATTCCGTTGCGATGAGTTCGTGGACATAGGCAATGGATTGGGGGGGAGGAATACCCAGCCAGTCGAGCGGATAGGACTCACGCCGCAGACCGAGCGCCGCCAGGTGTGCCGCGGGGAAACAGTCGGGGCCGATGGAGATGGGAATCCTGGACATGGTCGGGACGCTCGTCGCGGAATGGGAATCGTGCATCGCGGGCCTGCCCTTTCAAGCCAAGCCCTTGCGACGCTGCATAGCGGCCAGATGAGTCCGGCGCCGGGCGGCACGGGCCGCGGCGGCGCTCGCCGGGTCCTCGCCCCCGCCGGGCGCCGCTGCCGCACCGCCCGCGAGACCGCGCAGATGGGCGGCCAGCAGCCGCACCGTCGGGTAGCCGAACAGATCGACCATCGCGAGCCCCGGGTAGTCGCCGGACAATAGATGGTGCACCCGTAGCAACAACAGCGAATGCCCCCCGAGGTCGAAGAAGCCCTCGTCGATGCCGATCAGCGCGAGATCCAGCACCTCCCGCCAGACCTCGGCGACGCGCTGCTCGGCGCTGTCCCGGGGCGGTGCGTAGGGCGCGCGCGCGAGCTCAGGCGCAGGCAGGCGCGCCCGGTCGATCTTGCCGTTCGGATTCAACGGCAGGGCCGGCAGGACCTGGATCAGGCTCGGGATCATGTAGCCGGGCAGGCGCGCGCGCAGGTGGACCGCGAGCTCATCCTTCAGCGCGTCGCCGCGGGCGCTGCCGACATAGGCCACCAGGCGCGGATTCCCGCCCCCGTCGTCGAGGACCACCACGGCATCGTCGATGTCCGGGTGCCTGGTCAAGGCGGCCTCGATCTCGCCGAGCTCGATGCGGTAGCCGCGCAGCTTCACTTGATGGTCGATGCGCCCGAGATACTGCAAGCGCCCGTCCGGAAGCCAGCGCGCCAGATCCCCGGTGCGGTAGATGCGCTCGGGCACGCCGAGCGGGTCGGTCTCGAGGAAACGCTCCGCGGTCAGCTCGGGACGCCCCAGATAGCCCGCCGCGAGCCCCTGGCCGGCGAGACACAGCTCCCCCGGCAGCCCGGGCGGCAGCGGATTCAGACGCGCGTCTAGGATATAGGCCCGGGTTCCATCGACCGGACGCCCGATGGTCGGCTCGCCCGCGGCGGCGCGCGCGACCCGCTCCCAGGTCGAATAGGTCGTATCCTCCGATGGGCCGTAGAGGTTATAGACGGCCTCGATCTGGGGGAGTGCGTAAAGGCCCTGCACCAGGGCTTTCTTCAAGGGCTCGCCGGCGAGATTGACGGTCCGCACCGAGTCGGGAATCGATCCGTTGCGCAGCAGCTCGGTCATCGCCGAGGGCACGGTGTTGATCAGCGTGACCCGGTGGCGCTGGGGCAGGCTCGGCAACTCCAGCGCATGCTCCGCCAGGATGACGGTGCCGCCCGCCACCAGCGGGACGAAGATCTCGAATACCGACAGATCGAAGTTGATCGAGGTCGAGGCCAGGACGCCCCGCAGGGTCTCCAACGCAAAGGTCTTCAACGCCCATGACAGCAGCCAGGCGACGCCCTGGTGCCGGATCATGACCCCCTTGGGCCGTCCCGTGGACCCGGAGGTGAACAGCACATAGGCCAAGGCGTCCGCGGGCCGCGGGCGGCGGGGCAATCCGGCCGGCCGGGTCTGCCCCAGCGCACTGTCCTCGTCCAGGGTCAGGAGGTCGCCCGCTCCGGAGCGCCCCCCGGCGTCCCGGTCCAGGAGCCACGGGTGCTCGGACAGGATCGCCCGCTGCGTCATCAAGACCGCGATCCGGCTGTCTTCCAGCATCCCGGCGAGGCGTTCGCGCGGATAGCCCGGGTCGAACGGCACATAGGCCGCCCCGGCCTTCATGATCCCCAGCAGGCAGGGCACCAGATCGAGATTGCGGTGCAGACAGACACCGACCAGGGCGCCCGGCGCGACGCCCCGCTCGCTCAGCCCGTGGGCGATGCGGTCGGCCCTGGCGTCAAGCTCGGCGTAGGTCAGCGCGGACTCCTGCCGGATCAGGGCCGGTGCGTCCGGTGTGCGCCGCACCTGCGCCTCGAACCGTGTTACCAAGTCCGGGGGCAGATCCGAGGGCAGTTCCGCCTGCGCACTCGGTGCCGGCCCCGTATCGTTCAGTGCCCGGAGCCTGGCCCGGTCCGCGTCGGTCAGCAGGGGTAACGCATCGATCGGCGCTTCCGGCGCTGCAACGATGGCCTCGAGCAGCATCCGGAAGCGATCACTCATGCGCTCGATCGTCTCTTGGTCGAACAGATCGGTGTTGTATAGGAACAGGCCGCGCAGCGGCTGCTCGCGAATGAACGCAATCGACAGATCGTGCTGGCCGGCCATCTGCGGCAGATCGATCACCTCGGCGCGGCAGTCCGCGGCCGCGAGCTCGTTCGGCATCAGGGTCTCGGCGGTGAACGAGAAGGTCGTCTGGATCAATGGCGTGAGACTGCGATCGCGGTGCGGACGCAGTTGGCGCGCGAGGGTCGGGAAGGGATAGGGCTGATGAAACAGCCCGCTCAGCATCTCCTCGGTGGTCGACTGCAGCAGGTCGACGAAGCGCAGGCCCCCATCCGCCGGGAAACGCGCCGTCACGACCATCAGGTTGACCAGATAGCCGACCAGGTCCGCGAAACGCGGCTCGGTCCGCGGGACCGCGGTGGGGATGCCGATCCAGATCGACTCCTGGGCGGTATAGCGGCGCAGCAGCACCTGATAGGCGCAGAGCAGGACGTTGACCAGGCGCGTGTTGTACACCCGTGCCAGGTCGGTGAGCCGCCGGGCCAAATCAGCGTCGATCGCGAACGCCACGGCCGCGCCGTTGGATGTCCGCACCGGTGAGCGCGGCCGGTCCGTCGGCAGTTGCAGGGTCGGCGCCGGGCCCGCGAGCCGACGCTTCCAGTAGCGCTCCATCCGCGCGCCCCGCGGCCCGGCGAGCAGATCGCTCTCCCAGGCCGCATAGTCGCAATCGGCGTTGCCGGTCGGGGCGCGCGGCGCCTCGCCCCGGGCCAACCGGGCATAAGTCTCGATCAGGTCCCGACCGATCACGGACTGCGAATAGCCGTCGATCACGATATGGTGAAAGGTCAGCAGGACGACGCAGCCGTCGCTGCCATCCAACAGCACCGCCCGGGCCGCACCGCGGGACAGGTCGAACGGCGCGTCCGCATGGACGGTCAAGTACCCGATCGGCGCATCGTCAAGGCTCCGGCCGCCCGGAGCGAGGCGCGCCTCGAGACACTTCAAGGGCATCCGCGTCACGCCGCCAGTCAGGCACCGCACCTGTCCCCGCTCGTCGACGAACCGGCTGCCGAGCCCCGGATGCAAGGCCAGCAGATGGTCGAGGCTGCGCTGTAGCAGCCCCGGCTCCAGGCGTTGGCGAAAACGCAACGGCAGGCTGACGTTGTAGGCGGCACTGGCGGGGGCCTCGCGATGGATGAGCCACAGCGCCTGCTGCCCGATCGAGAGTGCGGGTCCGGCGGTGCTATCCGGCAGGGTGGTGTCCGGCATCGTTAGTCGCCCGGCGGTCGATCGGGGTTGCTGTCGGCGTCGTTGCGCGGGCGCACGAGCGCGAGGGTCCAGTAGCCCAGATAACCGATCAGCCGGCCCACCGCGACCACCGGGAGCGACGGCAGGTCCTTCCAGTGTCGTCGGCGCACGAACCAACCGAGCTTGCACAAGGGCTCCACGACGCTGCCGGCGACGGTCTTGAGCGCAAACCGGCGTTTTCCCATGAGGTAGCCGGTCCCCCGGGCATAGCTGAAATACCGCCGCACCAACTGCATCGCGGTATGGGTGTCGATCCGGCGCGGGTGGCGCACGACGATCCCGGGCTGGTAGTAGACGCGCGCACCCCGATCCAGACCGCGCAACATAAAGTCCACATCCTCGCCGCAGCCCCACCAGGTGCCGGGTCCGATGCGCTCATCGAAGCGCAACTGCTGCGCCGCGGCTCCCCGGATGAAGAAGGCCGCCGTCATACCGACCTCCCAGGCCAGGGCCTGATCGACCGGACCGGGGCCCGGCGCTGCGCCCATGAGCATCACGGTGTCGTCGCCGTCGAGACCCAGCACATTGCCGATGACGCCGGCCTGGTCCGGGTGGTTTCGAAAGAACGCCGCGACCGCGTTGAGCGTCGTGGGCTCGTAGACGCAGTCGTCGTCCGGAAAGCCGATCAGGTCGCCGCTGGCCGCTGCGAGGCCGGCGTTGCGGGCGCGCGACAACAGCCGCCGCTCCTGTCGTACATGACGAATCGGGAACTGGCGCCCATAGGTCGCGACCAGCTCCACGAGCCGATCGTCAGGGTTCTGGTCGACGACGATGACCTCGAAGCGGCCGGGGAAGGTCTGGCGGCTCAGGGAGTCGAGCAGTCGGCGGGTCTCGTCCACGCGATCGACCGTTGCCACAATCAAAGAAACGTCCATGGTCGGTTAGACTCCTTTAGGCGCCGCGGGCGCCTTAGCGATCCGTCGGCGACCCTCCAGGTAGCCGAGCACACGGCCGATCCCGATTCCCGGACAGGTTGCCGCCCGCGTCCAATCCCCCGCGGCGATCGATTGGAGCATCAGCGGCCAAGGCAAGAGCAATTGGCCCCTGACGATGGCCCCATCGACCCGCCGCCGCGCGAGCAGATAGCCGAAGCCCCGGCCGTAGCGAAACTCGCGGGCGATCAGTGCGCGCACCGAGCGCGACAAGGCCGGCATCGGATGGCGGATGAACAACTCGTGGCTATAGAAATGGCGTGCACCCAGATCCAGGCACCGCAGCAGATAGTCGGTATCCTCGCCGCCGGTCCAGGTCCTGCCCGGTCCCATGGTGTCGTCGAAGTCCAGTTGCGCGGCCAGCGCGCGCCGAAAGAAGAGCGAGGGCGTGACGCCGCAGAGCCAGGCGCTGTCGTGGTCGATGGCGCCCGAGCGGCCCGGACCGAAGCCGAAGGCATCTTCGTCGCGGTCGAGCGCCAGGATGCGCACGCTCAAACCGTCCGCGGGCTGGCCCTCGAAGAAGGCGGCAATCCCCTTGAGCAGCCCCGGCGGATAGCGGCAGTCGTCGTCCGGAAAGCCGACGATATCCCCGCGCAGATCCTTGAGCCCAAGGTTGCGGGCGGCCGAGGCCCCGGGCCGCGGTTGCCGCAGATGCTCGATCGCGATGCGGTCCCGAAACCGCCGCAGTGGCGCCTCCAGCCGGTCGTCCGGATTCTGATCGACGACGGTCAACAGCACCTCGCCGCCGTCCTGAGACTCAAGCGACGCAAGGAATTGCTCGACCTCCGCCACCCGGCCGCAGGTCGCCATGATCAGGTGAAACCGCATTATGCCGGACCCGCCTGCATCTTCTCGGCAATGACCTCCGCCAGCCGGGCAATGGACCGGAAATTCTCCGGTACGATCTCGTGCTGGCCGAAGCTCACGCCGTAGTGCTGCTCGATATAGGACAGCATGCCGACCAGCATGAACGAATCCAGGACACCGGTTTCAACCAGGTCGGTCGTCGCATCCATCCCCGCAATCGCGTTGCCGGCGAGATAGCGCTCGACAATGATTTGGTAAAGCTCGTCGGTGATGGCCATGGTCAGTAGGTCGAGTTGAATTCGAGCAGGGTGGTGTCGGGACGCGCGTCGGCATAGATCTCGTTCCAGACGCGCTCGTAGCGGTTCTCGGGCACGGTCACACCACGCAGGCAATCGTCCCACTCCAGCCCGCGGCTGTCGTTCCAGCGGGTGGTCCAGCGCGCGATATGGAGATTGCCGATGCGCTCGTCCGCGACCCAGGTGCGCAGCGCGTCGTAGGGCGTGGCCGGCACCGCGAGCGCCAGGGTGAATGGCTTGCCGGCCCGCAGCGCGGCGAGCACCTGCAACAGCGCCAGAATATCGTCCCGCCGCACCTCGGTCTCTTCAAACTCGGGGTCGTTCATGGCCTTGCAGACGAACCGGATGCGGTCATAGCGCTCGCAGCGGCGCAGGAACGCGAGCTGAAGCTTCTCAAGCTTGACGCGAAACGGCGCGAAACCGCTCAATTCGTCGTCGGCATTCTCGGCCAATGCGAAATGATGCCGGTTCTCGATGTTGTACCGGGAGCAATAGGTCACGATATTCCTGCGGGTCTTGCCGCCGGCGGCGAACGGGTCGTCGAACGGCTCGCCGACGACCAGATCCTCGCGCTGCCAATAGTCCGCGAACCGGTTGCGCAGGATCGGGACGATCGCGCTCCAGGTGCGCAAACCGAAGTTGTCGAAGGGAGAATTGGTATCCTTGACATCGTAGACCCACAGGATACCGCCGACCTGGCAGAAACTGCCGAGTCCGATGACGGCATCCACGGTCCCGGCCGGGCGGTCCTGGGCATAGTTCTCAATGGCGTTGTTGGACATCGCGTGCGTGAACCGAATTCAATGATCAACTGGTGCGGGAGCGGCGGTTGCGCTCATGATTCGCCGGCGGCGTGATGGCCGCCGGGCTTGGTATGGTTACGTCTGCCGCGCCCTCTTCTCCGGTCTGCAAGGCCCACAGATGGGCGTAAAACCGATTGTGCCCGATCAGCGCGTCATGGCTGCCGGACTCGGTGATGCGCCCGTCGCGCATGACATGGATGCAATCCGCGCGCCGCACCGTCGAGAGCCGGTGGGCGACGAGGATGGTGGTGCGGTTGCCGGCCGAGCGAGAAACCGCGCGCGCAATCGCGGCCTCGGTTTCGTTGTCCACCGCGGAGGTCGCCTCGTCGAGGATCAGGATGGCTGGCTGCTTGAGTAGCGCGCGGGCGATCGACAGGCGCTGGCGCTGGCCGCCGGAGAGGTTTTGCGCGCGCTCGCTCAAGACCGTCGCGAAGCCGAGCGGCAGGGCCTCGATGAACGGCAAGGCCTCGGCCGCGGCGGCCGCCGCGCAGACCTCGGCGAAGCTCGCGTGCGGACTGCCATAGCGGATGTTCTCGTAGACGGTGCCCGGAAACAGATGAACGTCCTGGCTCACCAGGCCGATGCTCCGGCGCAGATCGCCCAAGTCCAGGCGGCGCAGGTCCCGCCCGCCCAGCAGTACCCGTCCGGAACGCACGTCGTAAAGCCGCAGCAGCAGCTTGACCAGCGTGCTCTTACCCGAGCCGGTCGGACCGACGAAGGCGACGCGCTGTCCGGCCGGGATGCACAGCTCGAGGTCTTCGATCAGGGGCGCGCCCTCGTCGTAACCGAAGCTGACGTCCTCGAAGCGGATGTCGCCCGGGGCGGCCCGCGGGTCCAGGCGCTCGGGGCCACTGCGAATGCGGGGCTGCTCGTCATCCAGCGCCCGCAACCGGGTGGCCGCCGCCTCGGCCTCCGCATAGAGATCCAGGTCGCGCCGCATTCCGGACGAGACCATCAACAGCCGGGTGGAAAGAAAGTTATTGATGATGAACGGCGTCAACCCCAGCGCGCCGGTCGCGAACAGCACGGCGCCTGCGATCATCGGGACCGCCATCGTGACCTGGTAGGAGCCGATAAAAATTTCAAACTGGATGGAGGAAGCCGCACCGGCCGCGGCAAAGGCGCCGCGCAGTTCCTCGCCGGCCTCCTGCTGCCGCTCAAGCTCGAACGCCTCGGCATTGAAGCCCTTGACGACCGCGATACCCCCCAGACTGTCGGACAACTGCGCCGGCACCCGCGCCTCGGCCCGCCGCAGCCGCTGCTGCTTGCTGCGCAGTCGTTCACGCAGCGGCGCCAGCGCAAGATAGGGCAAGGGGACCGTCAACAGCGTCAGCAGCCAGGCGACCGGCACCAGCACCAAGGCCACCGAGCCGCCGACGATCAGGGCCACGAGGCGATCACTGGCCGCATGCGGCACCTCCTCGAGCAGCCGGCGGACCTTTAGCGGGTCCTGGTAGAGCGCGTGCGCCAGCGCGTTGCTGCCGCGACGCTCGATCTCGCCGAGATCCAGGGCCTGGACCTGGGCGTAGGCACGGCTGCGCAACTCATACTCGATGCGGCTGGCATAGTCCTTCCAACGTTTCGTGCTGCGATGGCGGACCGCCCCCTCGAGGCCGGTAGAGACCACAAAGACGCCGCTCAGCAACAGGAGTTGGGACGCCAGACTGCGGGCGCCGACGGCCTTGAGGGCGGTGAAGCCGCCCGCCATGGTGGCCGCGAAGATCACGCCGAGCGACAGCGGCGTGGCCAGGACCAGCACGGACGACAACATCGAATAGGCCGTAGCGGCCCGGCGCAGGGTGACAAGGTCGGCGGTCTCGAGGTCGCGCACCAGGTGCAACAGGTGCGAACGTCCCAGCGGGCCGGGGAGTGCGAGCGCCGCGGGCGCGTCCCCGGTCGGCACCCGCACTTGCGCCGACGCCCGCCGCAGCCGCTCGGCGGGCCGCGGCCGCGGAGCGAGCAGCCGGGATGCGAGCCCCCGACCCGTCGCCGCCGTCGTGAACCAGCTCGCGGCAACGGCAGCCGCCCCCACCGGCCCGGCCACGGCACCGAGCACGAGCGCACCGGCGCCATGGGTCAGCGCCGTGCGGAGCTTGCGCCGTTGCAGACCGGTGAAGCCACGCATCGCCATCAGGCCTCAGTCGCGCCTTGCGTCGGCCCGTACTCGTTCAGGTAGTCGATCGTATGTCCCACGTCGCGGCAGTGGGGGCAGGCGTTCTCTGGTCCAAGCGCCTGCGGCAGCTCGCAGCGGTTGCAATAGAAGGCCTTCAGAAACCCCTGGTGGTCCGGACGCAGGGCCCCGAGGCAGTCCCGGCAAATGAAGTCCGCCGGCGCCTCCTCGCTCCCCTCCACCCACCGCCGCCATTGCTGCATACGCGGCGCGTCGAGCAGTTCATCGAAGCCGTGCTCGTCGACGTTGCCGAGCACGTATTTGGCGTCGTAATCGCGACAACACAGGATCGCATTGCCGTCCGCGTTGATATGCAGCCATTCGGTGTCTCGCTGCCATAGACACCCCTGCAGCCGGTCCAGGTGCGGGCGGTCCGGATAGACCGCGTAACCCTCGGCGGCAAACTCCGACATCGGCATGATCGACACGGTCGCCTGCGCGCTGTAAGCGGCATTGATCGCCCGTAGATTGTTCGCGTGTCGGGAGTCGAGCTGACCAATGACGACGATTTCGACCGCGAGCGACCCTCCGTCCGCGGCACTTTGTCTTACCAGGTAGTCGAGATTGGGCCGCACCCGCTTGAGATCCTTGGTGCCGCGGGTCTGCTCATATTCCTGCTCATCGAGCGTCGAGAGATTCACGACGAAGCGCTCGACACCCAGTGCGAGCAAGCGGTCGACCAGCGCGGGCCTCAAGTTGGAGCCGTTGGTGAAGATATGGACCGCGAGCCCCGCCGCGCGCAGTGCCTCGATTTTGACGACCAGGTCCGGATCGTGGCTGGGCTCGGTAAAGCCGCTGATCGCGACCATTTCGATATTCCGGCCCTTGAGCTGGGCGATGATGCGCTCAAGCCGCGCCTGGGGTAGCGGCTCCTTACCCCGGTCGCCAGTGGATACCGGACAGAAAAAGCAGCGCTGGTTGCAGCGGCTGATGGGTTCGATCTGAACATATTTCAGGGTCATCGCGATATCCTGCGGTAGCGCCACGGCATCCGCTCGTTGTCGTAATCGTCGTCGTTGTCGTTGTCGTGCGGATGCTCGATTACGAGAGCGACATCCATATCATGCCCCGTGGAGGTAGAGCAGGACACACTTGGAACAGATCGGCATCAACCCACCGCTGACCAGCGCACGCACGCGTCGAAACCGATCGCTGTGCCAAATCTGCGCCACGTCCTGCGCGTTCAGGTTGCCCACGGCGAGCTCGGGAAACAGCTTGCAAGCGCTGACGGACCCATCGGCCAGCACGTCCAAGCGACTCGACACGGCCAGGCATTGGCTGCGGCCCTGCGCCGGTCGGGCGCTGCCATGGACAAAGGCCGCCACCTCGTCGTCTTCCAGCGCGGGCTGAAAGCGGATACGGATGCTCCAGGGCTGCGCCGAGATCCGGGCGACCTGCGCGCGCAAGACCCCGAGCGACTCGGGGCTCACATGGTGGGTATAGGAGTGCCAACTGGCGGTGCCCGCGGCGGGCGGCGGATTGAGCCAGGCGAGATGGGTCTGGTAATAGGCGTCCATGGCCGCCGCGACCGGCGCCGAGATGTACCAGGGATAGACCAGATACAGGCTGTCGATACCGGAGAGCCCGGCGCAGTGCCGGCAGAACTCGAACAGCGTCGGCACATTCTCGTCGGACAGCACCAGGCTCAGCGACAGCTTGCCGCGATACTCCCCGCGCTCCTGAAGACGCGCGATCAGCGCGACGGCCGCGAGGATCTTGTCGAAAGTGCCATGACCGCGGTTGGCATCGTTGTGTTCGCGCAATCCGTCGATGCTGATCAAGAGGACCAGGTTGTCGGAGATGCGCAGCAGGCTTTCCAGCGACCGCTCGATCATCAGGGCATTGGTGCAGATGACGGTCCAGCGCGGATCGCGCTCGAGCATGCGGCTGAGCGCGTTCCAGTCCCGATGCACCAGCGGCTCGCCGCCCCACAAGTACAGGTTCGAGCGAGCCTCCCGGGTCTGGAACAGCAGCTTCTCGAAGACCTCGGGGGCGAGCTCGCCGCGCGCCTCCTGCCGGCCGAGATGATGAAAGAACCCCGTGTCGCTCCACTGAAAGCAGGTGGCGCAACGCAGGTTGCACCGGTAGGTCAACTGGACCCCGATCTCATCCGGCAATGGCGCCGCATACGACGGATCGCTACGCCGTCCACGCAGGACCCGGGCGACGGTGCCGATCGACCTGCCGAGCCTTTTCAGCTCGGCGAGATCCAGCGTGTGAGTACTGGGAGGCTGCATGGTGGTGGTCGTCTACCTGGCGCGCTAGGGGGCGTCGAAGACCCGCATCCCCAAATCGGAGAAGAGCGCGCCGACCTGCGACCCGATCTCGCGGCGCCGCGGCGCACCGCCGGCCACGATCGAGGCATACAGGCGGCCTGGGCTCAGGGCCTGCTCGTTGGTGGCCGGCAGATTCGCGGTCAGCGTATTCGCCGACAGCGGCAGCATCCCCTCGGGATGGTCTTGCGTGAAGAGCAATCCATGGTCGGCGAGTGCGGTCAGCAGCTGCTCGTAATCGAAATGCCTGGGTACCCCCAGCGAAAAGAGCGACAGCTCACCGCGGACACCGAGCGGCTCAAGATGCCGGTCGATCCGATGATTCATGTAGCCCATGGATTGGCGGGCATTGATCTCGACCAGGGTCCGCACGCGCCCGTCCGCGAGCTCCATCGAGTCGATACACACCGGCCCGAAATAGCCTTCGTCGAACAGTCTGGCCGCGATGCGTTGCGCCCGTTCAAGGTAGCCGTCCCGGTCGAGCCGATCCCAAAGGGCCGGCTCGGCGGTCGTGATCGACGAGAAAGCGAAACCCTTGTTGGCCATCTGCTGGATCGACAAGATAGAGGTCTCACCATTGGGGCCGATTTCGAGCTGGCACGAAAAGTCCAGTGCCTTCTTCAGCAGCGGCTCCAAGACCAGCCAGGTCTCTTTGCCCTGCCGCTCCTGCCGCTCGAGATGGCGTGCGATCCGCGCCAGCAGCCGGGGGGAGTCGACGAGCAGGTTGCCCTTGCCGGACACGCCCAGGTCGTCCTTCAGCAGGACCGGCGTAGCGGCGAGTAGCCGGGTACCGACCGCCTCGAGGGCCTGCGCGGAATCGATGACCTGCCCATCGCACTCGTCGAGCGTCTCCTGCGCGATCCGATGGGAAAAGACCTTCGAGTTGACCCGTTTGACGGCAGCGAGGGCGGGCAGCGGTTGCGCCAGCCCATAGCGCTCGACGAAGGCCCGCGTGGTCGGCAGGATCGAGTACGGGACGCAGCCGGTCACACCTTCGAGGAAGGCCGCAACGGGTGCGTCCGGGGCACCGTCCGCCAACAAGCCACAGGTCGACGGGGCGAGCGGGTCGTGCGGCAAGGGGGGCTGCCGGCTCGTGAACCGGAAGCCGGCATCGTGCAGATAGTCCACATGGGCCGGATTCATCGGAAACCGTGTCATCAGTTTGTGACCGCTCGGCTCGCCGACGGCGAACAGCATCTCGTCCATGCGATCGATGATCGTCGCGGTCCGGGGGTCCGTCGCGCCGGGCAGTTGCGCCCGCTCGGGAGCGCGCCAGAGCGGCTCCGAATCAAAACGGCCGAGATGGAGAACAGACACGCTTGTCGAACCTCGGCAACACTGCCAATCACGCCAGATGGGGAGCCATTAGCTTATGGCCGCGACAGCTGACTCGCAATGCGTTGGGCTTGTGCTGGGCAAGCAGATTGTTTGGTTTGCCAAGCCGCGCTGAGCGACAGGTCCCCGCCCGTGGCTGCAACGGTCGCCACGCGATGCCAAAACCCACCAGGCTCAACCGCCGGAGGCGGAAAAGCGCACGTCCGGTGGTGTGGGACGGCTGACGGGCGCAATCCCGTCGGCCCGACCCGAGCGCGGGCTCGTTTGCTTGGCGCAACGCGCCGTTTGGATCGCCTAAGCCTTTGCCGCCTCGTCCGCAACGTTTCGGTGCTAACATCTCCCTGCCATTGGTGCCGTTATGGTCAGGCAGCCGCACCGCGCCCATCGCGTCCGGCCGCAACTCGCCGCGGCGACCCGCTCCGCCCGCCAAGCGACGTGGCGGATCGCATTTCCCATCCGACCTTCCGCTAAGCCGACATCGTGACACCACACCTCGAATGGGCACAGGACCGACCTGCCGGCCGGGTCGATGCCGTCATTGCCTTGGGCAGCGTCTGCCAAGTCGGCAGTATGCTGTGGAGCTACGGGCTCAAGGCGATCAACTCGCCGTTCGACAACTTCGGTTTCAAGACCTGGCACTTGATTGTCCCGATTCTGCGTACGCGCTTCGCCGACTATTGGCGGCTGGAGAACATGACGATCGGCAGGCCGCGCGAGGCGCTGTGCCGGTTTCTCGATACCCGCCCCATGTACAGGGTCTTCTGCAGTCGCTACCAGCTCATCAGCACGCATAGCTTTCTGGTCGAGGAAAACGCCCCCGACGCGCTGCTGTCTTATCCGCGGTTCCGCGCCGGCATGCAGCGATTGGAGCAGGCGTTTCTCGGCCAGTGCCGGGACTACGAGCGCATCCGGTTCGTCTGCAAGGCGATGAGCTCGTCGGATCCGACCGAGACCGAGGCGCTCGAGTCGCAGGTGCTCGACCTGCTCGAGGTGCTGACCGACTTGCGCCAGGGCCAGCCCTTTACCTTGGCCTTGGCGGTCCCGGCGGAGCGGTTCGCCGAGCTCAAGGCGTGGGTCTTGCGCGAGCAGGTCCCCAACCTCCACCTCGCCCCTTGGCACACCGTCTGGAACGACGACAAGAATCGCGAATGGGAGGATCTGCTGTGCGGCGTTACCGTGCCCGAGGACCACGAGCTCTACGGCCGGGTCTATTGCGATCTGCTGGGCATTCCGGAGGACCGGGTGAGCGTTCCGGACATCAACAACTTCTAGCGAAGCGACGTCTCGGATCGATCGGTCCTGCGGATAAGGGCCAGGCGCGAGCCTGCGATCGGCTCGACGCCGGGCCTAGCAGCCTGTCGGACTTAGCCCCTAGGATTAGGGTATGAGTCAACATAAAGGC
>JACDZG010000242.1 GCA_013426805.1 Chromatiaceae bacterium
GGGTGCGCAGCAGGCTCTGCTCGTCGCTGCCCTTGCCCACACAGGGACCGACGGCCCCATCCAACAAGGCGCCGGTCGCCAGGCACAGTAAGACCACCAACCGACAGATCGGGAACCCCAGTCCGGGCTTCTGGCTCGTCGGCTGCGGATATTTGGCCTGGTTTTCCGCGGTGTCGGCCAAGGTCAGCGTGGCCCCGTCGGCGCGCCGCACCCGTCGGCCGTGCCAGTGCCACCAGGCCGGTGCCCCGTCGGTGACCAGTTCCCCGGTCTGGCGCGCCAGGGTCGAGATCATCGACAACGGCAGCCGGGCCCGGGCTTGGCAGAAGGCGCTGGTGCTGGTACTGAGGCGCGGTAACCCGGCAATGGCCCGTTCGATCGCGTGGTCGGCGAGCACCTGGCGGCAACTGCCGTCCGCCGAAAGCGCCTGGGTCATGAACATCGCCAAGGTCTCCGTCGGGGGAAAGGCCCGCTCACGATGGGCCGGCACCAACGCGGCGACCTGATCCAGCAGCTGCGGGCCGGTCAACAAATTGAAGAATCCGCCGGTGTCGATCCGAGCGGCCTCCTTAAGGACACGTTGCTGCGTCGCGGCGCGCTGGTTAGGATGCATGGGGGCTGGCTCGCAGGGTGATGGGTTGGGTGTTGCAACCTTCAGCCTACCACTCTTGCGGGTTGGCCCCTATTATTTTCAGTCTGTTAGACTAAATTAGTGCCATTCGGGGCAGACCACGGTTTCCTTTGCCACTAAGAGACACCGTGGTCTTTCCCTGGTTTCTGCGAATTAAGTATACTCTCCCTGGAACTTCCGGCGTGCAGCGCCGAGCGGCAAGCCACCGCCAGCCCATCAGAACCCCCACATGAAGACCGACCGCGAGATCTATACCCTGCTGGGGGCCGACGCCGAGACCCTGGCGATCCTCACCGACGGCATCCGGGTGCGCGGGCCGTATCGATTCGAGGCCCTGGAGGTCAAAGGGCTCGACCGGCGCACCGACGGCGTCCTGCTGCCGGAGGCGCCCGACGAGCCCATCTGGGTCATCGAGTTTCAGGCGCGGGACGATCCCAAGATCTATCACCGCTCGGTGGTAGAGTTGGGGCTGGTCGGCGAACGCAATCTGGGGCGCGTGGTGCGCGGACTGATCTTGTTCGCCACCCCGGCGCTCGACCCCCGCACCGAGCCCTGGTACGCCGCCGCGCGGCAGCCGGACGCGCCGTTGCGCGTGGCCTATCTGCAGCCGATCCTGGAGGCCCTGGAGCGGCGCGAGCCCGGGCATCCGCTGCTGGCCGTGTTCCTGCCCTATCGGATCGCGGACCCGGAGCGACTGCGCCAAGAAGGGCCACAGGCCCTCGGGCGCATCGCCGCCGCGGCGCTGCCGCAGGCCGTGCGCGAGCGCCTGACCGACGTCTTTTTTTCGTGGCTGACGGTGCGCTTCAGCCATCTGAGCTATCCGGAGATTCTGACCATGTTTGGTATCCAGACCCCGTTTGAAGAGACCCGGACCTACAAGGAGTTGGTGGCCATCGGCCGCGAGAAAGGGCTTGATGAGGGGCGCGAGGAGGGCCGCCGCGAGGAAGCCGCAAACCTGCTGCTGCGCCAAGCCACGCGGCGCTTCGGTCCGCTGCCCCCGGAGCTTGAGGTCCGCCTCGATGCGCTGCCGCTCGCGCGCCTCGAAGCCCTCGCCGAGGCCATCTTCGACCTCGCCAGCCAATCGGACCTACGGGACTGGCTGGGCAGGCCCTGAGCGGAACAGCCGCGGGACCTCGGTTTGTCCGGGAATCGCGGGGGCCGTCAGGCCGCGGCCAATTCCCGCAGTACCTCGGGGTGCCGCTCGGCCACCTTGAGCAGGGTCTTGGCGGCACCGCTGGGCTGGCGTCGACCTTGCTCCCACTCTTGCAGCGTGCGCACCGACACGCCCATGAGCGCGGCGAATTGCGCCTGCGACAGGCCGGATTGCCGCCGGGTGGCGATGATCGGCGAGTACACCACAGTCCCGAGGCCGGCGTTCATCTGGCGGATCGATTCCAGTAGCTTCTCTCCGAGTTCCTCGCCGGTCATGCTGTCATCGGTTGCCATGTTGAATCGACTCCTGAATGGCCTTCAGCAGATGCGCCGGGATATCCCCGCGCACCGCCTTGGCGTAGATAACCAGCAGGTAAATCACGCCGCTGTCCAGCCGGTTGAAATAAATCACCCTGACCCCGCCGTGCTTGCCGGTGCCCGCACGTATCCAGCGTACCTTACGGCAACCGCCGGAGCCGGGAATCGGGTCTCCAGCGTGCGGGCTCGCCGGCGCCCTGGCGGGCGCTGGCCGGCGCGACGAGCAGGCGCTCGGCATTCCTCGGCGAGCGCAGCAGGTGCGCCGTCTCCGTTAGGCTCTCCAACTCGTCGGCCGCGATGATGGCGACGGCATCGCCGCTGCGGCGTCGGGATAGTCGGTCCGGCAGCGCGAGCCCCAGGCGCCGACGGAAATGGCGCGAGCAGCCCCACTCGTTCCAGCCGACCTGTCGGCCCATGCTGCGGATGCGGCCCTCCAGGCAGGCGCTGCAATCGGTCGGCTGATCGTCGATGCAGGGCTTGTTGTCGTAGAGCTGGTAGGCTTTGCGGACCGCGCGGGGGGTAATGTTCGGCATGACGATGTTGCAGCCATAGGCAATGCCGCGTTCGCGGCCATCCGCGGCCAAGGCCTGCAAGGCAGTCGCGGCGGCGATGTTGACATCGCGCAGTACCAGCCGGGAGACGGCCAGCATGTTGAGCGCGCGCTGCAGCAAGGGCGCCGGCTCCATCATGCCTTCCGCGCCCATGTCGGCCCCCTGGGACAGGATGTAGGGTCCCATGCCGAGCATGTCGGCATCGATCCGCTGATAGAAGCGCAGGTCGGCGCAGAGGTCCGCGAGCGTTTGACCCGGCAGACCGATCATGCCGCCGGTACCGACCTGGAAGCCGGCCTCGCGCAGATTCTCCAGTGCCTGAATGCGGCCGGCATAGCCCTTCTCGTGCGCGAAGCCGCCGGGGTGCAGGTGCGCAAAGAGCGCGGGATTGGAGGTCTCCATCCGCAGCAGGTAGCGCATGCAGTCCGCCGCGCCGGCGGCCTCGCGCCAGCGGCGGTAGGTGTCGCGTGTTTGCTCGCCCAGCGACAGGGTGATGCTCGCTCCGTCCGGCAATGTCGCGGAGACGGTGCGGGCGCGGATCAGGCGGATGCACTCCGCCACGAAGTCGACAAATGGCCGGTCCCGCCGCTCGCCGGCCTGCAGACAGACTGAGCCATAGCCGTTCTCAGCGGCCCAGACCGCGCACTCGACGATCTCCGCCATGCTCAGGTGATAGCGCTCGAGCACCAGGTTGTCGCGCCGGATGCCGCAGTAGCGGCAATTCAGCGTGCAGTGGTTGGAGAACTCGACGATGCCGCGGTAATGGACCTTGTCGCCGATGATCGCGGTGGTCAGGTCATAGGCCGCCCGGCGCAGGCGCTCGCTGTCGGCAGGGTCCGTCAATCCGAGCAGGCGGATGATGTCGGCATCGGCGAACGCCTCTTGACGCAGAAGGACAGGCAGCGGCGTCATGCAGGTGCCCCGGACCCGAGCCGGTGCGAAACGGCCGGGCAGGCGCCCTCGTAAGCACTTAGCCCAAGTTTAACACCTCAGATTATTTCTCTCTTAAGATCATCCGCTTACAGCGGAAAA
>JACDZG010000243.1 GCA_013426805.1 Chromatiaceae bacterium
AGACCAGGACGCGGCACATGCGCTGCCCGGCTCCGGCACCCCGCGGGGCCGGCCTTCAGGCCGCCGCCCCCTGTCATCCGTTGCGGGGTTGGAGGCTGCCGGTCCTGCATCCTCCTTGTCCAGCAGTTCTTGCAGCACCGTGATCGCCCCCTTGATACAGGTAATCGTGGTCTGTCCCTGAGGTATCCCCACGAAATCACGTTCTCTATCAGCTAGATAGATACGCATCAAGTGGCTGGCAGAGGCCCTGACGCCGGGGTTCCGCTAACCTACTGATGTCTCGCTCAAGTTCGTGGGGATACCTCAGGGTCTGTCCCTGATTTCTGCTCGATCATCCGGCCCGGCGACGTTCAGGTGATGAGTGCCGGCACCGGCATCCGACACAGCGAGTTCAACGCTTCACGCGAGGAGTCGGTGCATTTCCTGCAGATTTGGATCGTCCCGGATCGTGAAGGCGTCACACCGCGCTACCAGCAGCAGCACATCGCCGAGGCCGATAAACGGGGCCGCCTGCGCCTGATCATCGCGCCCGACGGTGCCGACGGCGCTCTGTCGGTGTATCAGGACGCGCGTGTCTACGCCGGGTGCTTCAATGGCGCGGAACAGCAGCGCTTTGCGTTGCCTGCCGGCCGCTATGCCTATCTGCAGGTCGCGCGCGGTGCGCTCACCGTGAACGGCGAGCGTCTGGCGGAGGGTGACGGCGCACGCCTGCGCACTGTGCGGGAACTGGAGTTCGGCGAGGGCGACAACGCCGAAGTGCTGTTGTTCGACCTGCGGGCGCATGAGCTGCACGATCACTGAGCGTGCCCCAGTCTGCTTGCGCACCCGGGTCCTAAGCCGCACTGCCCAGCGGTGCGACGGGGGTCGGGCTCACTCGACCGGCACGTCCAGGGAATCGCCGTAGGTCTCGATGCCCAGCGCCTGCGCCACGGGGACGGCCCGGGGGTCGATCATCGGCGAGATGACGATCAGCCGGTCGGCCTTGCGGTGGTGATGGCGCTCGTAGAAGCGGGCCTTGCGCTCGAAGATGTACATGCCGCCTTTGTCGATGGATGACTTCAGCTCCATGAGCAACAGCATGCCATTCTTGACGATGATGTCGATCTCGACCTGATCCGGCCGCCCGAAGACCTCGCCGGCATCGTCGAATTCACAGATGTTGCGCACGCTGACGCCGAAGCTCGTCTCCAGGATGCCGGCCAAGGCATTGCGGAAGGCGGCCTCGGATTGCAGGCCCCAGCGGGCGCCCAGGGCGCCGATGGAGCGGTCGTGCTTCTTCGCCTGGGCCATGATCTCCTCGTGAACCCGATCGAACTCCCGGCGGGACTCTTCCCACTTGCGGTTCTGCTCGTCCCGGTTGAGCTTCTGCTCGCGGTTTTGCTCGTCCCACTTGCGGTCTTGCTCATCCCACTTGAGCCTCTGCTCGCGGTTTTGCTCATCCCACTTGCGGTTTTGCTCCTCCCACTTGCGGTTTTGCTCGTCCCAGTTGAGCCTTTGCTCGCGGTTCTGCTCGTCCCACTTGCGGTTCTGCTCGCGCCACAGTTGGGTTTGCTCATCCCACTTGCGGGCCTGCTCCTCGCGGTCGCGGCGCAGCTCGTCGAGGACGCGGTCGAAGCGGTCATCGGTCTGCACCCGGTCGGCGAAGTGTCCGCGCGCGATCTCCATGACGTAGTGGCGCAGCTCCGGGTCTTCCCGCAGCAGGCGCGGGAGTTCGCGTTTGATGGTCTCGACTGTGATGTCCATGAATGGCCTAGCGCGGGAGGATCACGGGCGACGGGTGCCCGCTTGCCCCGAATCATAAACCCTTTCTCATTTGGCCGGTGCCGCGGAGGAAAAAAATCACTCGCAACGCTCGCCGGACGAGGGCCATCCGGATCATTCGGGAATGCTCGGCCAACGGGAGCGAGATTATCGACTTCTCCTCAGCACGTCGGAACGGGGGGCCTCAAGGATTCCACCGCCAAAGGCGGTGGCTTTTCCCTGTTACGCGTTAGTTCTTGCCCGGTGTGGTCGCGTCCTGGACCTTATCACCGGCATTTTCAATCTTCTGACCCGCGCTTTGTACCGTATTGTCGACGGCCTGGCCGGCATTCTCTGCGGGGCCTTTCTGCTGCTACGGTCGAACCCGCTCCGGGGTTCAGGGTCGAAGAGTGAAGGATGCCAGGGGTGGTCGGGATAAGGAACTGTTCACTCATGGCTTCTATGCTTCAGCGTCGCGTGGCGCCACTGGCCGCTGGAGCGGCCGGACGGCATTCCCACGCTGGAGCGTGGGAACGAGAAACTCCTGATGGCACCCGAGCAGCGCCGCGAGCGGATGCACCTGATGCGCGCCATGGTCAGCGAGAACAATGTCTATTTCTGGCCTTGGTGACGGCGATGCTCCGCGACGGTCTGAACCGTCTGCCCGGCGTGCGCCTGGAACACAAGCCCCTGGCGCTGGCCCTGCACTATCGTGCGGCCCCGCGGTGGGAGGCCGCGACCCAGGCCCTCGCGGCGCAGGCGGCGCAGACGCTCGGACCGGCGTACCGCCTGCAGGCCGGCAAGGCGGTCGTGGAGATCGTGCCGGCCGGGGTCGGCAAAGGCAGCGCCATCCGGCGCTTCATGGAGCATCCGCCCTACGCCGGCGCACCCGTCTTCGTCGGCGACGACCTGACCGACGAGGACGGGTTCGCCGCGGTCAACGCGCTGGGCGGGCTGTCGATTCGGGTGGGCACGGGCGCCGGGAGCCAGGCCTGCTATGGACTGCCCGGCCCGGCCGAGTTACGCGACTGGCTGGTGCAGCTGGTCGCGGCGCTGCCCTGACGGCGCTTCGGTTAGGGCGCGATCCTGGGTGGCGTCGGTACGGTCGAACGCCGTACGGCGGTCTTTTTCGTTCCGGTCTGAACCGCCGGTTTGCGCAATTTCGATCGGGTCGCCCCCGCCTGTTCGCGACGTGGCTTTTTGGCTTGCTTGGGCTTTAGGCTGACGGGCACCAAGGCGGGATCGGCACCCGCGATGCCCGGTTTCCGATCGGCCGGGTCAGCCGCTGCGATCGAGCGCTTCGCCCGCAGGATCTGCGCGCTGAGTGAGTCGGTTCCCTGAGCTAAAGGACTCATCCGGTGCTCCGGCAGCGCCAGGGTCGGCACGTTCAGTTCGGCTGCGACCGCCGCGGCGGAACCGCGCAGCCCATGCACTTGCCGGACCAGCAGCGCGGGCGAGACTGCCATGAACACCAGCGCCGCCGCGAGGGTCCCGTGCTTGAGCCACACCCAGGGTAAACCAAGGGCGCCGGTCGGTGCGGGTGCGACACCGGCGTTGCTCGCGGCATCGGCCGGCGCTCGTGCCGCCTGCTTCCAGGGCTTCCGCCCCAGCCAGGCCAGCGCCTGTGCCGCCAGCAGCAGGAGTGCGATCCCGCCCAGATTGACCAGGGCCGTCGTGATCAGCGTGCGCCCGGCCTGATCGAGTGCCATCCCGGCGATGAATGAGAGGGCCATGCCGAACAGGAAGAGCGACAGCGATTGCTGGCCCGCCGTGGCGATCAGGCTGGGCAGGGGCCGGCTGAGCCAGTGCTGTCGGGTCCGCAGCAGGCAGACGGCCAGATACGCCAGACACAGGAAATGGACTATGCGCAATGGCCCCAGGGGGTGCGATCGAAACTGATGAGGTAGCTTAAAATACAGCGGTAACCGTCGACAAA
>JACDZG010000072.1 GCA_013426805.1 Chromatiaceae bacterium
CGTCGCCCGCAAGCGGGCTCCTACGGGTTGGATTTTTCGCGGAAATCACCTTACGCCGGACAGCAGCGCGGTGACGGCTTGGGGGTCGGCGAGGCCGGTGAGGAGGGTGTGGACGATCAGGGTGTCCTCGGCGTCGAGTCCGGCGGTCAGGGTGTCGGGGCGGCGCTCGCCTTCGAGGAGGCGCTCGATGGCGCCGACCAGACCGCCCCAGCCGTGTTCGGACATGCCCTTGAGCGGTGCGGCCAGTTGCTCGCGCAGCAGCGGCTCGGCGGCGGCGGCGAGCACGGCCAGGATCAGCGGGGCATGGCGGGCCAGCAGTGCCCGGGCGTCCCCTCGGCAGCGCCCGAGCGGCCCTGGTCGTCGGCATCCGGCGGATCGGTCAGGTCGCGGATGGAGTCGGGGTCGCGGAGGCCTTCGAGGATGGTTTGGACGATCAACCCATCCTCGTAGCCCAGCGGTTCGCAGAGCGCATCGGCGTCGCGCTCGCCGTCCAGGATGCGGCGGATGGCGGCGACCAGATTGGCCCTGCCGTGCTCGATCCCCTGTTCCAGCCACTGCTCCAGCTCGGCACGGCGCTCCGGCCGGGCGATTGTCCCGAGCACGGCGGCGATCAGCGGGACATGCTGGCGCAGCGCGAGGCGGCTGCCGGCGAACCCGCGAAAGGCCGCGCGCGCCTCCCGGCGATAGCGGGCGGCGGACTGGCGGTCGCCCTGAGACGCGGCGATGGCGGCCAGAATGTTGTAGATCTTCCAGATCTCCGCCGCGGCCGGGTCCAGTGTCCGCTTGAGGGCCAGCGACTCCTCGGCCAGTGCGCGGGCCTCGTCCAACCGCTCCGGGAATCCCCGCAGCAGATCGGCGAGGTTCCCGAGCGTGTTGGAGATCTCGCCCGGATCGGTCGATTCACGCCGGACCGCCAACGCCTTGCGGAGCCAGCCCTCGGCCTCCTGCGGTCTGCCCCTGGCCTTTAACATCAGGGCGAGTTGGACCCAGGTCCGGGCTTCGCGCGTACTGTCGCCTCTGGCCTCATCGAGCTCGGCCGAAGACCGATAAGCCAGATCGGCCGGTTCCCATTGTTTGGCATCCGCATAGACCATCCCGAACTGGTGCCAGCACGCCGCCTCGCTCTGCGGCTCGCCCAGCCGCCGGAAGGCGAAGAGTGCCTCCCGATAGCGCTGCCCAGCCTCGGCCAGATCGCCCTGGCGCCACGCCAGGGTGCCGAGTTGGCCCTCGACGACCTCGGCGCTTCGTAGATCGCCGACCTCTCGAAACATCAGGAGTGCGGACTCGTAGGCGGCGCGGGCCTGCGCATAGTCGCCCTGGTCCCTGAGCACATTCGCGAGATCGGTATGCAAGGCTCCCAACTCCCGCTTGACCAGATCCCCCGGCTCCAGAATCCCAGCCTCGGCGATGGCCATGTGAAGCGCGGACTCGGCCTCGACCGCTCTGCGCTGGAAGTGCCGACAGCGGCCGAGCCCATGCAGTGTCAGACAGCGCCAGTAGCTCGGCGACTCTGGGAGTCCGGCCAGGACCTCATCGAAGACCAGCGCCGCATCGGCAAGCCGTCCGGCATGAAAGAGCGCTTCGCCTTTACCGCTGCGGGCCAGGAACCAGTCGTCGGAGCCCTGCTCACCGGCAAGCGACCCAGCGCGGGCGGTCAGCTCGGCACTGTCTCGGGTCAGACCGAAGACATCGAGGAACCACGTCAGACGAACGACGAACTCGACTGCATAAGACGCACCGCAGTCCAATGACTGGCTCGCCGCCGCCATCAGATTGGGCAGGACCAGCCGGGTAATAGCCCGGGCGGCATGGGGGTTGTTTTGGTCCTGCCAGTACAGATCATCGGCGAGCGCAACGTGATAGCCCCGGAACCGCTCCCCGAGCCGCGCCTGCGCGTCCGGCTCCAACCGCACCCAGAGCGTCGGCGCCAGGGTCGGATGAAATCGCACATAGTGCGGAATGACTCCGGCGACCGGCTCGACCTGGATCAGCCCGGTCGCGACCAGTGCGGACTTCAGGACCGACCAGGGCTCGGGTTCGATCCCGGTCACCTCAAGCAGGTCGTCCTCAAAGGTCCCGCCCCGGAAGACCCCGAGCCTGGGCAGGAGCGCGCTGGAGTCGGCATCCAGCCGCTCCAAAGACAGGTTGAGCGAGGCGACCAGCGGGCCGTCTCCGGCCGCGAGCAGTGCCTCGAGCCGCTCCGCGACCCACCGGACGGGGTCGCGCTTGAGCGACTCGGCGAGCAGCCCGATCGAGAGCGGATGGAAGTCGACCCGCTCGAAGAGCGCGGTGAGCGCATCCCGGCCGGGCGGGGGCTCCGCGGGCGCCAGCGACGACTGACGCAGGATGGACTGATACCAGGCGAGCGCGTCCCAGGGTGCCAGACCCTTGAGTGTCAGATAACGGCAGCGGCGGTCGCCGTCGGTGGGGAATCCGGGATGCGCCAAATCCGGGGTGCGGGTGGTGACCAGACAACGGCTGGCACCGGACTCGGACCAGACCTGCGCGGCGGCGAGCAGCGCATCGAGCCGGGTACGGTCCGGCCGGTCGGTCGCGGACTGACCGGGCGCGGGCTCGATCAATGACTCCAGGTTGTCCAGGATCAGCAGGGTGGGCACCCGCGCGAGCGCGGCGGCGGCGGCGCTCGCGTCGAGCAGCGACTCGCCCACGACCTGCGCCAGGCTGCTCACCGCCCAGCCCACCGGATCGATGCCCTGAAAGTCCGCATAGCCCACCAGACAGACCCGCTCGAACAGGCCGGTGGCGCGCAGCCAGCGGCCGGCCTCTTGGGCCAGCGTGGTCTTGCCCTGGCCGCCGAACCCGCGGACGACCAGCCGGCGGGTACCGGCGACGTAGGCGCGCTCGATGTCCCAGAGTTCGCGCGAGCGGCCCCAGAAGCCGGCGGGCTGGACCTGGGGCAGATTGTCGGCGGCGGGCGCCGCGACCGGGTCCGGCCGGGCGTCGGCGGGCGCGGCGGGCTGGGCGAGCAGTGCCGCGTCGTCGCCGGTGCGATAGAGCGTCGGCAGAAACCAGTCCTGGAGCTTGAGTTCCGTCCAGCCGGTGCCGCGTCTGCGCTCCCCGCGGACCGGGTGCGCATAGAGTTCGCGCCGGGCATTCTCCAGCGCGGTGCCGAGCGGGCGGCCGCGGCCCAATTCACGGTACAGATGGCCGAAGAGCGCGCGCGTGGTCTCGACCAGCACCGAATGGGTCATGGCCAGCACATTGGGGATGCCGGCGCGGGTGAGCCGGGCGGCGACGCTGCCCAAGGGGTCGTCGCCGCCGAGCTTGGCGGACTGGCAGGCCGAGAGAATCACCAGCGGGACGCGCTGCTGGTTGAGCATGTCGCCCAGCAGTGAGGCCGGGACCAGATGCTCTGTGCCGTCGTCGTGCTCGAAGAGCAGATAGCCCTGGTGGGCGCCGGTCGCACCGTCGCCGGCCCGGGTCATGGCCGCGTGCAGCCGCGCGGGGAGCGCGCCGGCGGCCCGCTCGCCCAGGTGTCCGTCCGGGTCGTAGACGCCGTGACCGTCGAAATGGAGGATATCGACGCTGGTGCGCGTATCGTCCTCCAGCCGGTCGATCAGATTGGACAGGGTGGGCGGGCGCAGAAACTCCACCGTCACCCGGCCCGGCGCCTGGGTCTCCAGTGCCGCCATCACCGCCCGCGGATCGGCGCGCGGATCGATGAATGACTGGCCGTCCGGACGGCAGACGACGAACAGCAAGTGCAGCCGGTCCTTGGGCGCGACCGGCACCGGGGCGGCCTGACCCTGGCCCGAGAGCCGCCGACACACCCCGATGCGCGGGTTGGCGAGAAAGAGCCAGGTCCCCTCGGGGTGGCGCAGCAGTTCCCAGGGCTGAGCCAGGACGGACGGGTGACCGCTGTCGATGCTGAGCAGCCGGCCGGGCTCGGCACCGCGTGCGAACCGCTGGTAGAGATCGGCGGCTTCATAGCTTTGCTTGAAGACCGCATCGAACAGCGCGCGGCCCCAGTGCTCCAGACGCAGCGCGATCCCCGCGGCGCGGCGGTCGTCGAGTTCGGTGGCGTACTGGACGGGATAGAGTTCCAGATACCAGTGCAGTTCGTCCTGGTCGGCCTCCGCGATGGGGCTCTTGAACGGCAGCGGTGCGGTGCGCTGGGGGCGGCCGTGGCCGATCAGCTCGACCACGACGTGCGCGGGGTCCGGGAAGCTCAGGCACAGTTCCATGGTCATGATCGATCCTCCGCGCGGTCCGGCGTCGGTGCGCCCTGGGTGCCGGGTGCGCCGATCCCTGTTGCAGGTCGTTCGTGTGGGTGCCCGGGACGGGGGTCCACAAGGCAGGGACAATCAAAGCGGATGAGGGGGGAAATTGCAAGGGTGTGGGGGTGCGGTCCAGGCGCGCCACAGACCGGAGGTCGAGGCTTCAGCCGGACGTAGCGGCGCCGCCCGCTAAAGCGTCGGCCTCCGGTCGCGTCGCCCGTGTCCCAACCCCAGACCGGTCCGCGCGAAGACCTGAAACTGACCGATCTCGTTTTCGGATATCATTGGCAATATGATCCTGACCCTGGACACCGATGTCACCGTCGCCGCGCTGCGCAGCCCAGGGGCGCGTCGCGGTGCCTGCTCGGGCTGGTGCGCACCGGACAGGTCGAAGCCGTCGCCACCGTCGGCATGCTGATCGAGTACGAGGCCGTGCTCTCGCGTCCGGTGCATTTGGCCGCCACCGGCCTGACCCTCGGCGAGGTCGGCAGCGTCCTCGACGCACTTGGGGTCCTGGTCGTCCCGGTGACGCCCCACTTCCTGTGGCGACCGCAACTGCGCGACCCGAACGACGCGATGGTCCTGGAGGCCGCCGTCAATGCCGGCGCCGAATGCATCGCCAGGTCCAACATCGCCATGGAACGGCCGGGCGACATTCTGAGGAGACTGCCATGACTGCGACCAGCAACGACGCCCTGCGGCTTCAGAAGTCGCTGCTCGAAGAGGTCAGGCGCATCGCCGCCGAGGGCCTTGATCATCCTTCCGGCCAACAATGTCCATTTGGATTCAAAGGCTTCAGTCTTGGCCTGTGCTGATCCAAGGCTGAAGCGTCCGACTCCAGTCGGTTAGCGCCTCGGCTGGCCCGAAGCATGACTCAGAGGATATCCGGCACAAAAAATGCCTGAAGCTGGGAATTTTTCGTAAGCTTAAAGTTTTCAGGGGGTCGCTCCTGAAGCGAAGGGCGTGATGATGTACCGTGAAATTTCAGATGCATGTTGGAGCGCCGTGGAACCCCTGTTAGCACCGTTTCGGCGAACCAGATCCGGTGGCGGCCCACCCCTGGATTGGTGCAGGCCCCGGGTGCGGGGTCAAACGCGGTGCCTGGCGGCGGAAGGGCTGGGACGCAACCCGACCGATCGGGGGCAGAGTGGCAGCAAACTCCATCTGCACGTGGACCAACACGGGATCCCGGTGGGGGTCGCCTTGGTGGGTGCGAACGTGCATGACAGTCGGTTGGTCTCCGCGACGTTGGTCCTCGACATCGTTCCCCGACCCACACCGCGTGCCGCTGCCCGCGTCGACGCGGCCCTAGGCAGATTTTAGGGGCCATTATTCGCGCGAAGATAACTGACTGGGTCTCTCCACCCATGAGACATAACCTGTTGAAACGTCGCGGTGGCGGGAGATTGACCAAAGCCCCAAGTAGTGCCCTTGAAATACACTTCCCCTGTTACGTTAATTCCTAAATGAAGATGACTATTGCCCGATGCCCCCGCACGTACCTCTGCAATTTGTTGATTTTCATCTACTGGCGTCCCTTCAGCTAGCGAAACTTTAGGATTGGTTATGTGCCCGTATACTATTGCAAAATTGCCGGTATCACATTGCACTGTAAGTCTTGCTAAGAACGCGCCTTTACTATCGTCTACTACGGAAGACGGCGAGCCTACTACGTGTCCTTTGCAAATACTGAATACCGGCGCATTTACGGATGCTCCAATATCTATTCCAAGATGAGCCTTGTCATTGAAATATAAATCATATTTCGGGTCTAAAAAAACTTGGGAAACATACATGTCTGTCGTTAGCGGATTGCTCCATCCCCAGCCTTCAAAATCAAGCTTCATTTTGCTTTTTAACGCTGTGTACTCTATAAGATTAGGAAGCATTGATTTCATTTCAGAATTTCGCCCGTAGTAAAACTCTATCGTATTCGTTGTGGCTATTACCCTGCCTTTTCCTCCACCATAACTATACTCTATAGTTGTAGGTAAATTTTGTCCGTCTCTTGTAATTATTAATATATTGCTTCTTATCACATTAAGGTTTGAAAAATGTCCATGGCTTGCAGAACTTCCAGAGAAAGGGGTTCGCATTGATGCGACAATAGGATGCTTGTTCCTTAACGTGGCGGTATTATCACTGTCAAAGTCATCATCGTAAATAGTATTGGAGCTGTCAGAATGATGTTCATGGGTAATTCCTCCGGGCAGGCGATACCACCTCCCTGATTGCCATCCCTGATCGGCAGCATGAAATTCTAAAGTCCCTCCATTTCTTAAATACGTTGCAAATTTTTCCTTTTCGGCGTTATAGTTATCATAAAAAGTTTGTGGCTGGTCTGACGCAATAATGATAAACTTGTAATCTTCAAGCGTTGCGCCGGCTATGCTGGTTGAGTTTATTATGTCGTAGTCAATGCCCCATGAATCCAATACCGTTTCTATCGAATTGGTTTGCCATGGGTGCACATCTTGAATTAAAAGGGCTGTTCCTCCAGTTAGGGATTCGGCTACAGCCATTTGCAGTTGTTGCTGTTTGTTATATGGAGGAAATGTTGTACTGGAATTTGATTCAACAGAATCAGCCGCCGACGTGATTGTAGGTAGCAGGAGGCTCATGGCGACTAAAAACAGGTGATTCTTGGCGATAACGTCGACGTTCTTCATAGCGAAATCCTCATTTGTTTTGTTTTCTTAACGTGTTCCAGGTCGAAAAGGGTCAGTTGCGTGCCAGCCTGCCATGGACTAGGGTACTAGACTGAATTCCGCAGACCGGCCAAGCCCCTCAGCTCTGCGTGAGCGCCTTGGCGGCCGCCCTACTTGGACCCTGCCGAGCATTCCTCCGCGGTACGGCGGCGCGGGTTTCTCCTGGGATGCCGGAGTCGGTTGGCGGCTAAGTGACTGTCCATCAACTACTTCCCGCTTTGACCGCCAACGTCGGCTAACAATCGGGAAGTAGAAAATGGACACTTTCTAAACCGCGCCATTCTATATTTATGTTCGTTACCGCGTGGATGTTTTGCAAGGGACCGTTTTAATCTGGATCAAGGTTTTGTACAACATGCCTATCCGGTTGACAAATATGCCGGGCAGTTGGCCGGGTCCGATCGGCAGCGCCGGGCCGAGCGCCGGTCGGGGACTTCGACGACGCGATGGGTGGGGTTGCCGGTGGTGCTGGCGGTGTCGGAGTAGCGAGGGCCGATGGCGGGTTTCGGCGGCTGCCGCGACGCGCCCAGGGCGCACGCGCAGATCCGGCATCAGGCGCCGCTCCCGAGGGCCGAATCCAGGCCTCGCGCGGGGTCGCGTACCAGGCGTGAGCGTCGGCGGGCGTGCGACTCATGGCGCGTCCGGCTCCTCGTCCGGCGCCTCCGCTGGGCCGCCGAGGCGTCGCGTCAGGTCGGGCGGCGGATAGCCGAGGCACTCGCCGAGCACCGCCCGGCTGTGCGCGGCAAGGAACGCGGGCGACAGACGCCGCTCGGCGAACAGCAGGTTTTGCTCGGCGACTCGGTCCAGATAGAGCAGATCCGCCGGCGCGGGCGCGAAAGGTCGGCGACTGACGCGGGCGATCCGCCCCAGGTTCACCCCGCGCCCGTCGTCGAGCAGGAGCAGATGCGGGGCCAGCCCGCGGCTCGGGTCGGGACGTGGATAATCGATGACCCCGAGCAGTTCGAAGGGCGTGCCGCTCATGTGCACGCCGAGCGTGATGGCGCTCTCGATCAGTTCCACCAGATAGATGATCTCGCCGACGGCGGCGCGCAGGCGCTCGACCTGGCGGTGATAATCGGCGGACGGCCAGACGCCCTCGCCGAGCGAGTCGGCGGCGGTCGGCGGATCGACGGCGCGCGATGGGTCGGTCATGTTCAATAGGTTCTCATGTTGCGGTCTGCGCTCGGCAGTCAGGCCTTGGGGATTTCAGCGGCATCGGTGGAGACGCGGTTTAGCCGGACACGGGCCGCCCAGACGCGCGGTCGACTGCGCCTGGTATACCCGTCACCCCGACACCATGATCTACGGCGCCAAACCCCGCTCAGGATTCTTCGCCATGCACGATACCTTGCCGCTCTTGCGTGACAGCGCTTTTCCGCGGCTGCGCCGCCGCGCGTTGACTACCCTGCAGGTTAACCTGGGTTACCGCTGCAACCAAAGCTGCGTCCATTGCCACGTCAACGCCGGCCCCAATCGGACCGAGCAGATGGACGACGCCACCATTGCACTGATCCCCCGCGTGCTCGTTGCCCGCGGCCTGCAGACCCTGGACCTCACCGGCGGCGCACCCGAGCTGCATCCGCGTTTTCGCGCCTTGGTAGCCGCCGCGCGGGAGCTCGGGGTCAAGGTGATCGACCGATGCAACCTCACCATCCTCACGCAGCCGGGGTGTGACGACCTGGCGGACTTTCTGGCCGCCCAGGGGGTCGAGATCCTGGCCTCGCTGCCCGGCTATCTGGAGGACACCGTGGACCGCCAGCGCGGCGTCGGGGTCTATGCCCGCAGTATCGCCGCGCTTGCGCGACTCAACCGCCTGGGTTACGGCCAGCCCGGCAGCGGACGCGATCTGCATCTGATCTACAACCCGAGCGGGGCCAGCCTGCCGCCGGCGCAAGGGGACCTGGAGGCGGACTATAAGCGGGAGCTGCACGCCCGCCACGGCATCGTCTTCAACCGTCTCTACGCCCTGACCAACATGCCCATCAAGCGTTTCGGCAGCACCCTGATTTCCAAGGGCCAGTTCGGCGCTTACCTGGAGCTGCTCAAAGACAGCTTCCGCCCCGCCAATCTGGAGCAGGTCATGTGCCGCGACTTGATCAGCGTGGATTGGCAGGGCCGGTTGTTCGACTGCGATTTCAATCAGCAGCTTGGCCTGCCGCTGGGGGCGCCAAGCGCCGATCCCGCGGCGGGCGGGCCGCCCGCCCCCCGGCACCTCGCCGATCTGCTGCTCGGCGATCCGGCCGCGTCACCGATCGCGGTCGCCGACCATTGCTACGGCTGCACCGCCGGTCAGGGCAGCAGTTGCGGCGGCGCCCTGAACGACGCCGCGCGGCGGCTGGCGGCATGACGCTCAGCATTCTGGTCTTCGCCAAAGCGCCGGTCAGCGGCCGGGTCAAGACGCGGCTGATCCCGGCCCTCGGCGCGCCGGGTGCGGCACGGCTGGCCCGGCACCTGTTGGATCACACCCTGGCACAGTCGCTGGCGGCCGGCTGCGCGGCGGTGGAGTTGTGTGCCAGCCCGGACTTCAGCGCCCCGGATTGGGCTGATGTGCAACTGCCGCGCGGCGTGGCGACCAGCGCCCAGGGCGATGGCGACCTGGGCGCGCGCCTGGCCCGTGCCGCCCGGCGACATCTGGCGCAGGGCGCCCGCGTGCTGCTGATCGGCGCCGATTGCCCGGCCCTGTCCGCGGCGCATCTCCAAGCCGCGGCGGCGGCCCTGGCCGACCACGATGCGGCGCTCTACCCGGCGCTGGACGGCGGCTACACGCTCCTGGGCCTGCGGGCCGACCACCCCAGCCTGTTCGCGGAGATTCCCTGGAGCACCTCCCGGGTCGCCGCCGTAACCCTGGCGCGGATGCGGACCCTGGGCTGGCGCGTCTGGGTCGGGGACGCACTGTCGGATATCGACGCGCCGCCGGACCTGCTCCAGCTCCCGGAGTGGCTGCGGCAGACCCTCGACCAACCGTCGCACCAGGTCACTGGGAGCGCACCGCGGCCCTGACGCGCTACTCTGATCCATCAATCCTCCTGATGCACCAACCACGAACCCTATGCGCCTGCCCCGCGTTTACCTGGACCACTCGCTGGATTCCGGCTCCGAACTCCGGCTCCCGGACGGACCGGCGCGCCACCTGACCGCGGTGCTGCGCCTGGGCCCCGGCGACCCGCTTCTGTGCTTCAACGGCGACGGCCGCGACCGCACCGCCCAAATCGCGGCCATGGGGCGCCAGGGAGTGACCCTGGCGATCGGCGCGGCCGGCGATCCCGAACCGCTTCCCGTTCTCGATATCCGCCTGGCCCTGGGTGTCTCGCGCGGCGAACGCATGGATTTCGCCATCCAGAAAGCCGTGGAACTGGGTGTCCTCGGCATCCAGCCGCTGTTCACCGAGCGCAGCATGGTGCAACTGCGTGACGCGCGGCTGGATCGCCGGCTGGGGCATTGGCAGGGCATCCTGATCGGCGCCTGTGAACAGTCCGGACGGCGGCGGCTGCCCGTACTGGAGCCCGCCCGATTGTTCGCGGACTGGCTCGCCATGCCCCATCAGGACGTGTTGCTGCTCGACCCGCAGGCCCCGCGGTCACTGGCACAACGGGAGGCTCCGACCGGCCCCGTCACTCTACTGGTTGGACCCGAGGGGGGCTTGAGTCCGACCGAACGCGCGCGGGCGACAGCCCAGGGCATCGAGGGTGTGCGCCTCGGCCCCCGCATCCTGCGCGCCGAGACGGCGCCATTGGCGGCCATCGCGGTGCTGCAGGCGTTGTGGGGGGATTTGCGGGACGGATAGGGACCGATTGCGCGCTGACGCGATTGTCGTTGTTGTCGAACTGACGGGGCGGGGCGACTGAAGTCGCCCCTACAGTCCCTGCAGCCCCTGCCGATCTGGCAGGCAGACTGTCTATTCCCGGCAAGCGCCCTAGCCGGACAAGGGCCGCCCAAGCGTGAGGTCGACCGGCTAAAGCCTCGGCCTCCAATTTCCTTGCGGTCGGAACGATGATCACGGCATCCGATTCCCCCGGTTCACAGCATCCCCAAGGTCCGCGGCAGCCACAGTGACAGACTCGGCCAATAGGTGATGAGCATCAGGAAGATCAGCATGGTGAACAGCCAGGGGAAGCAGGCGATGGTGGTCTCGGTCATCCCCAATCGCGAGATGCCGCTCGCCACATAGAGATTGAGCCCTACCGGCGGAGTGATCATGCCGATCTCCATGTTCACCACGACCATCACCCCGAAATGGATGGGGTCGATCCCCAGTGCCATGGCCACCGGAAAGAGCACCGGCGCGGTGATCAGGATGATGGAGGTCGGCTCCATGATATTGCCGGCCAGAAGCAGCAGGACGTTGACCGCCAACAGGAAACCGATCGGCCCAAGCCCGGAGTCCACCAGCCATTGGGCGAGTTCCTGGGGGATATTTTCGTAGGTCAGAAGATAGGAGAACAGAACAGCATTGGTAATGATGTAGAGCAGCATCGCCGACATATTGGCCGAGTCCAGCAGCACCCTGGGCACCCGACTCAGCGGCATGTCTTTGTAGACGAAGACAGCGATCACGAAGGCATAGACAGCGCTCACTGCCGCGGCCTCGGTGGGGGTGAAGGCGCCGCTATAGATCCCGCCCATCACCAGCACGATGAGCATCAACCCCCAGACGGATTTTCGGAAAGCGCGCCAGCGGGTTCCCCAGTCGGCCCGCTTGAGACGCGGATACTTGTTACGGCGGGCAATCCACCAGGTGGTGACGCCGAGCATGAGGGCCAGCACGAAACCGGGGACGATTCCGGCGATGAAGAGCGCGCCAACCGAGCTGTTGGTGGAAACCGCGTACATCACCATGACGATTGAGGGCGGGATCAGGATGCCCAGCCCCCCGGCGGAAGCAATGGTGCCGACCCCGAAGCGCAGCGGAAAGCCCTGTTTCACCATGGCCGGAATCAGGATGGACCCGATCGCTGCGACCGTGGCCGGCGAGGACCCGGAGACCGCAGCGAACAGGGCGCAGGCAAAGACCGCCGAGAGTCCGAGTCCGCCATGGTAGTGACCCACCATGCTGGAGGCGAAATTGATCATGCGCCTGGCCACGCCCCCGTGAGTCAGGAAATTCCCGGCCAAAATGAAGAACGGGATCGCCATGATCTCGAATTTTTCGATACCGGTGAAAAGCTTGAGTCCCACCGACTCGATCGGAACCGAGGTCATGGTAAAGAGATAGGTCAACACGGTGAGACCCAGGGCGATGGACACCGGCATGCCGGTCAGCATCATACCGAGCAGGAGACCGAAGATGATCAGCGCGGTCATGACCGATCCTCCCCGCCCTTGCGCGCGCCGCCCGCATCCGGCTCATGCGTGCCGCCGGGTGGATGATGCTCCAGGTGCCCGCCGTGCATGTGTTCCCGCTCTTCGGCAAGGGTAATGGCCTCGCCGAGATAGACCGGCTCCTGTCGACCGGCTGTCTGGGCCTGTTCCACTTCCTCCTCCAACCCCTCGACATAGGCGTGCTCATGGCGCGGCAGTTCACCGGTCCGGTAGAAGGACCAGGCCACCTCCAGGAAGCGGAAACACATGAGATAGGAACCCAAGGGAATCGCCAGATAAACGATCCACACCGGCAGTTCCAAGTCGGGGGAAGTGGCATCGGTATGGGACAGATGCCAAACGAAGTTGACCCCGAAACTGCCCACCAACCCGGTAAACAAGGCCCCGGCCAGGAGCCCGAACAGGACGAATTTGGAGCGCAGTCCTTCGCGTAGATTGTTGATGAGCACATCCACACCGACGTGAATGCCGGTGCGCACCCCATAGGCTGCCCCGAATTTAGCCATCCACACGAACATGTAGATGCACAGCTCTTGGGCCCAGCTCAGGTTGATGCGGAAGAGCCAGTCATAGACGGCGTCCCAGCCCCATGCGTTCGACAAGTCCATGCTGTAGCGGTGCAGCACCGCGGTAAAGATGAGCAGTGTCGCGGCGCCGATGAGCAAAGTGATCAGCCACTCTTCCAAGTGGTCCAGGATTCTGAGCATGGTGTCCCCCCGAGTGGTCGGCCACTGTGGCGGATCCGGCGCGGGCCGGTCTCACGGTCGATAAGCGACAGGCCGTTGGTCCGCGCGTAAGCGACAGGCCGTTGGTCCGCGCAGCGGACCCTACGGCGCGGACCGGGCACGGCTCGGGCGATTGACGGCAATCGCCTCAGAGCTTGCTGATGTCGCTGCCGGTCGCCTGATAGATCGACTGGATCAGGTCTTTGCCCACGCGGTCCGCCATCTGCTGGTGCACCGGGGCCAACCGCTTCTTCCACTGCGTTTTCTGCTCAGGCGTGAGTTCGATGATCTCGCTCTTGCCGCTGGCCTTCACCTTGGCGAGTGCGTCGCTGTTCTCCTGCCTCGCAATCTCGTTGGCATAGACGGTCGTCTCCGCCATCGCCTCGTCCAGCGCCTCACGGATATCCGCGGGCAGACCGTCCCAGAAGGCCTTGTTGACGATGACCGCGTAGCCGAGGTAGCCGTGATCCGAGTTGGTGACGAACTTCTGGACCTCGAACATTTTTTGAGTATACAGATTGGACGGCGGATTCTCGGTTCCGTCCACCACGCCGGTCTGGAGTGCCTGATAGACCTCGGAAAAGGCCATCACCTGCGGATTGGCGCCCAGCGCGCGCATCTGAGCATCCAGCACCTTGGAGGACTGGATACGCATCTTGAGCCCACGAAAATCCTTGGGGTCCTTGAGCGGTTTGTTGGCGCTCATCACTTTGAAGCCGTTATCCCAGAAGGCCAGGCCCAGTACCCCCTTATCCGCCAGCTTGCCGAGGAGTTCCTTGCCGATCGGACCCTCGGTCACCTGATGCAACTGATCGTAGCCGTCGAAGATGTAGGGCAGGTCGAAGACCTCGAACTCCTTGACGCCCAAGGGGCCGAACTTGGCCAGTGAGGGTGCCAACATTTGCACGGCACCCAGTTGCAGGGCCTCCATCTCCTCCTTGTCCTTGTACAGCGTGCTGTTGGGGTAAACGGTGACTTCCACCCGGCCCTGGGTCTTCTCTTTGGCCAGTTGGGCGAAACGTTCGGCCGCTTTACCTTTCGGGGTATCGGCAGCCACCACGTGGCTGAACTTGATGGCGATGGGCTCCGCGGCCTGAACGGCCAAGGCACAGAGCAGCAACAGGAGTCCAAACAGCAGCGAAGCGGATTTCATGGCGGGCACTCTCCGTCGGTCGGGATCGGTCGTGGGTCACGCGTCACAGTGCGCCGGGCTTGGCGGTCGGCGGAGTTTGAACCAGACGACCCCGGTTGACCAGTGTCGCGGCGACTGGTGCGTGGAAAATACCGAACTCCCGGCGCACGCGGGCAGCCGGCATCCCCATCCCCACCGGACCAGGCCGAGATCGAAACGAGCTAGGTCGCGCGCCGCGTGCCGGTCGCACGCTTGGGATCCTGCTCCTCTTCCTGAACCGCCTGGTAGGCATCATTGACCCGATCACGCAGTTCCTTGCCGGGCTTGAAGTGAGGAACATGTTTGCCGGCGAGCGCGACTGAATCGCCGGTCTTGGGGTTGCGTCCGATGCGCGGCGGACGGTAATGCAGTGAAAAGCTGCCAAATCCGCGAATTTCAATGCGCTCGCCCGTGGCCAGGGCGCCGCTCATCCGATCAATGACCCTGCGTACCGCTTCCTCCACGTCCTTATAGGGAAGATGGTCCTGCGCGGCGGCCAGCACGTCGATCAACTCCGATTTCGTCATTGCCTTGATTCCTGAGAGGGATTGGAGCGGGGGGCCGCACGGCCCCCCGACAATGGCTTAGCACCCCAGAGGCGACGGTCAGTCGCGCTGCGCCTCTTCCATCTGCTCTCTGATCAGATCGCCCAAGGTGGTTGCACCGCCGGTGGTTTCACGGGCATAGCCCTTGATCGCCGCCTGCTCCTCGTCCTGATCCTTCGCCTTGATGGACAGTGAGATGGTGCGGTTCTTGCGGTCCACGCCCAGGAACTTGGCCTCGACTTCCTCGCCCAGTTTGAGCACGGCGCGCGCATCCTCGACGCGATCACGGGAGATCTCCGAGGCGCGCAGGTAACCCTCCACGCCGTCGCCCAAGGCGATGGTGGCACCCTTGGCGTCGATCTCGGTGATGGTCCCGTTCACGAAACTGCCCTTTTCATGCAGTGCCACGAAGCTGGAGAACGGATCGCGATCGAGCTGTTTCACCCCCAGCGAGATACGCTCCCGTTCCGGGTCCACGGACAGCACCACGGTCTCCAGTTCGTCGCCCTTCTTGTAGCGGCGCAGCGCCTGCTCGCCGGGCTCGTCCCAGGAGATGTCCGACAGATGGACCAGACCGTCGATCCCGCCGTCCAGGCCGATGAAGATGCCGAAGTCGGTGATCGACTTGATCTTCCCGGAGACGTGATCGCCCTTCTTGTGGGTGACGCCGAACTCGTCCCAGGGGTTCATGGCGCACTGCTTGATGCCCAGCGAGATGCGGCGGCGCTCCTCGTCGATGTCCAGCACCATGACCTCCACCTCGTCGCCCAGATTGACGACCTTGCTGGGGTGGATGTTCTTGTTGGTCCAGTCCATCTCGGAGACGTGCACCAGGCCCTCGACACCTTCCTCAATCTCCACGAAGCAGCCGTAATCGGCAATGTTGGTGACCTTGCCGAAGACCCGGGTGCTCTCGGGATAGCGGCGCGAGATATTGACCCAGGGGTCCTCGCCCATCTGCTTCAGGCCCAGGGAGACACGTTGGCGATCACGGTCGAATTTGAGGACCTTGACCTGAATCTCCTGGCCGATTTCAACCACCTCATTGGGGTGCTTGACGCGACGCCAGGCCATATCGGTGATATGCAGCAGGCCGTCGATGCCGCCCAGGTCGAGGAAGGCGCCGTAGTCGGTCAAATTCTTGACCACGCCGGTGACTTCCATGCCCTCTTCCAGGTTCTTCAGGAGCTGGTCGCGCTCGGCACTGTACTCTTCCTCCACGACCGCGCGGCGGGAGACCACCACGTTGTTGCGCTTGCGGTCGAGCTTGATAACCTTGAACTCTTGCTCCTTGCCTTCCAGATACGCGGTATCGCGGACCGGACGCACGTCGACCAGCGACCCGGGAAGGAAAGCGCGTACGGTTCCCAGTTCGACCGTGAAGCCGCCCTTGACCTTGCCGTTGATCAGACCCTTGACTGTATCGCCCGCCTCGAAGGCCTTCTCCAGGAAGTCCCAGGCAGCGAAGCGCTTGGCCTTTTCACGCGACAGACGGGTCACCCCGAAGCCATCCTCGACGGCGTCCAGCGCCACCAACACTTCCTGGCCAACGACGACTTCGAGCTGGCCGTCGGGACCCAGGAACTGACTCTTGGGGATGACGCCCTCGGACTTGAGTCCGGCGTTGATCACCACGCTGTCGTTGGTGATCTCCATCACGATGCCGGTGACGATGGCACCCGGTTGGAGTTGGGTCGTGGCGAGACTTTGTTCGAATAAATCAGCAAAACTTTCGGTCATGGGAACCTGTATACCTGGAGAGGCACGCTGTCCCGCTCCTTCCGGTGCGGGGGGGAAGTGGGTAAAACACAAGGCCGACGCCTGCTGCGTCGGCCGTTCCGGTGGTGTCCCCTCACAGGCCGGGACACCTTAATGGACCTGATCCGGGAAGACGCGCCTCACCTCTTCAAGGATCAGATCGAAAACATCATTGATGGACAGCGCGGTGGAATCAACCATCAGCGCCCCCGCCGCCGGTCGCAAGGGTGCGACCGGGCGATTGCGATCACGGGTATCCCGTTCGCGGATGTCCACCGCAAGGTCGGCAAGGTTAGCATCCAATCCTTTGCCTATCAACTGTTTATATCGGCGCGCGGCGCGCTCCTCGGCACTGGCGTCGAGAAACACCTTCAGCGGCGCCTGCGGGAACACCACGGTCCCCATATCACGCCCGTCCGCCACCAGCCCGGGGCCGCGCGCCTGCCGCCGCTGCCAGTCGAGCAGGGCCGCCCGCACGGCCGGGTGCGCGGCCACCCGCGAGGCCGCCATACCGGCGCGCTCGGTGCGGATCGCATCACCCAGGTCCTCGCCGGCGAGCAGAACCCGCCCGTCGATGAAGGTCACGTCAAGCTGCGCGGCCAACGCGGCCAGGGCCGCCGCGTCCTCCAGGTCGATCGCGCGGCGACCGGCGGCCAGACCCAATATCCGATAGAGTGCCCCACTGTCCAGGCAATGCCAGCCCAGATGGTGCGCCAGGCGCACGGCCAGGGTGCCCTTGCCGGTTCCCGAGGGGCCATCGATGGTGATGATCGGCGTCATGCGTAACACCCGCCGGCACACTCCTCGATATTGAGACCGACCGCTGCCGCCAGCCCGGCAAACCCCGGAAAGGAGGTTTCCACGTTGGCACAGTCGCGGACTTCGAGCGGACCGGCGGCACGCAGTCCGGCGATGGCAAAGGCCATGGCGATGCGGTGATCGGCGTGCGCCTCCACGCTCCCGGCGCCGACGCGGCCGCCGACGATGCGCAGGCCGTCCGCACGCGGCTCGACGGCGATGCCGAGCCGGGTCAGACCGTCCGCCATCACCGCAATGCGGTCGCTTTCCTTGACCCGCAGTTCCTCGGCCCCGGTCAGGATGGTCTCGCCTTGGGCGCAGGCCGCGGCGATGAACAGGGCGGGAAACTCGTCGATGGCATAAGGCACCTGATCCACCGGGATGCGGATGCCGTGCAGCGGCGCCGCGCGCACCCGCAGGTCCGCCACCGGCTCGCCGCCGACCGTGCGCGGGTCCAGCAGTTCGATGTCGGCGCCCATGGCGCGCAGAATCGTAATCACGCCGATGCGGGTCGGATTGACGCCAACCCCCGTCAGCAGCAAGTCCGAGCCGGGCGCGATGCTGGCGCCCACCAGAAAGAAGGCGGCCGACGAGATGTCCGCCGGGATTTGGAGTCGGCAACCGGTGAGCCGGCCGCCGCCGGTGAGACACACCTGCGCGCCGCTGCGTCGGACACTGTAGCCGAAACCGCTCAGCATCCGTTCCGTGTGGTCGCGGGTCGGGGCCGGCTCGCTCACGCAAGTCTCGCCCTGCGCATAGAGCCCGGCCAGCAGCAAACTGGACTTGACCTGCGCACTCGCCACCGGCATCGGATAGGTGATCCCATGCAACCGCGGGACTGGCGTGATCGTCAACGGCGCGGTGCCCGCGGCTGTTCCCCGAATGTTCGCCCCCATCAGCCCCAGGGGTTCAGTCACCCGACGCATCGGCCGACGCGACAGCGACGCATCACCACCCAGCACCGTGGTGAACGCCTGTCCGGCCAGGAGCCCCGCCAGCAAGCGCATGGAGGTGCCCGAATTGCCCATGTCCAAGAGCCCGTCCGGCGCCGCCAGGCCGTGCAAGCCCACCCCCTGCACCCGCACCCGCCCCGCGTCCGGTCCTTCGATGATCACCCCCAAGCGCCGGAAGGCGGTCAAGGTGGCGAGCGCATCGGCGCCTTCCAGGAAACCGTCGATGCAGGTCTCACCGTCGGCGATGGCGGCCAGCATGATCGATCGATGGGAGATCGACTTGTCGCCCGGAACTTGCAGGCGCCCGCTCAGGCCCGTCCCAGTCGCGCCGGGCGTGACCAGAAAGTGTCGATCGGTCTGAGCATTCACAGGCACTCCGATGCCGCCGCGGCGGGTGTCGAGGAAAAGCGGGCGATGATAGACCGGTAACAACGAGGGGTAAACCACTGTCGACAGCGTCGGGGCACCTTGGCGACTCCCCGCCGCGGTCGCCATGTGGCGATGTTGCGGTCAGCGCCTGGCCTTGCGCCGGGAAACGACACCACCGGCAAGACCGATGCCGAGGAGCGCTAAGGTTGTCGGCGCGGGGACAAAGCCGGTGATCGAAATGTTGTCGATACCGACCGCCGACGAGTTGAGTGCGCCCTCTTCGCGAAGCCTGAAGCGAATCTGATCGACGCCGGCCGTGAGCAGATCGCGGAGCGCCGTTCCGGTCAGCGTCAGGCCGAACGTGCCACGCGTCGTGCTGACGAGGCCTGGTCGATCAGGTGTCAGGGACGTAGCCGAGCCCTGCAAGTAATCGTAAACATTCGACCCGGCCAAAAACTCGACACTGAACAGATCTGAACTGGGGTCGCTGGGGTTATTGGTATCGAATACCCAGTCGTAACCGATCGTCAGCGAGGTCAGGTCGCTCGGGAGGTTCAGCGCGAAACTGACAGTCGAGGTACCGGCGTTGGACTGACCGATGTTCCCCTCCAAGTCTCCGACCATCATGAAGCTGCTGCTGAAGAACCCATCGAATGTCGCTAGCCCGGAAGCCCCGTTGCTGGCGTCGGTGGATGGGCGAATGCCGACCCAGGTGTCGGACTCGGGCGTGCTGATCGCCGAGCCACCCACGAGCCCGTCTTCGAAATCCCTGTTTAAAATGTCAACGACCGACGCGCCTGCCGACATTGGTAGGCCCATGAGTACACTGAGGGCGATCACCGAGGTATTACCGTTCGCCTTCATCCGGGCCGTCCTGTGTCCAATGCTGGGGGTGTTATATGTGCGCGACGATACGCCTTGAAGTTTAGTTTCTTAAACCGGATTTGCCAAGTGCGACGGGGAGCGCATCGACCCACTGACGCGGCCGGTCAATGACACGAGATTCCGCCAATCGGAGCGACAAGTCTCCCGCCGCCTCGCATTTCGTCGTCCTGCTCCGCGGCGTGTCCACTGAGTACCAGCGTCAGCGACGCTGACGCGCCGGCGCCGACTCCTGCGACCTGCTCCTGTCACTTAGACTTTCCCTTGCCTGGGTGATGAATTATTCTGGCGACCCGGCCGAAACCTCCGCGGAGACAGGGCCGCAACCCGGCAAGCTGGATAGTTGGGTCGCTCGCGGCACGCACCGCGATCACCTCTTCCGATCACAACCGTCGAGAAGGCAGAAGATGTTATGTTCAACAAACTCGCTGAAAGTCTAAAACCGTCGCAGAGTCACAGCCTCGCCAACGCGTTCCGACGTCTCGGCTGGACCGGCTTCTGGGTCCAGGTCGTCATGGGCGCCCTTCCGGTCGTCCTGATGTTCTATACTTTCGTGTTCAGCCGGTCGCTGACCGGACCGCGAGCCGGGCTCGCGCTCGTCGAATACCTGACGATGATCAGCTTCCTGATCCTGCTGTTCACTATCTTCTGGTTTTTTCGTTACACCCGCCTCGCCCCCCGCATCGCGGACGCGAGCACCCGCCCCTCACAGAGCGCGCTGACGGCAACCGCCTGGACCGGGGTGGTTGCCAGCGTCCTGGGCATCCTGTTCTCGATGACCGTGATGCTGCTCGAGGTCGGCCATCTCCTGTTCTACTTCTTGTCCGCACCGCAAGCCGGCGTGCCGGTGGTGCAGGCGCAGATGGCGGGCGCGGTCGGCGCCAGTTGGGTGTCGGCGGTCGACATCATGAGCCTGATGTCGCTTATCCTGCTGCTGGGCGCCGAGGTGGCGGTGCTGATCTTCGGTCTCTGGCTGGTGTTCCGGACGACGCAGACCTCCGCCGAGTTCGCCTGACCAACCCCCCGCCCCCGGCGGGAACACCGGACGGCCCGCGGCGACCGCGATCGTCCGGCTTGATCAATCCATGGCTCCGCTATTCGCCCCCAGCCGCGTGCTTGAGACGAAGCGAAGCCATTTCCGTGTTTCACACCGCGGGTTCCGGTGCGCCGGACCCGCGTGGGAGAGTATCGCGTGCCGGCATCCAACCAAAGTCGCTTCAGACGCTATCTGACCCGCGGACTGATCGCGCTGGCGGTGGTCGCGGCAAGCCTGCTCGGGCTGCGAACCTATGTTGCACTGAACGGGCCGCCGCTGGAACCCTGGCACACCTTCGTGCCGGACGAACTGTCCGTGGACGAATTGGATGCCGCGAACTGGGATCAATATCTCCAGGCCGAGAACGCAATCTTCGAGCGCATGCGGGTCGAGGTGACTCAGCAACTGGACCCGGAGGACCGCGTCCCCTACAACCGCTACTTCGAGGGCAGCCCGGTCTACCCGGCGAATTTGTCCGAGGACTGGAACCGCTCCTACCTGATGGAGCCCGCGGACAAGCCCAACGGTGCCGTGGTCATGCTGCACGGCCTGACCGACTCGCCCTACAGCCTGCGACATATCGCGCGGCGCTATCGCGAGCACGGCTTCCTGGTCATCGGCATTCGCCTGCCGGCCCATGGCACTGTCCCCGCGGCCCTGACCGCGGTGGAGTGGGAAGACTGGATGGCCGCGACCCGGTTGGCCGTGCGTGAGGCCCGACTGCGCAGCGATCCCGCCACGCCCTTACATCTGGTCGGTTTCTCCAACGGCGGGGCCTTGGCCGTCAAGTATGCACTGGATGCCATCGAGGACCCGCAACTGGCCCGGCCGGACCGGCTGATCCTGATCTCCCCAATGATCGGCATTACCCGCTTCGCCGGCATGGCCGGGCTGGCCGCGCTGCCGGCGCTCCTGCCCGCGTTTGAAAAGGCCGCCTGGCTGGGCCTGCTGCCGGAATTCAACCCGTTCAAATACAACTCTTTTCCGGTCAATGGCGCGGTCCAATCCCATCGGCTCACCGACGCCCTGCGGCGACAGACGCAACGCCTGGCCGCCGCCGGCCGCCTGACCGGGCTGGCGCCGCTGCTGACCTTCCAATCGGTGCTGGACTTCACCGTCAGCACGCCCGCGATCATCTCCGGGCTCTATGCCCATTTGCCCGAAAACGGCAGTGAACTGGTGCTGTTCGACGTGAATCGAACGCTCAAATTCGGTCCGCTGATGCGTCCGGCCACCACGGCGGCGATCGATCGCCTGCTGCCGACCCTGCCGCAGCGCTACCGGATCACCATCATCGCCAATGCCGACACGGATGACGCGGACACCGTGGCCCGCACCATCGCCCCCGGCGAAACCACCGCGCAGACCCGACCGCTCGGGATTCCCTATCCCATCCAGATCTTCTCACTCTCCCACGTCGCCATCCCCTTTCCGCTGGACGATTCACTCTACGGCCTGGAACCGAATCCGCACGAATTCTTTGGTGCCCATCTCGGCGCCATCGCCGCCCGCGGGGAACGCGGCGCCTTGATCGTCAATCTGGATTCCTTATTCCGGATCGCCAGCAACCCCTTCTTTCCGTACCTGCTCGCTGAGATCGAGGAAGCGATTGCGGACCCGGCGCCGGTAGTGCCGATGCAGACCTCGGCGGTCTTTACCAAGCCGGATGTGCCGCCGCCCGCGGACCCCCTGCCGGACGACTACCAGGACCTCTTCCTGCAGCCCGCCGAGGACCCATAACACCAGAGCGCGCGGTCAGGCGCCCGCGGCCTTGTTCATCGTGTCAGCCAGCGTCCGCCGAGACCCTGTGGCGGAAATCTGATCCACAGATGAACACAGATGAACACAGATATTTTTCTTCATCTGTGAACATCTGTGACATCTGTGGACAATTCCGGATGGTCGCTTTGGCCGGAACAGTGTTCAGGGCCCGCCCCGCTTACGCCCGGCCACGCGCAGCCGCAGTGCATTGAGCCGGATGAACCCGGTGGCATCGCTTTGATCGTAAGCCCCGGCATCCTCCTCGAAGGTGGCAATGGAGGCATCGAACAGGCTGTCGGTGGCGGAGCGGCGCCCGACCACCATGACGTTGCCCTTGTAGAGCTTCAGGCGCACCTCGCCGTTGACCACGCGCTGCGTCTGATCGATGGCCGCCTGCATCATCAGCCGTTCCGGGCTGAACCAGAAGCCGTTATAGACCAGGCTGGCGTAACGGGGCATCAACTCGTCTTTCAGATGCGCCGCCTCCCGATCCAGCGTCAGTGACTCCATGGCGCGATGCGCCTTGAGCAGGATGGTGCCGCCGGGGGTCTCGTAGCAGCCGCGGGACTTCATGCCGACAAAGCGGTTTTCAACGATATCGTCGCGGCCGACGCCGTTCTCGCCGCCGATGCGGTTGAGTTCGGCCAATAACGTGGCCGGGCTCATCGCCTGGCCATCCACCGCCACACAGTCGCCCCCCGCGAAAGTCAGAGTGATCTCGCGCGGCCTGTTGGGGGCGTCCTCGGGAGCCAGGGTCCAACGCCACATCGGCTTGCCGGGTTCGACCCAGGGGTCTTCCAGATCATAGCCCTCGTAGGAGATATGCAGCAGATTGGCGTCCATCGAGTAGGGCGACTTGGTGCCGTCGCGCTTCATCTCGACCGGGATCTGGTGTTCCTCGGCATAGGCGAGGAGCTTCTCGCGTGACAGCAGGTCCCACTCCCGCCACGGGGCGATGATCTGGATATCAGGCTTGAGCGCATACGCGGTCAGCTCGAAACGCACCTGATCGTTCCCCTTGCCGGTGGCCCCGTGGGAAATGGCGTCGGCCCCGGTCGCGATGGCAATCTCCACCAACCGCTTGGCGATCAGCGGGCGGGCAATCGAGGTGCCGAGCTTATACTCGCCCTCGTAGAGTGCGTTGGCGCGCAGCATGGGAAACACGAAGTCGCCGACGAACTCCTCACGCAGATCGTCGATATGGATCTCCCGGACCCCGGCGGCCGTCGCCTTGGCGCGCGCCGGCTCCAGCTCCTCCCCCTGGCCGATATCCGCGGTGAAAGTCACCACCTCGCAGCCGTAATGCTCTTGCAGCCACCGCAGGATAACCGAGGTATCCAGCCCTCCGGAGTATGCCAGCACCACCTTGTTGATCTTGCCCTTAGCCATCGACGCTACCTCTCGACCCACGCAAAGACACGCATTATAGACCCCACTTAGCCGGCCGGGTTAAGATCGCGAAAGGTGCTCCCGGATGGCGCGTGGCGGCAGCCGGGGTCTGATGCGTCATTACACGTTTCGCTTGCCATGAGACGCCCAGGCCGGACGCCGCACCCGATGGCAAGACTGCGGTCCGCTGTGCGGACCGACGACCTCGCGATCCGTAAAGTGGCCGGGTCGATCGGCATGCTATGGCATTGGGAGCAAAGGTTGCGCGCACCGCGGTACGGCCAGAGTCCTACTGAATGTGGTAGTGCGCTACCCACAGGCTTAAGACAAGCGAGGAAACGTCCAAGATGTCAACATTTTTGGCCGCTTTGGAAAGATCGTACGAGCTTGTGGTGAATCCAGAGGCAAGCAATCAATCAACTGATTTCTTAACCGATCTATATCGGGTTTACGCCCGCATTTCCGCACCATCATTTGAATTTGATCATTCTGGCTTGGAAGTGTTATTTCGCAACATGCGGAATCATTGCGAAATCTCACTGAAACAGAGAATCGATAAACTCCGCGAACAAGATCGGGATAATCCTTGCTTTGGACGAATAAGCCTTTTTGGATCGATGGATCTCGGGCGATGGGAAACGGCTCACACCAGTTTCTTGGCATGGCTATTTGACCCTAACCAACCTCACGGCTTCGGGGGCAGCATCATAGCAACCGTGCTGAATAAACTTGACGATGATAATGCGGATTTCAACCAGGAAGGTATCTGTGTATTATTGGCTGGGAACTCCCGCTAACTCAAGAAACTGAAGACCCCTACGGTGCGCTTATTTTTTCGTCCGCGTTGGCGGAGAAAGGAGAACCCAAATGAAGCTCGGGCCTGCCCTAACCTTCTATGCTAAGTATCCACAGGAACTAGATGCCCTTTACGTTGACGAACCGAATTATAAAGAACTGATTCCGACAATCAAAGACGAGGAGATAAATAAGGTCTCGGAAATGGTTAATGCTATTGCTAATCAGGCCAAAACCGACTGCAAACGTTTCTTAGCCGCAGGAATGGATCGGATAGAGAGTATTTTTTGCGGAACATGCAGGTTCCTGAGAGTCAATAAGCGGTCCGGCTGGGAGGCCAGTGGGTATCTCTGCAAACTCCGGGGAAACCCAGCGAGAAGCAATGCAATGTATGGACTGGACGTGTATACGGTCAGTAATAAGCTAGTGGTAGCAAGTTGGTTATGGGTAAGAGGAGGTCGCTGCAAGGAAGAGAACTTAAGGAGAATTATCGGTGGTGACACCAAGACGGCAAGATCCATGGGCTGGTCATGCAGGGGATGCATTTGCCTTTTTCAATTCCCTATCGATCCCGTCGAATACGGTGACGATGCATTGGATTTTGACGCAGATCCAATACTCGATAAAGTAATTGAGCGCCTTCCACAACTTAGTGCGGAGCAAAGAGATGAGATCTTTAAACTAGCAGGTCAATGAGCGATTAATGAAAACGGTGTATGTCGAAACATCTATCGTCAGCTACCTGCGGTCTCGCCCAAGCGCGCAGGTAGTGACGGTCGCGCGCCAAGTGCTGACGCGCCAGTGGTGGGATTATGAGCGCGGCAACTACCAACTCATCACGTCGCAGTATGTTCTGGATGAGGCTGGCCGGGGCAATCAAGATCTTGCCGCGGATCGGTTGGCTCATCTGCATGGCATCCCACTCTTAGACCTTCCCGCGGATATCCCCGAACTCGCGAATCAATTACTTTCCAGCGCAGTGCTGCCGCCAAACGCCCGACTGGATGCCCTGCACATTTGTGCTTCTGCGTTTCATGGCCTTGACTACTTACTGACCTGGAACTGCTCGCACATTGCCAATGCCCGGCTCTTGCCCCGAGTTCGCGAGGTGCTCAAAGACTTGGGCTACCTGCTACCAACCGTTTGTACTCCTGAGGAGATGCTGGACGATGAAGAAGAGATCGAGTGAATCATCGGCGGACACGATTATTTCCGACCTGCACCAGATTCGCGAGGAAATCGTGGACTCCTTCGGCGGGGACCTGCGACGATTAACGGACGACGCGCGGCGCCGTCAGGAAGCGTCCGGCGAACGAATTTGGCGTCGTACCGACCTGTCATACCAGGAACGAAAGTCGACCTGCTCCAGCCGCTGACGCTCCTGCTCTAGTTCGGCGTTGCCGAAGGGCGGCGTGCTGGCTAGGATGCATGAGCCGGTTCTCGGGACGGTCGGTTGGCTTCGCGTCAGACTGTAGTCTGAAAAGCGCCAGCGATTCCTCGAAGGGGATCTCTCCGGGCAACCGGGTGGATCCTCCGGATCGCCTCCTTGTTCCGCCATGCCGAGACCCACCATGCGCCGCCGCAGACTGCCGATCGGAATCCAGACCTTCGCCAAAATCCGCGAGGACGATCATTATTATGTGGACAAGACCGGCTTCATCCGGCAATTGACCGACTAGGGCACCCACTATTTCCTCTCCCGCCCGCGGCGCTTCGGCAAGTCGCTCCTGCTCGATACCCTGGGGGAACTTTTTGCCGGCAACGAACCCTTGTTCCGGGGGCTGGCGATTCATCCGCACTGGGACTGGGGCACGCGCTTTCCGATCATCCGCTTCAGCTTCGGGGGTGGGATGGTGCGGGATGCGGAGGAACTGGACCGGCGAGGCGGTCTACAACCCCTTCGACGTGCTGTTGCTTTTCCAAAAGCGCGAATTCCGCACCTGGTGGTTCGAAACCGGCACCCCGACCTTTCTCATTGATCAGCTCACCGAGCGCGGCTTCTTCACCCCGCGGCTCGCCGGTCTGCGGGCCGACGAGGCCCTGCTTTCGGCCTTTGACGTGGACCGTCTGGCCCCCGAGGCCCTGCTGTGGCAAACCGGCTAGCTCACCTTCACGGGTTCGCGGCGAATCGGCGCCCGACTCGAATACACCCTGGGGTATCCGAACCTGGAGGTGGAGATGGCCCTCAACGACAGCCTGGCCAAGGCCTTCGTCGGCCAGCCGGGACGCGCCAGCGAACTGGCCAGCGGACTCTACGATGTGCTGGTTGCGGCGGATTTCGCCGCCCTGCGCACGCACCTCGCCAGTCTGTTCGCGGCGATCCCTCATCAGTGGCACGATGGCCATCCGCTCGCCCGCCACGAGGGCTTCTATGCCAGCGTCTTCTACAGCCATCTGGCGGCCTTGGGGCTGGGTCTGCGGGCGGAGGACGCCACCAGTCTGGGCCGGATCGACCTGACGCTCAAATTCAACGGCCAGGTCTGGCTATTCGAGTTCAAGGTGGTGGAACAGGAGCCCGCCGGCCGGGCCTTGCAGCAGTTGAAGGACCGGCGCTACGCCGACAAGTACCGGGCACTGGGCCAGCCGATCCATCTGATCGGCATCGAGTTCAGCCAGGCCCAGCGGACCCTGGTCGGGTTCGAGGTGGAGACCGTCTGACCGGAATGGGTTCCCCCATCCGGTCCGCGTCCGCTCGCCGCGTCGGCGAGTCACAGGGAGCGGGCTAGGGGCGATCAGGTATCCCATCTTGCCTAAATCGCTATTAATCTTTATGATTAATAGTGATTCAGAAATAGGAGACAAGACTATGGCACAGACAGATACCAAAGTGTTTACTGCACACGTGCCTCTTGCGTTGGCGGACAAGGTCGATCGGTTGGCGGTCCGTCTCGACCGTTCCCGCGGGTGGATCGTCAAGCAAGCGTTGGCGGCCTGGATCGACCAGGAAGACGAGCGCAGCCGTTTGACGCGCGAAGCCTTAGCCGATGTGGACGCCGGGCACGTCATCGACCACCAGGCCGTGCAAGCCTGGGCCGATAGCCTCAGCACGGCCGAGCCGTTGCCGGTACCTCGTTGATGAGACTGACGTGGACGAGCAAGGCACTCTCGGACTTGGCCCGGTTGTATGAGTTCCTGACGCTGGTGAACCAGCCGGCCGCAGCACGCACGGTGCAGAAACTCACCGCCGCGGCGGCCGGACTGGCGGCGAATCCGCGGATCGGTGAAAAGCTGGAAGAGTTCGAGCCACGCGATGTCCGCCGGATGATCGTTGGACACTACGAGATACGCTACGAAATTCGGGACGGTACAATCGCTGTGCTGCGGTTGTGGCACACCCGCGAGGATCGGTAGCGAACCCTGCCATCCTTGTGCTACCGCCGATTCCGCGGTCGATCGCCTCCTTGTTCCGCCATGCCGAGAGCCACCATGCATCGCCGCAAACTGCCGATCGGAATCCAGACCTTCGCCAAGATCCGCGAGGACGATCACTATTATGTGGACAAGACCGGCTTCATCCGGCAATTGACTGACGAGGGCACCCACTATTTCCTCTCCCGCCCGCGGCGCTTCGGCAAATCGCTCCTGCTCGATACCCTGGGGGAACTCTTTGCCGATAACGAGCCCCTGTTCCTGGGACTGGCCATTCATCCGCACTGGAACTGGGGCACCCGCTTTCCGGTCATCCGCTTCAGCTTCGGGGGCGGGATGGTACGGGATACCGAGGACCTGGACCGGCGGATCCTGGACCTTCTACACCGCAACCAGCGGGCGCTCGGACTGACCTGCCGCGACACCGCGGACGCCGTCTCCTGTTTTGCGGAACTGCTCGAAGGGGCCCATGCCGCCACCGGCCAGCGGGTCGTGGTCCTGGTGGACGAATACGACAAGCCGATCCTGGACAACCTGTCGGACCCCGCAACCGCCCGGGCGATACGCGACGGGCTACGCAACCTCTATTCGGTCATCAAGGACAACGACGCGCACATCCGTTTCGTCTTCCTCGCCGGGGTGAGCAAATTCAGCAAGGTCAGCATCTTCTCGGGGCTGAACAACCTGCGCGACATCACCGTGTCCGCGGACTATTCGGCCCTCTGCGGCTATACGGAGACCGATGTGGAAACGGTCTTTGCCCCCGAACTGCCCGGTCTGGACCGCGCTGAGATCCGCCGCTGGTATAACGGCTACAACTGGATGGGGGAGGCGGTCTATAACCCGTTCGACCTGCTGCTGCTCTTCCAGGAGCGGGAATTCCGCACCTGGTGGTTCGAGACCGGCACCCCGACCTTTCTCGTTGACCAACTGACCGAGCGCGGCTTCTTCACCCCGCGGCTCGCCGGTCTGCGGGCCGACGAGGCCCTGCTTTCGGCCTTCGACGTGGACCGCCTGGCCCCCGAGGCCCTCTTGTGGCAGACCGGCTATCTCACCTTCACGGGTTCCCGGCGGATCGGCGCCCGGATGGAATACACCCTAGGTTATCCGAACCTGGAGGTGGAGATGGCGCTCAACGACAGCCTGGCCAAGGCCTTCGTCAGCCAGCCGGGGCAAGCCAGCGAACTGGCCAGCGGACTCTACGACGTGCTGGTCGCGGGGGATTTCGCCGCCCTGCGCACCCACCTCGCCAGTCTGTTCGCGGCGATCTCCCATCAGTGGCACGACGGCCATCCGCTCGCCCGCTACGAGGGCTTCTATGCCAGTGTCTTCTATAGCCACCTGGCCGCCCTGGGTCTGGATCTCCGGGCCGAGGACGCCACCAGCCTGGGCCGGATCGACCTGACGCTCAAGTTCAACGCCCAGGTCTGGCTGTTCGAGTTCAAGATGGTGGAACAGGCGCCCGCCGGCCGGGCCTTGCAGCAGCTCAAGGACCGGCGCTATGCCGATAAATACCGCGCATTGGGCCAGCCGATTCATCTGGTCGGCATCGAGTTCAGCCAGGAGCAGCGGACTCTGGTCGGGTTTGAGGTGGAGACCGTCTGACCGGAATGGGTTCCTCCTCGACGGTTCCCGCGGGTGGATCGTCAAGCAAGCCTCGACCCGCGATCTTCCTGCGGCCGGCACGATGATCAGGACCCCGTCGCCGTCCGAATCCACTCCACCCGCTTGAACATGACCCCGTAGTAAACCACCGGGATGACCACCAGGGTCAGTACCGTAGAGACGAAGAGTCCGAACAGCAGCGAGACCGCCAGCCCCGAAAAGATCGGATCGTCGAGGATGAAGACCGCGCCGGCCATGGCGGCGACCGCGGTCAGCACGATCGGCTTGGCACGCACCACGGCGGAATTGATGACGGCCTCGGCGAACGGCATACCTTCGCGCACCTGTTGATTGATGAAGTCCACCAGCAGGATGGAGTTGCGCACGATGATACCGGCCAGCGCGATCATGCCGATCATGGACGTGGCGGTGAACTTGGCACCCAGGAGCGCATGACCGGGCAGAATGCCGATGATGGTCAATGGAATGGGCGCCATGATGATCAGCGGGACCAGATAACTGCGAAACTGCGCCACCACCAAGAGATAAATGAGGATCAGACCCACGCCGTAGGCGATCCCCATATCGCGGAAGGTCTCATAGGTGACCTGCCATTCACCGTCCCATTTGATGCTGTACTCATAGGGATTGCCGGGCTGCTGCGTATACCACTGCGGCAGGTTCAACTGGTCGGTAAGCGTGGCCGCGATCGCGAACAGACCATAGAGCGGGCTGTCGGTGGGGCCGGCCATGTCGCCGGTGACATAGACCACCGGCAGCAAATCCTTGTGGTAGATGCTGGGCGCGCGGGAGGTCTCCACCAGGCTGACGATCTCCGACAGCGGCACCAGCGCGCCGCTTTGCGAGCGCACCCGCAGGGCCAGCACCTGATCCACGTCAGCCTTGTCGGCCTCGGCGTACTCCACCCGAATGGGCACGGCATATTTGACGTTGGCCCCATGCAGGAAGCTCATATCCTCGCCCTTGAGAACAGTTGAGAGCGCTTGCGCGACACTGGCCTGGGTGACACCCAAGCGCGCCGCCTTGGCGCGATCGATCTCCACCACGAGCTTCCTGGCCGGATGTTCCACCGAGTCGTCCACATCGACGATATCGGCGGTCGACGCGAAGGCTGCACGCACCTGGCGCGCCTGCGCGATCTGACCCGCGTAGTCGAGCCCGTAGACTTCCGCGACCAGCGGCGAGAGCACCGGCGGTCCCGGCGGGATCTCGACCAGTTTGGCATTGCCGCCGTGACGCAGGGCGATCGTTTGCAGCGGGTCACGCAACCCCAGCGTGATCGCATGACTCTGCTCGTCGCGGTGATGCTTGTCCACCAGGTTGACCTGAAGGTCGCCCAGATGCGCACCCTCACGCAAATAGTATTGGCGCACCAGGCCGTTGAAGTTGATGGGCGCGGCGGTGCCGGCATAGGCCTGATAGTCGGTGACCTCGGGAACCGTGGCCAGGTATTCGCCCATCTCGGCGAGCACTCGCGCGGTCTGCTCCAGACTGGTCCCCTCCGGCATGTCCAGGACCACTTGGAACTCGCTCTTGTTGTCGAAGGGCAGCATCTTGAGGATCACCGCCCGGTTGACCACGAGCAGCAGGGACCCGCCGATCAACAGCAGGATGCCGAGCAGCAGCAGCCAGCGGTTGACGTGGCCCCGGCGGCCGGCGAGGAAGGGGCCGATGACGGTCCCGAACAGGCGCGCCAGCCGGCCGCCGTCGGTGCCGTGTCCGTGATCCGGCAACCGGCCCGTGGCCAGCGCCTGGTCATGGCGCCGGCCGAGCATGAAGTTGGTCATCCAGGGGGTGAAGATGAAGGCGACCGCGAGCGAGATCAGCATGCCCATGGACGCGTTGATGGGAATCGGCGACATATAGGGCCCCATCAGGCCGCTGACGAACGCCATCGGCAGCAGGGCCGCGATGACCGTGAGGGTGGCCAGGATCGTCGGCCCGCCCACCTCGTCGACCGCCCGCGGCATCAGGTCCAGGAGTCGGGACCGCGACATGACCATATGCCGGTGGATGTTTTCCACCACCACGATGGCGTCGTCCACCAGGATGCCGATCGAGAAGATCAGCGCAAAGAGCGAGACGCGATTGAGCGTGAAACCCCAGGCCCAGGAAGCGAACAGCGTCAGCGCCAGAGTGACGATCACCGCGGCGCCGACGATGATCGACTCGCGCCAGCCCACCGCCAGCCACACCAGCAGAATGACGGAGACGGTCGCGAACGCGAGTTTGGTGATCAGTTTCTTGGCCTTGGCGTCGGCGGTGGCGCCATAGTTGCGGGTCACCGTGACCTCGACATCATCGGGGATGAAAGTGCCGTGCAGTTGCTCCAGGCGATCGATGACGCGCCGGGCGACATCCACCGCGTTCACCCCCTCCTGTTTGGCCACCGCGATGGTCACTGCCGGGGTGGTGCCCTTGAGCTCCATCCCGACATGGTGAGCGCCGGGGCCGGCACCCAGCCAGGCGTAGCTCTCCGGCTGCTCGGGGCCGCGTTCGATGGTCGCCACGTCGCGCAGATAGACCGGGCGGCCGGCGTGCAGACCCACCACCAGGTCGCCGATCTCCTCCGGACTCGACAGGAAGGTTCCGGCCTGAATCAGTATTTCCTGGTTGTCGGCGGTGATCGTCAGGTTATCGGCATTGAGATTGCCGGCCTGCAGCGCGCGGCGCAGGTCGGTGAGGTCGACGCCGTAGCCGGCCAACGCCTGCGGCTGCAACAGCACCCGCACCAGTTGACGCGGCACCCCCAGGGTGTAGACATCGCGCGTGCCGGGGACGCGTTTGATCTCCTGCTCGATGGCATGGGCGACCTGACCCAGCTCGAAAGCGCCCTTGCCGTTGTCCGCCCCTGAGCCCTTGGACCACAAGGTGGCGGTGATGATGGGCACGTCGTCGATGCCCTTGGGCTTGACGATCGGCATTCCGACGCCCAGGTTCGCCGGCAGCCAGTCCTGATTGCTCTGTACCTTGCTGAACAGGCGCACGATCGCATCGGTGTTGTCCTCGCCCACCTTGAACTGGACGGTGACCACGGCCATCCCCGGACGGGAGATTGAGTAAACGTGCTCGATGCCCTTGATCTCGGAGAGGACCTGCTCGGCAGGTCCGGCCACCAGATGCTCGATCTCGCTCGCCGAGGCCCCGGGGAAGGGGATGAAGACATCGGCGAAGGTGACATTGATCTGCGGTTCTTCCTCGCGCGGTGTGACCAGCACGGCGAAAAGCCCCAGCAAGAGCCCGACCACGGCCAGCAGCGGGGTGATCTCGGTCGCCTGAAAGCGCGCGGCGATCCGGCCGGCGAGGCCCAGTCCGACAGCCTCGTTAGTCATGCGGAGCGCTCCCGTCTCCGACGTGCCGCTGCGCACCCTGGGACTTCAGCACCACCCCGGCCGCGATCGGGTCCAGCGCGACCAACTCGCCCTCGCCGAGACCCGACAGCACCACATAGGCATCCTCCAGGGTGCGGCCGAGACGCACCTGCCGGAAATGCACATGGTCATCGGCCATGTAGACGTAGACCCCGGTGACCTCGGAGCGATGCACCACGGCCGCCTTGGGCACCGTGAGCTCAGCCCGCTCGCCGACCACGAAACCGGTCTTCACCATCATGCCGGGAAAGAGCGCCGGGGTCTCCCGGGGCAGTTCGATCCGCACCTTGAAGGTGTTGGACTCCAGATCGGCAAAGGGAAAAATAGTGATGGCCCGGGTCTCGATCAATTGACCGTCAGGCAGATAGACCCGCGCCGCTCCGCCCGCCCGCACCGCCGGAATCACGCTCTGCGGGACATCGACGATCACCCGCAGCTCATCGGTCGAGATGCCGCTCATGACCGGCGAGCCGGGGCTGGCGATCTCACCCACCTCCAGATGGCGGTGGGTGACGATGCCGGAGTACGGGGCGCGCACCTCGGTGTATTTCAACTGCTCCTCGGCCTGCTCCAGACGGGCGTTCGCCGCCTCCAGAGCGGCCCGCCCGCTGGCCAGATCGGCGGTCGCCTTGTCCATGGCCGAGTCGGACACGTTCTTCTTCTGATAGAGCCCCGCGACCCGCGTATGCTCGTCGCGCGCCTGCTGCAACTGGGCGGCCGCGGACTTGGCGTCGGCCACGGCCTGGGCGACCCGGGTGCGGTGTTCGGTATCCTTGATGCGCGCGATCACCGCGTCCTTCTGCACGACGTCATCCACATCATAGAAGATCTCCTGCACCTGACCCTGCGTCTGAGCCGCAACCGTGGTGCGATTGACCGCCTCCACCACGCCATCCAGCCGGTACTCGCGGGGGACGGTGCGCCGCTCGGCGGCGGCGGTCGCCAGACCGGCCTGATCCTCTGCGGTCGTCTGAGCGGGCGCCCGGTCTTGGTCCGACCGGACCGCCGGTGCCGGATCCGCCGCCCAGGCAACGAGTGAGAACAATGCGGTCAGGACAGCCGCGGGATGGATCAGACGCATGGTGATTGCACCAAGAAATATTAGATAACACTAATATTATATGATTTTATTGCCAGTTCAAGTGAACTAAACCGCGCCCAGCGCGGTATGCGTTCTGGGGGCAACCCAGGGGCGGATGCGAGTCGCCGCCGCCGCGCTCAACCGCGCGGCGCCGAGTCCGCCCGCCGCTGTGAGCCGCGGGCCAGATGCTCTCGATAGTAGTCCACATAATCCCGGTCCTCGGCCATCACGTGGTTGAAGAACCAGCGCTTGAAATCCTGCACGGTCTCGGCGCCGAGGAACTGACCGGGCGTCTCGCCCAGGGTACGGCGCAAGTCGACGAACTCGGCAAGTTGCAATTCGTGCTCGCAACGGTGGGCGTCATAGCCAGGGAAGCGGATACCCCGCAAAAACGACTCCTCGGCGACGAAATGGCGGCGCGTGAGCGTAATCAACGCGTCCAAGGTCACGAGGACCCCGCCGTTCGCAGCGCCCGGGTAGGGCGGCTGAACACCCTGAACCGCGCGCTCGTTGACCGCGACCAGTTGGTTCAGTAAAGCGCCGAGTTCCCGGTGATCACCATCAATCCAGTCGACGCCGGTCCGCCACTCATCGCGCCAGGTCAGAAAATCGGCCATGGATTGCCCCCCGATTGGTCTTTGGAAAAATATCCGCCGCGGGCCTCGGGTCGATTCAGCGATAGACGCGGCGCCCGTCGTTGCCTCAGAGTCTAGACGAGAAGCGCCGGCGATTGTTCCGCGATAGCGTCAGCGACCGACCTGCAAAAGCAGTCAAGCGGGCTCGTCCTGCCGGCGTGATCAAAAATTATCCTCGGGCTGGGAAAACCCGCATTGGCGAGCCGGATGGCGGTCTTGATCGGTCATCTGCTGAAATGGAAGTACCAGCCGGAACGCCAGAGTGCCAGCTGGGACAAGACGATCAAGCCCCAGCGCAAGGAACCCGCCTACGCCCTGGACGAGTCGCCCAGGCTGCGAGGAGCCTTGATCATCAACCCGACCACCGCGCGATCTGCACCGTCGGCGGTCCGCACAGCGGACCCTACAGGTCACGGTGTTACCGTAGAGTCCGCTGTGCGGACCGTCCGCGGCCGGCCGGAACGATGATCAAGACCCTACGGGGCAAGCTGAAAGAGTCACGTTGGCAATACCGCCGCAGCAGACCAGGCATCCCCGCACCCGGCGTTGAAATCAAGAGTAGGAAACTTTAACAGTTCCAGACGCAGCCCCAGAACAGGACCGTTGCCCAGTTCGGGGGCTATGGCCTACCATGCAATAGCATGAAGGCATCGCTCATCATCGACTCGAAAGAGGCATGGCCGGACGGCACGGTGGTGCAGTTGGTGGTGTGGCGCCTGCCGACGGCCACGGCGGAGCGCCCGCACGGGCTCAAGTACCGGCTCTACTGCGGTCGGAATGGGCGTTGCCTGGTGCGCTACGACAACGAGGCGGGTAAGGGCGACCATCGCCATGAGTGCGGTCGGGAGACGCCTTACCCGTTCCGGTCGCTGGCTGGACTCGTGGAGGATTTTCGCGCCGATATCCGGCGCCTGGCAGGAGACGGCTATGTCTAGAGCAATCGTGGAGATCCCCCGGCGGGGAGACTACTTGGAGCAGGCGCTGGCGGTCGCCCGGCGGGTTGATGCGGGGGAGACCGTGCCGGAAGCGGACTACCATCTGGGGTTTGCTAATGCGGCCCAGATCTTCCGCGAACTGACCCCGGCGCGCCTCGCGCTCCTGGATGCGCTCAAAGGGCTGGGGCCGGTGTCGATCGCGGCCTTAGCCAAGCACCTGGGGCGAAACTACAGCAACGTGCATACCGACACCACCAAGTTGCTGGATTTGGAGCTTGTGGAGAAGAACGCCGAAGGGTTGGTCTGGGTCCCTTGGGAGGAGATTCAGATTCGCGTCTCGGTCGGCGGGGCAAAGGCGGCGTGAGCAGATTCCTTGCGCGGCACGGAGAAGCCGCGCGAATCCCAACTGCCACGAGCACGTTCGATCCGAAAAACAGATGTTATCGCGCGTCTCGTTGGGCGAATGAGGGCGGAATGATCCGAACCTCCTGGGCAACTCCAGGTATGCCGACCACTTCCTGCTCAAGGGCGCCCTGCTGTTCGACGCGGGTCGGCACTGCCATCAACCGGCTACTGACCTATAATCCGGTGCATTACGTCCGCGAGGAGAGCCCCGATGGGGATGCCCAACGTCCGCGTCCCGGACGACCTGATGAAACGGTTGGATTCTCGGTACTGGTTCAGCTTGGCCGACAAACAAATTATTGATTATAAAGCAAATAAATGAGCGTCTGGCGATTTCCGAATCATCAAGACCTCCCCCCATGAAAGCCCTTTTTCCAAGATCCCTAACATCACTGCGGGGACCTGTTTGGTAGTGAAGTGCTTACGAATGAAATTGTGGAAATCCAACTGATGTCTAATGTTCTTTGCAAACCTGTTTTCATCTTGGAATAGGTATTTGTTTTACGTCGGTAAGCAGAGTTGCGGCGCCGAGTTGACGCATTGAACGCTTCCACATGGTCGGCATGAACATCGGCATCGGCAACGTCTTGGCGCGTTTCTGGATGCTCAGGATGAGGGGTTTCATATTTCGGACGCTTACGCCCTCGTTGCGACAGGGAAGGGTCTCGTCTGCGGTTTGCGCTGTCGAGGGTTATCTGCAAGCCCTCTATCAGGGGCGCGAATCGCCGCTGGACCTGTTCGATGCCTTGATCGTAGTGGGTCCGCAAAAAGACTCAGACGAGACCGCGACCCGTTCGAGTGATGAGGTCACGGGCGATCCGAACGGTGAAACGGGCGATAGCGAAACCGAGATGGATCCCGCGGTTTCGGTGACACATCCGGTGCTTTCCCGCGAGTCCGCGGACGCGCTGCTCGACGGACGGGAGGACGATCTGGCGGCCATCGCCGACGCCTTGGATCGAGCATGGGAGATTACCGAGCGGGAGGGGACGAATCGGGTCGAGTTGGAGACCACGCTCCCGAGTTGCGGGAAGCGAATCGAAGAGGTATTGGAGATCAATCCCGTCGTTATGGGCTGGGTTCGGGACTTCTGCACTGAAGATCGCTGGGGCGGCTTGATAGAAACCCAGGACACCGATGTCGAGCATGCCTTAATTCTACTTCGTTAAATTTAAAGTCATGAAAGATATACATAATTTGAGTA
>JACDZG010000244.1 GCA_013426805.1 Chromatiaceae bacterium
AAACGCCGGCGGGCAGGGTGATGATGCCTCCGGTCCAGGTAAAGCTGTAATCGATCGTGTCGTTGCCGTCGCCGCCGTTGAAGCCGTCGGTTCCTTCGCCGCCGTTCAGGGTATCGTCGCCGGCGCCGCCGTTGAGGGTATCGTTGCCGGCGTTGCCGAGCAGGAGGTCCGCACCCGTGCTGCCCGTCAGCGTATCGTTGCCGCCCTGGCCGTCGATGAAGGCGACCTGATTCAGGGTGATGCCGGTAAAGTTGATCGCCTCATTGGCTTCGGTGCCGTAGATCGCCTGCCCGTTGCCGTTGATGATCTCAATGCCGTTCGCGGCCAGGCTGAAGTTGCCGGTGTACCAGTAGCTGGAGAGGATCTCAACGGTGTCGGTGCCGGTGCCGCCCTGCAGCGAATAGGCTTGGTCGCTCCACACCTGCAGCAGGTCGTCGCCGTCGCCGCCGTCGAGGGTATCATTCTGGTAGGCGAACAGGGTGTCATTACCCGCACCACCCTGCAGCAGGTCGTTGCCGTCGGCCCAACTCGTGTCGGCATCCAATAGGTCGTTGCCGCCGCCGCCGATCAGGGTGTCGTTGCCGCTGTCGCCGCGCAAGCTGTCGTTGCCGATACCGCCCGTCAGAGAGTCGTTGCCGACGTTGCCGCTCACCAAAGTGGACGCGGCGAAGCCGCTGATGGAGTCGTTGCCGCCCTGGCCGTCGATGAAGGCGACCTGATTCAGGGTGATGCCGGTAAAGTTGATCGCCTCATTGGCTTCGGTGCCGTAGATCGCCTGCCCGTTGCCGTTGATGATCTCAATGCCGTTCGCGGCCAGGCTGAAGCTCCCGGTATTCCAGTAGCTGGAGATGATCTCTAGGGTATCGGTACCAGTGCCGCCTTGCAGCGAATAAGTTTGATCACTCCATACGCGCAGTAGGTCGTCGCCGTCACCCCCATCGAGGGTGTCGCCCTGATAGGCGAACAGGGTGTCGTTTCCGGTGCCGCCCTGGAGCAGGTCGTCGCCGTCGGCCCAACTCGTGCCGGCATCCAACAAGTCGTTGCCGCCGCCGCCGATCAGCGTGTCGTTGCCGCTGTCGCCGCGCAAGCTGTCGTTGCCGACGCCGCCGGTCAGTGAGTCCTCTCCGGTGCCGCCAATGATCAGTGCCGTGGCGGTCAAGCCGCTGATGGTGTCGTTGCCGCCCTGGCCGTTGATGAAGGCGACCTGGTTGAGGGTGACGCCGGCGAAGTTGAGCGCATCATTGGATTCAGTGCCGTAGATGCCGCCGCCGTTGCCGTTGATGCTCTCGATGCCGTTGACGGCCAGGCTGAAGCTGCCGGTGGACCAATAGTATGAAACGATCTCGACGGTGTCGGTGCCGGCACCGCCCTGGAGCGAATAGACTTGGTCGCTCCACACCTGCAGCAGGTCGTCGCCGTCGCCCCCGTCGAGGGTGTCGTCCTGATAGGCGAACAGGGTGTCGTTGCCCGCGCCGCCCTGGAGCAGGTCGTTGCCGTCGGCCCAACTCGTGCCGACATCCAATAGGTCGTTGCCGCCGCCGCCGATCAGGGTGTCGTTGCCGCTGTCGCCGCGCAAGCTGTCGTTGCCGATACCGCCCGTCAGAGAGTCGTTGCCGACGTTGCCGCTCACCAAAGTGGACGCGGCGAAGCCGCTGATGGAGTCGTTGCCGCCCTGGCCGTCGATGAAGGTGATCTGGTTGAGGGCTACACCATTGAAATTCATCGCGTCATTGGCCGCGGTGGCGTAGATTCCGCCGCCGTTACCGTTGATGATTTCGATGCTGTTGGCGGCCAGGCTGAAGTTGCCGGTATTCCAGTAGCTGGAGATGATCTCAAGGGTATCGGTACCGGTACCGCCCTGGAGCGAATAAGCCTGATCACTCCAGACCTGGAGCAGGTCGTTCCCGTCGCCCCCGTCGAGGGTGTCGTCCTGATAGGCGAACAGGGTGTCGTTGCCCGCGCCGCCCTGGAGCAGGTCGTTGCCGTCGGCCCAACTCGTGCCGACATCCAATAGGTCGTTGCCGCCGCCGCCGATCAGGGTGTCGTTGCCGCTGTCGCCGCGCAAGCTGTCGTTGCCGGCGCCGCCGGTCAGTGAGTCTTCACCGGTGCCCCCAACGATCAGCGCCGTGGCGGTCAAGCCGCTGATGGTGTCGTTGCCGCCCTGGCCGTTGATGAAGGCGACCTGGTTGAGGGTGATGCCGGCGAAGTTGAGTGCATCATTGGATTCAGTGCCGTAGATACCGCCGTCGTTGCCGTTGATGCTCTCGATGCCGTTGGCGGCCAGGCTGAAGCTGCCGGTGGACCAGTAGCTCGAGATGAGCTCGACGGTATCGGTGCCGGTACCGCCCTGCAGCGAATAGGCCTGATCACTCCAGACCTGGAGCAGGTCGTCACCGTCACCGCCGTCGAGTGTGTCATTCTGGTAGGCGAACAGGGTGTCGTTGCCGGCCCCGCCCTGGAGCAGATCGTCGCCGCTGCAACTGTTGCTGGTATCCAGCAGGTCATTGCCGTCGCCGCCGATCAGGGTGTCGTTGTCGCTGTCGCCGCGCAGGCTGTCGTCGCCGACACCGCCGGTCAGTGAGTCTTCCCCGGTGCCGCCGGCGATCAGTGCCGCGGCGGCCGGGCCGCTGATGGTGTCGTTGCCGGTCCCGCCGTCGATGAAGGCGACCTGATTGAGGGTGATGCCGCTGAAGTTCAGCGCATCGTTAGCCGAGGTGCCGTAGATCGCGCCGCCATTCCCATTGATGATCTCGATGCCGTTGGCGGCCAGGCTGAAGTTGCCGGTGTACCAATAGCTGGAGACGAGTTCCACGGTATCGGTGCCGATCCCGCCCTGCAGCGAGTAAGCCTGGTCGCTCCAGACTTGGAGCCGGTCATTCCCGGAACCGCCGTCGAGGGTGTCGCCCTGGTAGGCGAACAGCGTGTCATTGCCCGCACCGCCCTGAAGTAGGTCGTTGCCGCCGGAACTGTTGCTGTCGTCGAGACGATCGTTGCCGTCACCGCCGATCACCGTGTCGTCGCCACTGTCGCCGCGCAGGGTATCATTGCCGGCGGCGCCATCAATCAAGTCGTTGCCGTCGGCACCCGCGATGGAATCTGCCGCGTTGGACGGGATGCCGCCGACGATGCCGCCGGTCAGGTCGTCTTCGGTGATGACATCGTTGCCGTTGGTGCCGGTGATGACGGCCATGGGGCGCTCCTGATTGCTGGCTGGCGACCGTGGGCGGCTGCTGAGGGGGCGGTTTGATGGACGACCCATTGGCTGACTTTCGGCCGGACAGGTGACCACCCGAAACGGCCGATCATACAGCCGATATGCTTATGTTGATGCATAAAGATTGTGGATATTAATCAGGCGCGCGGGACTTTACAAGCACCTGTCGAGGCACCGTCGCGCCCTAAGGCCGCTCACCTCCACCGGGCGCCGATGTTCGGCAACGGCCGGGTGTACCAGTGTTCCGCGATAGTCCGGCGGGACCGTGAGGTAGGGGCCGAATTGGGCGGCCGGATCAGCCGCCGGCACGCCCAGGAGCGTCTTGGTGGACGAACAGGACGCGCCGGCGTGTGCCGCCAGGAACTGGCCACCTCAGGCGGCCGCCACCTGAATGTCGGTCCGCACCAGGCTCGGCGCACCGGTCAGCGTAGCGATCTGGACGGCCGCGA
>JACDZG010000073.1 GCA_013426805.1 Chromatiaceae bacterium
GCCTTTATGTTGACTCATGCCCTTATCCTAGGGGCTAAGTCCGACAGGCTGCTAGCCACGATCCACTTCCCCCAATGCCCACCATCGACTTCTACACCCTGGAACCCGCGAGCCCCGGCGACCGGTACCTGCTGACCTGCCACTTGGTGGAAGGCTTGTATCAGGACGGCGCACGGGTCCTGATCCACTGCCCGGAGACCGAGCGCGCCCAGCACCTGGATCGGCTGCTTTGGACCTACCGCCAGGACAGCTTTATCCCACATGGGCTGGTCGGCCAGGTCGACCCCGCGCTGACGCCGATTCTGATCGGTGCCGACCTGAGCCGCGAGACCGCGGCCGCGGTCTTGATCAACCTTGCCGCCGAGGTGCCCGCCGAGTTCACGCGCTTCGCGCGCGTGTGCGAGCCGGTCGATCAGGATCCGGCGGTGCGCGCGGCCGCGCGGTTGCGCTTTCGCGATTACCGCGATCGGGGATTCCCCCCGCAGCATTACCCGATGCGTCTGCCGCGCGACGCGGCGGATCCCTGGTAAAAGGCGCGGTCAGCCGTCCGCTCCCGCGCTCCCGAGCGGCCGGGTCTTGACCTGGCGATTTTCTCGGCTATAGTCGTACTCGTGACCTGAAGCGCTGGGCACATTGAAAACACTAATTAGAATACAAGAATATACCTTAGGAGTGGAGAGACCATGAGACAAACGAATCTGCATGAGTCCGTATCCGGCCGGGCGCGTCCGTTGCCGACCGATGGTGACGGATTCTTGGTCGATGTGGAACTCTGGAACCCCGGCATGGCCCGCGTCATCGCCAGAATGGACGACGTGGGGCCGCTGACCCCTGACCATTGGTCGGTGATCTACTACCTGCGCGAGCATCGCCTGACCTACGGCGCCATTCCCCCGGCCTCCCAGGTCTGCCGCGTCCACGGCATGGAACGTGATGCCGTGCGCCAGCTGTTCGGCTCCTGCCGCCAGGCCTGGCGCATCGCCGGGCTACCCCATCCGGGAGAGGAGGCGCTCAGCTACATGAGCTGAGGCGATTGCCTGGAATCAACATCCCGCATCCCCAGCATCCCCAGGCCCGCAAGATTGCGTAGGGCGGTGGGGGCGACTTCGGTTGGGTGATGCGGTTCGACTACTCACCGCATCCTACACGCTGTCGTTGCCCCACCGCATCGGTAATTCTTCCCGGAAATCATCTAATCCGCCAGCAGCCGCCGCGCGATCTGCTCAAGCGGCAGCACCCACTGCGCCGCCGCGAGCTTGACGGCCGCGCCGGGCATACCCCACACCAGACTGGTCGCCTCGTCCTGGGCGATGGTGCGGGCGCCGGCGCGGCGCAAGGAGAGCAGGCCTTGGGCACCATCGCGACCCATACCGGTCAGCAAGGCGGCGCTCACCACCTGGTCCGGCAGGCGCGCCACCGATTCGAACAGCACATCCACCGAGGGTTTGTGACGGTTGACCGCGGGTCCGTCGTCGAGCCGACAGCGCAGTTGTCCGCCGCCGGCCCGCAGATGCAGGTGGCGGTCGCCCGGGGCGATGTAGACACAACCCGACTCCAGCAGGTCGCCGTCGGCCGCCTCGCGGACCACCAGCGGCCCGAGTGCATTCAGACGCTGCGCGAAGAGCCGGGTGAACAGCGCCGGAAGATGTTGGCAGATCACCACGGGCGGGGCACCGACCGGCAGGGCACCGAGCACCGCACGGATCGCCTCGGTGCCGCCAGCGGACGCCCCCAGGGCGATCAGGCGGCCCCCTGCATGATCCGGCAGGCTCCAGTCCGCGGTGCCGGCCGTCGCCTGCTGCGGTCCGGTCGCGACCAGTCGGCGGACCTGACTGTGCGCGGCAGCCCGCACCTTGGAGCGGATCTCAGCCGCGAATTCAGCCAGCCGGTTGACCAGGTCATGGTCGGGTTTGGCGACGAAGTCGACGGCGCCCAAGGCCAGGGCATCAAGGGTGGTTTCGGCTCCGGCGCGTGTATGTGCTGAGATCATGACCACCGGCATGGGCCGCAGCCGCATCAGGTTGCGCAAGAAGCTGATGCCGTCCATGCGCGGCATTTCCACATCCAAGGTCAAGACATCGGGGTTCAGCTCCTTGATCCGCTGCCGGGCGACATAGGGATCGGCCGCGGTCCCGACCACCCGGATGTCACCGTCGGCCGCGAGCAAGTCGGTCAACAACTCGCGCACCAGGGCGGAGTCGTCCACGATCAGGACCCGAATGGGTTCGCGGGAAGCGTCCATGACGACCTCTGTCAGGGTTAAAAGAACTCGATCTCACCGCCGATCGGCCGGCTTGCCAATTCACGAACATAGTGTCGTTCGCGCGCAATCACGTCACCTTCCCCGCCGCGCCGCAGCTTGCGCACCCGTACCCGCCCCTGCGCAGGGAAGAAGATGACCTTGCGCGGATGGTCCCCGCCCAGATCGTCCGCCACCAGCGGCAGGCCCTCCAACGCGAGGTAAGCACGCACAAAGGCACTGTTGCGCGCCCCCACTTCGCTGGGGATGGTCAAGACCCGGGCGCCGCCGAACACTTTGGCCTCCAGATTGGCGCGCCGGCCGCCGAGCCGCAGAATCTCGTTGATCAGCAGTTCCATGGCGTGATTCCCATAGCGGGCGGCAGCACCCGTCGCGTCCTCGTGCGGACCCGGCCGCACCGGCAGCATGAAATGGTTCATCCCGCCAATCCCGGTCTCCCGGTCGCGGATGCAGGCGGCCACGCAGGAGCCCAGCACCGTTACCACCGCCTCGGTGCCGGTCACGTAGAACTGCCCAGGCAACACCTTGGCCGCGATACCGTCACAATCCGGGTCGAGATAGCGCCGCACCGCACCGCAATGCACTGGCTCAGGGTCGGTCATGTTGCGCGTTCCCGGCAGACGCCGACCTCATCCGCGCCCGGCGCGGTCGTCGGCCAGTGCATAGACGGTACGCGCGACCGGTCGGAACCGCGGCGCCAGCCCGATCAATGATTCCGCGTGGCCCAGGAACAAGTGCCCATGATCGGCGAGTCGATCGGCGAGCCGATCAACCAGCACCTGCTTGGTCGGCGCATCGAAATAGATCATGACGTTGCGGCAAAAGATGGCATCGTAATCGCGGCGCAGCGGCCAGTCGCCGATCAGATTGAGCCGTCTGAAATCGACCAGCGCACGCACCTCCGGGCGCATGCGGATGCGCCCTTCCTGAGCGCCCCGCCCCCGCAACACCCACCGCCGCCAGGGCAACCCGGTCAGACAACCCATCTGCTCGATGGTGTAGACCGCCGCTTGCGCTTGCTCCAGGGCGTGGGTATCCAGGTCGGTGGCGAGGATGCGCAGGTCCCGGCGCTGCACCTCGGGCAGCCGTTCCAGCAGGACCATGGCGATGGAATAGGGTTCTTCACCGGTGGCGCAGCCGGCTGACCAGATGCGGATCGGGACCCCCGGCCGGGCGGCCCAACGCGGCACCAGATAGTCCGCCAGGTAGTCGAAATGGTGCGCTTCGCGGAAGAACCCGGTGAGGTTGGTGGTGATGGCATTGATGAGTTCGATCAGCTCGCTGCCGTCATCCTCACGCAGTCGTGCCACATACGCCTTGAAGTCCGTCAGGCCCAGGAGGCGCAGGCGCCGGGCCAGGCGCGCATAGAACATCTCGAATTTGCCATCGGTGACGACGATCCCGGTGTGGTCGACCACCAACCGGCGCAGCGCCAGGAAGTCCGCACGCGTGAACGCGAACTCACGCTTAGCCGGCATCGGGCCGGACGTCCGCGGTGAGACCCAGCGCGGCGGTCAGGCCGAGCAGGGCCGCGCTGCTCAACAGCGCCGGACTGGCACCGGTCCACTGAACCGCTATCCCGCGGGCGGCGGCATCCCGACACAACACCGCGAGCAGTTGCAGTCCGGCGGTGTCGATCGCCGCGACCGCGGCGCCGTCCAGTCGCAGGCCGCGATGGCTGCCGAGCAGCCCCAGGAGTTGCTGCCGCACGGGTTCCAGATCACCGATCGTGAGCGCTGTCGGCAGCACCAGTGCGGCGTCCATCAGAACTCGGTCCACTCGTCATCACGGTGATCAAAGACCCGGCCCGCGCGCGACGCCTCAGGCCGCGCCCGGCCACGGGTTGACCGGTCCCCGGCGCGTCCGCCGCCATGACCCAGAGCGTAGGTCGGCGATCTGGGGGGCGGTAATGCATCCGGCGCGGACTGGGGTGCAGCGCCGGGCTCCCCATCACCCGTCCGGAAGAAGGCGACGGCCCGCTGCAGTTCACGCGCCTGATCGTCCAGCGCGGCGGCGGCAGCGGCCGCTTCCTCCACCAGTGCCGCATTTTGCTGGGTGACCTCGTCCATCTGCAAGACCGCCTTGTTCACCTGCTCGATGCCGATCGATTGCTCACGACTGGCCGCACTGATCTCCGCCACGACGTCGCTGACCTCTTGTACCGCGGTAACGATCTCGCGCAGGGACGTACCGGATTCCTTCACCAGACGGCTGCCCTCCTCGATCCGGCTCACGCTGGCGGAGATCAGATTCTTGATCTCTTTGGCCGCATCGGCACTGCGGTGCGCCAGTTGACGCACCTCACCGGAGACCACGGCGAACCCCCGCCCGTGCTCTCCGGCACGCGCCGCCTCCACCGCCGCGTTCAGGGCCAGGATGTTGGTCTGGAACGCGATGCCGTCGATGACGCCGATGATGTCCGCGATCTGCCGGCTGCTCGCGTTGATCTGCGTCATCGCCTCGACCGTCTGCGCCACCACTTCGCCTCCGTGCTGCGCACGCGCCTTCGCGACCAGCGCCAATTGGTTAGCCCGCTCGGCATGGTCGGCGTTCTGCCGCACGGTTCCGGTCAGTTCCTCCATGCTGGAGGCGGTTTCCTCCAGAGACGCTGCCTGCTCCTCGGTGCGGCTGCTCAAATCCATGTTTCCCTTGGCGATCTCACCGGCGGCACCGGCCACTTGATCGGTGGCCGCGCGCACGTCGCCGACCACGCCGCGCAAGCGTTCCACCATCTGATCCATCGCCTGCATCAATTGGCCGAGTTCGTCCGCGGAGCGGCGGTGCAGGTGCTGATCCAGGTTGCCCTGGGCGATGCCCTCGGCGAGCGTCAAGGCCTCGTCGACGGGCCGCGTGATACCGCGCGCGGTCAAACCGGCGCCCAGCGCGATGCCCAGCATGGCCAAGGCCGCGACCGCGAGATAGACCAGGGTGAGCCGATCGACGGCCGCGAATGACTCGCTCTTATCCTTGTCGACGATCAACCCCCAGGTCAGACCGGGGACGATCTCCACTGGTCCAAAGGCGGCGAGCACGGGTTCGCCGCGATAGTCCAGGGTCAGCAGGGTCGCGGTCTGACCGGCCAGCGCCGCCCGACTGGCCTGGGTATCCACACCGTTACGTTCCACGGTGCCGGCCAACGACGCCGCGACCGAGCGCTCCTCGCGGTCCAGCCGGACACCGGAGCGCAGCCGTTTATCCGGGCCGACCAGGTAGGCCTCACCAGTGTCACCCATTCCCGCGCGTTCCTGCATGATCGCGTCGATCGCAGCGGACGCCAATTGCAGGACCAGCACGCCCGCAAACCCGTTGCCGCCCGCGAAGGTCTCGCCCAGAAAGGCGGCCGGGGCATTGTTGGCGGGGGCAAAGGGCGCGAAGTCGACGAAGATCACACCGGTCTGGGTGTTGTCGGTACGCCCGTCACGCTCGCCCACCTGCCGGAATACCCGGCCGAGACCCGTTTGCGCGTAGGCCGCCGCGGTCACATCGGCCCCGCGCAGCGCCGCGGCCCCGACGCTTTGCAGCACCCGCCCGTCGCGATCGATCAGGTAAAGGGCGGCGAAGCCGCGCCGGGCGACGAAGCGCTGCAAAAAGTCTTCAGGGGGTGGCGCGGACAGTTGGGACAGCGTGTCAGCCAGAATCTGCGTACTGGCGACGCGGCCCTGAATGAACTGCACCACGGCCGTCTGTTTATTGACGCGCGCGCTCTTGAGGGCGTCGAACACCCCGTTGGTCATGGCCTCGCTGGCGATCCGGAAGGTCAAGACACCACCGATGGCCAGCGGCACGAGCCCGATGAGCCAGAACGCGATCAACAGCCGGTTGCGAAGCTTCAGATTCTTGAACATGTCTGCCCCTCGGTGGGCGTGGCGGTGTGAAAAGAGCGGTTGGCGATCCGCCGTCGGCCGTGTTGATCGGTCACGTGGGCCCGGCCATGCCTTCTCCCAGCGCCAGCTCCAGCAATCGATCGCTGTCCAGCAGCACGATCATCCGGCCGGGGACCTCCGCCAGCCCGACCACGAAGGAGCGCTCGATCGGGCCGCCCAAATCCGGCGGCGGCCGGATCAGGGCCTCATTCAGGCTGTGCTCATCACAGACCGCATCGACCACCATCCCCACCACCTTCGTCTGATCACCCTGACCCAGGTTCACCACGATGACGACGGTGCGCGGACCATAGGGTTGGGCCGGCAGCCCGAGCCGCTCACGCAAATCGATGATGGGCACGACACTGCCGCGCAGATTGATGACTCCCTTGACGAAGGCCGGCGTGTTGGGCAGCGGAGTCGCCGGCTCCCATACGCGGATCTCCCGCACCTTCAGGATATCGAGCCCGTACTCGGCATCGGCGAGTTGAAAGGTCAGAAACTGGCGGATCGCCCCTCCGGTGATGGCGGGGGCCTGCGCCTGGTCGGCACGCTGCATGGCTTTACCAATCGATGAAGGCTGTTAGGAGTGTCAGAGACCCGCCCCGGTAACCACCGCGTTCCCGGCCCCGGTCCAGGCCCGCCGCGCCGGGTCGTACATGTCCTCCACCGCGGCGGGCGGATGCGCGTAGGACCCCGGGGTGACGGCCCGCACCAGATAGCCCAGTTGGAACTCGGTCGGGTCGTCGGCGTCGCGGTCCACGGCGGCGATGAAGCGGTCCGAGCGGAATTCCTGGTGGGCCGGGGTGTCGAGCAGGTTCAGCCCAGGCACGGCGCCGATGTCCCCGGACTTGAGCAGGTGGGGATTGTCGATCTCCAGACCGGCGGGCAATGGATCATCGACGATCAAGCGTGCCGCCTGTTGGCGGTTCGCGCGCACCGTGATGACGGCCAACAGTCGCTGGCCCTGGGGCAGGCTGGTCAACTCGGTGCGTCGACCGTCCAGATCATAGTAGGCGCGCTCGATGACATAGCCGTCCCCGCCCGCGGGCGGCGCGATTCGGGGGACGCCCAGGGTGCCGACCATGGCATCCACCGGCTGAGTTCCCAGGTTCGCGATGACCACGGGGGCGACGCCGAGTCGCGCGTCGTCGAAGCGGCCGAACCAGGCTCCCTTGACCGGCGTGCCGTCGACCGCGAGCGCGAGCCCCGCGCCGCCGTTGTTCAGGGCCTGGGCGGCGAGCAGCAGCCAGGCGTTGTCCTGGGTGCTGCGCCAGGGCTGGCGGGCCGCCAAGTCCTGGACCTGACCGGCCAGGGCGCGCAGGTCGAGGGCGGTACTGCCGGACTCGGCGGCCAGGGCCAGCACGGCGGCGGCATCACGCAGGGGTGAACCATAATCGGCACGCCAACCGGTGACCGCCGCTGATCCGTTCAGGGCCGCGGCGGCGGCACGCAGGGCCTGGTCGGCGCGCGTCCGGTCACCATAGAGCGCCAGCGCGGCGCCGATCTGGGCTTGCGCCAGCGGTGACCCCAGCTCGCCGAGCCGCTCATCGGCCAGGTAGCGCAGGTCGCCGATGGAAGCGCGGCCGTTGCGGGCCAGCACATAGGCGGCATACGCATCGGCCGGCCCCGGATTGGTGTAGGCGCCGCGATTCTTGAGGTTATCCAGAGCCGCGTCCAGGGCCGCCTGAGGGACCGCGAAGCCGCGCTCGCGGGCACGGATCAGGAAGTCGGTGGCGAACGCGGACAGCCAGAGGTCTTCACCACCCGGACTCCAGGCTCCGAAACTGCCGTCAGCCGAGGAATTCGCCAGGATGCGGGTGATGGCGTCGCCGATTCGCGGGCCGACCGCGGCATCGCCGCGCAAGCCCGCGGCCAGCGCGACCTCGTCCAGATAGAGCAGCGGCAGCGCGCGGCTGGTCAGTTGCTCGGTGCAGCCGTGGGGATAGCGGTCGAGGGCGCGCAGGATGCCGGCAATGTCGAGCCGCCCGGCGCGGCTGACCGAGACCAGAACCTCCCCGGTACCCGGCACCAGACCGTTCAGCAAATCCGCGGTCAGGTGCAGGCCGCCGCCGCCGGGAGCCAGTTCCTGCCGGGTCGTGTTGAACTGGGCCGGCGCATTGTCACGGACCCCGAGGGTCAGACGCTTGGTCAGGGCCACACCGGTCGGCGTGGTGACGCGCACCACCAGCGTCTCGTCGCCGACGGCGAGCGCCGCCAGCGGGAAGCTGAGATCCTGACGAACGCCGGGGTCCAGATTGATGCGGTGACTGACCTGCGAGGCGGTCTTGAGCAGACCGCGTTCGGCGGTGATCTCGACCTCGGCGCTGGTGGCGGCCGTGGGCGCCGCGCCGGGCTGGGGAGCGGTGTGCGCCTCCACCAGGGTGAGTCCGAGCAGGAGGCGCGAGCGGTCTCCGGGAGCAAGGAAGCGCGGCAGGCTGGCGCTCACCACCACCGGGTCGCGCACCAGGGCATCCGCCACCCCGTGGCCGACCCCCGCGGCGGTCCAGGCCATGGCCATCAGCCGCACGGTACCGTTGAAATCCGGGATCGGGACCTGGACCAGGGCCTGACCCTGCGCATCCAGCCGCACGACACCCGAGAAATACGCCATCAATTCCTCGCTGGGCGGCGGTGCCAGCATGCGCATCCCGCCGCCGTCACCGCCGGAGCGCACCACGCCGGGGGCGCCCTGCATGCGGTCGATCAACTGACCATAGAGATCGCGGAATTCCAGGCCCAGGCGGCGCTGACCGAAGTACCAGGTGTCCGGTTCCGGCGGCTGATAGCCGGTGACGTTGAGGATGCCCTGATCCACCGCGGCCAGGGTGACATAGGCCTCGGTACCGGGTTCGAGATTGGGGATCGCGACGCGCACCGGCAGGCTGCCGCGGGGGCGGATGCCGGGGTCGACACCCAGGTCGACCGTCAGGCGGCGCTCTTGCGGATCGACGCCGGCCCAGGCCAGCCCGATGGCGCGACCCGGCATCCGCCGGGCGGTCAGGTCCATCGGCCGATAGACGGCCGCGGTGACATAGGCACCGGGACCCCAGTCGGCGGTGACCGGCAGCTCCAGGGTCGCGCCCGCGGCCGGCACGGCAACCGCCTGCATGGCGATCAGGCGGTCATCCACCACCATCACCAGCGCGAGGCTCGGCTCGGCCGTCTTGCCGCGCGGTTCGAGATGCACCCGCGCCCGCTCGCCCACCCGATAGCTTGGTTTGTCCAGGGACAGCTTGATCTGATCCGGCGTATCGGCCGCACGCGGCGCCACGTACCAGCCGGCCTCGAAGCCCAGGCTGGCGGGCAGCAGGCCCGCGGCGTCGATGCGCAACCGGTAGGCGCCCCAGGCCACCGGGGCCTCGATCCGCCCGGGGGTGTCCGCATCCAGGGTCAGGGTGCCGCCGGCTACCCGCTTGGTCCGCTCGACCGGTTCGTAGTCGAAGCTGCCGTCCGCGCCGCGATACCACTGGAAGTCCGATTCGATCCGCTCCAGGGTCCAGGCCAGTCCACCGACAGCGCGGCGCGTCCCGTCACTCGCCAGGGCGATGACCTCGAATCCGGCGGTACCGCCCTCCTCCACCTCACCCTCGAACAGCGGGCGGACGCCGATGCGCGCCTGGCCGTCGAGCACCGGCAAACTCAGGGTGCGCTCCACCGGCCGACCACCCGCGTCGAGCACCCGCACCAGCAGGTCGGCGGTCAGCAGCCGGCTGGTCGGGGTCAGTTCGGGCAACAGAATCCGGACCTCGGCCGCGCCGGCCGCGTCCGTGGTCACGGGGTCGAGCGGTTGCTGCGCCGTCTCGGGCGCATCATCCACGAGACCGAAGCGGTAGCCGGGATAGGCGGGGAGGCTTTCGGCCACCTTGACCAGGGTCTCGCCCTCGACCTTGAGTCCGGCGGCGGGTGCGCCGTACAGGAACCGCGCCGTGATCGGCAGGCTCGCCAGGGCGCGCGGGTCGAGCCCGGCACCGGGGGCCTGGAGCGCGAAATCCAGCCGTTCGGGCTGGAAGTCTTCCACCAGGAAGGTCGTCTGTGCCAGCGGCTCGCCCTTGGGATCGGCATAGACGAGCGCGCGCCAGGTGCCGCGCTGCGCGGACCCGGTGAGCACCAGATCCGCCTGATGACCGCCGAGGCCGGTGTCCTCTACCAGCATCCGCTCGCGCTCCACCCCGTCGGGGCGGCGGATCACCAACGTCAACGGCACGCCGGCGACGGCCCGCGCCTGCGGGTCGCGCACCAGGGCGGTCAGATGCGCCGTCTCGCCGGGCCGATAGACGCCGCGTTCGGCCGTCAGGAAAAGATCCAGCGGCTTGGGCGCGGGGCGGCCCTCGACGCCACGGTCGGAAAGGTCGAATGGATTGCGGGTCAGGTCCAGGAAGCCGTAGTCACCATCGGCCGCCTCGGCGGTCACCAGCACCGGCGCATTGCCGCCGCTGCCGCGCAGCAAACCGGGTTCGAAGCGGGCGTAACCGGCGCTGTCGGTGGCGGCCGTTCCCAGCACCTCGTTGTTACGGGCGACCAGCCGCAGCTTGACCCCGGCAACCGGGGCCGCGCTGGAGAGTGACCGCACCAGGGTGTGCAGTCCGTCGTTGCCGGTCAGCGTGGTCAGACCCAGATCGGACACCACGAACCACTGCGTGGCGATCGCCGACGAACACCCGTCCTCACACGACTGACTTTGCCCGGGGGTCAGGAGGCGGGCGGGTTTGGCGGTCAGTGCGTAGACGCCGGGTTTGAGATCAGGCACCAGTGCGCCCACCGCAATAGCCGTGGTGACCTCCTGGTTCAACTGACCCTGGACCTCGACGGTACCGGTCCAGATCTCCGCACCGCTCTGATCCGCGATCTGCTCCGATTGATAGGGTTCGATCTGTTTGAGGAAGGGGCCGTCCCCCAGCGCCGACGCGATGGAGCGGTCGCCGATACGGTAGACCTTGGCTTCCAGCCGGTCGGCATTCACCGAGACCACCGGGATCGCGGCCTCGCCGCCCTTGGGTAGCACATAGGCGCGGCCTGCGAAGCGCGCCGCGGGGGAACGGTCGCCGACCTTGATGTCCAGATCGACCGTCTGCCGGAGCGTCTCACCGGTGGTCGCGGGCAGACCTTGCCGCACCTGGACGGCATAACGCCCGCCGTGGCTCACGCCATCGACACAGATCTGACGCTCCTGCACCTCCACCACGAGGCCCTGGCCGTCCGGGACCTTCACGAAATCCGCCAGCTCGGGCTTGCGCCGGTCCAGCGCCTCGGAGAATTCGACACAGATGCGCGGCGTAGCGCTTTGCGCGTCCACCCGATGATTGGTGATACGGAACCCATGATCGGCCCGGAGCTTGTCCAGGTCTTTGCGCACCGCCGGGTCCTCCTGCACGGCTAGGGCGGCGGTCAAGGCACCCATGGCCGGACGCCACTGCTCGCGAACCTGGAAGGCGCGCCCCAGGGCCAGCAGCGACTGGACCCGCTGGCCCTCATTCGTGGCCGTGAGATAGGCATTGACCGCCGCGGCACTGGCCTGCGCCTTGCGCTGTTGCCGCAGATTCCAGTCGTCCGGCTGCGCGGCAGCCAGTGTCTCGGACAGCCCGACCCACAGCGCCGCGTCGTCCGGGGCCAGGCGCACCGCCGCCGCCGCGAGACCCACCGCCGGCTCGCCGTTACCCGTCCCGCGGGCGGCGCGCAGGGCCGCCGTCAGTTCAGGCAGGCCCTGATCCTTCAGCGTCTTCAAGGCATCCGGCGCCATCAGACCGGTAAGACCCTGAGCCAGTTTGCCGGCCGCGGTCAGGGTATCCGCCGGGAGGAACCCCAGATCGGCGGCGCGGCGTTCGGCCAGGCTGGCACCGGATCCATCCACCACCCGTCCGGAGATGGCCCCGACGAAGGTCCGCAGATCGCGAAACTGATCCTTGAGGAAACACCAGCGCGCCTTGGTGTTATAAGTAAACGCGCGGCAATTGGCCGTCGTGAGACAGGCCGTCTCGCAGGCCGCCAGATCCACCTCTTTCAGCACCGCAATATCGCGGCCGTAATAGTCCGCGTCCTCGATCACCAGCAACTGACGGACGGGCGCCGGGGCCGCCAGGTTCCAGGCGGGCACCAGTGCGGCCAACAGCAGCCAGAGCGGGAATGACAGCGGGACACGCGGAGAGAACCTGAGGCCGGACATGAAACAACTCCTGTCGAGTGGTGAGCGCGCCTGGTCAGTATAGAACCTGCCGCCCGCGCGGGCACGCGCGGCCTGAGGCGATTTCCGTCAAGTTTGAAACCCGCCCCGACGTCCGGTTATCACGTCCGAAGGCCATTAACGACAGGACGCCTCTTTCTTGACGCGTCGCCTGGGGGCACAATCGGCATCTGTCACCAGTTCGTCTGTCACACCAGCGCCAAGGAGTTCCCCATGAAGGTCCCCGTCTGCGTCATCGTCGGTGCCGGCCCCGGCAACGGTGCCGCCTTCGCCCGCCAGTTCAGCCGCGCTGGCTACCGGGTCGCCCTGCTCGCCCGCGGGCGCGACAGCCTTGATGAATTGACCGCCGAGATCGCCGGCACCCACGCCTATGCGTACGACGCCACCGACCCGGCCGACGCCGAGCGCGTGTTCGGCGCGATCCGCCAGGACCTGGGCACACCCCAGACCCTGATCTACAACGCCTCCACCCGTGAGTTCGGCGACATCGACGCCACCACCCCGGACGCCTTCGAGCGTGCGTGGAAGGTCAACACCTACGGCTGCCTGCTCGCCGCCCAACAGGTGATCCCCGACCTGCGCGCCGCCGGCCAGGGCAGCATCGTCATCATCGGTGCCACCGCCTCGCTCAAAGGCGCCGCCGGCTTCGTCGCCTTCGCCTCCGCCAAAGCCGCTCAGCGCAGCCTGGCGCAGTCACTCGCCCGCCAACTGGGTCCACAGGGAATCCATGTGGCCTATGTGGTCATCGATGCCGTGGTCGACATGCCGGTCTCCCGCGCCATGATCCCGGACGCTCCGGACACCTTCTTCGCGCGACCGGACGATATCGCCGAATCAGTCTTCTTCCTGGCCCGGCAACCACGCTCCGCCTGGACCTTCGAACTCGATCTGCGACCTTTTGGCGAGCATTGGTAGACCCGCACCGAAGACCTGTTCAATTCTTAAGCGATATCACGAGTCTCGCGCAGTCCGGTGTCAACCGGAGCGATGATCACGGCCGCAGGTGTTACCGTCCCCCTCCGGTCACGGGAATATTGACCCCGGTGATAAAGCCAGCCTCTGCCGATAACAGAAACTTCACCACGGGGGCAACGTCAACTGGCGTGGCATTTCGTTTCAAAGGGTGTTGTTGCGCGGTTAACTCTATGATCTTTTGAGGGATGTCGGCAAGAAAGTTTGTTTCCATCATGGCTGGAGAAACCGCGTTGATGCAGATATGCCTGGCTGCATACTCACTGGCTAGCGCCTTCATCAAACCAAGCAGCGCAAATTTTGCGGTGACATAGTGCGCCATGTTGCTCGGTGGCGTGCCCGAGGTGACCTCACTGAGTATGAACACCACGCGTCCATAATTGCTTTTTGCCATCGCCGGCAGGAACGCCTGCAGCAGTTCCACCGCGGTATAGAGTTGCATCTCGTGTTGGCGGCGAAAATCAGCCAATCCCAGATCCTTGAAACGCACCATCGTCAACCGGGGAGCAGCGATCAAAACAATTCCTCCGAGTGGTTGTGAATGCGCGTTCACCGACTCGATCAAAGAGAATGTGCCATCCCGGCTCTCCAGATCCGCCTTAATCGGTACCAATTGTCCCACCAGCCCCGCTTTCAGCGTGTCGATACGATCGCTGCCCTGATTATAGTGCGCAAAAATAACACGATCTTCAGTCGCCACATGGCGGACAATTTCCATGCCGAGACCAGATGAGGCGCCGACAATCAACAGATTGTTTTTACTCATAAATGCCAGTCCAGATTTTGGCCCGAGAGACTTTCTTTCCATGTTGGTTCGTGACGTGCGCCTTCAGTTCAATCTGACGCAGCACCTCGTGCAGTGAAACAATTTCCCCATAAATATTCAGCACATCGTCGGGGAACACGGGCGCCGTGAACGACGTATGAACAGTTTGCAGCAGCGCGTTACGTCCCGGCAGGTAGACGCCAACGAGCGTCGAGTAAAACGACGCGGTGAGCATGCCATGCACCACCCGATCACCGAAACCGCGTGACCTGGCGAATTCGGTATCTGTATGCAGCGGATTCACATCGCCCGACAGACGGCCAAATTGATCGACCATGTCGCGCGTGACGGTCACCTCAAACCCATGGCTCAGGCCGACATGGAGATCCGAAAGACGATAGACGTTCATTGCTCAGGCGGCTTTTCTGGCGATGAGATCAAGCATGTCTCCAACCGTGTTGAGACCCTTCAAATCATTGAAGCTGAAACTGATCTTGAACGCCTGTTCGATCGCAACGATGAGATTGATTTGCGCCAGCGAGTCCCATCCCTCGACGTCGGCGGCGGTGGTTTCGCGTTGCAGGACAATAGTGGGATCGTCAAAGACGTCATGGAATATCGGCAGCAGCTTGCTCAGTACTTCTTCGCTCTTCATTGCTTAACCTCGATATGGTGAGTTAGCGCACGGTAGGTCGCAAGCGCGCAGCGCCAAACCGACTCGCCTTGCTCATTGCGCGCCATGTTCTCGAACCCGAGATCGTCGAACAAATCGCTTACCATGCCATTCTTGGAGGTGGGATAGTAATATCCGATCAGCGACTTGACCCCGGCACTGCGGGCTTCGTCAGCGAGACTGTTCATCATGGCATGTTCCATGCCTCGCTTCAGTACTCTGCAGCTCATAAGCCATAACTCCAGGTGCAGTTCGTCACCCTTGACCGCACCGATCATGGCCGAGACCAGGCCGTTATCACCGAAGCGGTCCTCCAGACGGCCATAGATTGCGATCTGCGTACCACGCTCTGCAACGGCCTTGATTTCCGCATAGGTATAGCGCTTGGTCGTCAGATTGAACTGATTGGTCTTATTCGTCAACTGCGTGATACGCTCAAGATATTCCGGAGCAAAACGTCGTATTTCCGCAACCATGCCCAATGATTGCAGAAAGTCGTCATAACTGTCGAATCGAGACTGTTGCTGCTTGCGGCCGCTATCCTGTGCGTAGAATAAACTGCGTTGCAAGTCGTCACTGGAAAGCGCCGCGGGTTCAAACAGCAGACATTTATCCAGCACCTCGACGTATTTACAGACATTGTCGCCGAGCACCGGCACCCCGACTTCCGGAGCATAACGTTCGACAATATCCCGCTCCAGCGGATTGTCATCGGCGAACACTAAGCTGTCGATTCCAACGTTCAGCGAGAGCGCAATCTCTCTGATATTCTCGTGCTTTGGCTGCCAATTCGCTTGGAACGCCGAAAAGTCGGAGAGTGCAAGCACGCTGTCGGGGTGGGAGAAGCCCTCCCGCGCGATGACCTCATCGTTCTTTGAATTCACTGCGAGCAGAACGCCGCGCGACTTGAGATCTTTGACGTACTGTTGGAATCCCGAGTAAGCTTCAGCCGCGGGAGTTTCCTTGCCGATTTCTATTCCCGTCAGACCATCGTCGCCAATCACACCGCCCCACAGCGTATTGTCAAGATCGAGGACCAGACACTTCCTTGACCTTCCGTATATTGCGAGCATCACGGCGGCGACACTGTGCGCGAGATACGGAATGGCGGCGTAGCCCATGGCGTACTTATACGCATACCAGAACTGTTTATCATACCAGCGCTCAAGACCGAGCCAGGCCGACAGATAGTTGATATCGTGGAGATACAGATTCCTGCTCGTGCGGGCATGTTCGCTGAACAGCCGATTCAACTCATTGATGAATCTTGTCTTTCCGTGCAGTTCGTAACTGTCCAGATTGCCAAGGATGCGATAATCCGGCAGCTCGAAGTTATTCTGTACCACGGCGCAGGAAAAGCGTGAGGTCAGATGATCCCAGATCTCCTTGTAGCGGGAAAATTCCTCCTGTAGGTTTTGCTCTATGACCGGTTCGGCATCGTCGAGGCCATGCCGGAACGCCAGGTTTGATGTTGTCGTATGGATGTAGACGATCTCCGGAGCAAACCGTATAAGTTCCTCGCTCGGAAACAGTGCATCCTCGTAGTAGCGATTGTAGTCGGATTCATAAAAAGCGGGTCTTATCCCGCCGTCAAGCAGGAACAACTCGATCAGGTCTTTGACTTCCCCGGTGGTGGACCCCCCCAGGATTGCCACTCTCTTGTCGAGAAAGGTATTTCCCTCCAGCAGCTTGCGCCGAATTGACTTCTTCGTCCGTAAGATCAGATGCGGATCGAACGGATAGGCGAGATCCTTGATCATCGATACCTCACGCAAAGCAGCCGGCAGTGGACTTGATCAACTGCTAATACCTCAGCGGAAAGCATCGTGCAGGATTGCCGATGGCCAGTGAATTCGGCGGCACTTTCGACATGACGACACTGCCATTGGCAACAATGGAATTTTTCCCGACCGTGACTCCTTTCAGGATCATGGCGTTGATTCCAATCCAGGTATTGTCTTCGATGACGATCGGCTTACTCGTGTCCGGCGACGCCGGCAGATGTCGTTCCTCCGGGTTGATGGGATGACTGTCATAGCTGCAAAGGTTGACGCCGGCGCCAATCAGCACGTTATTGCCGATGGTCACGTCGCGACCGACATTGATTGTTAATTCATACCCTAAATGCGTGTTGTTGCCGACGGTAAGGGTCGGAGCATCGAAAACCTTTGCTCCAATGAACGAACTCTTGCCATGCACAACAACATTGTCACCCAATACGATATTGAGATGCCCCGTGACTTGAGGTATGCCGCCGATGAGATAAGGATTTTTCCCGACCGACCTGCAGAGCAGCTTGAACATTGGCGTATGATAAGCGACCCGGGTGAAGTTACGCCACAGGGTGAGTCGCAGCGACCGTTCCCAGCTCAGCACCATATAGAGGGGTTTGAATACCGGGATCTCGAAGCCCCGCATCGATTTCGCGATGAGATAGAGCCGATTGAAAAAAGGGGTCTCTCGGCGCCTGATTTTCAGTGATAGCTGCCGCAACATAACTGAACCACGTCTTGTTACACTGAGTTTCCGAGCGATTTGGAAGCTATCTGTTGAGGTAAGGTGCTCGGGTCGCGGATCGGTGCGCGATTTTTCGCAAATCAGGGCTGCCGTCCCCCTGAACGCACCGAAGCGCCCGCGGTTTCTGGAGAGAGCGTAAACTCCAGCTGGCTGGAAAGCGCGCGGCCTTGATGTTAGCCTTCCTGAAAGCAGTGGGCAAGCGCACTTGCGAGGGGGGCGGCGCAGACTAGCGGCCCGGTGCAGCCGCCCCTGAGATTCCCGCTTGCCGCCACGCGACAGCAACCACGGGGTCGATCCTCAACCGCTCGGACACGCGAGGCGGTCGACAGATTTGCGATAGGGATTCCTCATGATTCACCACCTGCGCTGGCTTCGCCATTACCTGAAGACACGATTGATCGGTCGGATTCAGGCGCTGCTGAACCGTCCGCCCCAGACCGACGCGCTGTTGTTCGTGGTCCCCGCGTCCTCGCGCGGCTGGATTCTGGACGGGATCTGCAAGGATCTCCAGCGGCATTATCCCGCCCCGTCGCGGGTCTACTATCAGACCGATGACGAGCGCCTGCCCCCGGCCAGCGCCTATTTTTTCATCCATTATTTCATCGCCATCAGCGCCCTGGCGCGGGACCCGGCGGTGTGGCGCGCCCGTCGGCTGGTCTGGTACACCCACCCGAGCGACGAACTGAGCACCGCCGGCGAAGCCGAGATCATCTACGCACTCAACCACCTGAGCAGGGTCATTTGCATGAATACGACGGCTCAGGCTCAGTTGATCGCCCGTGGGGTGAGCGCCGAGCGGGTGACCACCCTGCTGGGGGCGGCCGACCCGGACCTGTTCAAACCGCAGGCGCGGCCGGGTGCCGGGCGTGTCTGTATCTGCACCGCCTACTACCCGCGTAAGAATCCGGAGTTGATGGCCGCGGTGATCCGCGCCATGCCCGACGTGCACTTCGTCCTGCTGGGGAAGGACTGGGAGCAATGGGACGGCTTTTCGGCCCTGCGCGCCTGCCCCAACTTCGAGTACCTGACGCTGCGCTACGCGGACTATCCGGCTCAGTACCGGCGCATGGACTGCTATCTGTCCACCTCCCTGCTGGAGGGCGGACCCATCCCCCTGGTCGAGACCATGATGTGCAATCTGGTCCCGGTGGTAAGCAACACCGGCTTTGCGGCCGATCTCATCCGCCACGGCGAGAACGGCTACATCTTCCCGGTGGATGCCGGTCCGGACCAGGTGGTCGCCCTGGTGCGACAGGCCCTGGCGAACCGCTCCGACATCGCCGCCACCGTCGCCCACCTGACCTGGCAGGCCATGGCGCAGGAACTGGCGCGCGAGGTCAAGTCCATCCGTCCCTGATCAAGCGGATCAGAACTGCCGCACTTTGATATTCAAGGTCTGGATGCGGTAGGCGATCTGGCGCGGGGTCATGTTGAGCAGGCGCGCGGCTTTGGCCTGCACCCAGCCGGCTTCTTCCAGGGCGGCGATGACCCGCTCACGTTCGTCCAAGTCCGGGTCGTCGAGGTCGACCTTGGGAATGGCCTCGGCGCCGTCGGCGCCGCCGGGGCGCAGGGCGGGAGCTGGTACCGTTGCGGCGCCGTTCATGGGACGGCCGTCCCAGGTGCTTACGTCGAGCCCGGTGAGTTCGATCACGTCGCGGTCGATGGTGCCGTCCTCGCTCATCACGGCCGCGCGCTCCATACAGTTCTCGAGTTCGCGCACGTTCCCCGGCCAGTCATGGCGCATCAGAATCCGCAGCGCGCTGTCGGTGATCTGCAGGTCCCGCCCCTGCAGGCGCGCGACCTTAGTGACCAGGAAGCGGGCCAGATCCGGCACGTCCTCGATGCGCTCACGCAGGGCCGGCATACGGATGGGCATGACGTTGAGCCGGTAATAGAGGTCCTCGCGGAACTCACCGGCGCGCACCTCGGCCTCCAGGTCGCGGTTGGTGGCGGCGATGATGCGCACGTCGACCTTCATGGTGCGGCCCCCGCCGACCCGCTCGAATTCGCCCTCCTGCAAGACCCGCAGCAGTTTGGCCTGAAAGGCGGGGCTGATCTCGCCGATCTCATCGAGAAACAGGGTGCCGCCGTCGGCCTGCTCGAAGCGCCCCTTGCGCATGTTGACCGCGCCGGTGAAGGCGCCTTTCTCATGACCGAAGAGTTCGGATTCCAGCAGGTTATCGGGCAGGGCGGCGCAGTTGAGCTTGACGAAAGCGCCGCGCGCGCGCGGCGAGTTGTAATGGATGGCGTTGGCGATCAGCTCCTTACCGGTACCGGACTCGCCGCGAATCAGCACGGTGGTGGTCCACTTGGCGACCTGGCGCACCTGATCGAAAACGATGCGCATGGGCTGGGTCCGACCGATGATGCTGTCGAATCCGTGCGCACCCTTGACCTCGCGGCGCAGCTTGTCGCGTTCCTCGCGCAGCGCCGCCTGATCGGCCTCGACCTTGCGGGCCAGGCGGATGACCTGACCAATCAGATTGGCGACCATCTCCAGAAAGCGGGCACGCTGATCCAGCAGGTCGTCGACCACCGGCGGCTGCGCGGCAAAGACACCGACCGCCCGCCCCTCGCCGATACGGATGGGCACGCCGATGAACGGCAGGTCAGGCCGGTAGAGGTTGAGTCGATCCAGGAAGCGCGGCTCATCGCCGACCCGCGGCAGCACGCACGACTGGTTCTGCTCCAGGATGCGCCCGATGACGCCTTCACCTGGACGATAGGTCACGGATTCGAATGGGTCGGCATCATCGCTGTTGTGCAGGGCACTGATCATCAGGTCGCCGCTCTCTTCGTCGAGCAGACTGACCAGGCCATAGCACAGCCGGCCGCGGTCATGCAGCACCCGCAAGACCTCACGCAGGGTCTGTCGCAGGTCCAGCGAGCGGCTCAGGACGCTGCTGACCTCATAAAGCGCATCCAACTGGGCGTCGAGCAGGTCCAGTCGGGCGGCGTCCGCGGCGTCGACTGAATCCAGGGGGTCAGGGTTCATTAGCTAAATGGCGAGTGGATAGTGGTTAGTGGCTAGTGAATAGTGGCGAGTGACAAAGGCGCTGGCGGTCTTGGTCCTTGGTCCTTGGTCCTTGGTCCTTGGTCCGCGCAGCGGACCCTACGTTACTGGTCCGCCGGTACAGCGCTCAGGGTCAGGTGGATACGGCAACCGTCCTGATAGTCCGGGTCGACCTCGATGTAGCCGCCGTGGGCATTGACGATCTCCTGCGCCATCGGCAACCCCATCCCGGCGCGGCCACGCCGATTGCGCCAACCGATATAGAAGGGCTCAAAAACCCGAAAACGATCCTCGAAGGGGATACCGCGACCGTTATCCTGGACCGCGACCTCCACGGCGCCGTCGACGCTGCGGGTCGCCAGCAACAGATCGCGCTGCGGACGACCGGACTCGTTCAACGCCTGAATCGCATTATCAATCAGATGCTTGAACAGCGACCGCAACGAATCCTTATGACCGGGCAGTTCCGGCAGCAGGTGCGAGGGCCGCCAGTCCACCACGATGCCGGCCGCGAGCAGGCGATCCGTCTCCAATTCCAGGACCTGGCGCAGCAGTTCGTTGACGTTGACCATGACACCCGGTTCGCGCGGACCCTCGGGCAAGGCCGCCTTCAGGGTGTCCAGCGCCTTGGTGCCGGACCGGCTGATATCCTCCAGCATCTCCGCCAGGGTCTCGAGGCTCGCGCTGCCGCTGCGCGCCAGGGCCGCGGCGGCCTGGATGACGTTCATCGGCGCCTGAATCTGGTAGATGGACGCGGCCATGGTCTCATGCAAGCTATGCGTCAACTGCTGTTCCGCCAGACGGGCGCGCAGGTTCTCCAAGTGGGCACGCTCGATCTCCCGACGACGCGCGGTCACCTCGTTGGCCAGTAGCAGCATGCGCCGCTCGCCCTTCTTTTGCCGTCCGAAGAAACCGCGGGCACTGGGGTCCAGTTCGTCCGCCGGAGTCCCCGAGCAGGAGAACCAGCGGGGACCGCTCGAACCCGGTGCCGCGATACTGATCTCCAGATCTTTGAACGCGCGCCCGCTCAGACACTCGACCAACGGGTCCAGGCCCACTTGCTCACGCAGGGCCGCGCTGAACGCCTCCCCCGGCTCGCGGCCGCCCAGTTCACTGTAGAGCTTCTTGCACGCCTGATTCTCCAGCAGCACCCGCCCTTCGGCATCGAGCAGCACCACCACCACCGGCGCGGCATCCAGTACGGTCTCGATGCGCATCTTCTGGCGGCGCAGTTCGCCTTCGAGCTCGTGCACCTTGGTGACGTCCCGGTGCATCCCCAGGAAATACTTGAGTCCGCCACCCTGATCCAGCACCGGGGCGATGGTCAACTCGGCCAGATAGTCCCCACCCTGCCGGGTGCGGTTCACCAGGGTACCGGTCCAGGTTTGCTTGCCCTGGATGGTCCGCCACAGGTGCTGGTAGATGTTCTCCGGCGTCGCCTTGTTCGACAGGATCGACTCGTTCTCACCGATCACCTCCTCGCGGGTGTAGCCGGTCAACAGCTCGAAGGCCCGGTTGACGTAGAGGATGCGCGCCCGCGCGTCGGTGATCGAAATGGCCGAGGGCGCCTGTTCCACGGCCTCGAAAAAGAGCCGCGGCGGCAGCGGATCCGCCGCATTCCCGGCCATCAGGGTCAGCGCCTCGATGATCTCGCCCGGCGTACCCGCCGGGGGCGAGGCGAGGAACTCACCCAGGGCATTCACAACGACGTGCTCCGCGGACTCCGGGTTTGGTCGAGCCGACACGGCGATCTCCAGTCAGGGTCATGAGGTCTGTAGGTTGCGAAATACTGCACGAAGCATACCCGAGCGGCGCCGTCCGACCAAAAACCGGATGGCACGGCCGGTTGAGGGCTCCGGCAATCGCCTGATCGGCATCCGCGCCTCCGGTCCCCGACCCGCCCGGCGGACATCTTGTCGATCTTACGACAATTCCACCGTCGCGCCGCGGTCGGGTTGTCGTGTCGACCACAGCTTGGAGTCGGCTCAGGCCGCCGTCCCGCGTGGACGCCCCCCGCTTCCCGCCGCCATCGTGACGCTAACGCCCTGATCCTTTGTGCGGTCTGTATCGGAATCGCACGCGTGCCGGAGCGCTTCGGTAAACCGCCGCCGCGCCCCCCGTTATTCTGGCATCGCGATTGCATTTGGAGTCTCAAGCTAAGTATGACGGTGGATTCGGGAATGGGCGAGTACCTGCTGCTGATCTTAGGGACCGCGCTGGTCAACAATGTGGTGCTCGTGAAGTTTCTCGGGCTCTGTTCCTTCATGGGTGTCTCGAACAAAATCGACTCCGCCCTGGGCATGGGGCTGGCCACGACCTTCGTCCTCACCATGGCCACGCTCGCGGGCTGGCTGCTGGACCATTGGTTACTGGAGCCCCTTCAAATCGGTTACTTGCGTATTCTGACCTTCATTCTGGTGATCGCCGCGGTGGTGACCTTCACCGAGATGGTCGTCCGCAAGGTCTCACCAGCCTTATACCAGGTTCTGGGCATCTACCTGCCGCTGATCACCACCAACTGCGCTGTGCTCGGCATCGCCTTGCTGAACTCCCAGGAGGGGCACGGATTGTTCCAGAGTGTTGTGTACGGACTAGGCTCGGCCCTGGGCTTCACCTTGGTCATGGTCCTCTTTGCCGGACTGCGCGAGCGTCTGGCCTTAGCCCAGGTCCCCGCGGCCTTCGCGGGGTTGCCGATCGCCTTCATCGTCGCGGGTCTGTTGTCCCTCGGGTTCATGGGCTTCGCGGGTCTGGCGTGACCAACATGGCCGCCGCCTGATCGCGGACGGCTCCGGAGAAACGCAATCGTGATCATCGCCATTGGCAGTATCGCCCTTCTCGGCCTCGCCCTGGGTGGCTTGCTCGGCCTTGCCTCCCGCTACCTGCGGGTCGAGGGGAATCCACTCACCGAGAAAGTCGCCGCCCTGTTACCCGGCTCCCAATGCGGCCAATGCGGCTACCCCGGCTGCGGCCCGGCCGCTGAGGCCATCTCCTCCGGCACGGCTGCCATCACGATTTGCATTCCCGGCGGTCGGGCCGTGGTGGAGGAATTGGCCGGCCTGCTCGGGCAAGCGGTCAACCTGGCGGGCGTCGCCGAGCAGGCCCCGACCGTCGCGAACATCAACGAGAACCTGTGCATCGGGTGCTGCAAGTGCTTCAAACGCTGCCCGTCGGACGCCATCATGGGGGCCAACAACATGATCCACAGCGTCTTCGCCGATGCCTGTATCGGCTGCGGCAAATGCTTCGAGGTCTGCCCCACCGAATGCATCGAGATGCGGCCGGTGGCGCCGACCCTGCAGACCTGGTTCTGGCCCAATCCGGCCCAACTAAGCGCCTGATCTGGATGAGCGAATAAGATGAAACTCTTCAACATCCGCGGCGGCGTTCACCCGGAAGACCGCAAACACCTGGCGGCCGACCAGGCCATCGAAGACCTGCCCCTGGCGCCCCTGCTGCATGTTGCCTTGCAGCAGCATATCGGCAACGCGGCCACCCCCGCCGTGCGCCGCGGCCAGCAGGTGGCCAAGGGTGAGCTGCTGGGCACCGGCCAGGGACCCATCTCCGCCCCGGTGCACGCCCCGACCTCCGGGCGCATCATGGGGATCGGCAGCTTCCCGGCGCACCATGTCTCCGGCCTCTCGGTACGGACCATCACCCTGCAACCCGATGGCAAAGATCAGTGGCTGGAGGGCATCGAAGGCGTGCCCGACCCCTTCGCCCTGGACCCCGACGAGATCGCGGCCCGGGTCGCCGCGGCGGGCATCGTCGGGATGGGCGGCGCCACCTTCCCTTCGGCGGTCAAGCTCAATCTGCGCAAGAAATACCGGCTCCACACCCTGGTCATCAACGGCGCCGAGTGCGAGCCCTATCTGACCTGCGACGACCGGCTGATGCGCGAGCACACCGCGCAGGTCCTCGACGGCGCCCGCATCATGGCCCATGCCCTGGGGGTGACGCAGATCATCATCGCCATCGAGAACAACAAACCCCAGGCCCAGGCGGCGATGACCGGGGCGGCCGCGGACAGTCCCGCGGTGCGGGTGGCCGGCCTGCCCATGCGCTACCCCATGGGTTCGGAAAAGCATCTGGTGCAGACCCTCACCGGCCGCGAGACCCCGGCCCGCGGACTCACCGCCGACATCGGCGTGGTGGTCCATAACCCGGCCACCGCCTTCGCGGTCCACCAGGCGCTGCGCCTGGGCTGGCCGCTGGTGTCGCGCCTGGTCACCGTCAGCGGCGGCGCCATCACCCGGCCGCGCAACCTGCGGGTGCCCCTGGGGACACCGGTGCAGCAGTTGATCGACTATTGCGGCGGCTTCCGGGAGGAACCCACGCGCCTGATCAGCGGCGGCCCCATGATGGGCAATCCGCTGCCCGGCACCCGGGTGCCGATCGTCAAGGGCAGTAACGGGGTCCTGGCCCTGACCGCCGAGGAAGTCAATGCGCAGGCGGCGGCCCCCTGTATCCGCTGTGCCAACTGTGTCGCCGCCTGCCCCTGCGGTCTGTTGCCGCTGCAGATGGCCGCCCATGCCCGCGCCGGAGACCTCGACGGCACGGTGCGCCTGGGGCTGATGGACTGCATCGGCTGCGGGTCCTGTTCCTACGTCTGCCCCGCGCATATCCCGTTGGTTCAGTTCTTCAACTACGCGAAAGGCGAGATGGCCGCCCGCGGACGCGCCAAGCAAAAGCAGGCCGAGACCAAGCGTCTGATCGAGCAGCGCACCGCGCGCATCGAGGCGATCCAGCAGGCGAAGCGCGAGGCCATGGCCGCGCGTAAACGGGAATCCGCCGGCAAGCCGCCGGCCCAGACACCGGCGGACCGCCGGGCCGAGGCCTGAGATGTACAGCGACACCCCGATCGCGGGACCCTATGCCCATGAACGGACCAGCGTCTCGCGGATCATGGTGCTGGTGGTCCTCGCCCTGCTCCCCGCCACCCTGTTCAGCCTGTGGCAGTTCGGCTGGCCGGCGATCTTCCTGTTCCTGATCACGGTCGGCACCTGCCTGGTCGCGGAAGCCGCCTGTCTGCGGGCGGCGGAGAAGCCGCTGCGGCCCAGCCTGCTGGACGGCTCGGCCCTGCTCACCGGCTGGCTCCTGGCCATGAGTCTGCCGCCTTGGGCGCCTTGGTGGATCGGTGTCCTGGGCGGGCTGATCGCCATCGTGGTCGCCAAACAGGTGTTCGGCGGCATCGGTCAGAACCTGTTCAATCCGGCGATGGTCGCACGGGTGGCGCTGCTGATCTCCTTTCCGGCCGAGCTGACCCGGTATGTGGCCCCGGCACCGCTGTTCTCGCCGCAGGCCCCCGGATTCGGCGAGGGCCTGGCGATCACCTTCGGCCTGGACGGGTCAGACATGGTGACCGGGGCGACGCTGCTCGGCCAGGTCCGCACTGAACTCGGCCAGGGCCATCCCCTCCCCGACATCCTGCCGGGCATTTATCAGCCGTGGTCCGACGCGGTCGGCACCCTGGCCGGCAGTATGGGCGAAACCTCCGCCCTACTGCTCCTGCTCGGCGGGCTCTTCCTGCTCTCGCAGCGGGTCATCACCTGGCACATCCCCGTCGCCACCATCGCCACGCTGGCCCTGGCCGCGACCCTGATGAACCTGTATGACCCGGCCCACTACCCGGACGCCCTCTATCATCTGGTCGGCGGGGCTACGCTGCTCGCGGCTTTCTTCATCGCCACCGATCCGGTGACCTCGCCGATCTCGCCGCGCGGGCAATTGATCTTCGGAGCGGGGCTGGGCGTGCTGATCTACAGCATCCGCACCTGGGCCGGATATCCGGAGGGGGTGGCTTTCGCGATCGTTCTGATGAACACCTGTACCCCCCTGATCGATCACTACGTTCGTCCGCGCATCTACGGACGCGACCGCAAGGGCGCCCCGATCGAATATGCCGACGATGCCGACGCCGAGGTGACCCGATGAGCACCGCAGTTCAGACCAGCCTGCCGCGCGGCATTCTTTATCAGGCCCTGTTACTGGGCGGTTTCACCCTGCTGGCCGCCGCCCTGCTCGCGGTGGCCGACCGGGTGACCCGTGAGCCCATTGCCCTGCGTCACGCCGAGGACCTCAACGCCTCGCTCAGTCAGGTCATGCCGAGCGACATCCACGACAACGACCTGGCGGCCGACCCGCTCACCCTGACCGACGCTGCCGGCGCGCCTGTCCTCGTCTACCGCGCGCTGCGCGAGGGTCAGGTCACTGGGGTGGCCTACCAGGTGATCGGCAATGGCTACGCGGGCGAGATCACCCTGATCCTGGCCCTGGATGCCGAGGGCCACGTGCTCGGCACCCGAGTGCTCGCCCACAAGGAGACGCCAGGACTGGGCGACAAGATCGAGGCCGCCAAGAACGACTGGATTCTGGCCTTCAAAGGCCGCTCTCTGGGCGACCCGCCGGCTGAACGCTGGGGTGTGAAGAAGGACGGCGGCACTTTCGATCAGTTCAGCGGGGCCACCATCACCCCGCGGGCGGTGGTGCGCGCCATCAAGGGCGGACTCGAATTCTTTGCCGCCAATCAAACGGAGTTGTTGGCGCCGCCCCGGTAAAGGTTATATAGCGTTAGCACCTGATATCCAGACAGACCTTCGTGAGGGGCGGGTTTGAAACCCGCCCCTAGGTCCGGTTATCACGTCCGAAGGCGATATGCGTTCTTTGCCCCATTCAGTTGCAGACCGAATCTGATCGATACCAGGAGTCTCCCATGACCGATGCCGCCAAACCGCAACCCGCCACCGACTGGGGCCGGATCACCCGTGACGGCCTGTGGGGCAACAACGTCATCCTGGCCCAGGCGTTGGCCCTGTGCCCGACCCTGGCGGTGACCAGCACCGCCACCAATGGACTGGGCATGGGGCTTGCTACCACCGCCGTGCTGGTGCTGTCCAACCTGCTGGTGTCCCTGCTGCGCGGGGTCATCACGCCCGAGGTTCGCATCCCCATCTATATCGTGCTGATCGCCACCCTGGTCACCCTGGTCGACCTGGGTCTCAATGCCTATGCGCATGAACTGCACAAGGTTCTAGGGCTCTTCATTGCCCTGATCGTGGTCAACTGCGCCATCCTGGGGCGCGCCGAGTCTTTCGCCTCGAAGAATCCAGCCGCCGCCTCCGCCTTGGACGGGCTCGCCATCGGGCTTGGGTTCACCCTGGTCCTGGTGGTCCTGGGCGGCGTGCGCGAGGTGATCGGCAGCGGTACCCTGTTCGCCGGAGCCGCGCAATTGCTTGGGTCCTCATTCGGCTTCCTGGAACTGCACCTGATTCCGAACTATCGGGGTTTCTTGCTTGCCATCCTGCCGCCCGGCGGCTTCCTCGCCTTGGGTTTCCTGCTCGCCGGCAAGCGCCTGATCGACGCACGGGCCGCCGCGAATCGCCGGCGGCAAGCAAGCGCGGAGCCGGTCCTGAGCTGATCCCGCAACACACTGGAGTGGAGTTTATTCAATGCACGTCGGCATCGCGTACGCGGACAAATTCAAACAGACCTGGCTCAAGCTGGACATGCCGGACGGCAGCACGGTGCGCGACGCCATCCTGCGTTCCGGCCTGCTCAATCAATTCCCGGAGATCGATCTCGACCGCAATCAAGTCGGCATCTTCGGCAAAATCACCCGCCTGGACGCCAAGCTGGCCGACGGTAACCGGGTCGAAATCTACCGCCCCATCATCGCCGACCCCGAGACCGTAGAGCGTCGCGACCGCGACTGATAGGGGCGTCCACCGCCGGGCTGATAGCGCATCGGCAATCAGGCGTTGACGACATCCCAGCGCGGTTCTTGATCGTCCTTCCGACCTCAAGAAAACTGGAGGCCGAGGCTTTAGCCGGTCGACTTCGCGCCTGGGCTGCCCTCGTCCGGCTGAAGCCTCGACCTCCAGTGCGCGACGCCGTGCGTCGGCAGCGAAAAAGACACTCGACATTCATCGGTTTCTCTGCTATACGCCCCTGTATACAGATTGCGCGCGGAAACCGTTGATATGACACCGGACCCCGACCACCGCTTTTGCCTGAGCCCCATTGCCTGATGGGAAAGCTCGCCAAGCACCGCTTACCGAGCCCGGCGGAACCAGCACCCGAGCCGGCCCGCCAATGCTGGCTGCTGCGTCACCTGGATGGTTCCGTTGCAGCGCATTCATTCACCCCGCCGGCAACCTTCGATGAGGTTCGCACCTGGTACCCCGACGCCCAGAGCATCGAACCCGAGCAGACGGCAGAGCCGTTCGCAGATCCGGACCTGCTGCCGGATGCGACGCTCAGGCCCGCTACACCCGTCACCTGCGGCACCTGTGCCCATTGGGTGCCGGACCCGATCGGCGACGGCGCCGGACTCGGTGTCTGCCTGGCGGATGCCCCGGCAAGCCGCGAGGCAGGTTCGTTGTGGCCAGCCAAAAAACTCTACTGTCGGTACCATAGCGATACGGACAGACAATGAGCGGCGGACCGGCTCGACGGCCTTAATGAATCAGATTTCGGGTCATGTTCAGTCGTGAGTTTCGTCATCAAACATCGCACAATAGGCGTCCTTATTCGTCACACAGGCTGAGGGGCATGAGACACAGCAGCTCAACAAACTATCCCACGCCTTACCGGTGCAGTCCAATAGCTTATTGATGGTCGCGTCATTGAGTCTCGGGAATGCGCGTTCCACTGCGGTATAGCTGATCTCCATGTCCGGAATCTCGTTTCTCAGTTTTTTCAGAACGACTTCCTGCAGTAACACTGCAAGTGTTATACAGGACTTATTGAGCATCTTCTTGGTATAACCCCTGGTTGACAGATAGCGCTTCAACTGGTCCGGAACCGCGCGCTCGATCTCGGACGCCAGCTCGAAAGCGAACCAGTTGAACTTCGTCTTCTCTTCGGGACTCCCGAAGAAATGCGAGGGTTCGATTTTTGAATAGTCAGTGTTGTGGTTTGCCATTTTTCCGATTACATAAAGTTAAGGGGTGTCTTGACCAACGTTCCTGCCGGTGCCCGAACGCCGCGCACTGAAGTCTTCGCCGAAGCGGATAGATCTGGCGCTACCAGTACGGCCGTCAAGCCGCCGCCCGGCTCCCGACCTCACTCAAGACATCGATCAGCACCCGTGCGTCCTCCATCGAAAAGACGCCGGCCACCCCCTGATCGTCTAAGTCGGTAAAGGGGCTTCTCGTTCCCACGCTCCAGCGTGGGAATGCAGTCCGGCCGCTCCAGCGGCCCGTAAGCATCGCGTCTCGTCCTTCATGACGCGACGCTGGAGCGTGGGAGCCAGAGCAGACTTAGTGCCACTCGCGTCTAACCCGACCATAGGCTCGGTCCTATAGTTCGCCACGGAAAGCGCGGTGCTGGAGGGATAAAAACAACTTCACCTGTCAGCACCTGTGCCGGACCCCGCCGTATCTTCGTGTGGATGGATTCTTGGGTCCACTATACCGGCGGCGGCAGTTATGAGTGAAGACCTGTGATTCAGCCCGCCACCGTCAAATTACGACACCGCGTCTCCCGCACAAAGAGCGCCGCGATCAGACCCAGCAGGGCGAAGCCGGCGGAGAGCCAGAGCCCGTTGTGGTAGTCGCCGAGGGCATAACGGCGCACGCCGTCGACCAGGGTGCCGTCCCAGGTCAGGTCCATGGCCCAGCCGAAGGCCGGCTGCATAATGGCCGCGCCCAGGAAGAGCCCGGTGTTGACAAGTGCGATGGCCATGCCGGCGACGCCGGGCGCAACCACCTCCTTGGCCGCGGCATAACCCACCACGAAGCCCCCGCCGGAGAACCCGAGTACGGCATAGAGCAGGAAACCGCTCCAGCCCGGACCCCAAGGCAGGAGGATCAGCGCCAGCCAGGCCAGCACCGAGAGCGTGGTGGTGCCGATCAGCACCGGCTTGCGGCGCCCCAACCAGTCCGACAGCGACCCCATCGCCAGACACCCCAGGGCGAATCCCGCCAAAGCCGCGGTGGTATAGAGCGAGGCGGCGGTGCGATCCAGCCCGAAGGTGTCGCGCATCAGCGGCACGCCCCAGAGCCCGGCGAAGGCGAAGAAACTGCCGGTGATGCCGAACATGAGGAAGAAGCTGGGCCAGACCGCACGGGTGACGAAGACCCCATGCAGATCGATCACCCAATGACGGTGACGCTCCGGGTGCGAGACCAGACCCTCCAGTTCGCGCACCGAGGGCAAACCCGCGTCTTCCGGCCGGCTGCGCACGAAGAGCCAGGTGAGCAGCGCATTCAAGAGTGACAGCACGCCGATGCCGACGAAGACCCCGCGCCAGGAAGTGACATCCAGCAGCAGCGCCAGCGGCCCGGCGGCCAGGATGGACCCCAGATTTCCAAGCAGCAGGGTGATGCCGCTGAGAAACCCGAAATTGCGCTCAGAGAACCATTGAGTGTTGGAGCGCATCAGGCCGACGAAGACCACCGAGACCCCGAGCCCCACCAGGAACCGGCCGCTGGACGCAACCGCGAAGATCTCGGCCAACCCGAACAGGATCGAGCCGACCCCGGCGATCAGGCACCCCAGGGTGACGCTGATGCGTGCCCCCAGGGTGTCCGCCAGCACCCCGGCGGGAATCTGCATGGCGGTATAGATGTAGTAGTACATGGCCGCCAGCGAACCCAGAGCCGCCCCGCTGGTCTGGAAGGTGGCCATCAGTTCGCTCGTCACGACCCCGGGGGCCATGCGGTGGAAGTACACCAGCATATAGGCCAGGATCAGGATGGCATAGGTACTCCACCGCAGGCGCTGGAAGCGCCGCCATTGCGCGGGGTCGATCGTCATGGTGTGGTCCTGGAAGCGTGTGGGCGGCGGGCTGCGACCGAAGCGATGCCCGCCAAGGGTTGCGTTCTATGGTACAGGAGCGGACGCGGCCCGGGCGGGTTGCGCGCGTGGCTCCAAGTCACCGTCGCCCACCCCCGTCGGCAATCGCCTAGTCGGCCCTCACCGCACCCAGCAGTGGTCCGGCGCGCAGCCGTTTGGAGATCGCGTACTCTTCATCGGTCATTTGGCTGCCGACGATGTTGCGCAACTGTTCGGCGTCGCGATCACCTTGGGCCACGGCCAGCGACAACCAATAATGCGACTGCGCCAGGTCGATCTCCACGCCGCGGCCCTCCGCGTAGATGAGCCCCATGGCGTACTGGGCGTCCATCTCCCCGGCCCGCGCCCGCGCCCGGATCAGCGGCACCTTGGATGGATCATTTCGCAGCAGGATCAGGTCTTTGAGATAGCTCTTATCAGCCATGGCAGGCCGCTCCGGGTGGCGGGTCAAACCGCGCCGTCGGGGTCCGCATAGGCGGCGAGCAGCCGGTCGTAGTCATCGAACCCGAGCATAGCACGTAAGGTTGCGAAATCGGTGAGGCGCGGCGGGGTGCGCCCGGCAGCCAGGTCGCCCAAGGCGTCGCGCATGGCCGCGACGACAGCGGCGAGCAGTTGGCCTCGTCCAGTCCCAGCGCGCTGCGTGCATCGGTGCGGGCCAGGATCGGGCAGCCGGCCCTGGCGTCCCGGGCATCCACCGCGGCGCGGATGCGGGCCAATGCAGCAGGCCGCCCGACGACCTCTTTGACGCCGGTATGGCCGCAACGCTTGGGGGCGAGTTGATCCTCGATCATGACCCCGGCGAATCCGGCCAGACCGAACTGCTCCACGGTCCGCCGCACGTTCGCCGGGTTGCCGTGGCCGGTGTCGCCGTCACCGATGACCGAAAGCGCCACCGCCTGGCAGATGGCACGGCCCTGATCCAACATTTCGGTGACGGTGATGAGGCCGGTGTCCGGCAGACCCAGCCGCGCCGCCGAGACGGCAAAACCGCTCATGAACGTCAGTGGAAAGCCCGCCTGCTCAATCAGGCGCGCCGAGAGCGCGTCGAAGCAGCAGGGCATGGTCAGGAAAGCGTCGTCCGCGAGCAAGGCGCGCAGACGCGCGGGCGGACTGGCTGAGGACGGCGGATTGGGAGTCAACGACCGCATCGGTGTCCTTAAACAGCAGAAAAGGCGGGTACTCCCGCCTTTTCCGGCTCAGTCCGCGACCCACTCGCCGAAGTTGTCGGTGGACTTTTCTTCCCCGTCGGTGTAACCGGCCTCGTAGGCCTCGGTCAGGCGCTGCTCTTCGCGCTTGGGGTTCTGGAGAAAACCACACTGCCAACCCTGGATGTATTCGTCATCGACGCCCATCTCTTCCATCTTGGTGACGGCATCGTAGTAGAACTGGTTCATTTCCGGTCTCCGGGCATATTGTTTTGGAATCCCCTGTGATCGCCGCCAGTCCTCCGAGCGGGCGCGGGGACGAGAAGGGTGATTAGAATACAGCGGTTTTCTTATGGATGACAAGACACGGACCGCCGCCCGCGGCGGTTGGTGTCGTGTCCGCTTGTGAAGTCCGAGCACCAAACCCATGTTTCTCCAGGCGCGGCGACTGCCCGCCCCCGCGTCAGCGCGACGCGGTGAACAACCTGTCCGACCCCCGTACCCACGAGGAACCAGACCCGCCATGCGTCCAGCCCTGTTGCTTCGCGTCCTGGAGCGCGAGTTTGCGAGCACCCCCGAGGGTCACCACACACCCGTCATGCTGTGGGGTCCGCCGGGCGTCGGCAAATCCCAGATGGTGGCCCAGATCGCCGGGCGCCATCAGGTGCCGCTGATCGACATCCGCCTGTCGCAGATGGAGCCGAGCGATCTGCGCGGCATCCCTTTCCGGGTGGAGGACCGGGTGGAGTGGGCGATCCCGGCGCTGCTGCCCGATGCCGCGCGCCACGGTCCGACCGGCATCCTGTTCCTCGATGAGATCACCTCGGCCCCGCCGGCGGTGTCGGCCGCCGCCTACCAGCTGATCCTCGACCGCCGTCTGGGCGAGTACCAGGTGCCGGCGCATTGGGCGATCTTCGCGGCCGGCAATCGCCAGGGTGACCGCGGCGTCACCTACAGCATGCTGGCGCCGCTGGCCAACCGCTTCTCGCACTTCGAGGTCGAGACCCACTTGGACGACTGGGTGGCCTGGGCCTATCGCAGCGGGATCGACGAACGGGTGATCGCCTTCCTGCGCTTTCGCCCGGAGTTATTGTTCGACTTCGATCCGGCCCATAACCCGGTGGCCTTCCCCTCGCCCCGCTCCTGGGAATTCGCCCATCGCGGTCTGAAGAAGTTCGAGGACCACCCGGAACTGCTGCAAGGGACCTTGCAGGCCTGTGTCGGACCCGCCGCCGGCATCGAACTCACGGCCTTCATCAACAGCCTGGACCAGATGCCGGACCTCGACGCCATCGTCAACGGCGACCCGGTGCCGGTGCCGCGCGAGATCGACCTCCAGTATGCGGTGGCCGCCGCCCTGGTCGGCCGCGCCATCCGCGCCCAGGACAGCGACCGCCGCGATCAAACCATCGGCCACATTCTGCACTATGCCAATCGATTCCCGGCCCGCGAACTGGGCGTGATGCTGGTGTCCGACCTGCACCGGGCGATCGGCAACCGGGTGTTCGAGGTGCCGGCCTTCGCCGACTGGGCGCAGGCGGTGGCGGATGTCATGCTGTTTGAATGATGCATCCAACCCCCATCGAAACCAAACTGGCCGCGGCGCGCACGCGGCTGATCCTGGACAAGCCGTTCCTGGGAGCGCTGGTGCTGCGCCTGCCGATGCACGCCGCCGCCACGGACTGGTGCAAGACCACCGCGACCGATGCGCGCGCCTTCTACTACAACCCCGAGTACATCGCGGCACTGACCCTGGATCAGACCCAGTTCATTCTCGCCCACGAGGCGCTGCATTGTGCCCTCTCCCACTTCGCCCGCCGTCGGCATCGCGTGCGTCACCGCTGGGATTTGGCCTGCGACTACGCCGTGAACCCGCTGCTGATCGCCGACGGACTCACACCGCCGCCGGGGGCCTTGGTCATGCCGATGTACAAGGGAATGACGGCGGAGGAAATCTATCCGCTGATCGCCGAACAGGATCAGTCCGCGACGCTGGACACCCACGCCTACGATCAGGACGATCAACACCAGCAAGGCCGCGGCCGGCAGAGCGGTTTGACTGAGCAAGACCTGGACCAGCGGCCACCGCAACAGCAGCCCGCCGCGGGCGAACCGGATCAGGGCGGCGCACGCAACGCCCAGCCCGAACCAGGCGGCGGCGTCGGCACCCCCCAGCCCCTGACTCCCGACGAACAGGACACCCTCGCGGTGCAGTGGCAGCAGCGCCTGGCCGGCGCCGCGCAGCAGGCCATGCAGGCCGGCAAACTCGGCGGCGAACTCGCGCGAATGATCGACCACTTGCTCCAGCCGCAATTGCCCTGGCGGATGCTGCTCGCGCGCTACCTGAGCGCCACCGCCCGGGACGATTTCAGCTATGCCCGTCCGTCGCGCCGGGAGGGCGACTTCATCCTTCCCAGCCTGCGCAGCCAGCAGTTGGACCTGATCATCGCCATCGACACCTCCGGCTCCATCAAAGACCAGGAACTGGAAGAGTTCATCAATGAGATCGACGCCCTGAAAGGCCAAGTGCGCGCCCGCGTGACCCTGCTGCCCTGCGACGCCGTCTTGTGCGCGGGCGCGCCCTTCCGCTACGAACCCTGGGAGCCGGTCATTCGCCCGACCGCGCTCCCGGGCGGCGGCGGGACCAGCTTCGTCCCGGTCTTCCAGTGGGTCGCGAAGGCCGGTATCCAACCGGATTTGCTGATCTACTTCACCGACGCCGAGGGCGAATTCCCCAGGCAGGAACCATCCTACCCGGTCATCTGGCTGGTCAAGGGTCAATCAAAGGTGCCCTGGGGACAGCGGATTCAGTTGAACTAACCAAGACTCCGATCAAGCCCCCCGACACTACCGGCCAGGCGGCACCCGAAACCCGCGGTCCAGTTCGCGGCGCAAACGCAGCGCGTCCAGTTCCCTCGCCTGCCGTAGCCGCAGCCCCAGCGCACGCGCGCCCTGCCCCGGCGGCACTGCCTCGGCATCGGCGGCACGCCGTCGAGCGCGCTTGGCCTGGTCGCGCTCACGCTGCTGATCCTGAAGTGTGGCCCGCAGCTCCAGCCGCTCCTGCTGCGCCCGGGTCTCGAGTTGCTGCGCCTGCGGTGGTGAGATGGGTTCGACCTGACGGCGCACTGCCCGCTGATCCTGTTCGAGCTGTAACCAGCCTCCCGCCGCCTGTTGGCACCCGGCCGCAGCGGCCCGCGCATCGAGTGCGGGTTCCGCGGCCCACAGAAACGCCACGCAGCCGATTCCGGCCACTGTCACCAGCACCGCAACGCTCAATCGCATCATCGCGTCACATTGACGTCATACGCCCGTCATCTTCAATTGACCGCGCCTCAATTATCATAGTCGCGTCGCGGCAACCGCGCGCTCCCCGCCCGCTTTCCGAACTGGGCCTTTGATCAGATTGAGGAATCCCGCCATGCTGTTCCGCCGCCTCCCGCTCTACGCCGCCACCCTGACGCTCGCCGCGTGCCCCGCGGCGGCAGCGGAGATCGTGGCCTGTGTCGTCGCACCCATTCCAAACAACCCGGCCTACTACGGCACCTCCACCACCATCACTCAACTCAAGTGTGAATTCGGCAACAAGGACTATTACCCCACTATCGCACAACTCTACCAGCAAGGCTGGCGACTGATTGAGGTGGTCCAGGTGCCCGGTGCCGAGCGCGGCCTCGCATCCGGCGCTCAGGCGGCTTCCCCCCTTTACTTCTTCGAACGTGAGAAGGCTCCGGTCGAGACCCCAACCCCACCTGCAAAAAAACCGGAAACCAAAAAATAGTATTACGCATCAATGCGTTTCGTACCCTTATCCGAGGGTGCGTGACCCCGCCGGCCCAAGCATTAAGGCTTGTCGCAAGACCGTCGCCGCAGTGTCGCTTTCCCGTAATCGTCGCATGTTACAACGTCGGGCATTGGCTTACCCGGCGGCGCCCCTGTATCGCACCCCTCCTTTGGCCGTCGCCGCCGTCGCGGCGGAGCGCCCCCTGGGATCGGCCACCGCTTTGATTCTCTTCTGAATATCCAACCGCCGGAGTTTCCCTATGAGCGACCATCCGAGGACAGGCCTGCGTCGGAGCGTGCTGTGCTGCGCCATCCTTACCGTTCTGGCGGCCGATGCCTCCGCCGACATCAGCGGACCCATTAGCGGCGGTGTCGGCGGGGTCCAGTACGGCGATGATGTCACGATCCAGGGCGATCTGGTCGGAGGGACAGCGGACGTCACCGGCCTGACGGTCGACGGTGACGCCGATCTGACCGGAAATACGCGGATGACCAGCACCGACGGCAGCGCGGCCGTCACCGTCAGCGACGCACTGGTGGAGGGCACGGTGAACAATCGCGGCGGCGGTGAGAACGGGCTGGTTGTCACCGCGACGGACAGCACCTTGTCCGGGGGCGACGACAACGGCAATACCCTGATGATCGTCGATCAGGATGCCGTCCGGATCACCGGTGAAGGCGGCAGCCTGGGTAACCTCAGCGTCGCGGGCGAGGTAACAGCTAACGGAATCACCAACACCGGCAACCTTGCCAATACCGGCAGCCTTGTCAATACCGGCGACTCCAGCCTCACCAGCAGCGACGGCGCGGCCAACCTGAGCCTCGCCGACAGCACTGCCGGCCTCACCGTCCAGAACCTGGTCGGCGGTGCCAACGGGATCGTAGTCAACGCCGCCGACACCACACTTTCCGGCGGCGATGACAGCGGCACCACGTCATTGCTGATCACCCAGGACGGCCTCGCCGTCACCGGCAACGGCACCAGTACCGGAAACCTCAGCGTCGCCGGCCAGATGGCCGCCAACGGGATCACCAATACCGGAAACTTCGCCACCACCGGCAACGCCGCCGTCGGCGGCAACC